>CAVVHK010000096.1:0-110844 GCA_963747865.1 uncultured delta proteobacterium | reverse complement strand
TGGTCCCCTATTTTGCAAAATAGGCATCCCCAGCAAAGCCACATCAGGCTGCTCAAACTCACCGATCATGAGCTACCGCAGCCTAGAAAATGCCGGGGCCCGTCCAGAGCCGCACGGTGCAGACGTTCGCTGCACAACCAGAGCCGCCCCCGAATGTGATAGCCTTCAGCCTCGCCGTCGCCTCCGGTCTTGCGGGAAGCTCCGGCGGCGGGGCTTCGTATCGCCGGGAGCGGCAATGCTGGAGGCTGAAAAGTGCCGGCCCCAACACCGGCGTTCAGTCCGACGGGGTTATTATGGCGGTTACGCGCGACACAAACCCCTAATTCGTTTTGGTAGGCCTCGAGAGAGTTCATGTCTCTTCGTGTCCATCGCAGGACCCTTCGGAAAAGGCACCGGCGTTGATGAGAATGATGCAGCTTTCATGAGCCCCGCTGTAGTAATGCCTTCACCGCGCCGGTGCATCGGCAGCCCGAAGGGGCATTTAGGCCACAACACCGGCGCGCGTGAGCGCCGGACTCACCTTCTTCGAAGCTATAGTTATAGTGGTAATTGGGTCGCGGCGGTGCTGCGCAAGCTGGAATAGGATTAGGTGGTGACAGGTTTTGCGTATTTGGGGGCACTCCCGCGGCCAAACCCGCCGTCAGCAGACGCGAGATGATGTCCTGCGTGTCGTCGCAAATCAGGAAACGGCGTTTGACGAGGCCGTCAACGGCGGCAACCACTCCGTTCATGTAAACCGCATAGGACGCATACCGCTCCTGGACGGAAAGACGCGGATCGCCGGCCGCAACGCGGGCGCTCTGGCTTGCGGCGAACGGAATATATTGGCCCGTCCCCTCGCATCCGTCGTTCTTCCAGACTCCTGAGCGCAGCGACCAGCCCGTATAGGTCGCGAGCGGCACCTGCAGCTCCGGCAGGCGAATGCCCGCGATGTCGTTACCATCGATGTCTGTCTTCGGCACGTAACTCGGATAGATCGCCCCGTTGGCCGGATTGTCTTCATAGGGATCGGTGATGACAGGAGGATTGATGGTCGGGATGTAGGTCTGATAAAAGTTTGGCCCGTAATTGAAGCGGTATCGTGTCGTTTTCAGGCCCGTATAGGTGACGCCCGGGATGAGCGGAAATCCGACCGCCGATTGCGGCAACGGCGGCGCAAGCGTGCCGTCCCCCAGTCGCGGAATCGCCGAAACGGGCGGCGGCATGCCCGTCGTCGCCCATTGATCGAGGTCCATCCATAGCGCCCGCTCTACCGGGGCCGGATCGAGCGGATTTTGGAGCTGCTGGCACACGCCCCTGACGGCCGGATTGCCGGCGCTGGCATGTTGTGCGCTCGACAGCAGATAGAGCCGCGTGAGGGGATGATCCGGCAGATCGAGATGTCCGGTCGGATCCGTGCTCATCAGCGAAGCGGCCTTCACCCAGTACTCGTTGGCGGAATAAAATTCCAAGGCCAACGGACATGTATTGGTCTGCTCGCACCTCCTGTAGCGCCAATCGGTGGTTTTCGAGATCGGATCGAAGGTCGGAACGTTGGCAAATGGGTAAAGGCCCTCGAGGTAAAGTTCTTGCTGGCGATTGCGCTCGGTCCGTGAGGTCTGCGACCAGCGATAGTTCATGTTGAGACCGTCGCCGGCACCAACCCACTGCAGCATTCCGTCAAAGACTTTCCTGGAACTCTCGTCCTCGTTAAATCCGAGATGGACGAAGTCGTTGAGCGTCCGCGCCGGCTGCGACAAGGTATAGGTGTAGATGCGTTGAATGGTCTTCGCGAGCGGATTTGCATGGCCGAAATCGTCGGCGTCGCGTAGCGCAGGAAGGAATTGAAGTCGCGAATAGCAGCGAGACCCAGCCCATTCACGGTCGGGTTTTTTGCCGTATAGGAGAATTCGTAGATGTCCTGCTGTACGAAGCATGCTCCAGCGCCCAGCGTGCACGGCGTGTAGGAGCTGGCCGGCCCGGAAGCCGTCAACTCAATCGTATCGCAGTTTGCATCGGCATATTGCCAATTGGTGATCACCTGCGGATAATCGTCGAGATGGACGCGGTGGGTTAACGTGCCATTGTTTTTGGAGCACGGGGATGCCGGATAGCTCGGCGTATTCGCGCCTCCCAATACATAGGTCGCCGTATTCGTCGTCTCTACGATGTATTCATAGGCCGGGCCGGTAAGCGGCGTGTTGTCCGCACCGTACGCGACCGGCATCGTGGTGAGTACGGTCGGCTTGCTGACATTGGCTATCGGGGTCATGACCCCGGCCGCCGAAGCCGGCAGGTTTAGCTTGGTGGGGTCATTGGTGTAGGCGCTGGTCGGATCGCCGTAATATTCCCAGCCGCTCCACACGGTCGTGTAGCCTTGCGGCCAAAGGAAAGAATTCGCCAGCGTGGCCGCATCGGTAATCGCCGCCGGGTCGTTGCCCGCCGTCGGCGTGTTATTCATCGTGCCAAATGTTTTGCTGCCGCGATTGGGCGGCTCATACATCATCTTGCCGTTGCCGCTAGCCGGCTTGAGAATGTAGAAATTGAACACGACTTCGACCTTGCCATTGGCGTCGTGGGGCGCCAGCTGAATGTCGGTAATCACGGCATTGTGCGGGTCGGCAGGGTCAACGGCAGCAATCGCGTAGCCTTTGATCGCCTGATAAGCCCCGGCGCCCGGAAATGAATAGCCACCGAAGGCAGCGGTGCTGCTCTGAACGATGATTTGGGTGATGCGCGCCTGCGCTGTGGATGACGCCGCAATCGGCCACCCGAAGAGCGCAACAGCAGATAGCACACATGCTGTGCATCGGTTCATGATGTTCCTCCCCGGTGTTCGCGCGGATGGGCCCGCGCGGCTTGTCGTTGGAATTCGCCCGCCATAGGCACTGGCGCTGCCTTAATTAAGTTCACAGGACTTCGGCACGTCCCGCCGGCAGCTCGCGATTGAACATTACACCTCTTTCCGACGCGTTCAACAGGACACAAAATGGCAGATTGTGGCCCACAGGAGATGGTTTCTAGCGAGGCTTCGCCTCAGACCGGCAAGACGTAGATAGTGTACCCGGCGTAGGGAGGGGTTCGGGCACGCTTATCGACGCATCCAAGAGACGGTCATAACGACAGCCTGACCAGGCTGTTCCTAGGTTCCTGGGACACCGCCATGTAATGGCAATCACCGTCGGATCTGCACTGACTTCGGAGTCGCTTTCGGGACGCAATCGGCACATGTCGCCTTTGAGGACGGCTGTGGCTGCGCCTATTCAAAAAAACTTGCCCTTTGCAACAAGTCTCGTTCCTGAAACTGAGCTAGATCAAACGGTGTCGGTGTCGGTTTGGTATTCTCCAAGTGCTTGATTGCCGTAGGGCCAGAACGATGGAGCATTCTTTGGCCGACCGAGCAAAAGTGATGATCACCGGCGATGGTCTCCAGAGGCTCATCGATGCTCTCACCGCCCGCAGCTACAAGGTCCTTGGACCGCGGGTGCGGGATGGCGCGATTGTCTATGACGAGATTGCGCGCGTTTCCGATCTGCCCCGTGGTTGGACTGATCGCCAGGAGGCGGGCCGTTATCATCTGCAGCGGCGCGACGATAATGCGCTGTTTGGCTTTGCCGTCGGCCCGCAATCGTGGAAGCGCTTTCTGCACCCTCCGATCGAGACGCTGTGGACGGCTCGCAACGGTGAAGGCGGGATTGCGGTCGCTGCCGGGTACGAGACTTCACCCAAGTTCGCGTTTATCGGCGTGAGGGCTTGCGAAATCCATGCAATCGCGATCCAGGATCGCGTGTTCTGTGAGGGAGCCTATCCGGATACAGCCTATACGCTGCGACGGCGGGATGCCTTCGTGGTCGCGGTCAATTGCGGCGAGGCAGGAGGCACCTGTTTCTGCGTTTCAATGCAGACCGGACCGAAGGCGGACTCGGGTTTCGACCTGGCGCTGACCGAACTCCTTGAAGGTCGTGGCCACGCGTTCCTGGTCGAAGTCGGCAGCGAGCACGGGCGCCGAAGTCCTTGGGCAAGTGCCGCATAGTCCGGCCTCGGAGGCGCAGCTAGCGGCGGCGGAGGCGGCGGTCGCGCAAACGGCGAGCCGGATGGGACGGCGCCTGGAGACCGATGGGATCAAAGATCTCCTCCAAGGCAATCTCAATCATCCGCGCTGGGATGCGGTCGCCGAGCGCTGTCTGACCTGCGGCAACTGCACCATGGTGTGCCCGACCTGCTTCTGCACGACGGTCGAAGACCACAGCGATCTTACCGGGACGTCCGCCGAGCGGATTCGCAAATGGGATTCCTGTTTCACCATGGATTTCTCCTTCATCCACGGCGGCAATGTCCGACACACCGCTCAGTCGCGCTACCGGCAATGGATGACTCACAAGCTCGCGAATTGGATCGACCAGTTCGGCACGTCGGGTTGCGTCGGCTGCGGCCGCTGCATCACTTGGTGCCCGGTGGGCATTGATATCACCGAAGAGGCCGCCGCGATCCGGGCAACGCCCGATGCGGCGAAGCGGGAACGCCATGAAGGAAATTGAGGATATCCTGAGGGAGCACCCGTTCTTCGCCGACTTCCCCGCCGAACAGAGCCGGCTGGTGGCAGGCTGTGCGCGCAACCACCGCTTCGATGCCGGGCAATACCTGTTTCGCGAAGGCGAAGCCGCGAACGAATTTTTCCTGATCCGCCACGGCCGGGTCGCCGTCGAGATCGTTGCCCCTGGGCACGCCCCGATCGTCTTTTCCATGCTCGGCGAAAGCGAAATCGTCGGGGCATCATGGCTCGTTCCCCCCTACCGCTGGAATTTCGACGCCCGCGCCGTCGAACTCACCAGGGCGATCGGCATCGACGCCGCCTGCCTGCGCGGCAAGTGTGAGGCCGATCATCATCTCGGCTACGCGATGATGAAGCGATTCGTCCCGATCCTCGTGAAGCGCCTCAACGAGATTACGCTTCAGATCCTCGACGTCTATGGGAAGCGCTGAGATGGCCAACGAAAGCGGTGCAATCGCCGCGGCGGCGCCTGACGCTTTTCTTCCGGACCTCTATCGCGTCGGTCGGATGTGGCACGAATTGTCCGATACCGTTACGCTCGAACTCGTGCCGCTCTCCGGCTCACGACCGGCATTCGAGCCTGGACAGTTCAATATGCTCTACGTTTTCGGCGTTGGTGAGGTGGCCATCAGCGTGAGCGGCGACCGTGCGAACAAGGACGTCTTCGTACATACCGTCCGCAATGTTGGCGCAGTGAGCGGAGCGATCGCGATGCTCGAAACGGGAGCCACAATTGGCCTGCGCGGCCCGTTCGGGACAAGCTGGCCTGTCGCAGCGGCGGAAGGCGCGGACGTCGTCATCGTGGCTGGCGGCCTCGGCCTCGCGCCATTGCGTCCGGCGATTTATGAAATACTGTCCAACCGCAGCAGATACGGCCGCATCATCATTCTTGTTGGCAGCCGCAATCCCACGGACATACTTTATCGTCACGAATTGGAGGAGTGGCGCCGACGTCTCGACATCGACATCGCAGCGACAGTCGATCACGCAGATACCGACTGGCATGGTAATGTCGGGGTCGTACCGGCGCTGATCCCGCGTGCTGCGTTTGATCCTCACGACAGTGTCGCGCTGGTCTGCGGTCCCGAAGTGATGATGCGCTTCACGGTCAGCGCCCTGCATGACGCTGGTCTGCCACTCGATCGCATTTATGTTTCGATGGAGCGCAATATGAAGTGCGCCGTCGGCCTGTGCGGCCACTGCCAGTTCGGTCCCTACTTCATCTGCAAAGACGGGCCGGTGATGCGGTTCGACAAAATCGCAAATATCTTCGCCGTTCGGGAGATTTGAGTTGAGTGGGAGACGCCCCCGGCTCGCGGTCTGGAAATTCGCCTCCTGCGACGGCTGTCAGCTTTCTCTGCTCGATTGCGAGGATGAACTCCTCATCCTCGCAGATGCGATACAGATCGCGAACTTTCCGGAAGCTTCAAGCGCAGTTGCGGACGGCCCCTACGACCTCTCGCTGGTGGAAGGATCGATCACCACAGCGCACGACGCCGAACGCATCCGCAGGGTACGCCAGCAATCGAAGCATCTTGTCACAATTGGCGCCTGCGCTACGGCTGGCGGCATCCAGGCCTTGCGAAATTTCGCCGACGTGAATGACTTTATCGCCGCCGTCTATGCCTCGCCGCAATATATCCGGACGCTCGCGACATCCACCCCGATCTCGGCCCATGTTCCGGTGGACTACGAGTTGCACGGCTGTCCCATCAACAAGGCGCAACTCATCGAGGTGATTTCTGCATTTCTCGCGGGGCGCAAGCCGGCGATTGCCGCCCATAGCGTTTGCATCGAGTGCAAGCAGCGGGGCACGGTCTGCGTGATGGTGCAGGGGACGCCATGCCTGGGACCGGTGACTCATGCCGGCTGCGGCGCGATCTGCCCTGCGTTCCGGCGTGGTTGCTACGGCTGCTACGGTCCGATGGAGACGCCTAACACCGCGGCGCTGGCGCGCGAATGGCGTGCCTTGGGAGCTTCGCCGCGCGATCTAAGACGCGCCTTTCGCACCTTCAATGCCGCCGCGAAGCCGTTTCTCGAAGAGAGCGAAACTCATGGCGAGTAAGACGATCCGGGTCGAGTATATCGCCCGCGTCGAGGGCGAAGGTGCGCTCGACCTCCACATCGACGCCGGGCGGGTGACGTCGGCTCAGCTCAACATCTTTGAGCCGCCACGCTTTTTTGAAGCGTTCCTGCGTGGCCGGGGCTACGCCGAAACGCCGGATATCGTAGCGCAAATCTGCGGCATTTGCCCGATTGCCTACCAGATGAGTGCTGTCCATGCGATCGAGAATGCGTTCGGCATCACGGTTGACGGGCAGCTACGTGCGCTGCGGCGGCTCATCTATTGCGGCGAATGGATCGAAAGCCATGCTCTCCATGTCGTGATGCTGCACGCCCCGGATTTCCTTGGTTTTCCCGATGCGATCCAGATGGCGCGGGAGCATGGCGAGGCTGTTCGCAACGGCCTCGCTTTGAAGAAAGCCGGCAACGAGGTGATGCGGGTTCTCGGTGGGCGCGAAGTTCATCCGGTGAATGTCAGGGCCGGCGGTGGCAGAAATACAGAGAAAACGCCGGCGAAAAGATTATGGGAACAAGAATGACCAGTCCAATCAATATGGCGTACTTGACGAACCTCGTCCAATTCGGTATCCGGAACTGCACGAACGGTATCTTATACAGGAGATCCTGAAACATTCCGAAAGGGCATGCCCAGCCGCAGAGGAAACGGCCGGCGAAAAGGCCCGCCAGAGCTATAACGCCGACTACGGTTAGGGGGAATAGCCCCAATGAGGCGAATTGGCCAATCACACCCACCGGACAAGCGAATATGGACACGGGACAGGAATGACAGTTGAGAACCGGAAAACATATGAAATGCCATTTGAACAGGCCTAAATTCAGCAGCGCCGCCATGGCTAGCTGAACCTTTAGTCTAATCTTTTCCAATAGTTTATACCTATGACGTGGTCCGAACAGGATTTATGAGCGTTTGGAACATCGCCCGGAGTTGGCGGTGGTGTCACTTCGCCCGAGGCTCTATTGCCGCGAACCGCGGATTGCGTCAAATTCATGTCGGGCACGGACGGCGCTCGCGGAGCATACGCAAGTCCGCATAGTTAGACATCAATCGGCCATCTTTCTTATATTTGCCGACACCTTCGAACGTCGTCGCATTCACAATCTCCGGTTCGGTAAACCACTGGGACTGCGCCTTGAATTCCGCGCCCTGCTGTTCATAACCGGGGATTTTGAGAGTGATGCCCACATCCTTGAGTCGATCGAATTTTTCAAGATTGTCGTAGACGAGGAATTTTCGATGAAATCCTCCATACGCTATGGATAGTAAGCTCAGTAGCATAAGGAGGCTCAGAAAAACCTTACGAATCATTTTTATCTCCGAGGTTAATCGGGAATCGTACCCGTTCGCTTCACACTGATTATAGTAAATTAAACGAAAAATGGTAGTATCTTAACTTCGGGAGCAGCGTTCACCTGAAGGAAACTCTTTTGGCAACAGTTCCGCGGCAAACACCTTGTAGCAAAAAAAGGGGTCTCCGATGAACCGATTCCGTTGCGATGATCTTGTGCCCGGACAGGACATGCGAGATCGCCGCAACGAGTCGCCGTTGAGCGGGTGGATATTTCACTCCAAACCGCTCAACTTAAGTACGGCGCCATAAAATGTAAGTCAATAGACACAAGAGATACGTGGAGAGGTGAGGATGCGAAAGGGAGTGTTATTTGTCGTCTCCGCGCCATCCGGCGCGGGGAAATCTACTTTGATTTCGGCGGCGAGGGCAATGTTTCCGGAGATTCGCTATTCCGTTTCTTGTACTACCAGAGCTCCACGAAGAGGGGAGTTGGAAGGATCGGACTACTATTTTGTCACTCGCACCGAATTCGAAACCATGGTTCGGGCAAACAAGTTCCTGGAATGGAAGGAAGTCCACGGAAATCTTTACGGCACGCCGGCGGGACCTATACAAGAAGCCGTGTCTCAAAACCAACAGATCATATTGGACATAGACGTTCAAGGGGCTGGGGATGTTTTTGGCAGGATGCCCGAATCGGTAGGGATATTCATCATGGCGCCGAGTCTAGCTGTTTTGGAGCAGCGTTTACGAGCTCGCGGCACGGACTCGGAAGAGGTTATCCAAACACGGTTGAAAAACGCTGAGCGAGAAATCAGACAAGCGAGTTTATTCAAGTTTAGAATCGTAAACGACGACCTACAGAGAGCTGCGGACGAGTTCGCGTCCATAATTCGTTCATTCGGCTGCGACGGTTAACGCCTCTTCAGGTGGCGGTACCTCTTCGAGCCTCCGGGCCCAACATTTTGCCCGCATGACAGCATGCTGAGGTAAGAGACCTTATTCCGGAGACTTACCAATAACCACGTCAAATACTTGGGCGGTCCTTCCCCTTAATACCCGCATTTTGAGGACATCACCCGGTTTCGTGCCTGCGACAATCTTGGATAGATGGCGGCCGTTTCGGATCTGCTTGCCGTCGGCGTCGATAATCAGATCTCCTTTTCGCAGGCCCGCGGTGAACGCTGGAGCCGAGCTCAGCACCTCGTCAACCACTGCCCCCCGGGGCGAGTTCATCCCCAGCTTTCTCGACTGTTCATTACTGATATCTTCTACATAGATACCGAGCCAACCCCTCAGGCCGGAGTCGGAGGCGCCCGGGGATCTGAGCAATTCCATCACATAATTGGACGGGATGGAAAACCCGATTCCTTTGCCCGACGCGATAATGGCCGTATTAACGCCTATCACTTCACCTGACATATTGAAAAGCGGTCCCCCAGAATTACCGGGGTTTATGGCCGCATCGGTTTGGATGAAGTTATCGTCAGGCCCCAAGCCCAGAAATCTGCCTTTTCCACTCACAATACCGACGGTTACGGTCCTACCCAAGCCGAAGGGATTGCCCACCGCCAGCACCCATTCTCCGACTTGAACAGAGGAAGAATCTGCGATCTTGGCCTTTTGCAGGCCTTGAGGCGCCTCCACCTTTATGAGGGCCAGATCAACTTTCGGATGGACCGCAACCATTTTAGCCGTTTCAATTGTACCATCGGGAAGGGTGACAAGAATTTTGCTGGCCCCTTCGATTACGTGCGCATTAGTCACTATGTGGCCAAACGCATCTGCAAAAAAGCCGCTCCCCAGGCTGTCGGTCTGCACCTTTTCACGAAGCTTTTTCTCATCGTAAATGCCGGCCTTGGCCTTAAACAAGGGCTGCCGGCGTTCGGACGAGCTATTTTCGACCAGGGTGCGTTCAATGGATATGCTCACGACAACAGGCGTAATATCTTTTATTAAATCGATAAGATCAGGGCAGCCGCGAGTCTGGTGGATCTTGGCGTCCTCCGTGGCAAGAGCCGGCTTGGCAAGAATCAAGCACATCGTTGTAAACAGCGCTACAAGTAAACGATCTACCCTCATTTTCTCACAATCCCCATAACCTCCCTGCGTTTAGAGCAGGCGATTACCGTCCGAAACAGCCTTCAGAACGAAGACTTCAATAGATAGACGAAGAAACTATGCAAGAGCCGGCTGCGATAATTAAGAGTTCTTTGGGAGGGACTTCTTGCAAAAATCCTTCCCGCGCGCCTTTCCCCAAGCTCTCAGATTTTCCGCCGCTCATGAAAGCCGTGGTAACTCTCTCCTGACGACCTGATCCTATATCCGGCGCCCTACAAGGGAGCTTGACCATCGTCGTGGTTCAACACGATAAGTAGTTCCCGGATGATCTTGGCCGCGAGAATTGTCGAAGCCCCCGAAGGATCCAGCGCCGGATTCAGCTCGACCACATCAATGCCCACGACATTAATCATGGTTAGTGCGCTCAAGAATCTTTCCATGTCGCCGTAAAACCAGCCGCCCGCCTCGGGATTGCCCGTTCCCGGGAAGCAAGCCGGGTCCATTATATCCAGATCCAACGTCACGTACACAGGCAGCCGATCTAATCTCTTCAGCAGCAGTTTCTCTGCGCCGGGCATCCAGCGGAGCAACGTGCCGTTATCCTGCATCCAATTGAACTCCTGCCGGGTGCCGGACCGAATTCCAAGTTGCACGAGGTTTGGGGGCGCTATAAGCTCTGCTGTCCTCTTAATCACTGTAGCATGGTTCAGCGAATTCCCTTCGTAATCGTCTCGCAAATCCGTGTGGGCGTCCAGGTGGACCACAGCCAAGTCGGGATATACTCGTTTCAGGGCCTTGACGACTCCCAAGGTGATCGTATGTTCGCCTCCGATGGCCAGCGGAATAGCCCCAAGCATAAGGATGTCGGTTGCGGCGCTCTCAATCTTGTGCATAGCCTTTTCCACGGAATCTCCGTCAAAATCCAGGTCGCCCAAATCCGCAAACGGCAGATCCTCAAGATCCTTGTCGAAAAAGGGGGAATAGGTTTCAATGGATTCGGAGGCCTCTCGAATAGCTCTCGGAGCCTTGTCGGACCCGCTCTTGAAGGTGGATGTCATATCGAGCGGGCAGCCCAGAATCGCAGGCCTGTTTGCGGTGATTTCACTATACACTGCTCCCAGAAAGGACTTCGTTGACATGAAATACTGTTTCCTCCAGAATCTCAACGAGGGGCTCAGGACTTCTTTTGTAGCTTCCGGCGCAGTTAATAGCAATTCTTTTGATCAGAGGCAAGAAAATGAATGACTTTAGTCAACGAAAAATGAGCCCGATCCGGACGTTCGTTATCGCGCCACTGGCTGTGTGTGCCAAATTGTCAGCCAATATCGCTGAGTTGGGAGATTCTAAGGCGCGGGGGCGCTTACACCTCTTGATCTATTTTTCGGCGCTACTCAGTCTGTGTGCGAGCGCCGGCTGTGCGGAAGGCCTCCCCCCGGGTTTCGCGTACGCACGGGACATAATCCCCGATCTCAGCGTCGAGATGAGATACGCTTCGAACCACAATTTTGTAGGCGCAAAGATCGATGGCTATCAGGGGTCCCGATGCATATTAACCAAAAAAGCGGCTCAAGCGTTGAAAAAAGCGCAGGAGGATCTGAAACGATTCGGCTTGTGTCTGAAGGTCTATGACGCGTACCGTCCGCAGCAAGCGGTCCAACATTTTGTCAGATGGGCTCAGGATATCAGTGATATCAAGACGAAAAATGAATTTTATCCGAATGTGGAAAAAGCGAATTTGTTCAGGGACGGGTACATAGCGGAGAAATCAGCTCATTCCAGGGGAAGCACGGTGGACCTCACAATAATCTCATTCGGGGAAGGGGGCGACGCAAAGGAACTTGATATGGGAACCGCTTTTGACTACTTCGGACCCGAGTCGTGGCCTGACCACCAGGGCTTATCTCCGGAACAACGAGCCCACCGCTTACTGCTGCGGCTCTTGATGCTGAAACACGGTTTTCAGCCGTATGATAGGGAATGGTGGCACTTCACTCTCAAGCGCGAGCCATTCCCTCACACCTACTTTGATTTCCCGGTTCAATGACTCGGCGCCTGGGGTCGGCCCGGGACTATTAAAATTACCCTTGGAGAAGCTCCGACACAAACGGCGGCAAAGTGAACGCAGCCTTATGGACTTCAGGACCGTAGTATTTCAATCCCGACGGTACGCGCTCAAGGCTTTTCGGGTCTTTGGGGTCCAGCGATTCCGAACAGAACGTGAAAGACCAGAGAGCGCCGGGATAAGACGGTATGACGGAAAGGTACGGCGTAGCTGAAGAGCCGCCGAATACTCCCCTCAATTTCGCGACGCTTTGGCTGAATACGTCCCGCATGAATAAAGGACTCTCTGTTTGCAGCACGGTGGCCCCTCCAGGCTTGAGACTTCTTTTGATGGCTTCGTAAAAGGAAATCCTATATAGAGCCTCTCCAGGGCCGACCGGATCGGTAGAGTCAACCAGAACCAGGTCGAACTCACTCTGATGTTCGGCTACGAACGCGGCTCCGTCGCGGGTGACGATCTTCACACGAGGATCGGATAAACCCGCTGAAATTTCTGGGAAGTAGTCCTTGCAACTACTTATCACCATTGGGTCGATTTCACAGAGGACAACGGATTCCACCCCGGGGTATTTCACTATCTCAGTTACGGCGCCACCGTCGCCGCCGCCGATGACCACAACCTTTTTGGGATTGTCCAAGCAAGCCATCGCGGGATGAACCAACATTTCATGGTATACGAACGAGTCTTTGTCCGTCACCATGAAGCAGCCCTCGAGAATCAGAACCCGGCCCATGGCCTCGGTTTCAAATATCTCGACTCTTTGAAAGTCGCTTTTCGTATCAAACAGTTTCTTTGAATACCGGACTGAGAACGCCGTCCGGCCCTCGTAAGCCTCGGTGAACCACTCAGCAGGATTTAAGGACATAGCACCACCGCCGCAAATACCGCTCCCACCCTCGTAACCTTAAGGGTAGCGGAAATACTCTTGATTTCTTTAATTTTAACGCCACGAATTACTTCCATTCCTTCCACCACCATGCTTCTCACGAGTTTCTTCGCAGGGTCCGGCTTCGCCTATCCTGGAGCACTCCATGATTAGACCGGCGGCGGACGGATCTTCAGGTATTCCTACGGCGACGCTTGCAGATATTGTTGTCCCCGGCTGAGACGACGCGATATCACCGAACGCAAGCGGGACAAAGGATCCTTTGGGTAGCTCCCGAGGGGGAATTTCAATGGCTGCCGGCGGCAGAATGCTACTCATCTTAATGAGATTTGTGTCGCCTATCCCGGCGTCCAGCAATGCCGCATCAAATGCGTTCAAGCCGGTGGAAGCCTCACCTTTGCCGGCTGTCAGAAAAAAGTGTTTAGGAAGCGGACCGAACATATAATCACCCCTGCATATGACTAGTCAAGCCAAGCGGCCAACCTTTAAGTACGTTGGGCTCAGTCTTTGCCTCGACAGTAGTTCCCGGCGATGCGCCGATGGAAACCGAACCCCTATTTATAAACCATCGTCGGCAAAACATGAAGCTTTTTGTGGTAGTAGCCCACCCGAAAATCCCTTGTTTGCAACCCCGTGTTTCGCGGGGTCCGGGCCCTTCCCCAAAAATTCCCAATATATTGGTCGGGTAAACGGTCATATCTGTGGTTCGAGTAGATCACGGAGCGTCTTGAGCTGACGGAAGCCTCTTAGGGCCTCGGGATGTCGTATTGGCAGGCGCCGGCATGTTGGCGCCATAAGTAGAGTTTTTTGAAGGCGGGTCCGGGAGGAAACCTTTTTTGCACACAAAAAGTTTCCTCCCGGAGAACGCTTGCCTAATTTGAGCAGGTTATCCCTTATGATAAAATATGCTCAACGCATGCTTCTCTTGGCCGAGGTATTGAAAGACACCATCGAACGCCTCTTGAACTTCCTCTATGGTAGGCCTTCGCAATGGGTCCAAGTCCAGCATTCTTTCAACTGTCGCAGCGATGTGTTCAAAGGTAGTGTTCTTCTTCAACCAAGGATTAAGCACAGTTAATTTTTTTCGTGGTTCGTTTTCGATTCTTAATATCTGCTGGACAAGCTCGGGTCTGGTTTTGGTCTTCGGGAAAACCATGGGAAGCTGGCCGGTCAGCAGGACGGTGAAGATGGCGCCCACACTATACAAGTCCGATTGAAAAACGCTGCGGCCCCTGGCCTGCTCAGGGGCCATGTAGGCGAACGTCCCGACCACTTTTCCTCTGAATATATCGTCCACGGCCCCTTGACCGATCGCCAAAGCCACTCCAAAGTCAATGACCTTTATGCGGTTGAGTTTCTCGTTTTCGTCTACCATATAAAGGATATTATCCGTCTTCAAGTCCCTGTGGACCAAGCCTTTGGCCCTGAATACGCGCAAGCATTCCAATAGCTGATTGACCAGGATTTCCAATGTGGCCAAATTCACCCTGCTTTCGACGGAGAACGGCGGCTTGTACTTCTCTTGCCAGTTTCTTTTCGACGAGTTGGGTTAGATTATCATTGGGGTGGTATCCGTTTATCAGGAGTCTTTCACCGTCTTGTTCTATAAGACCGTGATATTCCACAACATATGGATGTTGCTCGGGGGTTTGAATCCTAGCGTGCATCGCGGCTTCGTATTCAAGAAGAGCTACGGGATCGCCCAGAGTTGAGGCGATTCCTGCTTTGACCTTCTTGAGAGCGACAATCTGATTCCGAAATATACCTATACAAACCTTGCCCATGGCTCCGGAAGAGATATCCCCTAGGACTTTCACTTTCTTGCCGGTCACTTTTCCCGGGTCGGCCAGGGAGTCCATGATCAGCTTCAGGAGTCCGCTCATCTCATCTCTTGTCTTTGAGCTGAAGCAACGGCCGCTCTCCGCGAGATCCGCATTAGCCTTTTTCTCCAATGCCTCTTGATCCAGAACGGGCTTATAGAGCTTAACCGCTTGCGCCCCCTTTGGATCATGCGGTCTGTGCTCTCCCCGATAATCTCCGAATGACGAATAAAATCTGTACGCGAAAAAGCTTTGGGGAAGACGACCTTGTGGTATCGTCCCATAAAGATGGTACAAATCACCGGCTTTTCTTAAAAGATTCCAGCCTCGTCTATGACGGGATTTGATCAGTTTTGCCCTTCTGGCTATCTCTTTGGGATCGTCAAGCTCCGTGTAGTCTGCGGGCAGTTCGAAAAAACTTATGAAGTCAATGAAGGAGATCACCATCAGGTGGGTGGAAACTCCTTGTATAGTCTCAAGTTTCTTTTGATGCTCCGTCAGGTAGTCCAACAGCTTCTCGTTGAGGAACTCAGCGATTCTATCTTTATAATATCCCGAAGCTATTCGATCAACCGAGTGGCCGCACCGGAACAAAAACCAAGCCAGGCTCATTATGTCGTCTTCAATTTCCTTTCGACTTGGTCTGGAAAAGAAATAGAGAGATTTCTCCGGTTCGTTCTCCACCATCAGATGGTGCAGCTCCAACAACGCCCTTCTAACCAAATCAGCCATTCGAGAGACTGTCGCCTCTTTTGACTCCTCCTGCTTCACAAAGAAACATGGAATGAGAGTTCCCGTCTCCGAATCGGAGATTATGTACCGCTTTTTATATTTTTCGTTGAGGTCCTTCAGCCTATGCTTCATCATATCAATGTCCGCCGGACCCGGCCTGACATTGGTTTGAGCGTCCAGCCATTTTACTCCGTAAAGGAATATTCGGCCGTTTTCCTCTATTTTTTGAATTTCGTTGCGGCTATCAAATAGGACCTGGGCATCCGAAAACATGCGTGCTTGCAATATGAGGTTGTGGAGGGCTTCGTTGTAATCTATTTCGCTCCGTTCCATTCTGGGAAGCATGTCCTTAATGACCAACAACAAATATGGAGCGGTTTGTTTTACAATTTTACCAATCTGGCCGATTGGATCTACCTCTCCTTTCTTGGCCAGCTTGGACAGGTCAGCGTAATGTTGAATTACGCGGTAGAGATCTTCCCTCAGGGAATGAGCTTCCGACTCCATCAGTTAGAGCTTCCTTCTCCTGGTCTACGCATTTGAGGCCAAATGAACCGTCCCTTCCTTAGACTACAAATCCAGGGATACGTTATATCGGGGACCGCAGTTTGCCGAGGGGGCAGAGAAATTGTGACGAACCAACAAATACTCCCTTATGTCATTTGGATGACAAGGCAAGGCGCTTTCTGGCGAGAATCTGCCCTCCGGAGCTCCCTTCAAAAAATCTCAATGCGGCGACGGGGCAGGTTGGCCGTCTTGCTAATGAGGCGCCGCTACAGGGCAGCGCCCCTGTGATTATTCGTTGTGACGCGCGGGTGATGGGAATTATAAACAATTGTTGAAGCGCCCTCCACCCACGACGGAGGGATACCTACGATTTCACACGCAGCAAGCAAAAAGAGGACCTGCGATCGACGGTTAACGGTTCTTCCTTTTAGGGGGCAAAGTTATCAATTTCTTAAAGTCCGGTGTTCCTTTGAGTTCCTCGAGCGCTTTTTCGGAGAGGGCTCTCCTGATCACCGCCTCGCCTCCCATCTTGACCGCCAAGTCCAAGATGTCCAAAGCCTGCTTTGCGCGACCCGTCTTGATATAGACCAGAGCCGCATTGTAATGCAACCATTCAGGCTCAAAAGGATCCCCGTTATTGAGGGCTTCTCTGTAATAATCGAGGGCGGCTTCGTAGTTGCCCATTTCCATATTGAGGTACACTAACCTGCTTATGGTGTAAGGCATCAGTCTGGGTTTTCGCTGCAGCGCTTTATGGATTTGGAGGGTCTTTCGCCGATTTCCCAGAACCCAATGCGCTATGGCTAGGTCGGCCAAGGCGAACTGGTCGTCGGGATCCTTTTTCAGCCCCTGGTAATAGTGCTTGACTGCGCTCTTCGGGCTTCTCTTCTTGTAAAGGAAATAATACCCGAGATGAAAATCTACCTGGGGGTCCGCTGGATCATTCTCAAACGCCCTCTTAAAAAGCTTCAGCGCTTCTTCCTCTTCTTCCATCTCCAAGTATAAATGGCCCAATTCTGTAAGAAATTGGCTATCAACAGGATTTATCTCAACCGCCTGTTTAAGAAATCGCAAGGCGTTCCCGTAATCGGACTCGTCAAAGTAAATTAAACCTATGTTGAAGTAAGGATCGCCATTGCTGCTGTCCAGGTTGATGGATTCCAGAAAATCTTTCTTCGCTTGATCCGTTCTCCCCATCTTCCAGCAAATGAGACCTCGGTTATTGAATAAGTATGCGCTTCCCGAGCCGCTAAAGCGGATGGCTGTGTCGATAAGCTCTCTGGCCTCGTCCAGCCGATTTTGATCATACTTTTGGAGAGCTTCATCATTGAGAATTCTGATGAAGTTCTCCCGGTCCCATTCTTTGGTTCGGCAGTAAACCCGATGTCCGTTTCTGACTTTCGCCAACTCAGGTTGGGTGATAACTAACGAGAAGTTATTGATTTTCCAAAAATCATCTATGCAGTTGATTTCAACCACAAACGCGGGAGCAAGGCCTTCTTCGCTGACAAAATAAAAGTAATAGTAGTAGCTATTTTCCTCGTCGCCATTGCCTTCCCATATTTCGTCGGGGTTTTCCAAAACGAAATCCACCCAAGCCACGAACTGAATCTTACCCAGCGGTTTGTTCCCTTGCGCCAATTCCGGCAGGACTTCAGAGATTGCTTTATCGCCCGGAAAGTCGGGAAGGAATGTTTCGCGCGGATCCAAGGTGAATTTTTTCGCAAAAAAACTTCCCTCAATGTCTCTCTGCGCCATTAACAAACCTCTATTCTTGAGTTTTTTGTGAAGAACTTCATTGCGATATTCTCCAACCTCGACGGTTCCGGGCAAGCATTCCGGGAAAATGCGGAATACCGGGGCTTTCCTCCCCTAAACCGTCCACCTAGCGTGGGGCAGGTCTCCCTCCATGGACTGAACGAACCGTGATAACAGGCTCTTGATCCGGTCCCTACGCCCTTTGATATAATAAGGTGATCCGAGATTTTTTTCAAAAAAATCCTGTTCCCATATGTTTCCAACGCAGAGCGGATTCGAAAAACAAAGGCGTCTTTGACCGCCTGAGCACGAATCCCAACCATTCAGTTACGCGGCGGATCGTCTGGCTGCGCGCCAAGACGTTTCGCGTCTTAGCGGGGGGGGGGTAAACTCCATGGCAGTCTCAGATTTTGCCGCCTATAAGCAAATGGTTACCTCGCGTGAGCACCGGGGTATGGTCCAAGGAGTATGCGGCAGCGGAGTTAAGGTTCTGTTAAGACGGCGAGAGCAAATCCCACCCTCTCTCCCTGCTACGTTCATCCCGAATTATTTTAATTCACTTATAAAATTACCACGAACCTCGAATTTGGTCAATCGGCTTCGAGCCCATGACTCAAGCTTTTTTACGTGAGGAGTCGAAGAAACGCGCACTACTTAATCGGCGGGCGTCAAGGGGCGCGGTCGTCAGCTATTTAGGCGGGAATTTATACTCATATGAGCCGATATTACGGCCAAAGCCGCTATCGAGGCAGTCTCTGTTCTTAGGATGTTCGGCCCCAGGGACACCGGAGTGAACCCCACTTCTTGAGCCAATTCGTCCTCCGATGGATCCAGCCCTCCTTCCGGTCCGACCAGGATGATTGCAGAGTCTTGGACGGAGCTTTCCAGAAAAGGCAATACAGGGTTTCCGTAAGGCGTCAGTACAATCCTTGCTTCCACTTGGGGATGCCGGCTCAGGAATTCATTAACCGGAACGACGGATTCGATTTCGGGAGTTAAACACCTGCCGCATTGTGCAGCCGCAGAGGCTACGACGGACTCCCAGCGCCTTTTCTTCTCCTCAGGCTTTCTCGTAGAACGAGCGCTTATGAGCGGGAAGAATCGGGTTACGCCGAGTTCAGTCCCATGACGGAAAATCTGTTCCATGGGGTCCGGCCGCACACATGAAATCGCCAAGATAATATCACTCCGGGGGCGCTCAGCCCGACGTTCCTCGACCACAATCCCCCGCACGCGTCTCCGGGAGCATTCCAGCAACCGGACAGTATACTCATGAGAGCAATTAAAGGCCTGAACCAGATCTCCCGGTTTGAGACGCAGAACCTGACCCAGGTATCGGGCGCTCTGCCCGTCGAATACTATTTCCTCGGACGACGCTATTTCTCGATGGAGAAATAGCCTTGGCAGTTTCAATGGTCGCCTCCATTCACCCAATTAACCGGGTCAGCGCTGCAGGAGGAAATGCGGTTGAATCAAAGAACGGGGCCGGCGCTACCGCTGTGGTACGGTTTCCTAGCCCACAACATCCGGAACCCTCGTTTGCGTGTCGGCGTGCCCGAACCTTGTTTTCAAATACAATTCAATCCTGTCCAACCCTTCATTTATGTTTTCGAGAGAATTGGTGTACCAGAACCTGATGAAGCCTTCCGCATTTTGTCCAAAATCTATGCCTGGAGCCACACCTACCTTGGCGTCCTCCAGGATCTCGAATGCGAACCGGTAAGAATCAGATGAAAACCTCCTGGCGTCAGCCAAAACGTAAAATGCAGCGGTTGGCGGGACCGTTATCCCGAAGCCCATTTTGCGAAGTCTTTCGATCATGACCATTCGCCGTTCGTTAAAAGTTTCTCTCATCTTTGCGGTATAACCGGAGGTGTTCGTAAGCGCTTCAACACCCGCCCATTGCACGAAATCCGCGGGGCTGATGAAGAAGTTCTGAATCATTTTCTGAATAGGGCGTACGTGCTGGGGGAGAGCCATCAGGTAACCCAGCCTCCAACCCGTCATTGCGAAAAGTTTGGAAAAACCGTTGACTACAAAAGCGTTTCGGGTAAATTCCAGTATGGAGTTTTCTCGGCCCTCGTAGACGAGGCCATGATAAATTTCGTCGGAGATTATCGGAACGTTAAACTTGGCCAACGCCCGCATGCGTTCCGGTTCCATGACCACGCCTGTAGGATTTGAAGGAGAATTGACCAGGATTGCCCTGGTCTTATCGGTGATTGCTCTCCCGACATCATCCGGATCGATTTGAAATCCGGCGCCTGCCTGTATAGGCACATAGACCGGAACACCGCCCAGGAAGCGGATGAAGTTGGGATAGCAAGCATAATGAGGATCGGTCAGGATTACTTCGGTTTGGGGCTCCAGAAGGGCAGCCAATATCAGCAAAAAGGCCGGGGAAGAGCCCAAAGTGATTATGACGGATTGGGGGTCCACGTCGACGCCGTAAGTCCTTAAGTAATAGTCCGTCACAGCCCTGCGCAGCTCCGGTATGCCTACGCTGGGGGTATAATGAGTCCTGCCGGCGCGCATCGCGGCCATGCCGGCTTCGACGATATTGGGCGGAGTGTCGAAATCGGGTTCCCCTACTTCCAGATGAATTACGTCCTCGCCATCCGCTGTCATTTCCATGGCCCGCTCCAGGACGTCCATTACTAGAAAAGGCGGTATGGTCTGGGCTTTCTCGGCTATGGGAACATGATGAAAATCCATGAGGCTTTCTCCTGAGAATGGAACAACGACGATTCCAATTATTGAAATTTTTTATTTTAGCATGGATGTTGAACTGGGACTCTCATTTTATACTCAGAATGGCGACCGTTGATTTTTGCCGGCAAATATCGGGATCGTTTAGCCGTTTTGATTTTAGCAAAGACACGCCGGCATGTCATTGCGAGCTCGGGGCGCCTATCCGACCCATGGATGGATGCTTGCTCAGAGTGTGTGGCCCCTTGGGCGCCATTACAGGAAAAATTGTTCTGTCGGCTGTTGCACAATGCCCGCTGGGTGCGAATCGTTTTAATACAAATAGAATGGAGAGATGCCATTTCAACGTAAACCTATGGATTAATTCAGTGGTTGAACTAATATAATCTAATTATGGTAATATAACGGATTTAAGGCGAAAATTATCCATTGATTTTGGTGGATTCCGCTGTTAGAATACCCGATATTCGGTAAATGCCTGCGCCTTCAAGTCCACGGCAGCGGTGAAAAGGCCCCATGAGCTCGAAACCTAAAAATATACCCCATCTCGGAATAGGCCTATTGCTGCTGGTCTTGGTCGCATTGCTTTGCCTGGCCGAAAAGGCCCCTGCTGAAACGTACGGCCTCAAAGACGCTCAGGGCGCATTTGTTCCTAAAATAAACGTGACGTTTACCGGCAAAGAAGTCACAATTAAGAAAGTGGACCCGCGAGACAAATTCAGGCAATTCTCTTTTACTATAAATCCCAAGAACACCAAACTCGTGAGGAACATAGCGTCGATTCAGATCGAGTGGATCGACGCTGCGAACAAAACCGGAAATGCCGTTCCGCTTGCAGGTCCCAAACATTATGATGTAAATACAAGAAGTTTCCATGATTCCCTGATCAAGTCTATAGGCATAAAACTCATAGACAAAGCCAACCGAAGCATTTTTACGGCAAAAAGCGTGGCGGATCTTTTCATCATAGCAATCGATGATCAGCCGCTGATGACCTCGGAAGCGGCTACGGAACAAGATCGAACGGTGAGACTCGGGGCCGGCCGTGACGTGTCGCTCAATATAGATAAGACATCCGTGGTATTTAACGAGAGCAATGTTAAACCGGGTGAGATCATAAATGTGGACAATAAATCCGGAGTGGATCAGTTGTTTGGAGTGGACCCGATAGAACGTGGGGTCAACTACTTCGGAATCGTGCGCGTCCCCGGACAAGAGACGGTGCCCAAGGATAGCTGGGGTCGCTTTAACGTGGCCGCAGACGCAGGTTTTATGATTGTTGTGATCCCGGATCGGGACCCTGGCCAGTTGGCTCAACTGGACGGTAAGGAAATTGTTGTAAAGGTGTTTCAGGGTGACCAGGTGAGAGTAACCCGAAAAATTCCCATTCGGGTTTCTGAAGACCTTAAGGCCTCGGCGCGAAAGGCCCAGATGGAGGACAACAATCGCCCAAAGCCTGGACCCTCGACAGTGAAACCCGAAGAACCGTCGCAACCTTCCGGGCCTACCTCCCCAACCCGGCCGGAAGCGGCTGGAAAGGAGAAACCGAAGTACAGTATGTTTCTGTGGATTCTGCAAATAGCTAATTTGGCGCTCTTGACGGGCATGGCGATTTACACGTTCTTCTTTATCCTGCCCAAGATGCAAGTCCTGGAGGACAGGCTCACGAAGAACGAGATATTTATCCATAACAGTCGCGAGGCGATAAGAGAAGAGCTGGACCACCTGAAGGAAGACTTGCTGCAACTATCCTCAGATAATCCGGTCGTCGAGTGAATCCGGGTAGGCCGACTGCTTCAAAGTCGTGGAGCCACGCCCTGGAACGTGAAGATATCTGCCAATCTGTCCGCTAGGGCCGCGGGCGTGTCTGCATAATACTTAACCGGGAACCGCTTCCTGCAAAAAGGAGGAACCGGGACTCTTTCCCATAATCTCCTTATATTCGTCGCCTACATGATCAAAGCGTGTTTCTAGTACATCCACCTGGGCCTTGCGCTGACGCTGCGTTCATATGCCCCATGGATCGTGCGTGGGAACTCTTGCGCAATAGTAAGGGCTTATTGGCGAGGGGGGAGGCGTGATCACAGCAGGCTAGCTCTAGGTAGCGGGAAACCGATCAGGGTAATATCTTCTTAAAACGCCAAACACCACGTCTTTCAAGTGGTCGATATTGTTACCCCTTTTTTCCAGAAAAGCGGCGGCTTTTTGCACGGCCCCGTGAGTCGATTGCTCCGTGAGCAGCGTATGCACAACCACAGGCATTGAAGGCTTGCGGTTATTCAATTGGTCCATCAAATCCGCGCCCCCAAAACATGGAACTTCCAAATCCAAAATCAGTAGATCTGCCGGCACGGCGCCGTCAATAAGCGACAATAGCTCTTTTTCGTCTTTTGCCAGGAGTATAACATAACCGTCAGCCTCAAATTCCCGCTTCAGGAAATCCCTGACGTGCCGATTACGGTCTGCTACAATGATGGCGAATTGATCTTCCATTGTTCCGTTTAGCCTCTGCGCTATTGTCACTGTTTGCAGCAAGCAATGCACGTGCCAATCTGTTGTCCGCGCAATCATAATCTCTCCTTAGCCCTCACGCCCTATTGCGATCCGGCCGCTAATCGCCGGGCGCCTCCGGGATGTCAAGTTTTCTTACAAACCGTAAAGTTGAGATATGTCCTGCTCCTTTTTGAGTTCCTATGAAGATGCGATTGGAGGGGGACTTCTTGAAAGAAGTTTCCCTCGGGCCCCCAACTAAAGAACTTCCAAAGTGACTATGCCGCGTTTCACCTTCTCTCCCTTGATAGAGGGAGTCCCTTTGAGTGGCTACGGGCGGAGCCCTGAGTGGCCGCTGCCCATTCATCACGGTTGAAACAGCTCGCCGCCACCGGAGGTAAAGGCGCCACTCCCTTGACAACCAATTCATCATGCATATCTGAATTTCGACGCTGTTGTCGCAAGCAAGAATGTGAGATAACAGCGGTGATGTCAGGCCGAAAAAACCGAGTTTTGCTTTCGAGAATTTCGATCCGCCGGTCCCAAGGCGGAGGAGGGAGTAAATGTCCATGTTCAGATGGAAACTTGGTAGAGACCCTTATTGGGAAGAGTTTGACAGGCTCCAAAGGAGCCTGGACGATCTTTTCGGGGTGTTGTCCAGTGGCAGGAAGCCGTTCTCCACTCCTTTGTGGAGTGGCGCCCGCTTGTTTCCGCTTTTAAACGTAGCTCAAGTGGACGAAAAATACGTCGTCACTGCCGAAATTCCCGGGATGAAGACCGAAGATCTGGAAATCAAGATAGAAGGGGATACCCTTAGCTTGAAAGGTGAACGAAAACCTTACGATCCCGGAGAGCAAGCGAGCTATCATCGGAGAGAGCGCGCCACCGGCACGTTCCAGAGGAGCCTGACCCTCCCTACAAAGGTTGATGCGGATAGCGTAAAAGCAACCTACAAGGACGGGGTGTTAACCGTTACCCTCCAGAGGGAAAAAGCCACTATTCCTAAACAGATTACCATTACTTCCGATTGATCGGCGAAAAAAGGAGGAACCGGAACTATGGCTGATCACGGGCTAGAACCGCAAAAAAAGCAAGAATTGCCGACCACCGGCGGCGAATTCACCCGCGAGGGGGTGTATTTCTCACCCGCAGTGGACATCTACGATACCGCCAAGGAACTCGTAATCCTCGCTGACATGCCGGGCATTGGGCCGGACAGCGTTGAAGTGGATTTGAAGGACGATACGCTGACTATATTGGGCAAGCTCCAGCCCACAAAGGCGGCAGGGCAAACTTTGCTCGAAGAATACGGAACCGGCAATTACTTCAGATCTTTCAGAATTACCAATGTTGTGGATCGCGCGAAGATAAGCGCCGCAATTGTCGACGGCGTACTAAAATTGACTCTGCCGAAAATAAGTGAAGCAGTTCCAAGGAAGATTCCCATAACTTCCGCTTAATGGTTAATCAGGAAACCCCTGTTTACGAAAAGGGGTTTCCTGGATCTTTCCCTAGAAACTCCCAATATATTGGTTGGTTAAATTGTCGTGTCGATGCTTCGACCGGATTCCTCAACACCCTGTGGCGCGGCTGGGCTTCACAGGTCCTAGGGATGCCGCATTAGCAGGCTCCTGGCATGTGAGCGCAATAGTTAAAGCCGCTTGGAGGGGGGGCCGGGACAATGCCGATGACTTAACAATTCGGCCTTAAATTTTCTATGTGGGACAGGCTTTCTAGGCTGCCGATGTCACAGATGAATTAACTCCAGGCTGGAAAGCCTGCGCCACACAAAAAGCCTCAAACCACAAGCATTGAGAGTCCGGGGGGAGACTATTTTGCACAAGAAGTTCCCTCCCGGCGCGGCTTACACTTCCGTGTAGACTTTTCGAGAGGCCGGCCTCCCTTATCCCCGCTTCCTGCATCTCAAAGCTCGTCCTCATCATAACATCCATCATTTCAAATTCTTGACACGCGTGACGCGCAAGGCTTAAGATGACGCCAAGTCGTCCTTTTCATCCCCTTCAAAGAGACTTCGCAGGTTTTGCCATGAAAAAGTTTACCCGAAAGGATTTTCTGGAAACACTTTTCCAGGACTATTTTAGGACCAGGGAAGGCTTCATAATGGTGAAAACCATAAGAAGTCTCGATCTAAAGACCAGCACCCGGTATTTTCCGAACGTAGAGCTGCTGTCCAAGGAGACATACGCTGAAGACCAGCACGTGTTCTTTGGCTGCTGCCCGCGGGAAAGCATGAAACCGGGACCGCAATACATCAAGTACGCGGTGGCCGTATGGGCCGGCCTTGACTTGGGACCCGAGGGCCACTCCGGAAAGAAGGTGTATTTTTTTGGACAGCCTCAGGCCGCCAAAGCGGTTCGCAGCTTTCCATTGCCTCCTTCCGTTATCGTGGAATCCGGTTGGGGGCTTCATCTGTATTGGCTGCTAAGAGAGGTAACCACTCTGTCCAACATTGGGGATTTTGACAGTCTTTTGACAAAGCTCAGCAACTATTTTCAGTGCAAAACAGGCTCCACTGCGGATGCGCTTTTCAGGTTGCCGGACACCTTAAACTGCAAGATTCCTTCACATCCGGTTCAGTGCAGGGTCAAATACATAAACCCCGATTTTCGCTACGATATTCAAGACTTTTTCGATCTGAATTTGGGCGGCGTCGGCCAGTCCGCAAAGGCGAGTGTGTTCATGGGCGGAGCGATTACCTCTCCCGAGATGGCCGAAGTTGCCAAAGCGGAAGCCGAAAGCTCCTATGTGGACACACCTGATGATGATGACTTCCCTGAGCCCATTTCCGACGACAATAACGGAGAACACCCCGACCGTGTCGCGGATTTCGAGCCTGTTCCGTACGAGATAGTCGAAGAGAGGTCGTCCGGGGAATCGCCTTACGAAGACCTGGCGGACAAGATTGCTGATAAAGTTGTCGATCAACTAACCGGCCGGCTCATAAAGCCGTTAGCGGACGCCATTGCGGAAAGGATCGTCAAACATTTGGACGAAAAGCTAAAAAAATAGCGTTGAAAGGCGGAATTGGCGCAATAGCCCACCGGGAAACCCGTTTCCGGAAAAAGGCCCTCTCACCCCTGCTGAAAAGGATAAATGGAACCCAGTTTAAGAATTGCGGTCAAACGGTCCAAAGCCGTCCGGCTTTCTATGATGAGCCGGGGATCAAGCAGGTCTTCGTAACTGAGACGGTCTCTATAGAATTCTCTCCCCCATTCCACAAGATGCGCGTACAGGCTTTCATTCAGAATTAGATTGGGGTTTACGGCCCCGAGTTCGGCTTCGGTTAATGCGACGCGAAGCCTGAGGCACGCGGGGCCGCCACCATTGCGCATGCTCTGTCTGATGTCGATGTAATGGACTTCTCTAACAGGGTTGTCGCCCTCTACAATCTCCTGAAGTAGGAGGCGCGTTTTGGGGTTTCTCAAGCATTCATGGGGCGCGATTATGGCCATATGGTCGTCGTCCACGGTTACAATCTGGCTGTTGAACAAATACGTGTCAACAGCCTCCTTTATGGTCAACCGATCCGGGCTCACCGGGATCCGGATAAGGTCTTCCCCGCACATGTCGGCAAATTTTCGAGCGAGATTACCCGTAACTTCAGAATCCTCGAACGCCTGGGAATGATAGAAGAATACGTTCTCGTTCCCTACGGATATTACGTCATTGTGGAACACTCCCTCGTCGATGGCCCCAGGATTCTGTTTCACGAACATGACTCGATTAGTATCCAAATTGTGTAGCCGGGCTATGGCCTGTGACGCTTCCATGGACTGTCTCGCGGGGAATATCAGTGGCGCGTTGGATAAGGGAGATAAATTTTCCCGTGAGTATACAAATATTTCGATTCCCGGCTCACCGTGGCTTCTGCAAAGACGTGTGTGATTTGCGGCTCCTTCGTCGGAAAAGAGCAGGCTCCCGGGAAGGGGGGCGTGGCGCATGAACAATTCGGGATCGTTAAATATAATTTTCAGCAATCCGCCCGTAAACTCGCTCTCGATCGAACGATGGAAAAGAGTCACGAGGTTGGCAGGGGTAATGTGAACCTTTCCGTCACTCGTGTCAGGGCTGGGAGAGACAGTGGCGGAATTTGCAGCCCACATGGCCGATGAGCTGTAGCAAGCCGCCAGCAGCGTGTCCGAATAATTGCCCACTGCGGCAACCACTGCTTCGTCGGAGCCAACGAAGCCGAGCCGGCGCAATGCCCGAATATCAGGCCTGTGGTGAGGAGGAAGGACTACCTGAACCAGGCCGAGGTCGCTCAGGAGCTTCATTTTCTTCAAGCCCTCTTCGACTGCGGCTCTGGGGTTGGATACTGTCAGGGCGTGTTTGGTGGCTGCCAGATTTCCGTAAGATAGACCGGCATAATTGTGGGTGGGCCCCACCAGGCCGTCGAGGTTTATTTCACGCGCCTTTAGTGTCACTCTCTACATCTCCCTGGAGAACAATTGCGGATTCCCAATCCCTGTTATCGTTGGTAATTCTTCCGTCAAAAAAATCCGTTATCATGCGTCGAAAAACATTTGTCTAAGCCTACAAAACTGATATCCTCCTGTAAAGCAACTTGGTGGCTGGGCATGCGGATAGAAATACGGAACAGATACACAAACGAAATCATGCTCTCCGGAGACGCGTCGTCTATGATCGCATTTCTCGAACAAGCGGTTTCCGAAGACATCGATTTGGCTGAAGCGAATTTGGCGGGTTTGAATCTCGCAAGAGCCAGACTCTGCCGCGCCAAACTCGGATTAGCGGATCTCACCAAAACCAATATGTCCGCTTGCGATCTGACAGACGCTTGGTTAGCCGGCGCCAAACTCAAATCGGCCGATTTGAATTCGGCGGTGTTGAGAAAATCAAATCTCACGGGCGCGGATCTGTCGGATACTAGTCTGACCCAAGCGGATTTAGCCTGGGCGAGACTGACAATGGCGGATTTGTCCGAAGCCAATCTGACCAACGCCAACCTGTTTGGAGCCAACCTGATCGGAGCCAATCTGTTCGAGACGATACTAAGTGGGGCCAATCTAGCAGGAGCGAAGCTGGACGAAGCTTTCATGGCCGGGGCGCACATGCGCAACGCCAACCTCGCATGGGTACAAGGCATGGAAACGGACGACGAATCAGATAAGTGATTAATCCCCGGAGTGGAACTTTTTGAAAGAAATTCCTCTCACTGCCTCCCTTCCAGCGCCTACAAATTAGTGACGTTAGTGGTCGTCATTCCTAAACCTACGGTCGCAACGAACAATTTAAGGCGTTTTCAGTTGGTTGTGGCCTAGCGAGCGTTATGGGGCTTACCGGTGAAACATTACGATTTTCGGGCAGATTACCCGCCTGCGATCGGCGGAAATACCGCCAGACGGTCGCCTTGCTTTAACACCGCATGCCCCTCCGCGTGAACCCCGTTTAGAAAGATGATCTTTGGAATGTCTTGAGGAACTTTTAGAGATTCAAGCACCTCGTTGACCGTGGCGCCCTCCTGTATCTCAAAGTCACCCGGAGAGCCACTGCCGGAGTCGGGCAAAAGAGATGCCAGAGACGCGTAAATCTAAGCTCTATTTTCATGTCTCGGACCCCCTTTCAAAAATTCTAACTATGGCGTTTGCATGGTCAGGTATGACGGCCCATTGTATAGCCATTTTAAAAGTTCTTGAAGGGAGGTCCGGAGGGAAACTTCTTTCAAGAAGGCGCCCTCCGGAGGCATCTTTCATAGGAAAGGGTTTCCCGGTCAACTATTAGGGATTTTGTCACTCGACCGTCCATTCGAGATCTTTGTCTATCTCAGAGGGCTGAGGCGGGCTCTCCGGAGATGTGGGGGAATCCGCCTGATGAGGGGGTTCCGTATCGAAACTTGTATTAAACGGGATCGTCAGAATTCTCGCCATCGCCGGATTCAGAGAAGGGGACCGCTCCAACTGAACAAGATACCGAGGACCGCCAGGGGTCGTGGATTCCGAGATTGCCTCAGCCCAGTAGATTTCCACTGCGAAGGTCTTCTCCGACAACTGGTCTTTGGCCCAATCTGCAAATGCGGCGTCAACGCCGCTCATCCCAACCCACTTAACGGTCTTTTCCCCGTTGGGTTTCCCTGAAAGCCCTTGAGGCCGATTTTGGAATTGCTCGCAACAAAATGCCATAAAGGAACGATATTGCCTGCCGTCGAAGAACTTTTTGGCCCATTCGGCAAAATATAGGCCAGTCATGATGAGGCCTATTCCGAAAGCCACCTCCAGGAGATACTCAAATAGATGCAAACTGAGAAACTCGGAATACGGCATTTCGGAAGTGGGCAGATTGAAATTCAGGAGCCTGGAGAAGCCCAGCACAGTAAAGATTGTAATGACCGGTAGGTACAAATACCCCGTAATTCCGGCGGCCCTTTTCACATTTTCGGGATAACTTTCCACAAGGGCGCCTGTGGCTCCGGGTTGATTGTTCCATTGCAGCCTTATTGGTCTGAGATCTTGAAACCCCTTTGGGTTCAGCAGTTTGCAACTCTCTTCAAAGAGGGCGAAAAACAGATTGGGCGATCCTTTGCCCTGCACCTTAAAGATCTCCACTCGTCGATTGAAGGCCTTTTTTTTCAAAGGGGCCTGAGTTATTAATGCGATACCATTGATGATTAAGACAATAATGATTAGCAAATACAAGGGAGTAGGCTCGGGGACAGTGTAATTCACCTGAAGCTGAAGGTATTTCGAAAGCAACGCGGGGATCACATGCAACCCTTTCACTGCCAGACCTACGATGATTCCCAGCAAGATCACTTTGGTTGAAGATACGATTATCTGCATTATCATTTCATAGGAGATCGGGTCCAGGCCACGAACCCTATCCCATGCCTTTGCCAAGAATCGAAAAGGCGCCACGTAGCCGCGCCAATATTGGGCCTCCGCGTTCCGCAGAGCTTCCGCAACCAGTTCGGGAGACTTGAATTTGTCCGGCTGCGGGACCTGCCTCACGCTGGTGATCATTTCTCCCAGACCTGAGACGGTCCACATAAAACCGATTAGCATTGCGCATAGACAACTTACGCCTTTTACAAAAGTGACGAAGATGAACGGAAGGGATCTCTGCGTTTTCAGGCCGATGTCCGGTGGTAATGAAAAGGGGAGGTAGGGGGCGAACTGGGTCTTTAAAGCTTCCGCCGCTCGTAAGCCTTCCCATGCCACGATGACCCCGGCTACCACGAAAGCCAGTCCGAAAAGAGCCTGGCTCGCCAAAAAAAATCTCGTCCTATTAGTGTCTGACATGTCACTCCGGTTCCAAATGGCTTCGTCTCCGTTGCACGGACAGGGGACTGTTAAGATTGAAACCCCGCGACCGCTATGTGTCTGCCTGACGTCGGGCCGTTCCTCCTGTAAGAAAAAAACAATTCCGAATCGCAGCATGTGCACAAATTCACATTTGAAATATTGCCGGAGGGTATTCCCGCGGACAGCAAATCGTACATGTTTGCAGCTCGGAGATCCAGATGTACGGCTGACTTGCCGTTGCGGGAGTATGTTTTTGTGAACGCGCCCGCGTCCGGATAACTCCGGTGGAAAGGAGTAAGCACGGCTTCATCCACTTCATAACAGCACTGGCCTATCGAAGGTCCCAGGGCCGCAAACAGCTCCCGACCTTCGCATCCGAATCTTTGTTGAAGCAGGAGAGCGACTTTTCCGGCAATTCTTCTAACTGTTCCGCGCCAGCCTGAATGAACGGCCGCGCTTACTCTTCGTTCTTTGTCCACAATCAGGATGGGAAGGCAATCCGCAGTCTTCACCGCGGGAAAAAGTCCGGGTTGAGAGCTTATGATTGCGTCACATTCTCTGGGATGATGCCCCGCAATTTCCGGAAACAAGACGTCATCGCCGTGGACTTGTTTGCAGGTAGCAATGCCGGTGGGATCCACTGAGAGCGCGCCCCCGAGGACCTCGAAGTTCTTGAGAACATTTTCCGCCGAATCGCCGTGCGCCGTGGAGAAGTTCAATGAATTGAACGGAGTGGGCGAGTAACCGCCGGTTCGCAGCGAAAAGGCCATGAACGCGCCAAATTCCGCCATCTTAGGTATCTCTATCATTACGTCTTTCTTGTCTGCCATAATCTTGTATGTTGGGATCATACCGGTTGCAACACGGCGAGGTCGGCAAGGGCATCCGGAGATTTGGTCTTGGTTCTAATCACGGGCAAGGTTTCCGCTGAAACTATTATGTTCCAGCCCAGCAAGCTGTAAGGGAACACCGAACCCAGGCAGCGATCCATGAGACTCAGAATATTTAAACGAAAGTATTTCTTGTTGAAGGTGAGTTTGTTGGAAAAAGTGTAGGGAAACAAGTAGACCGAACGGTAGGCCTTTAACAAGAAACCGGCCGTCTCCAGTTTTCGCCTGAGGCCCATCGGAGTGTAGAAACGCAAGTGCGTTTCATCCCAACCCGCCCAGTTCTTGTTGCCCAAGAAGTGTTTCTGATAGAAACCTTCCAACAGATAATTCAACGATAGTGAGTTCTGGGTGCTTAGCACCAACAAGCCCCCTTGAACCAGCGATTCGCCGGCTTTCCTGAGGAGCTCCTGATCGTTGGGGACATGTTCTATTACATCTTTCATCAAAATGACGTCGAATTTTGGTCTGGATAGCATCTGCGGGAACTCCTCGCTTCGGATAAACTTGCACAGATGGTCGACCCCTTGCTGCTCTGCAAAAAGTTTCGCTGTCTGGAGCGCTTCTTCTTCGGCGTCAAATCCCACGACCTCCAGCGCGTCTTGTTGAGCGGCGTAAACCGAGAAAAAACCGGCCCCGCAGCCGTAATCCAAAAACCTCTTTCCTTTCAAATCACCTAGTAATTCAATGATATAAGCATTCTTCCTCTGACTATAAACTTTGCTCTGTTGATCCAGGTACGCGGCCAAAGCCCTTTCATGGTCCTTGGATCTAAGCCGGTGGTCTTCAGGGTATCTCTTGCGTTCTTCCATAACTAAAACTCAATCAATTGCAGGAGCAGCTTCTTCCATCGATTCCGCTCCCTATCTTCTGAAAATTCGGACATTGCTCTTCTGGCGGCGGCCCCAAGCTCCACGGCCAGGTTATAGTCGGATATCAATTCCGAGAGAGCTTCCGCAATCGCTTGGGAATTCCCCCAAGGCACAAGGAGCCCGGAAACGCGGTGTCGCATCAGATCTTCTACCGCTCCGGTTTTGGCGCCTACGCATGGAACTCCTACAGCCATCGCCTCCATCAAGATATTAGGACATCCTTCGGTCAAGGATGGTAGCACGAAAGCGTCCAAGGTGGCCAACCAATCCGGCGCGGAGTCACGGGGTATGGGGTCCCTTACGGTCAGAAATTCCCCGATACCTGCGGCTTGAGTCATCCGGCTAACCATCTCCTGTTCAGACGGCCTGATCTGCCCCACCAGTTCCAAGGATACTTGGTGATGTAGGGACAAAAGGCCTACTGCTTTAAATAAATATGGCAATCCCTTCGCATACTTGAAAATCCCTGCGCACCCTATTCGAAAAATCGGCCCTCGTGGCCGCTTCCACGTTTGTTTCGGAATTTGTTACTGAATTATAAATGATTAGCGTTTTATGTCTAATGGGAACCAGGGCGTCGCCCATTTCCATAAGATCGGCGCTCAAAGAGACTATTCTGTCCGCGTTTTCAAGCCCGCTCCTACACACAGCGGCCTTTTCAGGACTGAAAATATACTTCTTAATGTCGTTTCCCACAATGGCGGCTATTGACGGCGTCTCGAACCGTTTGGCAATGAGACCGGTCACATAACCCATAGGATAAAGGAAAAAAGATATAAACAAATCGTATCGAAAATCGCGGCGCAACATTTCCAGAGACTGGTAAATCATCTGCAGAGTCAGATTGTGCGGACAGTCCCAGAGCTCCCTATTGGAGTCGCTCACGGTTTCTCGCCCAACCGTAACTCTGTGAATGACGATATCATCCAAACATTCCGTAGCGCGGTTTTCATCGAGCAGCACAAACGCATTGGGCGCCACTGAGAAATGAGCCACATGAACGTCCAACCCGAGATCCCTGATGTGGCCGGCGACTTTATGAGCCGTTTTTGCCAATCCACCCCATTGGTTCGGAGGAAATTCAGGGGTGACGATGCAAACCTTCTTCACTGGTAACCCGCCTGTTTAAATTCTATTATCACGCGGCAAGGACAGTCTGAGATCTCTCACTAAATAACCCCGCTTGCGCGACTTGACAACTAAATACTTGGGCAGGCGGTATCCATAATTAACCTATAGCTGTTTGGCGTATGAAAAGGGGAAATTAATGGGACCATGGGGACCGGGAGTTTTCCCCTCTTTTGTCCGATTCTTCCGCACGACCTGAAGCGGCTTCTGAAAAAATGTGACTAACCCTTTTGCCGAATGATGAATGCTGTTACTTTATTGTCATGCGAATAGGAATAGTCTTCCACAAAAACCCGTACGCTCCCCCCAAAGGCATAGACCTGGTCCGATTACGGAACATTGCCGGAGGTCTGATTCAGCGGGGCCTTGAAGCCGAAGTAATAGCCCCTGTGGACAATGAAGGGCGCATAGACGGTTTTATTCCGGTCCGACGTCTGGAAGCGCTCCAAGAAGGTCATTACGACCTCATCAAGACGTCGTATCATTATTCGGTTTTGCATGTGCGGGATTTTGACGGACCAGTAGTGTCCAGGATAGTCCGGGTTGTGGACGAAAAATATCCCGAGCGTGATGAGCCTTTCAGAAAGAAGTTGCTTGAATGCCAGGATGTTATCGCCGCAAAGGCTTCCGCGGTGGTTTTGAACAACGAAGAAAATGCGGCTAGATGGCGCCGCCTTTATGGGCAAAGGCAAAAAGTCGCGATCATAGGCACAGGTTGCCCGTTCAAAATCCCTACTCTCGGCGAAAATCCTTATGGGGTCGAGAAGGCCGCCATACTTTTTCTCGGTAGCATAGCTTCTGAACGCATGCTTCTCATGCTGAACTCTGCCGCTGAATTGTTGGAAGCGACGGCTGACATACATCTTGTAGGCGCGAATAAGGTTAGCATGTACGGGGGGAAAGGCTATATCAATCCGCACCCGAGTATAAGGAATCACGGAGAGATTCCGGAACCTCTGATATGGGATTACATCAGGCACGCAAACCTTGGGATTGCTCTGGCCGCCGGACCGCACGCCTTCGACAACGACATATCCAAAATATCGAATTATCTCAGGGGAGGGCTACCGGTCCTCTCGGAAGAACGAATCATAAACAACCAACTCATTGAGGACACAGGACTGGGAAGGGAATTCCGGTACGACAGCCCCCGGAGCATGGCGCACCAAGCGCTGGAGATGCTTGAGACCGATTACTCCGGCGGAAAAGACTTTGTCATGGCTCTAATGGCAAACGAGCATTCCTGGGACCGGAAGGTGGAAAGCTATATAGAGTTGTTTAGGCAGGTTCTTCAAAAATAGTGGTTACGGACCTATGGTCTCTTTAAAGCCTGACCGGAGGGAAACTTACAGAAAGAAGCCTTCCTCCGGACTTCCTACAGCAACTCCAAATATGAAAAAGAACACGGACACGCGTTTCATAGATGCGAGCTAACCTACCTGGGGACGCCCCTCTTACGGCTGCCTGTGGCCCAACATTATCAGCTTGTCTTCGATAGCTTGGTCGAGTCTGGTTTCCCAGCCGTTCCACGCGTGCCGCAATGTCTCCAGCCGCCCGGACAGATCTGAAAGTTCGGCGGACCCCTGGGCTGCGGTGGTCTCGGCGGCAACAGTCTTCAGTTTGTCCATTATTAATCGGACTTCTTGTTTTATTTCACGTAGTTCGGATAATATAGACTCTTCTTCCCGGGTCAGATACATTTTCGGTCTGCAATCGCAACCCGCAAGTTGCGAGGCCGAACAATCATCCGCTGTTTCATAAGGTGTGGACATGACGTTATGACCTCCTCAACGACAATCCCCTCTTCAATTGCTTAATCACTAGAGTGTCGGAAGTCAAAAACGAGGGCGGGAAGAGGTTCTCAGTACTGGCCTAGAATGTGCTGCATGAGAGTATTGGTGAGCTCGTGGAATATTACTTTATAGCCGCCGGGCCATGTGTGCCGGATTTGAGGAGGAGGCACATATCCATAAAACGCCTGGCCTTCAGCTATCTTGGGCTGTGCGAGTCGGACCGCGGGCGCGGGCTTTTGCTGAGCGGGGATATTTTCTGCCGAAGAATAGGGCGCTAGATTCGCCAGCATGAAGGTTACAGCGAGAATTAACACAACTAGTTTTTTCATGACCTTACCTCCAACAGCCAAATCCCTTTTGAGTTGCGTAGGACTTCAATCGAACAATGCGTGGCCCAATTTTCGCAGCCTGCCGCGTAAGGTATCGAATCTTTAAGCCGGCTGGTCCCGGGCCACAAGTTCAATGGGGTCGGGTTCCGGTTCAGACAAACGGAAATCCGACGACAGCCCTTCAACCATACGGCAGTATAGCGAGGTAGCGTCAGCAAATCAAGTAATTATAATTAGAAGGCAAATTCAGAAAGTTAGGAGGACTTTCAGAGTATCCTTCTCCTGAGCGACTTGAAAAGCCTTTTCCGCTTCTGAAAAAGGAAATACCGCCGTTATGAGCGGGCTGGGGTCTACCGAGCCCTGAAGACAGCAACCGCAAAGCGGGCTCAAACGGGCCACACCTGGAGCCGACCACTGTTATCTCTTCAATCACGAGGGGGGCGGGGTTGAAACTAAGGGCGCCATGATAAGTGCTTTTAAGAACTATGGTTCCCCTGGGCTTCACTTTCTTGACCGCCAGTTCCCAGCCGGAGGGATTCCCCGAAGCTTCTACAACCACATCGAATCTGATGTCCGCTTCCGCCAGGACATCGGGGAGCAACTACTGCGCCTCCCAACGCGGAAAAATGTTTGGACTTAGAGGTATGTTTCCCCGCCAAGACCAACGCGCATCCGGTTAACCTGAGAACCATGCAAATCAACAATCCCAGCTTACCGTCTCCAATGACGAGAACCGTGCTCGCAGGCTCGATTTTGACTTGCTCGAGTATTTCCACCGCGGCCGCGACCGGCTCCGTGAAAACGGCTTTTTCGTTGCTGAGGTCCTCTGGGACGGGAATCAAGTTTTCTGCAGGTAGAGCCAAGTATTCCGCCATGGCGCCGTCGCGGCCCAAAATTCCCAAGACGGTCCTATCAGCGCAATGTCTTTGAATCCCTTTTCTGCAGAATGCGCATTGACCGCATCCAGCGTTTATTTCGCCTACGACTCTTTTTCCTATTTGACCCTGGTCCGGTGATTGATCGACCACTCCGACAAACTCGTGTCCCAGCGCCCCGTGAAATCCCATGTACCGGAACATATTTCCACATCGGTCTTACAGATCCCGGCCAATATCACACGCACTATCGCGTCCTTTTCAGTGGCCCTCGGGGTCGGGATTTCCTTCAGTCTCAAGCCGCCGTCAAAGCAAAGGGCTTTCATACTTATTTATATCCTCTCCGTTCCCACAACCATGGCTACAAGGGACCTGGTGCGCGGCTTATTGTCGAAGTCGAGAAAGGCCACTTGCTGCCACGTGCCCAAAGTCAGTTTGCCGTTGACTACAGGAATACTGACGGACGGATTCATCAGTGCGGCCCTCACGTGTGCAAAACCATTTCCGTCTCCCCAACGTTTGTTGTGAGCGTATTCGATTTCCAACGGAGCGATTCTGTCTAATGCCTGCTTCAGGTCGCTAATCGCTCCCGATTCAAACTCGATGGTGGTCACTGCGCCCGTGGAGCCGGGAACCATCACGGTGACAAGTCCGTCCATGATACCTGCGTCTTTGACCGCCTTCTCCACCGAAGCGGTTATGTCCACGCAATCGGAGAAGCCGTTTGTCCGCAGCTTGATGGACGTGTTATAGACAATCATTTCCATAGCCCCCTTCCGGCCTGCGCTGTGCAATAAAACGAGCCAATGGGCATTTTTTTCCAATCAGCCATACTTACTGGAATATATTAAGTTGATATCGGTTTCAATCATGAATATGCTTGTCCAGGGCATATTCTATTTAAAATGCGAGGTTATTAGTTGATAATAGTAACAGGTGGAGTAGGTTTTATAGGAAGCAATCTGGTTAAAGCGCTCAACGAATCGGGCGAAGACAATATCCTCATAGTGGACAGACTTGGGCAGTCAGACAAATGGAAGAATTTGGTCGGGTTAAAGTTCCTCGACTACGAGCACAAAGACGCTTTCATGGACAGGTTAGAGAAAGGCTATTTCGATTACGGAGTTCGGGCCGTATTCCACCTGGGAGCTTGTAGCTCGACAACGGAAAACAATGCGGATTATTTGATGGAGAACAATTACCAGTTTTCCCAAAGACTTGCTTTGAGGTTCGGCTCACGCAAAGGGTTGCGGTTCATATACGCTTCAAGCGCGGCCACTTATGGCGACGGATCTAAGGGCTATATGGACGACCACAAATCCACTCCTTCTCTCAAGCCGCTGAATATGTATGGATATTCGAAACAGTTATTCGATCTTTGGGCCCTCAAAACAGGCTTCCTAAAGAATGCGGTGGGCCTGAAATATTTCAATGTATTCGGCCCGAATGAGCACCACAAAGCCGACATGCGCAGCGTGGCCATCAGGGCCTATTATCAGGCGAAGGAGAGCGGACGGGTAAAACTGTTCAAATCCTACAAGCCTGAGTTCAAAGACGGCGAGCAGAGCAGAGACTTCATTTATGTGAAGGACGCCGTGAAAATCACCCTGCACTTCCTGGAACGGCCTGAGGCAAACGGACTTTACAATGCCGGCACAGGAAAGCCCCGCAACTTCAATGACCTGGCGTCCGCTGTATTTTCGGCTCTAAGCATGGAGACCAAGATAGAATATGTTGATATGCCGGAGGGACTCGCGAAAAGTACCAATACTACACACGCGTGGAAACCGATAAGCTTCTATCAACCGGATTCGATCATGAATTCACTTCCGTGGAGGACGCCGTCAGAGATTATGTGACGAATCATCTGGAGCGAGAAGAACTTTAGACGTGTGAACCATTCACTTAGTACACTGTTGCGTAAATATGGTGTCGGGTCGATTATCACTGCCGCGGTCAGGATGTCGGTCACATAGGATACGCTCTTCTTCAAGCGCCGCGTCCTACGCTGTCCGAAGACATCTTGAATACTCAACCGTATTAGCGCTATGGACCCTGACCTCCTTTTGCGGATACAGGATGCGACGACCGGTCCTTTCCTCCGGAGCGCTATGACGCCCAAGAAACGGACGTATAATGGCTCAAGTTCTGTCAAATATAGTCAATAAGATAAAGAGTTGGACTTCACGCAGTCGTGGCCCTAGCCGTGAGGCGATTTCCAGACTCTTTCGCTTCAAATACACATGCTTCAAGGATCTGCTTGCGTCTAATGCCGAACTCCTTAACATTCTTGCCGACTTAGAAGGAAAACTCAGGGGTCAGGATGTGTTCGGAATGGCGTATATAAGGTCCCAGGCCACGCGCGCTGTTTTTCATACTTTACGGATGGTTAAGAGTCTGGACGATTTATCGGGCCACAATTACACGACGTTGTTTCAAGCTCTGGACCAGGTCAATCTGGGAATCAAGGAAGAGCTGGGTCGCCGCAAAGAATTACCGCCCACCGCTTTTGTTCTGCCCTATTCGGAGATAACAAAAGAAATGGTGGACTGGGTAGGAGGCAAGAACGCCAATCTCGGGGAGCTCTTGAACAGGGCCAAATTGGCTGTCCCCGAAGGCTTTGCCATAACAACCCGCGCTTACGAATTCTTTCTCGAAAAAAACAACCTGGTCGATGAAATTAACCGCATGCGCATGGATCTCGACATAAATGACCCCAACGCGGTAAATGAGGTCAGCGAAGAGATTCAACACCTTATTATAAAAGCAAAGACGCCGGCGGAACTGGAAGAAGCCATTTTAACTTCGTACGAGGCGATGTCTAGAAAGCTCATGGGGAAAAGGCCGGCTGTGGCCCTCAGGAGCAGCGCGATCGGAGAAGACAGTGAGCTTTCCTACGCCGGGCAGTACCTGTCTGTTCTCAACGTGCCTCCGGACAGGATATTAGACACATACAAGTATGTCATAGCGAGCCTTTACACGCCACGAGCCATATCATACCGTCTCAACAAGGGCATGCGCGATGAAGACATCGCAATGAGCGTGGCATGTATTGAAATGGTGGAATCCGTAGTGAGCGGCGTAGCCTATTCGCGGCATCCATTTGACATGCTGGAAGAAAAAGTCCTAATAAACGCGGTCTGCGGATTAGGGCCTTATGCGGTCGACGGTATTGTGACTCCTGACTCCTACCTGGTAACAAAAGACAAAGATTTACACATCTTCGACATAAACATAGCCCACAAGCCGGTCGAACTGGTGGCCAATCCCGGCGGCGGGTTGTCGGAACATACGGTAAGCCCGGAACGTCAAGATAAAGCCTGCTTGACCAAAGACCAAATCAAAACTCTCGCGGAATGCGCCGTGAAACTGGAGAAACATTATCAGTATCCGCAGGACATTGAGTGGGCTTTGGACCCGGCAGGGCGGCTGTTGATTCTGCAGACCAGACCGCTTCACATCGAAGACATGGGGAGAGATGGAGAAAGGGACTTTCCCATAGTAGAAGGTTATCCCCTGCTGCTGACCGGCGGCGCAGTAGCCTTTCCCGGAGTAGGCGTAGGCGCCGCGTTTCAAGTGACCTGCGACGAGGACCTGGTTAATTTTCCCGAAGGCGGCGTGCTGGTTGCGAAACATTCCACCCCTCAGTTTGTCATCGTCATGAAAAAGGCTGCCGCGATTGTTACGGACGCGGGGTCGGTCACCGGTCACATGGCTTCGCTGGCGCGAGAATTCGGTGTGCCTGCCGTACTCAGGCACGAAAATCGCTACCTCCGCAATCGAAGACGGAGCTGAAATAACGGTTGACGCATATTCCGGTCGCGTCTACCTGGGTAAAGTGCCCGAATTAGTCTCACTCCAGAGGCCCAGAGAGTCGGCGATGAAGGATACGCCTGTATATCAGACCCTGCGCAAAGTCGCGGATCTGATAGTGCCGTTGCATCTGGTGGACCCGAAGGCCACGAACTTTTCCGCGGGGAACTGTAAAACTCTTCACGATATCATGAGATTTTCCCACGAACTATCATACCGGGAGATGTTCCAGATAAGCGACATCGTTTCCGACACAGGTGGGGGAGGGGCGGTGAAGCTCAGGGCGTCCACGCTTTTGGACTTGCACATAATCGATTTGGGAGACGGTTTGAGAGACGTCGGTCCGGACGACCAGTGGGTGACCCGGGATCAGATCACTTCGATTCCGCTGAAGGCCCTGCTTCGGGGAATGCTGAGAGAAGATTTGAGGAATAACGGGCCCAGACCCATAGATCTGGGCGGCTTTTTTTCGGTAATGCGTGAACAGATGCTATCTCCTGATTCCTCGTACGAAAGGTTCGGGGATAGGAGTTATGCCATAGCGTCAGATACCTACCTGAATTTCAGCTCCAGAATAGGGTATCATTACAGCGTGTTGGATTCGTATTGCAGTGATTCGGTGAACAAAAACTACATCACGTTTTCGTTCAAAGGTGGGGCGGCCGACGAAACCCGCCGGAACAGGCGGGTGAGGGCAATAGCCAAGATATTTGAAGCACTGGGATTTTCCGTGGACACGCGTGAGGATAGAGTGGACGCCAGATTCTACAAATATGACCAATCAGTGATCGAAGAGCATCTGGACCTTGTAGGACGCTTGCTGCAATTCACAAGACAAATGGATATGTTAATGAACAACGAATCCAGTGTCGAACTGGTTGCCAAGAACTTCCTGGAAGGCAACTATCAATTGGACCATGAGTCAATGGGCAGAGCGCAAAACGCCGATTCGTAAGAAGCGCCGGGAGGGAACCTTCTAGTGCAAAAAAGTTCCCTCCCGGACCCTCCTTCAAAAAACTCTAACAATTGCGGCCACATTTGAGCCTCGTGCCGATGGTCCATGGGGTGGCCTTATGAGCCCAAGGCGTTGAACATTCTGCCGGAAGAAAGGCCAGGATCATTTAACAACCCAATACATTAGGAGTTTTTGGGGAAGGGTCCGGGCCCCGCGTTTCGCGGGGTTGCCAAAAAAGGGGTTTCCCGGCGAGCGATTCCTCCGATTCTTAGCCCGACTTCTTCTTTGATGACACGCCCTTCACGTTGTTTATGGTTGCGCCTCTGGTGTTTACTCCTTTGGCGCTTATGCCTGAAAAGTCCGCGTTTTCAATGTAAGCCCAGGACAAGTTCGCTCCCGAAAGATTTGCTTTGATGATGCGGGTCCCCACCATCTTGACGCTGGATAAATTGGCGTTGGTAAAGTTTGTCCCTGAAAAATCGGAATTATTCAAGTTGGCGTTTTGCAGGACGGCTTCAGTGAAATCAGCGTTTCTTCCCGCCGCGCCGGTAAGGTCTGCGTCAACCAGATTGGCACGGACAAAGTTGGCGGAATGTAGGGTGGCTTCCACCATTTTCGCTTTCTGAAAACTTGCTTCTTCGGCTTTGGCTCCGTCCAGGGCGCCGCCGGAAATGTCAGCTTGGTCGAATATCGCCTGACTCAAATCTGCGTTCTGAAATTGAGAGCCGGTCAAGGTCGCTTCGACTAGAATCGTCTTCACAAGGCTCGAAGAGCTCAATTGGCAGTTTTCCAAGGTTCGCGCCGGTCAAATTGGCCTTTTCGAGATTAATCTGAGCCAATTGGCAGCCGACCAGAGAAGCCCCCGACATATCAGCTTCCACGAGAATCGCTCTTTCCAGGCTGCAACTTGTTCCCGTGGTCTTTATCAGCTTGGATCCTGAAAGCTTCACCCCCGACAAGTTGGCCTTGTTCAGGTTAGCCCCGGACAAGATGGCCTCGGTGAGATTCGAGTCGCTTAAATTCGCGCTGTTCAAGTCGGCGGACGTCAGGTTGGCCTCGGAAATATCGCACTGGATCATAAGCGAGGCTCCCAGTCTAGCTTCCGTCAGATCGGCCCTGTGGAGATTCGCACCGCTTAAAATTGCGCCTTCAAACCTGGCTTTGGACAATATCGCCCAGGACAAATCGGCTTTTTCCAAATTGTTACTGGACAAGTTGCAGCGGGAAGCGTCTGCCGAGACAAGTTTGGCTTCTGTAAGGTCCGCCTTGGCGAAAATAGTCTTGGACACCCTAGAGCCGGAAAAATCGGCGTTCCTGAGGTTCCCTGAAGTCATGTTGGCATTGTCAAGAATGGCCTTTTTGAAATTAGCGCCGGTCATATTGGATTCGGTCAGGTCCGCGTCATTTAACTGAGCCTGACTAAAATCCGCTTTGGAAAGATCGCATCTGGCCAGGACGGCTTTCTTTAGGCAAGATCCTGAAAAATTGCATCCTGACAGATCCGCTCCCGAGAAGTCAGCTTCGGTGAGATCGATCTTGGACAGATCGGCCCCTTTCAGGTCGGCTCCATAAAACCTTACTTTATCGGCTTTTTTCAGCCTGAGCTTGGTCACCGCAAGTTGAAAGACGGATGTGTCGATTCCTGTTTGAACGGCGCTGTGAACAAGTTCCTTGAGCGAAGCTGCTCGTCCGGAAAAAATTACTTCACCGGTTCTTCTATGCTTTATTTCAAACTTGGGCACGTGTCCATTGCTCCTGATCCGCACTTAATTGTCGGGTTAGGGAAGGCTACCCGTCGGCGGCATGATTAAGATAGTATTTTGAGAACTCAGTATAATAGAACTTTGTTGAAGTCCGAACAATGGAATAAATTTGGTAACAGATTACCGGGAAATTCCTTTTCGCGAATGGATTGGCGCCTTAGCTCCACTGAGGCTCGGCGGAGGCCGCTCTTATAAGGATTCGCTCAATTTCAAGTAACCCTGCCCGTAATGGGGTAGTCGACTTCGAGATTAGCGCTGACTGCCCGCAGGAGCCCCATCCCCAACCCTCCCCGTGAACGGGGAGGGAGCCGTTCCCCCCGTCCACGGGGGGATACAGGGGGGCGCTTTGTTGACGGCCCCGTCAGGAGGCATGAGTTGACAACATGGACTAGAAACTTTTCCACGTGACTGCAAAGACTTGTGGATAATCTCATCCGGTTCCGACGGAGCAAAAGACATAATCCATTCGCGAAAAGGGATTTCCCAGGCCCTTCCCCAAAAAAACTAATATATTAGTTCGTTAGATGCTCGCAACCGTGCTTCAACCAGATTCATCGAGCGCGCCGTGTTAACGCGGGCCTCACCGGCCCTGGGGATGAGGCCTCGACACGCACTCTCATGTTGGAGTCATAGTTAGAGTATTTTGAAGGAGGGTTCTGCCTGCGTCGCCTGCTAAACTTGAAGTTCACCACAGATCGCTGCGATCAAAAATGCTCGGCTCGGCCTTTTCTTCCCTGGATGTGGCTTCTTCAGGCGGATTGGCCCTGCGGGGCGGCAGGGACTTGGCTTCCGCTTCCTGCAAAAATCCCTTGACCATTTTGATTCTCCGGGGCTCTTTCAGCAATTGCAGCGCTTGTTTGAAGTCCGACGTCGCCTTAGCGTAGTCGCCCTTTTCCTTATAGGCGACCCCTCTGTTGGCGAATGCCAGGCCGTACTTGGGTTGAATATTCAAAGTCCTGGTGAACGCCTTAATCGCCTGGTCAAAATTCCCTATCTGCAAGTAATTTTTCCCGAGATAATAATATAGGTCGGGATTGTCTCCGGGGTCCAGCTCCACGGCATTTTGAAAGTCTTTTATAGCTGCCCCGTATTCATGCAGGGCCTCCGAAGCGAGGCCGCGGAAAATAAGGGCTTCTATATTCTTGGGATCAGCCGCGAGAGCTGAAGTCAAGTTAGGGATCGACTCTCTGTACTTGCCTGAAAGGACCTTGGCCTTACCCGCGAGAAGTTGAGCCTTCTGGAGCCCGGGCCGTATTTGAAGAGCGCGCTCAAAGTCCAGCGAGGCTTCCTTCGGTTGGCCGAGCTGCAGAAGCAATTCCCCGCGTTCAACGCGGGTTTCGGCGTCGGACCCGTCAAGGCTGATTAATCTATTGTAGTCAGCGAGCGCCTGATCCTTACGGTCCATCTTTTTGTAAATGGAGGCTCGATTCACAAGGGCCGTTGTGAATTTCGGATCGAGTTCCAGCGCCCTGGATAAATCTTGAACCGCTTCTTCGAGGTCTCCGGATGCTCCTCGGGCCCATCCCCGGTTGTTATAGAATTCAGCGTTGGAGCCCTGAAGCGAAATAGCTTTGTCGTAATCTTCCAAGGCCTTCCTTGTTTCCCCGCGACTAAAGTAAATGTTTCCCCGTTTGAATATAGCCTTGGCGTGCTTGGGATTAAGAGTGAGGGTCCGATTCAGATCGTCGATGGCTTTATTGAAATCCTTCTTCTGTATGTAAGCTACTGCGCGTAGATAATAAGCTTCGGAGTCCTGGGGATAAAGTTTAACCGCCTCGTCCAGATCTTCTATTGCGGCTTGAGAATCTCCCATACCGATCTCGGCCTCCGCTCTGCAACGATATGCGCCTGAATGGTCGGGTTGCAGCTTGATCACCTTGGCCATGTCATCTGCGGTCTTTTGGTACAATTTTCGGCTCAGCAATATCTGTCCGCGACCGTAATACGCGTCGGCGTTTGAGGGGTCTTTGGCCACAGCGCTGTTGAAATCGGACAGGGCCCTGTCCGTATCGCCCTTGGAACGATACGCCGCACCGCGATTGAAATAGGCCATCGCATTATTTGGGTCTTTGGACAGGACAAGGGAGTACAGCTCTATGGCCTTGTCCAGATCCCAGCGCCAATGGGCTTCCACGGCTTCGGAAAATGTGCCTTTGACGTTATCCTGGGCTGGGCTCAGGCCAGGGAGGGCAAGCGCCGCGCATGCGCAAAAAATAATGAAGAATCGGCTTGCTATCACTATTAATTCCGTAATTGATCCGAACGGTTAAAGCCCGGTTGGCGTTATTTCGCCCGAGCGCCCTCCTTCAAGCAAAGTGTAAATACTTACACCTATTCCTCCGTGAATTTACAAAAAAAGTTCCTATTCCACAATACAATTCGGAAGAATATGGTAACCATTCCCCTCTGGGAAAGGCACCGCAGCCGGAGTGATATCCATCGCACAGGCGCCGAGAACGCGCTGGAAGAAAAGCTTGAAGCCTCGAATTTAAGGCTTCTTGTGGTTCCGCCCTCACGGCGCCGGCCCTCAAAAGAGCGTCCGGGCACGGAGCGCTTCGTGAGAAGACACCAGAGACAGGGACCTTGCTCTAGGTCTTACCAGTGAACCATTGCCGAATGCTATTTCAAGGACAAATACTCTTGCACCTTCGCCGTATTCACCGGCTTACGCGATAAGCGCCGATCCTCAGGGGTCTCGGGTAGATTAAGCGCCTGGGTGAAGTCAGCCTTTGACCTTTGTGAATCTCCCATGAAATCGTAGGCAATAGCTCTCTTAAGGTAAGCCTCTCTCAAATTGGGATTCAGTTTTACAGCGGCATCGAATTCCTTGATCGCGTTCTGGAATTTTCCCTTTTTACCCAGAGCGGCGCCGAGGTCAAGATGGGCCGCCGCGTCATTCGGGTTAAGCTTAACCAAAGAGCTGAAGATGCTCGCGGCTTTGTCGTAGTCCCCCTCACTTTCTTTCAATATGCCAAGGCTGGTCAAAGAATCGGAATCATTTGGATCAAGAGCGATTGCGCGTTCAAAGTCCTGCGCAGCCTTGTCACGTTGGTCTGTGGCAAGGTAACAACCGCCTCTGAGATTGTAAAGGGAAGCCGGACCATGCGCCGGCTCCAAGGCCGTGGTGAAATCCTCTATCGCTTTGGCGCAATCTTTCAAGTGCCGGTAAATCAACCCGCGGTTGGAATAAGCCACCGCCAGCTTCGGATTAATGGAAATCGCCTTGGAAATGTCCCTGAGCGCCTGATTAGTATTCCCTTTGGAGTACAGAGCCCAGCCTCTATTGTTGTAGGCGTCGGGGTAGTCGGGCATCAGCTTGATAGCCTTATTGTAATTGGCGACCGCCTCATCCAAAGCGGAACTTTTGAAGTAAGCGTTCCCCAGTTGGAAATACGCCAGCCCATAATCGGGCTTCAACTGAATCGCCTTGTCCAGATCCTGGATGGCGCCGGCGTTGTCGCCGACTTTCAAACGGGCGTTTCCGCGGTTGTAATAGGCGAGAGTGTACCGGGATCGAGCTCGATGGCTCGGTCGAAATCTTTGAGAGATTCCGCTGCCTCGCCTTTCTGAAGCAAAGCCCAAGCGCGGTTGTGATAAGAATCGCGGTCCTTGGGATTTAATTTCACGGCGTTGGTAAAATCCTGAATGGATTTATCGTAATCCCCCAAGCCCAGGTAGGCGTTGCCTCTATTGTAGTATGCCAACGCGTGCTCGGGATTGAGAGATATGGCCCGGGATAAGTCCTGGATCGCCTGCTTGTACTCGCCCATGCGGTAATATGCGGTTCCTCTATTGTTGTAAGCCGTCTCAAATTTGGGGTCCAATTCTATGGCCTTGGAAAAATCATTCATGGCTTCTTTGACGTTACCGATCTTTTCGAAGGAAAGACCTCTTCGGAAGTAGGCGTCGGCGGTGTTAACTCCGGCTTTCATGGCCCTGGAGATCAGGTCAACCGTCTTGTAGTGATCCCCGCTGCGCTGGGCCGCTTTGGCCTGATCCAACAAAGTCTCGGGAGTCTGCCCCATACAATTACAGCAGCTTAAGAAGATTAATAGCATGGCAGGTAGCAGTGAAAATTTAATTCTAAGACACATCGCCATAGGACTCCCTGGCTAATTAGAGTCTGCTTTACTAAATGTTACCATAAGATAGGTTGTAAAGTCCAGTATGTACGTTAAATTGATAATTTAACGTATTGTATGCAGGAAGTTAGATCCATGGTGTGTTATGGAAAGCGGCATTCGCAGATACGGAAATGAGGGACGGCTTTGTCGTCCCCAATGCTTGCGATTTAGGGTTCGACCTCGAATTTCCCATGTGGCGCAGGTTGTCGGGAAACTGTCTCAAAACTCCAGAATTGTCGCGAATCGTGGCACGTTGATCGTAGGGGCGGGGTTTATCCCCGCCCGCCTAACTGGTTTGTGAATAACGGGTGGGAATAAACTCCGCCCCTACAAACGTTTTGTGAGATTATAACGAGGACCGGCATAATATAGCGCTCCCCGCTGAAAATTGCGGCGTTTTTCTCATTGGCGGAGAGGTAAAGTTGTCATTGCGAGCGCAGCGAAGCAATCTCTAACCGCAAATAACACGGATTGCTTCGTCGCTTTGCTCCTCGCAATGACATCGTTAGGCTTCTTACCTTTGAAGCAATACTTTAAGTCCTCCGCAAAGCTCAAGCAGGGCGACTATAATCCTCATGCAGTGGATTGTGTTTCAGATAAAGATAGTACTACGAATTGCGAAGCGCCGGTATTTTGAGACAATTTCGAACCGCATATATAGGGAAAAGACCTCGAACGATGCGGTTCGCGAAGGGCGCCGCATCCTATGGGATCAGGATGGACCAAGACTGAGTGACACAGTATTTATGAAACGGACCACCAAGGACATCGTCCATCGCACAAAAAAAGTTTCCTCCCGGCGAAAGCCTACCTCCGGCGACTCTTCAACTGGAACCGGCCTTACAAATTCATCACACTTTGAAGAGTTTGTGAGAGTTTTAGGAAGTTGAATTGCATTTCGGCGTCGAGATTCCTAGCCTGCCCAGGGGCGTATCTAATTCCGAAATACTCTTGAATCTTCACGCTGTTAGCGTTGCAGAAATTGACCAGAGACTGCTTGGCCATACTCGCTATATTGAAGGCTCCAACTCCGGACGCCCATCTGAAGTGAGGTCCGTCGCCACCGCTATCGCCCATGATTACGGTATTCTGAATGGAAAGGCCGTATTTTTTCAATACGGATTCAGTGTTGGCGGCCTTGTCGTCGATTTCCCCAATTGTGAACAAATATCTGTCGCCATCTATTTCCGAAGGGAAGCTGATAAAGGGATTGGCCGCTATTACAGGAACGGGCGGAATGAGTCCTTTGGAGATGGCTCTTTGGAAGTAGCCCTGGGTCCCTGTGGTGTTCAACATGAAGAGAATATTGTGTTGAGCGCACCAGGCCATCAATTCGGGAACTCCGCTGTACGTGGCGAATTCCGCGTCCAAATATGCGTCCATCTGTTCAATGGTCAACAAATTAGGGAGCATAGCGCTAATTCGACTAACCGCCTCCCGCAGCGTAATGATGTTTCCGGTGTACTGCCGGAAGATGCTTTCCAAGTCCCCTTTAAGTTCAGGGTAATTATATGAGATCGGATCGAATGGTCCGTTGGGTGACAGGCATTCACTCCAATCGGAAGAAAAAATGCCCCTATAAATTGGTTTAACCGGATCCATGTCCATTTCCCTCCTGTGAAAGTTCCTCCGGAGAGAAGCTTTTTGAAAAAAGTCTCAATCCGGACCCCCATTCAAGAATTCCTTACGAGTGGCGCGCAGAGCCGGTCAGACCACGCACAACGCGAATAGTCGGTTTGCGTCCACTTTTCGCCCTAAAAGAAACATGGGTCGAAACTCGAACAACGCATAAGGGCTCGATGAATTTGTTATGCGAGTCACTATAGCAGATTGCAGATTCTGGTATACTTCACCGATTATGTCCGGTAAACCCAAAACCACTTTCTTGGACGCTGTTAAAGCGGCAATACTGGCTTACGACATGACGGCGCCGGGCGATACCGTTGTTGTCGGCGTATCCGGTGGTCCGGATTCAGTGGCTCTGCTTCATGCGCTGAATATTCTGAAGCATGATCTGGGCCTGAAGTTGATTGTCGCCCATGTGGATCACGCCCTGCGGTCAAATTCTGGTGGCGACGCAGCATTCGTAAACCGGCTCGCCTACGACTTGGGGGTCGAATGTCGGATCAAGCGCGTCGACGTGGGAGAGCTTTCCGGACGGCTCGGCATGAGTATAGAGGAGACGGGCCGAAAGGTGAGGTACGAGTTCTTTGAAGAACTGCGTCTTGCGTTTCACGCAGCGAAAATTGCGACCGCGCATCATTCCGACGATGCGGTGGAGACCTTCTTCCTCAGACTGGTCAGAGGAAGTTCACTAATGGGCCTACAGGGGATCGCCGCAAAACGTGATTATGTAATCAGGCCGTTAATTGATTGCGACCGAGATCGGATTCTAGACTTCCTGATCTCCAATGACTTCGCCTACCGTATTGATGAAAGCAACCTATCCAGCGCAACGGATAGAAACTTCATCAGAAATCGAGTCCTTCCCGTGCTGTCGGAAAGATTTCCCAATTACAGACAGTCACTCAGGCGGACGATGAAACTGCTCAACAAAGAAAACGAGCTTCTGGACCGCTTGACAGAGAGTCGCTATGTCGATTCGGCCGATGAGACGCATGATGAAATCCGCCTGGACCTGGACAAGTTGTTCGCTCATGGGGCCCATATAGCGGCTAGAGCCATTCTTAAGGCCTTGTATTCAGTTTCCGACGATCGGACAAGATTGGAAGAAAAACACGTAACAGCGTTATTGGATTTAGTGAAGTCAGGGGTCACGACCTTTATGCTGGACCTCCCACGTGGTATTACGGCTGTGCGGCAATATGATCGTTTGTTGGTCAGACGGGCAGGATTGTATGGTCCTGCGGGGAGCATCGAGGAAAGCATCCGTCAACCAGGGGCTATATCATTGCCAGGCGTAGGACAAAAACTGACATTTAGTATAAAAGGCAAGGAGGCTGTGGACCTCACAGCGGCTTCGCACAATAAAGTTTACTTTGACGCCGACCTTGTCGGCTTTCCCTTGAAATTGAGGAATCGACTTCCGGGCGACCGTTTTCGACCGTGGGGCGGCAAGGGGTCTAGAAAAATAAAAGAAATATTGATTGATTTGAAAATGCCCAGAGAGCGGAGGGAAAATGTAGCCCTGTTGTTAAGCCGAGGGGAAATCATATGGATGGTTGGTGTCCGTCGGTCCAACATTGCGCCTGTGACGGAAAGAACCAAACGGGTCCTGGAAATCACTCTAAACGATGCTGAGGGATGAAGGTCTACCAAAAATGTAAGTGTTCCCCAAAAACTCTTCCGCAAGCGCTTAAGTCTTGCGACCGTTTCTAATCTGCGTCTCGCATGGCCGCTGCAAGAACTTGGGACAATTCATCCACCCGGTAAGGCTTCTGTATGAACCCGGCGATTCCATTATCCAGAGCTTCCTGAACGGTTTCATCTTTTGTAAAACCGGTTGACAATATTGCCTTAACGTTCGGGTTGATCTTCTTCATTTCCAAAAAAGTCTCTTTGCCGTTCATTCTGGGCATTATCATATCGATTAAGACGATGTCCACTTCGGTGGCATAGTCCCTGTAGATGTCAACCCCTTCTATTCCATCTTCCGCGGTCAGAACTTCGAAACCGAGTTCCCGGAGCATCTCGGAAAGCAAATATCGGATGATTTCTTCATCGTCCACGACAAGAATCATGCCGGTATTCATTTTGGGCATGGGGTCTGCGCATATTTGATCTTCCGACGGTTTACAGATTTTGAGCGGGAGCAGGACCGAGAAAACCGATCCCCGCCCCAGTTCCGACTCAACCCTCACCAAACCGCCGTGACTCTTCACTGTGCCGTACACCATGGAAAGTCCGAGTCCCGTGCCTTTTCCTTCTTCTTTGGTGGTGAAAAACGGTTCGAACAGCCGCTGCTTGGTTTGTTCAGTCATCCCTTCACCGGAATCCTCAACCTTGATTTCCAGGTAAGGGCCGGGGACCAAGCCTTCGTTGGCTCGACAGAAGTATTGATCCAAATGGACCGCGTCGGTGCAAATCATCAAATAACCACCGTCAGGCATGGCGTCCTTGGCGTTTATGCAAAGATTCATCAAGACCTGCTGAATTTGGCCGGAGTCGCCACCGATTGTGCTCGCGGGCGCATTTTTTCTGGAGTAAACAGCGATCTTCCGGTCGATGGTTCTTTCGAATATTTCGACCACATCGTCTATCAATTGATGGACATCTACATCCTGGACAAAACGCTTTCCCTTCCTGGAAAACGCCAGGAGTTGGCCGGCAAGGAGAGCTCCTCGTTCGGCGCTTTTTTCGACCATTTCCGCATAATGGCTCAATTGCGAGTCTGCCTCGGTGTGCCTTCTCAATAGAGAAGCGTATCCCAGAACGCCACTGAGTATATTGTTAAAATCATGGGCAATTCCACCGGCAAGTGTTCCAATAGCCTCCATTTTTTGGGACTGCTGGAGCTGCTCTTCGAGTTTCCTGAGCTCGCTGATATCCGTAAATACGCCTATCGCTCCTTGATATTTACCGCGCTCGTCGAAATAGGGGGTTCCACTAACCACGAGCTTGTGATCGTTTCCTTCCGTGTCGGTCAGATTGATGAAATAGGTGCCGCTTTTGCCTGCGCTCCTCACCATCAGGTTTTCTTCCAGGATCTTCCTGTTACTATCATCGTAGTAAAAGTGAAGGGGCTTGCCTTCGGGGCAGGGGTCTTTGAGAATGTCCTTCATTCTCTTGTTGCAAAACTGCACTACTCCATTTGGATCGACGTGGGCGATGCCGTCATGAGCGGACTCGACAATAATCTTAAATTTTGTTTCAGACTCCTTGAGCGCCTTCTTGGTCAACACCCGCTCTGTTACATCACGAGCGAGACCAACCACGTAAGCAGGCTGATGCTCTGAAGAAATCAGCGTGCTGCGGTATTCGAGATAGCGAATCGTGCCATCCCCCGCCAAGTATTGAGAAATGCCTTCGCAGAATCCATCCCTTTTGACCCGTTCTGATATTGGACCGAACAATGGGGTGGACTCCTTCTGGAATGACCGTTTCAATGGATTGCCCCAGGACTTCTTCCTGATCGTAGCCAAGCGACTTGGCTGCGGCCCTGTTAATGCTCAAGATGTTTCCATCCAAGTCCAGGGTGTATACAAAATCGATCAGGTCCTCTAGTAATCCCAGACATCGCTTCTCTGATATTCGCTGCCCAAGCGCTGTGGCTACTAATTCGGTGTGATCCACACAAATGAGGACTCGTTTCTCATCCAAGACCAGCGATCTGAATTGGACGTGCTTGGCTGCGCCTGCCGCTCCTTTGACCTTGAAGTGTTGAAAATCCTTGGCCATGTCCTGATCGGATTCCAAATGGAGCCTTATCTCTTGCTCCAGACCGGCGTTCTCGGCGATCTTGCCCAACCACGCGTCCAGATTGGGCGCCTCCTCAATAGCATACCCGAACAGCTCGATGAAAGTGGGGTTGGTATATTCAAATTTATTATCGGTGTTCAATATCGCAATTCCGAGGGGCGTTCTGTCAACCAGCCGGCTGAATCGTTCTTGGACACGCTGTAGGGCGTCCTGTGAAGTCTTGTACTTGGTGATGTCTTGAAAGATGCACAAACCGACTTCGTTGGCCGTCGGTCCCGAAAGCATGGGCATTGCGATCACTATGAGGTCAACCTCTTTGCCCCATTTGGAGGTATAATGACACTCTAATTGTTGGGCGCCGGTCGAGCCGACCGCATTCCTGAGGACCTTAGATATGCCGGCTTCAACGAGATTCGAAAATTTCGAACAAGTCTACTGCCTTCGTGGCTTCCAGGGAGGGCGATCCCAGCATATCCAATAGGAATTGATTGGCGCCCAAAACCTCCCCTCTGGACGAATAGGTGAAGATTCCCAACGGGGCCGCGTCAAAAAGTATCCTGTAGTCAATGTCCGCATCTCCGGGTTTAGAGATCGACTCGTTTGTGAAATCATGCCTGAACTGAGTCATCATTCCGTCTTTCTCTCTTTTAAGACATCAGGAAGGTCCCAAAGGAAATTAATGTAGACAGACAACAACGACACATCGCGTGAAAGTTGGTGGAGCGTTCAACCCACCTGCGGATCTGGAGCCAGCCGAAAGGAGAGATCTATGAACCAAAACCCCCACGCTATTATATCTGTTTGAAGCAAAAATGAAAGCCGAGGGTGTAATCAAAATCCGCGACCTAATCAAGCGACGCCCCAATGTTACGATAAATGTCGTAATCTCACATCACCCAAAAGTACAAGGATATTTCAGCGATAAATCGTTGGTTCCGGATATCCCAAAAATTGACCGCTGATTTTGGGTAAGTCTGCAGACATAGAAACTCTGTCATGCTATAAAAGAGAATGACGCCGAACTCACTAACCTTTCGACCGCGCGTCGCAGTAAAGGTAGGATGGGCCACTTGCCCTGTAAGGTCAGACTGAAATCACGCCGCGGCCGACCGTCCCCACTGCTATCGGAAATTGTCCTGAGTGAGTAGGCCCACGCGCAAGCGAATGTTTGCTCGATCTTTAGATAACCTCATAACTGAAATCCTAAAATCAAATCAGTTGCGGCCCGGGGCCGGAGCGGAAACGAGGCCGCTATTATAAATTCGAGTGGGTTTTGCCAATCATTGCTGCGGACGCTGATTCTTGTGGTTGCGCTCGGTTGTTGGGGGGCTTTCTCGACACAGGTCGCGGTTTCGGATCAGTCTTCGCCGGCGTTCTACGCCCAATATCAGACCAGGCAAAGACCCAGCTCTTCAGATCCGGCCGGAGCTTCCCGTAGTTTCCAGATATACGATGAAATTGTTCGCATGCTTCGTGAGTATTATGTCGATGAACTGAACGAAAAACGGCTGTTCACCGATGCCGCGATCAGCGCCGGCCTTACGTTGGATCCTTTTTGCGCCGAGAGGCTTCCCGATCTGAATAACCTGGGATCGGATCCGGCGTTGGGTCTAAAGAGAATCCTCCAGGATGTCTGCCGCAATTGTGCGACCGGATGTGATCACTTGATTATCACGACGCTGGGCTTTTTAGTATCCAATCTGGACCCTAACACCTCTTTGCTGAATCCCGATATGCTCAAAGAACTGGAAATAGGGACATCCGGCAAATTCGGCGGGATAGGTATGGTGGTCAATCCCAAAGAAGGAAGGTATGTGGTGACGGCCGCAATCGCCGGCTCGCCGGCTCAAAAGGCCGGTATCACGGCGGGAGACGTGGTCTTGGAAATAGACGGCCTTGATGTGACCGGATTACCCTTGATGGACGTGCTGAAGAAGGTCAGGGGACCGGCGGGATCTGTCATTCACATCAAGTTTTTTGACCCGAGGACCGGCAGGCAGAAGCAGGTCAAGCTACAGAGACGCATCATCAAGATTCACCCTATCAAGTACACCCTGCTGAATAATGATATAGGATACTTGCGCATTCTAAATTTCCAAGAGACTGCGCCGAAGGAAGTGGCGGCAGCGTTGACAGCCCTGTACAGACAGACCGGTGGAAATTTGGGGGGGCTGATCCTGGATTTGAGGGACAACCCCGGTGGGCTTTTCGGCGAGGCGATCCAAGTGGCGAGTATGTTGATTCCTTATGGCAAAATCACTTCAATAATCGGACGAAACGCCAAGCTAAATAAAGAATTCAAGGCTGAGGGCCAGACGAATTTTCCCGAAGTTCCCATCGTGGTACTGATAAACAAGGGGACTGCAAGCGCTTCCGAAATACTCACCGGGGCCCTCCAGGGCAGGCCCAACGTTGCGGTTATGGGCGAGCGAAGCTTTGGGAAAGCCTCAGTTCAGGCTGTCTTCCCTCTGAAAAACGGAATGGCCCTGAGGATCACCACTGCCCATTATTATACGGCAGATGGTCGAAATATAGACGGAAAAGGACTGGAACCGGACGTAAGTCTCCCAGACCCCCGTGAAGAACCTGTGGAAACGCTCAGCCTCGATCAGCTCGAGCGTGATCCGTGGATTCAGAAAGCGTTGGAGCGTCTGGAGCAAGGACCTGAGGAACGTTTTTCGTTTCCTCAATTGTACTGAAGAGAAGCGGCGCCGGAGATTCTCCGGAGCGCGTGTCCCGGTCGCGGACAAAGTCCACGCCCACCTGAAGGACGGGCCAAAGACGTCCTGGAACCAATCTACCCAATGGCGGACGCTTCATGAGCCTGCGACATTTTCTTGCTTGGACCAATAATGACAACGGCTCAACAGACTTACGGAACCGGTTCTTTTTTGTTCATAGAAGTCTTGTCGAACCATCCCCAAAAGGTGTAATTAAATATAGAGGGCGGTGCGCAAGTGTCCCCTAAACTTGCAAGTGAGGACAATAAATTACCCATTCTGGATCCTGCTTAATTCGGCGGCGCCGGTCTGTCTAGGGTGGCTGGTTCTTGGAATTAGGGATCGAGAGTGCTTTCTGCTTGATACTGCAGTCCCTTCCATAGGTAATTGAAATCGTCAAGTGTGGGTGAAAAAGTGGAAAAGAAAAAAACCATCGAATGCAGTTGCGGAAACCGGGTGGAGATTTCGGAAGTCTGTTTCGACTCTGATAGTGAAGTGTGTGAAGCCTGTGGAGCTATCATCGACCGCTCTGCGGGGGTCTGTTCATTCTCCGTGGCGGATACTCAAATGGTGAACATTCAAGAGATGGCGAAGATGGCCCAGGAAGGAATCGATGTCTCGGTGTCCGGAGAGTGGGACACTACTAATTTGGACCCTGATAATCGTGATAAATAACCGGCGCAATGAGGATTGGGACCCGAGGGAAAGGCGTTCCCGCAAACAGCGTTAGTTTTCTAAACCGCCTGCAATACCTCCCCAGACGGCGTTGCATTCAGCGCTGCATGGAGGAGGTTTCCAACCGTTTGTCGGGAAACGATCCCGATTTCTTTCCATAGGACATTCCGAAGCTTGTAACTACCCTTGGATGATCGGTTACCCGCGGCGTCTTATCCATTTCATAGGGGCAAAGACCCATGAGGAGATCCAATGAGCGTTTTGTTCCCGGCAGTCGAATGGACGCGTTGGCTTGAAAATTAGGCTTGACGGAATCCAGGTTTTGTAGCAGACTCAAATTTTTAGATAAATGCTGACCACAAACCATCGATAACTTTTTGTTGCGCTCAGAGGCTTGCAGTTACGGCTGAAATTAAAGTATTTTGTTTACGATGGCATAGAAGCGGCATCTTATCCTTGCTTTTATAAAGGTTTTTGTGTATATTTGGCCTGCCTTTTGCGGAAGGCGGGCTGTGTTATTGTATTCCTTGAAGGAGGTCGGAGTATAATGAGGTTGCCGGCAGGCCATGCCAGGAGACTGTTTCTTGGATTCACATGTTCCATCATGTTTCTAGTTGTATTTGCCTTATTAATAGCTCACAATACCGAAGCCGAGTCCTCTAATTTTTCCCAATCAGCGGTGGATGAATATCCGCTCACGATCGGCATTCCTACCTCCGACCCGGAACTGACCATCAATTTCTACAAAAAGTTGGGATTCAAGATCACTGACGGCCTAACCAGAGGTCTTGACATCGTTTGCATGGAGAAGGAAGGCACCCCGTATAAACTGGAGATTTGCCATAATCGCTTCTGCGAAGCGGGACCTTATGCGGGTGGAGTTTCGGGAATGAGCTTCAAGGTCAGAGATCTGGTAAGTTCGGTGACCGACCTGAAGTCAAAAGGCCTCAGTTTTGTAGAAACAGATGGCCAACGTGACGGGGTCAGATACGCCGCCTTAACCGATCCCAACGGCATCAGCATCAAACTGTTCGAGCCTTAATACTAAGAATTTGGATAGAAGGGGAGTCTCACACTCTCCTTCTATCGTTCGACCGAAATTCTCCATCCTATTTTCGTCCGATCCGGCCACGTCTTTCACATTCTTTTGACTATTCTCTGAGTAACCCGCTTGCCCGTAAACCAGACCGCTACCCGTGACCATTCACCCATGAGCGGCCATTTTGGAGATTGCTTAGTCGTTTCGCTCCTCGGAATGACATTCGGGCTTGTCTTTGCGAGCGTGGTGAACCTATTGCTCCCTGCAAGATAGTGGGCGCTTCTATCCGCTAATTCGCCTTGAAAAGCGGACAAACCTATAACATAATGGGCGCCTTGAACGCAGAATGTATTTCACCGATGGAAACAAGTGAGATAAGCATGCTGGGGACATGTGCTGAGACCGGGACCGTCAATCGGGACAAAGTCGCCGTTATTGTGCCGTGTTATCACGTCGCAGATCAACTTGAAAACGTTATTGCCACATTACCCGATTTTGTGGACTGCGTAATAATCGTGGACGACAAATGTCCCCAAAATTCGTGGCAAATCGCTGACCGCGCGCAGTTGGGAAATTCAAGGATTTCCTTGGTCAGACACGAACACAACCAAGGGGTTGGCGGGGCCATGCTAAGCGGGTACAAAGCCGCTTTACAGACGGACTGCCAAATATTTGTGAAGATGGATGGCGATGGGCAAATGGACCCTGCTGACTTACCCCAGCTAATCGCTCCACTTCTGGACGGTAGCGCAGACTACGCAAAGGGAAACAGATTCCGAGACTTTAGGGCGTTGGAGAAAATGCCTAAAGTCAGATTGTTCGGGAACAGTATCTTGTCCTTCTTGCTTAAGGCCGCATCCGGATACTGGAACATCATGGATCCCACAAACGGGTACACCGCTATTCATAGACGAACCTTGGAAAAATTGGATCTGGACAAAATCTCGAAGAGGTTTTTCTTTGAATCCGACATGCTAATCCAGTTGAACATCGCTTCGGCTGTGGTGCGGGACGTTCCTATTAAAGCGCAATACGGAGACGAGCATAGCTCGCTGAAAATAGGGAAGGTGCTGCTCCAATTTCCGTTTAAGCTCGTCAAGGGATTGGCGCGGCGAATCTTTCTCAAGTATTTCGTTTATGATTTCAATATGGCTTCCGTATACATGATGATCGGAATTCCGTTATTGGTTTTCGGCGTAACGTTCGGCCTGTGGGAATGGATCGGCTCGTGGCTGACGGGTAAGACCAAATCTGCCGGCACAATTATGGTAGCGGCATTGCCGATAATCATAGCTCTTCAAATGTTGCTTCAGGCCATCCAAATCGATATAGACAAGACACCACGTAGTAGAGGCTGACGACTCCTGTTAGAATGACGCTGATACGAAACTTCTTGAAAGAAGTTTCTCTCTCGACCTCCCTTCAGAACTTTCATAATGACGACGCTACGGCTCGTCATCGCGGAACCTTGGGGCGCAACGAAGAGATTAGGCCTGAAATTATGACGGTAGAAATTTACGGCATAGGCGTTGACATCGTCGAAGTGGAACGAATGGAAAAGGTCCTGCGCGGGAGAGCCGCGGATCGGTTCATAGAAAGGGTGTTTACATTGCCGGAAATAAGGGTGTGTGAGTCGTCAGCGATCCGCTCACAGTGCTATTCAGCCAGGTTTGCCGCAAAAGAGGCTGTTGTAAAGGCGCTTGGCACAGGATTTTCCCGAGGAATTACTCCGATTATGGTGGAGTTGGAAGGTGGAGAGAGGACTCAACCGAAAATCCGGCTCCACGACGCTGCTCTAGAGTTCGCCGCGGAAAACGGCATCCGTGAGATTCATGTGTCTCTAACGCACACCAAGAGTTATGCCTGCGCTTTTGCAACCGCTGTAGGACGTAAGTGATGAAGAGCGCTTGAGAACGGAGGAGGCCCTGGGAGGCTGACCTGGAGCGCTCTTCACATTAGATCCAGTGAACACCATCAATTCGGGCATGTTTCCAAGCCGTTGGCGCAGCGCGCAATAAGAAATGGTTTTCCCCACATTTGAACAATCTATGGAGCCGCTTGCAATAATGAGAGTTTTTGGGGAGGGGGGTGGGGGCATAGGCGATAACTTAAGGATACGTCGTGGCTTATGCCGTCATTCCCGCGAAGGCGGGAATCCAGCTTTTTCAAAACGTTCTGGACCCCCGCCTACGCGGGGGCGACGTGATGGCGGTTAATCAACTACTTGAAATCATTAAGCGCCGCATGCAAAGTTAGCGCCTATGGGGGGTGGGGGCGGGATTTTCTGCAAAAAGTCTCTCCCCGATTACTTACTTCCGAAGCTCTTAACTTTTGCGACCGCTGCTACGCGCGCTCACGTTTGATTGCGTCCGCAACCTTGCAGACATGGACCGATCGGGGAACATCATGAACCCTGATAATGGATGCCCCGTTAAGCACTGAGGCTGTTACCGCCGCAAGTGTCCCGGCGTCCCTGTCCGCGGCGACGGGCAGGTCCAAAATCTTGCCGAGAAACGCCTTCCGCGAAGGCCCCATCAGGATCGCTTTTCCCAGCGTCTCAAAATCCTTGAGCCTGTTTATTAATATGAGATTGTGATCGAAAGTCTTCCCGAAACCGAGTCCCGGGTCTATGACTATCTTGTCGGGATCTATTCCGGCGCTCTCCAACGTGGCGATTCTCTCACGGAAGAAATCGATAATGTCGCCGGGAAAGGACCGGTATTTGATCTCCACTTGCATGGTCTTGGGCTCACCCAGCATGTGCATGACTATTACAGGGGCTCCGGTTTCTCGTGCCAAATCAACTAGAGCCGGCTCATGCCTGAATCCCGAAACATCGTTTATGATCCGAGCGCCTGCTTTGATCGCTTCTTTGGCGACAGCTTCGCGTCTGGTGTCGATTGATATGATCGCCTCCGGGACCTGGGAGCATATCCCTTCAATGACCGGAACGGCTCTGGCGATTTCTTCTTCAGTATCGACATAGGACGAACCGGGACGGGTGGACTCTCCGCCCACATCGAGTACGTCGGCTCCCGCCTGCAACATTTCCAGGCCGGCCATTATCGCCACATCCCTGTCCAAGTGTTTTCCGCCGTCCGAAAAGGAATCCGGCGTAGTGTTGATAATCCCCATGACCAACGTCTTGGGGAGCGGAATCCTAAAATTGAGATCTATGCCCATGCTGCGACCTGCCGTCAAGAATCTGGTCCGCAATAAACCTTGCGTTTCTTGAAACATGTTTTTTTAAGCCGGATTAGCGGGCTTGTCAAAGAAAATGTTTCCAGGGCTGTGACCATACGGCCTCCGGCTTCTGAACGCCTGCTGTCCCATTTCCTAACTTGTATTGAGCCTGCGCCTGCATTATCGTAATATACGTGTTAATGGACTGCCGTTTCAGGCCGCAATGTGCCCGGTTCGCCAAACCAAATGGAAAGAGTTCTATTTCCGTCATTCGACAATATGAACCGGCAAGAACCTCTCAAATCAAGGTTCTTGGACCGCAAACATAGCGCAGCTCCCGTGGGAGAAAGAACATGGAACGCTTTGAGTATGACATTAAGGTTTATTCCAGCGATGCTTTCAGTAATGTGGCATATTTTTGCTCCGAACAAGGACAATGCGCCTCCGGAGAGATCTCCACGGAACAGCAAATGCTCGCGAATGTGCTGAACGGAAGAGGCTCCGAAGGTTGGGAGCTAATTCAATTGTTTTTCGCCAAAGACGGGATTATGACCTTTTGGAAACGCAGACACGTTGAATAACGAACTCGCACTGGAGGACGGAGAATGACAACTACAATAAAAGTCAAAGGAATGTCATGCAATCATTGCGTTATGGCCGTAACCAAGGCAATTGGTCGGGTGGACGGCGTAAAGGGGGTGCAAGTTGATCTGGCAAGCGGGGAAGTCGGTTTAGAGCACGAGACTAAGCTTCAAATGTCTAAGATCAAAGAAGAGATTGAGAAAGCAGGTTATGAACTCGGTTAAGGAATCAATTCAGGTTCGAGGCATGTCCTGCGCCGCTTGTGTGCGCCGGGTAGAACAGGGCTTGAAATCTTTGGAAGGCGTGAGAGAGGCTTCCGTAAATTTCGCGACACAAAAGGCGCTGGTCGAATACGAGCCGGATGTCATCGAACCGGCAAAGATAAGAGAAAAGATAATAGATCTGGGTTATGAGGTAGTCCCGAGTCAATCTTCGCAGCCCGAGTCGCTCGACAGGACCATCATATCCATCGGCGGAATGACATGCGCCGCATGCGTCCGAAGAGTCGAGCGCGCCCTGAAGAACGTGCCCGGCGTGAGCGAGGCCACTGTCAATCTGGCTACATCCAAGGCTCTTCTGTTACATCCGGGCGGCCCGGTTTCCACGGAAGCTCTGCGGGAAGCCATAGAATCCGCCGGCTACAGCTTTCTCGGCGTCGGAGGGGAAGGCAGAGAGGATCCTCTGGAAAAGGCCCAGGCCGAGGAACTGCGTGAATTCAAAATAAAGCTCAGTGTGGGGTTTATCCTCAGCATTCTTATACATGCCGGCTCTATGCCTCACTTTTTTCCGGTGTTGCATTCCATTTCTGATCAAATCAGGTTGATTATCTTATTCCTGATGACGACTCCGGTCGTTTTTTGGGTTGGCAGCAGATTCCTACACGGGGCGTACAAAGCGGCGCTCCAGAAAACCACCGACATGAACACTTTGGTGGCCGTGGGGGCTCTTTCCGCGTATTTTTACTCGATCCTGGTCACATTCGCTCCCGGGTTTTTCCCGCAGATTGAAAGCCAAACTTATGTATACTACGACGGCGCGGCCATGATTATTACCTTGATTCTGCTTGGTCGCTTCCTGGAGGCCCGCGCTAAGGGCAAGACTTCTGAGGCCATAAAGAAGCTGATGGACTTGCGGCCAAAGACCGCCAGAGTAATAAGGGACGGCAAGGAATTTGATATTCCCGTTGAAATGGTGGCAAAGGACGACGTTATTCTTGTGCGGCCCGGTGAAGCCGTCGCCACGGATGGAATAGTCGTCTCCGGTTCCTCGGCCGTGGATGAATCCATGATGACCGGAGAGAGTCTTCCTGTGACGAAAGCTCCTGGAAGCGAAGTTTTTGGGGCCACAATCAACAAGAGCGGAAGCTTCACATTCAAAGCCACCAAAGTGGGATCAGAGACCGCTCTAGCTCAAATCATTAAACTTGTGGAGGAAGCTCAGGGATCAAAGGCGCCGATTCAGCGTTTGGCGGATAAGGTGGCGTCCATCTTTGTGCCCACCGTATTCTGCATAGCGACGGTAACTTTCTTGATCTGGTATTTCGTCGCGCCGAATCCTTCCTTCAGCACAGCCCTCCTTAACTTCGTGTCCGTGCTGATCATAGCGTGTCCGTGCGCCATGGGCTTGGCCACGCCCACTGCCGTAATGGTAGGGACCGGGCTGGGCGCTGAAAAAGGCATTCTAATAAAGGGCGGAGAAAGCCTGGAGAAAGCGTACAAGCTCACAACCATCGTCTTCGACAAAACCGGGACCTTGACCACGGGCGAAGCCGTGGTAACCGATGTCTTGCCCGGCGACGGTCGCGACCCCAAAGACATCCTGCGACTGGCCTTGTCTATGGAAGCGGTCTCCGAGCACCCGCTGGCCAAGGCCGTCGTAAATAAAGCCCGCTCAGAGGGAGTTGAACCTCTGACGGTGGACCATTTTCAAGCGCTGTCAGGGTTAGGGGTTAGCGGCGAAGTCTCGGGCAAGCAGATTCTGCTGGGCAGCCTGCGACTCATGAAGGATGAACACAAGCAGCTCAACGGCCTCGACGGGAAGGCCCAAGACCTGGCGGAACAGGGCAAGACAACGGTGTTCTTGGCGGAGTCCGGCGCGGTTATAGGCCTTATAGGCATATCCGATATTCCCCGAGAATCCGCTGCTGAAGCCATAAGAGACTTGAAAGCAATGGGGCTGAAGTCGGTCATGATTACGGGGGACAACATAAAAACCGCCAATGCCGTAGCCCAATCAGTAGGCATTGAGCGGGTTCTGGCCGAAGTCCTCCCCGGGGAAAAGGCCGCTGAAATAAAAGCGCTTCAGAGCCGTGGGGAAGTCGTGGCGATGGTGGGCGACGGAATCAACGACGCACCGGCTCTAACCGCGGCGGACATAGGTATCGCCATAGGCGCGGGAAGTGATATAGCCATGGAAGCCGGGGACATAACGCTGATCAGAAATGACCTGCGGCTCGTGACCTCCGCGATCAGGCTGTCCTTCGAGACCATGAAGGTGATCAAGCAGAATCTCTTTTGGGCTTTCTTTTACAATGTTCTGGGGATTCCTGTGGCCGCGGGTGTCTTGTACCCTTTCTTCGGGATATTGTTGAATCCTGTGCTGGCCGCGGCGGCCATGGCGATGAGTTCCGTGTCGGTGGTCAGCAATTCGCTGCGGCTACGGTGGACAGTCGGTAAGAGGATTTAGACGCGCCGGCCAAACCTAAGAGATTTCGGAAGAGCCCCCGGGGAGGCCCTTTTTGCAAAAAAGGCCTCCCCGGACCCCACCCCAAAAACTCCTAATATATTGATTGGTTAAATGATCACAACCGTGCTTCGCGCATATCCCTCTGCGCTTTGTGTCAGCGCTCCGCTCCCAGGCCCCGGGATGGCGCACCGGCATGCTACCGCAATAGTTGGAGTTTTTTTGAAGGAGGGTCCGGGACATAGGCGCTAACATAAGAGCGTTCAGCTCTCCAACTGTCATTCCTGCGGAAGCAGGAATCCAGTCTTTTCAGTGTCTTCTGGACCCCCGCTTTCGCGGGGGCGACGAATTCTGCCGGCGTTAAGTATTTGAAATTACGTTAGACCAGCTCAAAAGTTGGCCCCTATGAGGGTCCGGGAGGAAACCTTTTTGCACAAAAAGTTTCCTCCCGCTGAACGCTCACAAGTTTTGCGGCCGCTTCTACCGTTTGAAGATTTTTATCAGCAAATCCTCGAGAATTATTTCAGGCGACTTAGAGGCCAAAGCCGAAGATTTCATCCGAATGTCCACTTGAAGAATGGCTTCCATAGCCCTCGTCAATTGTTCCAACGGAAACTTCTGAGCCGTCGTCAGGATGCGGAACAACGGATAGTCCTTCATACCGAGAATCTTGAATTTCTTTTTATCTAGGAGGCCGGGATTCTGACTTCTCAGATCATTCATCATTTTGACGAACCCCGTATACGTCATACCGGGTTTCCAATAGGGCCGCAGCACTGTAAAGAGCAGTTCTCGAGCGGAAATCATTTTGCGGAACTCGGAAGCCAGAGCGCCAAGGATTTGCAGCGGATGTTGAGCCGTCTTCAGGCTTTCGTGCAGAGCGGGCAGGCACTTGGCCAGACTCCCGCTGTGCAGGCCGTTAATAAATTCAAAGAACGAGGGTTGATGGAAGTCTGAAAACACATCCTCCACATCCCGGTCGGTAACCCGTTCTCTGTCGCCCAAATATGCTATGAGTTTTTGCAGCTCACTATTGAGCGTTCTCATGCCGACCCCACATCGGGCGTACATTTTTTCAAGGCTGGATCTGCCAATGGTCTTGCCGGCCTGAGACAAGGCTTCCTGAACCTGCCGGTCGAAAAAAGACCTGTCCATACCGCCGCCGTATTTTTCATGCTGAACTGAACATTCAGTCACTTGGCCACGTTTCGCTACTATCTTGAAAAGCCTCTTGCGGCTATCCGCGGAATCGGCGGTAAATACCAGAGTCAAGTCATCCGGCAATTCCCGCTCCAGCATTTGTTCCAAAGCTTTTTCGGCGCTTGATGAAGGAGAAGAGGGGCCGGATTCAATGAAAGCTTCAGCCAGTCGAAATAGAGCTTCATCATTTTGAGGGGATGTCGTCGTTCCAATGGAACGAATTTCGGAAACCAACTCCTCAGGGCTTCTCTCGGCTACCGGGATTTGAGCAAGCGCCAGATGCTGGCCAAAAGCTCGAAACGCGGCTTTGGTATCCCCGGAGTTCCAGGCCTGAATAGCCTTGTTTAACGATTTGCTGTTATCCGATCCGGCTTGGAATGCTGCGGTTTGCTCCACCAGCAGCATTCTGGGTCCACCGAACAAAGAAGAGGTAAAAGCGTGAGTTGAAAGAAGGGATATATCGAGATTGGCTCCGTCCAGGATAATCAGATTGGTGTCTCGACTACTATCGGGAAGGGTAACCTTTATGAGCTGGGCTACTTGCTGCTTTACAAGAAATTCCTCGCCGTAAAAGAGACGCAGCCGTTTTCTGGAGTCAGGGGATTGTTCCACGTGAGTAGGATCATTCATTCTGCAAACCGACGGGACAATTACGCTTGTTTGCCGGGATCAGGCTTTTCACTGGGTCCTTTCGCTTGCGGCTCCGGCTCATCGGATTCAATGCTGTGCTTGAAGGACTTGATACCTTTGCCGATTCCTCCCATTATCTCCGGTATCCTCTTGGCCCCAAAGAGCATCACTACTATCAATAAAATGAGGACCAATTCCGACGCGCTTGGTATCATTATTTCCTCCATTTACGCGCAACTAGGTTTTTTCGAGAACTTTTGTTCACTCCAAAAGTCATTATAAAGAATGTAATCATTCCGGTCAAATATTCGTTAGTCTTGCGCGCGGCAACGGACAGGCAGGTCGTTTTCCGCGCGGCGGAAATTGGCTAGTAGAACCAGTGACGTATGAGTGTTCACATTCTGCGCTGTCGGGATTTGTACAGCGACAAATAGCCCGCTTCCTGTGGCATGTCGTTCCAGCCGGCTTATACAGCCACGATGTCGGCGGCCCAAGTTTGGCACGCCGCTTGCTCTTATGGATGGGTGTCAAAACAAAAATAAGGAAGGCAGCATGAGCCAGAACAACGATAAATTTGATAACACTGACCGGCAAGAGGACGTTATAGCTACCCTTATTAATCCCATTCACGTTTTTTCAGGCGCCGTCTCTCCTAAGGACTATATCGTGGCCCAGAAGCAGCTTCTCCGAGACTTTGGCGAAGACATCTATTTTAATTGGCAATTAGAAATACTCCATGCCGAAATAGCGTCAATTATTGAAGAAATCCGCATGGAAAATCATGGTCTTCGCCCTAACACCAATGTCGTGGGCCAGGCCTAGGCAGCTCACCACGGTAGTCTCGTGTATGATATATCGGTTGAGGCGATCTCGTAAGTGCTCTATTAAAAGGTGGTTCTCGTGATGGTGGAAAAGGTGGCGCGAGGCGTGCTACGCCATATGCCTCGCGCCTAACCAGATAACCCTCCCAGCCAACCATCTAGACCCAGCGTTTCTAACTGCCGCGCTTTGGCGGTCTTTCCTGGCTTCATTCAAATAATCCCGCATTCGACCCCCCGATTAATTCCACAGTTTTAGCGCCGGCGTCCCCTCCGAACACGTTCGCATATTTTTCACGTGGACGCGCCGACATCGCAATCCCTCTTCTGTGTTAAAATGTGGGCGCACATATGGCTGATCTCTGTGGTCCATCGCAGCGCGACAGGGCTCTAAAAACACGTTGGAGAGACTTTGAACCACGTTCCGACATTTATTTGGAGCCAAGGTCCTAAGCGATGAAATTTGTGGGGATCGTCAAACCGCTATAAGACGAAGTCTATCATTGCGGGGTCGGCGTCCCGTGGCTATCTCGTGGCAGCGCAAACCGAGATCGCTTTGCCTCTCGCAACGACATCTCCGCGGGCGGGCGCGACTCAATCCATTGTTCAGGTATTCCGCTAATCTCAAGGAGAAAGAGCATAGAATGGATCACATGGCCTTCGCTTTAAAAAAGTTTATCAGCTTATTGGCATATCCGTTGGGGGCATCGGTGCTTTTGTCCATGCTGGGGCTGGTCCTTTGGGTCCGCAAACCGAGGAGCAAGGCCGGTGTTGCGTTAATAATCGGCGGCTTGGCATGGCTGGTCATCATGTCGAACCCGATGGTATCGGTCTATCTGCTAGGGTCGCTCGAAAATCAGGCCGGAGATTACGCCCAGGCGACGCATCTGACCCAAAAGGGTGTGAAATATATAGTCGTTTTGGGAGGCGACGTGAGAGGGGGGGACGTGTCCAATGCGGACCGCGTCGCGACGAGTTCGCTCCTGCGCGTCATGGAGGGCGTCCGGATCTGGAAACACATGCCCGGCAGCGTGCTCATTCTATCGGGAGGATCTGTTCAGGAAGGCCTGAAGCCCACCGCAGAGTCGATGGCCGCTGTGGCCGAGGACATGGGCGTCCCGAAAAACGCTATTGTCCTGGAAGAGAAATCGCGGGACACGGACGAGGAAGCCAAGTTGCTCGCTCCGACCTTAGGAAAGAAGCCCTTCGCCCTGGTGACATCCGCACATCACATATTGAGATCAGTAATGATATTCCGCCGAATGGGCTTGAACCCCATCCCCGCTCCCTGCGATTTCGAAGCCCGGAAAAGTCCCCGTCCCTTACGAGTCGTGCCTGCCGCTTCCGGGCTTATGCAGTCCCAAAAGGTTATACACGAATACCTCGGTATAACCGTGGTCCTCATTAAAAACATGATAAGGCCCCATTAGAGGTTTTGGGCCACGAGGTCTCCTATCTCGGAAGTGGAATAGCCCATTTTACCGGCCCCCAGGCTCTTGACCTTCTCAGATAGAATTTTGACTACCGAGGACTCGATTCTATTCGCGGCCTCTTTTTCTCCCAGGGTGTCCAGCAGTAATCCGCCCGCCAGGACGCACGCCAGCGGATTGATCATGTTCTTGCCGGTATATTTGGGCGCCGACCCGCCGATCGGCTCGAACATGGAAACCCCGGCGGGGTTGACGTTTCCCCCCGCTGCTATTCCCATCCCGCCCTGTATCATTGCGCCGAGATCGGTAATGATGTCTCCGAACATGTTGTCCGTGGCGATGACGTCAAACCATTCAGGATTCTTGATCATCCACATGCAAATGGCGTCCACGTGGGCATAGTCGGTTTTTACATCGGGGTATTCTTTGGATACTTCTGAGAATGTTCGAGACCAAAGGTCCCAAGCATAGGTCAATACGTTGGTCTTGCCGCAAAGGGTCAGCTTGAGCTGTTTACCCCGTTCTCGGGTCTTCTCGAACGCGTATCTGAGAAGACGCTCCACACCTTTTCTGGTATTGACCGACTCCTGAATCGCTACTTCGTCCTGGGTTCCCTTCTTGAAGAAACCTCCTGCGCCAATATAAGCTCCCTCAGTGTTTTCTCTGACAACGAGAAAATCTATCTCTTCCGGCCCCTTGTCTTTCAGAGGGGTGTCAACATTGGGGTACAGCTTTACCGGCCTGAGATTCACATACTGATCCAATTCGAACCGTATCTTGAGGAGTATGCCTTTTTCCAGGATACCCGGAACAACGTCCGGATGGCCTATGGCCCCCAAATAAATGGCGTCGGTCTTGCGAAGGTCGTTCAACTCGGTTTCGCTTATAGTCTCCCCCGTCTTTAAGTAACGTTCCCCTCCGACACTAAATGGAACCCATTCGATTTTGAAGTTGGACGACTGGGCCACAGCGTCGAGGACCTTCTTTCCCTCCCGAATAACTTCGGGACCCGTTCCGTCTCCGGGAACCGTGGCGATTTTGTAAGTCTTTGTCATTTGGGCCTCTTTACGCTTGGTTTAGAATCAGCGCGCTCACGAATACCGGAGCGCGCATGATAAAGACGATTGGCAATGATACCTCAAGGAACAGAGCATCACAACGTTTAGGTCAAAGAATTCGCCGGCCTGGCGAAAGGGTATTTTTCATACCCGAAAGTTACACAATAATTATTAGTTGACAATGGAGATCGATGACCTATTCTTAATGCAATGGTTGGTACAAAAGGCCTCGGAGACCGGAGGAGGTTCTTTGCGCTTTTTTCGTCGCCGAGGGTTGACTTTTATATGAACTACAGCTAATCTTAACAAGAAAAGGCCGTCTTCAACTTGTATCATGACTCCCCCCCCTTGATACCTTACCGGAGACGGTCTTTATTTTTGTACTTACCTCCATCTGTTTGCGGCTCTTCAAATTACCCCTAACATCGATTACAGTTTCGTCAAACAGGCCGCGGAAGTGGTCGTATTTCATAAATAGGATCTCGAATTCTCCAACCCCCTGAGCCGTCGAAATTTGGCTGTGGCGCCTTCCGACCTCCGTGCCGTTCATTCATATTCGGCCGGCAGGAAGAAATAGTCTCCAAATACTGTCGCCTCGTAATTCGTAGCACGATCCTTATCTGAAACATGATATACTGCATGAGGATTATTATGCCGGTCCTCGTTATAATCTCGCAAAACGTTTGTAGGGGCGGGGTTTGTCCCCGACCGTTATTCAAAAAACAGTTAGGCGGGCGGAGATAAAACCCGCCCCTACGATCACCGTGCCACGATTCGCGACAGTTCGGGAGTTTTGAGACAGTTTCGGGACACCGGCCACCACAGGCTTAATAGCAGGCCGTGACCTCAAGTATAAGAGTTTATTTGCGAAACAGTGACTAATTACTGGTTTTCGCAAATACGGTCATGAATTGCCATAGGATGTGGCGCCCTACGCGAACCGCATCGTTCGAGGTTTTTTCGCGACCTATGTGATCCGCGCAAGCGCCGCATCCTACAGGAATCTGCGATCGAAATTACGAAAGAGAGCGCTAAGGGTATAAGAACCGGACTGGTATGGAAAGTCCTGCGGGTGAAGAAATTGGAACACCGTAAAACTTTAATGCCCAGGATTCGATTCCCGAGGGCCTCAGATTTGGCGGAGGTGCGAAGAAGGAATTATGCTCTGGGCCTTCACACCGTGTGCAAAGAAGCTATGTGTCCCAATCAGGCTGAGTGCGCTGCAATGCGTACGGCAACCTTCTTGATTCTTGGGGACCATTGTACAAGGAATTGCATGTTTTGCGCCGTGTCAAAAGGCAAGCCCGATACGTTGAATCCGGAGGAGCCTGGCTTGCTGGCGGGAATTGCTGAGGAAATGCGGCTCGCTCACGTCGTCGTAACATCGGTTACCCGAGACGATTTGTCTGACGGAGGAGCGGGGGTTTTTGCGCAAGTCATAAAGGCTATACATCGAGTTGGAATTACCGTGGAGGCTTTAATTCCGGACTTCCAAGGCGATGACCGGGCGCTGCGGGTTGTGCTCGACGCCGGGCCCGATGTGCTCAATCACAACCTGGAAACTGTCCCGAGGCTCTATAGGGATCTCCGGCCGGGGGCTTCGTACCGAGCGGTCCCTAAGATTGTTGGAGCTTGCGCGCAAGAACAATCCTCATGCCCCTACCAAGACAGGCGTTATGGTAGGCCTCGGGGAAACTTTGGAAGAAATCCATTACTTATTCGAGCAGGTGGCGGCAATAGACTGCACAGCAATGGTCATCGGCCAGTACTTGCAGCCCAAACCTCACCATACTCCGGTGAGAAAATACTATACTATGGAAGAATTCGACGTGTTGGCGGAAAAAGCCCGAAGAACCGGCATACCCAGTGTGTGCGCAGGGCCTCTTGTGAGAAGTTCGTATAGAGCGGGGAGCTTGGTAGGAGAGCTAAAAGAGCATGTGTCGAGAAAGAGTTAGGTGGGGATTGCTAAAACAATCCCTCGCCTGCAAGGCGCAGCGCTGTCGCATTCACATGTAACGCCGTCGTTCGCAAATCAGTGCCCTGCTGTCTTAATGGCTTCGCGAATCTTGAGACCTAATTCCGTGGCCAGATCCGAATCCGAGTCCCTGAGAACCGCCGCTATTTCATGCCATTCATCTTCGTCTCCGGTGAATGTGATCTCAATCATTTCCTCTTGAGAGTCATTAACAAGAGCTTCAATCACTTCCATTCTATTCAACTCCTTAACCGAGGTAAATGCGTTCTTATGTGAAAAGCGCCGATGGTTTGGTCTATTTAAGAAAGCAAAGTCCGCCGCCTCGTTATTATTGTCGAGTGCGATCTAAATAAAAATCCTATAGAAACGCTCCTGGAAACGCAAGAATTCAACGAGGCTTTTGATATCAAAAGATCATTGTTCCGTGAAAGCGGGCTATCAGCAGGCAAAAAAAAAGCAATCCAAATTTAGGAGGATTGCTAAGAGGGTATGGTTAGGAGTCGTTGTTCACCCAGTATATAAGCAAGCGGTATGCCAAATCGAAATCATAATCGAAACACCCATCAGCAGTCATTCAGCATCGAGGGAGTATGTGAATGTTGTGGATAATTATTTCGCACCTGATGGATTTGGGATTCGTCGCGCGAAGTTTTTTCGCACTCTAATGATATCAGCTTATTGCCGACAAAGAATAAAGAAGCATAATATCAAGTAGTTATTCCAGATGCCCAGGCGTGAAATTTCGTGGTTCCGGATTCGTTCAAGCCGCCCGGAGGGCCAAAGTTTTTCCATCGTCGCGAGACGCCGGCTCCCCGACCGGCCTGCTCCGATCAATTTTGGGAGTATTCCCCCCGACGCGACCACCTAGGACAGTACGCGGTGGATCTAGTCGACGGCAGCCGGCGCAAATCTCAAAATGGGGGTTCATTACGGGTGCTCACGTGTCGTACAGCCACCTGGAAGAGCATCCCCCCATTGATTGAGAAATAGTGACTAACTCAAAGTCTATCGAATTTCAAATGATAATTAAAACTTTCGTATAATACGCGCTGCGAAAAAACCATCCACCTCGTGATTAACCGCTGTGGGATAGGTTCGGAAACATCCGTCGGAACAAGCGTGATTCGGAGAGACGGTCTCTTGCGGCGCTATGGGTGAAAGGGCGAAGCCGGGCCGCTCACTTAGGAAACGGGCGACCACCTCTGAGGTTTCTTCCGCGCTGACGGAGCAAACCGAATAGAGGAGCTTCCCCCCTGGACTTAGAGCCTTAGACGCCGTGGAAAGTATTAGATACTGAAGTTCCGCGTGCTTGAGAAGATTGGAGGTTTGGGTCCGGTATTTCACTTCCGGGTTGTGTCTCAGAATCCCAAGATTGGAACAGGGCGCGTCCACGAGTATGGCCTGGAAATCGCCGAGGGCGGCCAAGAAATTAGCGTCGGTTGCGTCGCCTTCGATCAAGCGCGCTTTCACCCCTAACCTGGAAAGGTTTGCCGCAGTCTGTCTTAACCGGTTAGGATCTTTTTCGACAGCCACCAAGTCGCGGCTATTGCCGAAAAGCTCGGCCAAATGAGCCGTTTTACCCCCTGGAGCCGCGCACGCGTCAGGTACTCTATCCCCTGCCTTGGCGCCCAGCAGCGGTGAAATCATTTGAGAGGCCATGCTTTGAATAAGAAAAAAGCCTGCGGCGTACCCGGTCAGATTTTCAGGAGCCGTCTTCAGGCCGGAAAGCCTAATCGTGTTGGGCATGTCCGTGAACGTTTGTGTTCCGTCCACATCGGATCTGATTCCGCACAACACTTCCACAGGGTCCGATTTCAAGTTGTTTACCCGAATATCCAGCGGCGCAGGAAGGTTGTCATTGCGAAGCATTTCAACAGCGGTTGAATACCCGTAATCCTTGATCCAGCGTTCCACCAGCCATCCGGGATGGGAAAAGTAAGCGGACAAGGATTCGGCGTCACGTCCCGGGAGCGGATCTTTGTCGCTGCGGCTCCTCAAGAACGACCTCAAAAGCGCGTTCACGAATCCCACGGCAAAATCCCCAACGTGGCGTCCGGCCTGGAGAGCCGCTTCATTAACGACTGCGCTCTCAGGCACGCGGTCCAGGAACACCGCCTGATATAGCGCTATTCTAAGTATATCCCTGAGATCGGGTCTAATTTTCTTGCGCGGATCAGAAAGACATCGCTGAATCACCGCGTCCAGCCTGTCGCGCCATCGTAGAACCCCATAGACAATATCCGTCGCCAACGCTCGGTCTTTGGGAATCAAGACGAGTTCGTTTACAATTCGTGAAAGGGCGGTCTCCGCGTACACGCCCAGGCGAACTTCCCGCAGAGATTTCAACGCCGCTTCTCTGGCAGGGGATGGAAGCTTCGACAACTTGGCGTTCATAAACAAATTTCCTGGCTTACCGCTAATAATTGAGCTTCTAAAGAAAAAAGGAAGGGCTAACCCTTCCTTTTCGCAGGATCAATGCCGATCAACCACGCTCCATTTCCCTCAATCTGGCGATTCTCTCCTCAATGGGCGGATGAGTGGAAAACAACGAGGAGAACCCCTGCCCGAAGAAGGGATGGACTATGAACATATGGGCAGTCGCCTGGTCCCCCTGATGCATGGGAATGGCCGCAGCTCCTTGCTCGAGTTTGTTTAGGGCGCCGGCCAACCACAGCGGGTGGCCGCATATGCTTGCGCCGGCGCTGTCAGCCAAATATTCCCGGGACCGCGAAATTGCGAGCTGAATAATAGTCGCGGCAATAGGGGCCAAGATCACCATCATCAATGTGCCGACCAATGACCCTCCGCCGCCCTCGTCGTCATCCGATCTGCCGCCGAAAAACAAGCCGAAATGCGCTAGATAGGTTACCGCTGTGCCGATGGTGGCGGCGACGGTTTGAATCAGTATGTCCCGGTGCTTCACATGGCCCAGCTCATGTCCTATTACCCCCGCCAGTTCTTCATAGGTCAACAGGCGCATTATGCCTGCGGTCACGGCCACCGCTGCATGGGAAGGGTCCCTGCCGGTGGCGAAAGCGTTGGGAGCATCTTCAGGTATCACGTACAGACGCGGCATAGGGAGCCCGGCTTTGTAGGCTAGCTGTTGAACCAGATGATAGAGCGTGGGGTCGTCGGATTCGGTTATCTCCTGGGCGTTGTACATGCTCAGGACGATCTTGTCGCTGAACCAATAACTCCCCACGTTCATGACCAATGCTATGGCGAAGGCTATAGTAGCTCCGTTTCTTCCGCCGATAGCGCCTCCCAGCGCCACCAAAAGAGCAGCCAAAGCGGTCAACAAAATGATCGTCTTGAGCTGATTCATAATCTTCTCCACTGTAAACTGAATTTCGGTCTGAATCCAATTCCGTGATGTTCGTCTTTAGTTCCCCAGAAAGTCCCCTTCGCACAGACGGCGTCCCCGGGCAAATTCCGCGGCCGGCATCCTTTTCCTGCCCGGCGCTTGCAACTCCCGCAAAAGGAGTAAATTTTCGCCGGTTCCCACAAGAATTCCTTCCGCGTTCAAGTGAACAACCTGTCCTGCCGCCGCTTCCCCTGCCGCGACAGAGGAACGCCACACCTTGATGCTGTCGCCTTGGTGCTCAAAAAATGCCACTGGCCAGGGAATCATGGCTCTAACGAGCCGTTCAAGGAATCCCGCGTTGATATTCCAATCAATCCGTCCGTCCTCCTTGGTTAGCAGAGTGGTGTAAGTAACCTCGAATTCGTCTTGGGGCTCCGGCTGAATCTTGCCCGCAAGAATCATATGCAGCGTATTGACCACCAACAGCGCTCCTGGTTCCAGGAGCTTGTCATGGAGGGACTGGGCCGTATCGTTATCGTCTATCGGCGCCTCCTCTTCAAGAAGAATGTCCCCGGTGTCCATACCCTCGTCCATCATGATTGTGGACACTCCTGTGACTTTATCCCCTGAAAGTATAGCGGCCGGAATGGGAGAAGCCCCCCTGAATCTCGGGAGCAGAGACGCATGAAGATTTATGCAGCCCATGTGCGGCAGACTTAGGATCTCCGTAGGCAAAATTTTTCCGTACGCGGCCACAACAATGAAGTCCGGGGCCAAACGAACGAGTTCGCCCTTAAACTCAGGAGCCGACAGGCTGTCCGGTTCGAAACACCGGAACGCCCAGATCTTCAGCCGCTTGCTTCACGGGGGTTGGGAGAGACGCGCGTCCTCTACCCTTAGGTTTGTTTTTTTGAGTTACCACTCCGACAACACTAAAGTGCGCATGAAGCGCGCGTAAGGCAGGAACGGCGAACTCGGGAGAGCCCATGAAAACCACCCTCGGCCTCACCCGACCCTCCGCGCCTTTTTCTTGAGGCGTCTGGTGTACAGGTTTCGCTTTAAAAGGGAAGCGTGATCCAATATAGTAATTCCATTCAAGTGGTCGATTTCATGCTGTAAGGCCCTGGCCAGCAAGCCATCGGCTTCGATCTTGACGGGGTTTCCCTCCAAATCCACCCCTTCCACCTGAACACGGCTGAATCTTTGCACCTCGACGCCGAATTCCGGGACGCTCAAACAGCCTTCTTCGTTAATTGTTTCGCCTTCGGAGAGAGTAATCTTAGGGTTTATTATAAAGACGGGCTTTTTCTGTTTTTCCTTCGGACCGGCATATGCGTACACCACATCCAGCACGATTAACCTGCGCAGCTCTCCCACCTGGTTTGCCGCAAGACCTATTCCGGGAGCTTTGTACATGGTCTCAGCCATGTCCGTAGCCAATAGACGGATTTCGTCACCAATATCGGTTATGATTTCGGCCTTGCGCGCGAGTACTTTTTCCGGAACTGTTATGATGCTTCTTAAGGCCATATATCCTCACTTTCTCCAATGTAATATGTCTACATCGCCGGGCTGGTGTCAAGGCCTGAATGGGCATAAACAGCGACGGGGAATGGTGATTTTGAGAGAGGGATCATCCTGATTGGCGTTTCGGGTGGTAATTACGCCAAGGCATAGTGTTTTGATATTCAACATGGCCCGCCATATTTTGCGTACTCTGTACACGATTTCGTAAATTCGGTGTCGGGTTCATGATCACAGCCGCGGTCGGGGTGTCAGTCACATAGGATGCGGCGCCAAACAGGAACCGCATCGTTCGAGGTCTTTTCGCGATCGATGCGGTTCGCTTCGCTCACCACATCCTATAAAAATCTGCGACCGTATTTATGAAAGGCTGTGACTTGAGTACGCCGTTTGTTAAATGCAGTCACGAATTTGAGTGGCGTTTTGCGCCCTGAGGGGACGTTCTTCGTTGGGAGTCATGGGCGGGCAGCCGATGGTCGCGAATAACAACCGATCTCCACCTCTACCCCGGCGGGTCGGATATTGCGCAGAGGGAGGGCCAAAGGGTTGATTGCGTATGCACGGTTGGTTACCGGAGCGGGAGTCGGAGCTTCCCGCCATGCGTTCCCAAGCCGGAGCCAAGGGGCGAGTGTAAAAGCCCATTAGAACAGGTAGTTATGGCAATGTCGGCCCTCGAAAACCTTCTCAATTTTAGCCGCTAATTTCCGGCTTTGTCCTTGACTTGCTTTGAGTATTCCGTCACAATTGGGCGTGGAATTACCCATCGGTTGAACCCGTCGCGATCGAAAAAAACGAGAAGGGGCATAAGCGTTTGCCCTAGTGCGTCAGGTAGAATCCTCTCGTATTTAATCAAAAGGCCCACAGGATACTTTCATAGGAGCGATATAGTGACTGACCAGAAAATAGGCGCAGTGATGGTAGCAGGCGGAGGTATAGGCGGAGTCCAGGCCTCTCTGGATTTGGCCGAAGCCGGGTTTAAAGTTTATCTGGTGGATGAAAGTCCCGGTATCGGGGGAGTCATGGCCCAATTGGACAAGACTTTTCCCACCAACGATTGCTCTGCTTGCATGTTTTCCCCGAAGCTGGTTACAGTGGGCCAAAACCCGAATATCGACGTGCTGGCTTATAGCAGTATCGAAGGAATAAGCGGCGGACCCGGAAATTTCGTGGTCAAAGTGCGAAAGAAATCCCGGTACATCGATGTCGAAAAGTGTAAGAACTGCGGTGATTGCGCCAATGTCTGCCCTGTTTCCCTTTCCGACGATTTCAACCGAGGGTTAAACGAGCGGAAGGCGGCTTACCGCCTTTTCCCGCAGACCATTCCTCAAGCCTTCCTGATCGACAAGGCCGACCGAGCCCCCTGCGTCGTAGCGTGCCCCGCCCATATTCACGTGCAGGGATATGTTCAGCTCATTAAAGAAGGAAAATACAAGGAAGCCGTCGAGCTTATTTACAGAGACCTACCTCTGCCGGGTGTGCTCGGCCGCGTGTGCCCTCATCCCTGTGAGACCGCCTGCCGCAGAGCGGAAGCGGACCAGCCGATTTCCATCTGCAAATTAAAGCGTTTCGCAGCGGATAAGGTGGATTATTCGGAATTGCGCATCCCGGAGATTACCCCCAAAGATGAAAAGGTAGCCATAATCGGCTCGGGCCCGAGCGGTTTGTCGGCAGCGTACTATCTGGCTCTTGATGGTTACAAAGTAACCATGTTCGAGTCCGCCCCTGTGCTTGGCGGTTGGCTCCGAGTGGGCATCCCCGAATACAGGTTACCGCGGGACCTCCTGGAGAAGGAAATACAGCATATACTCAATCTTGGGGTAGAAGCCGTCACCAATACAACAGTGGGCAAGGACCTTACGCTCCAGGATCTCAAGGACAAAGGTTTTAAGGCCATATATTCCGGCGTGGGCTGCCAGAAAGGCGCGCGACTCGGTATCGCCGGTGAAGAAAATGGCCGAGTGATCCAAGGCGTGGACTTCTTGCGTGAAACGGCTCTGGGCAATAACTTCGAAGGAATAGCAAAGGGCGTGGTGATAGGAGGCGGTAACGTGGCCATCGACGCGGCCAGAAACCCTCCTTCGCACAGGCGCTGAGAACGTAACCATCGTATACAGGCGCTCCAGGGCTGAAATGCCCGCTTTCGCGGACGAAGTGGACGCTGCTCTCGAAGAGGGCGTGAAAATCCAATTCCTGGTCGCCCCGGTGGAGGTCGTCACAAACGGCGACAAACTCGTGGGTCTGAAGTGCATCAGGATGGAACTCGGCCCGCCGGATGAATCAGGACGCCGCAGGCCGGTCCCGAAGAGCGGGACGGAGTTCGTTGTTGAAGCCGACGCGATAATTCCCGCGATAGGTCAGACTATAGATCCTCTCGTGTGGGACAGTTTCGCAGGATTAGACAGGAGCCGCAAGAATACCATAACAGCGGACGGTGTCACATTCGCCACAGGAATTGACGGTTTCTTCGCAGGCGGCGACGCTGTGACCGGACCTGCCACCGTGGTGCAGGCGGTGGCTGCAGGGAAGCAAGCCGCAGAGTCTATAAGACGCTATCTTCAGGGGACGGATATGAAGACTGGGCGTCCGGTTACCTTCCCCGAAGAGCCCAAATATCCACCGATCCCTGCTATTAGGCCGGAAGCTAGGGCTGAATTCCCGGTCCTGCCTCTCGAACACCGCAAGAGTTTCCAGGAAGTAGATCTGGCGTTCCCGGAGGATGAAGCTCGAAGGGAAGCCAACCGCTGCTTGAACTGCGGGGTGTGTTCGGAATGTTTCGAGTGCGTGAAAGCATGTCCTGCCGGCGCTGTCAACCACGATATCGAGGACGAGGTCATGGATGTCCCCGTTGGGGCCATGATCCTGACCCCGGGTTTTGAGGTGATAAATCCCGAGAAGCTCCGCGGAGAGTTTTCCTACGGAGTTTCACAGAACGTAGTAACAAACCTGGAGTTCGAGCGCATTCTTAGCGCTTCCGGTCCGTACGCCGGCGAGATCAAGCGGCCCGGCGACGGCAAGCATCCTCATAAGATCGCCTGGATACAGTGCGTGGGATCAAGAGATCCTCAACGAGATATGCCGCATTGCAGCTCCATTTGCTGCATGGCTTCCATAAAAGAGGCGGTCATCGCCAAAGAGCATGACTCCTCAGTCGAGCCCACAATCTTCTTCATGGACATTCGAGCTTACGGGAAGGATTTCGACAAATATTACGAACGCGCCAAGAATACCAGCGGCGTGAGATTCATACGGTCCATGATCAGCCGAGTTGTCGAAGATCCGCTGACTGGCGATCTTCAGATGACTTATGTGTCCGACGACGACAGATTGACCACCGAAACCTTTGATTTGGTTGTGCTGGCCGTCGGAATTAAACCGTCAGCATCCACCGAGAGCTTGGCCAATCTGTTAGGCGTCGGCCTTGACGCAAACCACTTTGCCGAGACGAGCACGTTCAATCCCGTTGAGACAACCAAACCCGGAATCTTCGTAGCTGGCGCTTTTCAGGCTCCCAAAGATATTCCACAGACCGTCATGGAGGCTTCGGCTTCCGCAGGTGTGGCTGTCCGCATGCTTTCCGACAGTCGCAACACGATGACGACTAAAAAAGAGCTCCCTCCAGAGATTGACGTTTCCGGGCAAGACCCGAGACTCGGTGTTTTCGTCTGTAACTGCGGTATAAATATTGCGGGAACGGTCAAGGTCTCAAAGGTCGTCGAGGAAATCCGCCAATTGCCCGGGGTGGCTTATTGTGAGGAAAACCTTTTCACTTGCTCTCAGGACACCCAGACCAAGATCAAAAACATAATAAACGAGAACAACCTCAACAGAGTTGTTGTGGCGTCTTGCACTCCACGCACGCACTTGCCCCTTTTCCAGGAAACCGCCAAAGAAGCCGGTCTGAATAAGTATCTGGTGGAAATGGCCAACATACGTGAGCACTGCTCCTGGGTGCACATGAAGGAAAAAGAGGCGGCGACGGACAAGGCTGTGGACCTTATCAAAATGGCCGTGGCCCGCGCTAAGACGCTTGAACAAGTTCAAGATCACCAACTGCCTATGAATCCAGCGGCCCTGGTGGCAGGTGGAGGCGTCGCAGGCATGTCATCCGCTTTGAACATGGCTGATCAAGGATTCAAAGTTCATCTTGTTGAGACAACTGAACAACTGGGCGGGAATGCGCTGAAACTGGTTGACACCCTCAAGGGAGAGGCGGTCCAGCCCTTTGTGGCTGACTTGGTCCAAAAGGTGACTGCAAACAAAAACATAACTGTTCACCTTAACTCCAAGATACAAGATGTTCACGGTTTCATAGGCAATTTCAAGACGCAGATAGGCGGAAATGGTGGCGAGCCCCAAGAGATCGAGCATGGAGTCGCGGTAATAGCGACCGGCGCAAGCGAGTGGAAGCCCGACTTATACGGATATGGAACTGATCCGCGTATTAGAACTCATCTTGAGTTGGACGCGGCTATGAAAGCCAACGATCCTGCCGTCATTAAGGCGGACACAACTGTCTTCATTCAGTGCGTGGGCTCTCGGTGCGAAGAGCGTCCCTGGTGCAGTAAAGTGTGCTGTAACCACACGGTGAAGGACGCTATTGCTCTGAAGGAGGCCAATCCCTTCGCCAAAATCTATGTGCTTTACAGGGACATTCGAACATTCGGCTTGAATGAGCCGTATTATGAGAAGGCCCGCAAGTTAGGGGTGCTTTTCCTACGATACGAACCTGAGAATCCTCCCAAGGTGGAAGTTGGGGGAAAGATCAAGGTGAGCGTCAAGGATCTGGCCCTTGGTGGAACGGCGTTGTTGGAAGCCGATAGCCTGGCGCTTGCGGCGGCTATAGTTCCTAACGAGTCCAATAAGGAGCTGGGGCGGCTCTTCAAGATATCCACAAACGAAGACGGCTACTTCCTTGAGGCCCACATGAAGCTGCGGCCCGTTGACTTTGCAACGGACGGCATATTCCTGGCAGGATTGGCGCATTATCCTAAGCCTTTGGATGAGACAATAGCTCAAGGTGAGGCCGCCGGTTCCCATGCGGCCCAGGTCCTGGCCAAAGGCTTCGTGGAAGCCGCGGGTATGGTGTCCGTCGTTAACACCGCTCTTTGTAGAGGCTGCGGTCGATGCGTGGACGCCTGTCCGTTCCAGGTTCCGCAACTGAAAGACATCGGGTCGGGCGTTATGGTCTCGGATATAAATCCGGCTTTGTGCAAAGGTTGCGGAGCGTGCGCGGTCGCTTGCCCCACGGGCGCCGCTCAGGTCTACCATTTCAAAGACCAGCAGATAGGAGACATGATCGAAGCAGCGTTGGCTGATTAGACTAGGCTGTTGTTTTAAACCGGGTCGGAGGGAAATTTCCAGCAGGGAATTACCCTCCGAGCCTGCCTTGAAGAAATCCTGAAACGGCCAAGGTTTCTGTTCGGCCTGCCGTCTCGTCCGTACGCTGCACGCGGGCCGGCATTTCGGGTTGCCCTGAGCGCGGGTCCGCACAAGACCTGAGGACCTTATTCTAACCCTCTAACGACTGGATATTCGTCCCGACCTCCTTCCTAAACGCCCGTCAAACGGCGGGTCCGCCCAGAGGCTCAACAATTATGGAAAACAAGGGCGACAAGGCCCCGATTGATCTCAAGGAATTTGCCGATAAGAAGACCAAGGAGCAGCTCAAGAGAATCGGCAAAGACCCTGAAGTCTTGATGCTTTTTACATGGCGTATCCTCACCGAAAGGCTCCGAGCCGTCAAAAATGAAGGGAGCCCGGCGGGCTTCTTTCAGCTTGGTTACAGCTATTGCCAGATCATCTCTCTCTTCCGAGAGTATGGCGAGCCTAGGGTCAAGAAAGTAATCGGCCTGGAAGAATTTAAGAGGGTCTTCAAGGAAATAGAGGCCCTATCGTGCTTTGAAGTGAAGAAGTAGCCGGACCCGCTAACCAGCCGCATGAATTATCACCCTCCACTACTTCTCAAGGCCTGGAGAGAGGCAGCGTTCAGATCCCTTTCCCCAAAGTCCGGGGAAGAGGTTAAGGGATGAGCAACCTTGGAAGAGCGTTTGGAGCCGAGATCTCGCTAAACCTTATGAAAGATAGGCGTCTACGTTGTCCCGTGCGATAATTGTTTGCACCCCCCTCACTCTCGGTTATACTGAAGGAAACCGCTGGAAACGCGGTTATGGACATTGACGAGGATTTGTGGTAGGAAAATGCATGGTCTTTCATCCCCTTGGAAGTCCAAAGTCCTAGGAGGTAAAGTATGAAGAAATTGGCATTGATCGCTTTGGTTGTAGGTTTGGGAATCGTATTCGTGTCCCCGGCGTCCGCGTTCTTCGGATTGTTCGGTGGGGGCAAATCCGCCTGTGGTTATTCCAATTGTGCGCCTATGTACTGCGGTCCGGCTTACTGCGCACCCGTGTACTGCGGTCCTGTTTATTGTGCGCCCTATTGTGGTCCTGTTTGCTATGCGCCATGCGGCATGAAGAAGATGAAAAAGGCCAAGAGGTGCAAGTAAAGGTTTCTTAACATAAGCCTAATTGTTGCTTTTTTCAAGGGGATGAGCAACCAGCCTGATCGGCTGTATTTAGTCCTGAAAATCTTCAGTAGTCGGACTATCATTCTTCTGGACCCCCAGACGAGCCCTTCCGACTCATTATTTCAACGATAAATTTGAATTCGGGGGAGGAGCTTTACGAAAGCCTCTCCCTCGGAGACTATTTCACCTCCGCTGCGTCGGCGCAACGGAGCTGTTGCTCCAGACCCCGCCTAGAGTGGTTCTCCTCATTTTTTCAAGCATTCCGCCGCAACTCCATCCAAACCCTTCCAAATGGCGTCCATCCAGTCCAGATGTTCCGGCTTCATCAGACAACTTCGTAGGCACGTGACAGTGTCCTGATCCCAATTGAACCCGGGCCAATGCTCCTCGAAGAGATCCTTCGGCAGGTTTGCCTTGGCCAAATGTAGATTATGAGAAGCCGCGACGTCGAAAAAATCCGAAGCAAGTCGGGAAGACTCGCTTGCCGATTCGGCTTTGACCGCCCAAACCACAATGTCCAGTTCAGGAGCAAAGGCCGTCAAGAACCTCCGGTCTTCCCTCAGCCTGTTGAACAGATCCAAGCAAGCCTTTCGGCAGGACTCAAGGCTCTTAGAGAATTCGCCATTCCTGATGAGCGGCAATAGCCGTTGCGTAGCCCATAGCGCCACCGCCGACGAACCCGCCCTTGAGCACTCAAGGCTGATTTCGCCGAGATGGAGTTCATTGGAAGTGAAGTAAGTATAAGGAGATTCGTGTTTGTAGAAGCGGCCCACCGCAGGGTCCTTAAACAGTACGCAACCGCATCCGTAGGGCTGAAGCCCGTGCTTGTGAGGGTCAATTACAAGGGAGTCCACTTCAGACAGGTGTTGGTACACAGCGGCCGTCACCGGGGCCAGGTTTTGAGTCAGAGTATAGTAGCCGCCGTACGCGGCGTCTGCGTGTATGCGAAAATCATATTTCTGTTGAAGTTCCAATATGTCTACCACCGGGTCCACGGACCCGGTGGCGGTAGTTCCTATGGTCACGACAACCGTGCCCACTGACCCTTCTTCCAGAATACGCTCAAGGGCGTCGGTCTTCATGCGCGCAGAGCTGTCGCAAGGGGCGGCTTCAAAGGGGATGCCAAGGACGGCGCATATTCGGTTGTGGGTGTAATGGGCCTGCTGGGAGGCGACGATCTTTTTGCCGGGACGGAGCTTTCCGGAGATCCACAGGGCTTCCAGGTTAGCCATAGTGCCACCGCTGGTAAGATGCCCAAGGAATTTGTCCCAGCCGAACATGCCCGCGATTTGGGCCACGGCTTCTTTTTCCATCGCGGAGCTCGCCCTGCCACCATCAAGCGCGTGGTTGTTGGGGTTAATCCACAGCGAAAGCATGTACGCCATCCTGGCAATCGGATGAGGAGGCTTTAGCATTTGTCCGAAATAGAATGGATGTGGATACGGAAAATTATCTTTCATCTTCTCTGCGACTTCCAGTAGGATGTCTTTTGTGGAAGCTACGTCCACAACGGGCTGGAAATCCGGAAGCTCTCCGAACCCTGAATCCAGAATATCAAGAGCTTCCCGCAAGAGAGAAAAAGTCTCTTTTTCTAAGGTCATGACACGCTCCGAAGCGACATTGGATACGGAAATGGATTTACAACCGGCAGCATAAGACAATCCGACAAGGTGTGTCAAAAGAAATGGACCGCCGGGAAAACTTCAGATTCTTGAGTATGTATTAGGGAGAGTTGAAGTGATCATAGGTATACCCAAAGAGATAAAAGGGGATGAATACAGGGTGGGCGTGATTCCGCCCGGAGTCTCGGCTTTGAAAGAGTTTGGCCACGACATCCTGATACAAAGGGGCGCGGGCCTGGGGTGTCGCATAACCGATGAAGAATACGCGCGCGGGAGCCGAGATTGTCGATGACGCTGCAGAGGTTTACGGGCGCGCGGAAATGATCGTGAAAGTCAAAGAGCCTCTGCCGGAAGAATATGATTTTCTGCGCCCGGGCTTGATAATCTACGCGTATCTTCACCTGGCCCCTGCCGAACAATTGACCCGTGCGCTCATAGAAAAACAGGTCAAAGCCATCGCATACGAGACCATTCAACTTCCGGACGGTTCGCTGCCTCTGCTGGTCCCCATGAGTGAAGTCGCCGGCAGAATGGCGGTCCAGATAGGAGCCCACTGCCTAGAAATTACCCAAGGCGGTAGAGGGGTGCTGCTGGGTGGAGTCCCGGGAGTGCGACGCGGCCGCGTGACCATAATAGGCGCAGGAATAGTGGGACGCGCCGCCGCGACGATAGCCGTGGGAATGGGCGCCAATGTGACCATAATAGACGTGGATCAGAGAAAACTGGGCTACATGGACGATCTTTACGGTAATAGACTCACCACCTTGATGTCGAACCGAGAGAACATAGAATCTTCGGTAGTGGATTCCCACCTTGTCGTGGGAGGGGTCCTGATTCCCGGAGCCCGTGCTCCCAGGCTGGTTACCCGAGAGATGGTTAGCCGCATGAAGGCCGGAAGCGTCATCGTGGATGTTGCCATAGACCAGGGAGGATGCGTTGAAACCTCTAAACCCACCACTCACCGGAACCCCACCTTTGTTGTAGATGACGTGATCCATTACTGCGTTCCAAATATGCCGGGCGTGGTAGCCCGCACCTCCACATATGCCCTGACCAACATGACTCTGCCATACGCGATCAAGCTTGCCAATCGGGGCTTTGAAGCGGCGGTGAGGGAAGACGCCGCTCTTGCCGGAGGAGTAAATTGTTACGATGGGGTGGTTACGTACGAGAACGTCGCCAAATCTTTGAATTACGAATATGTTCCTGTGGAGAAGGCAATAGGGTAGGGGGCAGTAAGATCGGGATTGGAAAATAAGAATTATTCGTTTGCCAGAGGTTCAACAATTCCAAAGACGGCGAAGAAAAAGGATGTCGGATAATGCCTAAGAAACCCTGGATACCGGCATTGATTGCGGTCTTGGTCCTTTTGTTCCTCGGTCATGGCTTTGGCGCTGAGTCTCAGATCCGTTACGATCCCAATCTCACGGCGGGCGCGGGCAAGCTCTACTTGAGCTCTTTCGGGACCAAACGACAAGTGAAAGCCCAGCTAACTCTAATTCATCCAGGTGTAATCGAGCTCGTCATCGAAAACCCCAGTCGCAGGTCTTCAGACGGCTATGAGGCGCTGAAAGGGGAGATTAGGAATGGAACGTTCTCGTGCTCTCACGCAATTCGTCGCGGACATACTTATCCAAGACCCACATTGACGAAACGGCAAGAACTGACTTTGGATAAGAAGACGTATCAAAAGGGCGATACAGTTACGGGTAAGATTGACTTCGAGGGTCTGGGTAAGCCGATTACGGTCAAAGGGGTTTTCAAAACGATTCTCAAATGACCGTGGAAAGTAAGGCTGAGAATCGCAATATCCTACGGGATCCGGTAACACCAATGTCGGCGCCTTAAGGGTTCGATCCTGGATTGCCCATGTGGGGCCAGCTTTCCAGTCTGCAAATTTCACAGCAAAATTAACCGCAGGCTGGAAAGCCTGCTCCACAGCAAGTCTTTTTGAGTCACAAGCATTACCTAGCAACGCCCCCTGTTGGAAGCCGCCACCCAATTCTCCATGTCATCAATCATCACTTTGCCGATGGCGTATTTGTCAAATTTCTGCGGGGCTCTGGATTTTTCCGAGGCGAGTAGTTCGTTGATTGTTACCTCGGCGTGATCGCTCAACAATTCATCCTCGGACATGGTCTTGATCGTGTCCGTGTGAATGCTGTGGACCCGCAATTCCTGTTCACCGCCTCCGTGGCTTTCAGGAATAAGGAGCGCTTTGGTTCCGGTCAGCAGGATTTCGTTCACGGTGTTATAGCCGGCCCTGGATACGACCAATTCCGAATGGTAAATCAGGTCCACAAGATCGGGGATAAACGGGATAAATCGAGCGCCGTTTACGCGCTGGATCTCCTTGAGAGCTTGAAGATGCCCTGATTGTAAATACGGGTCCGCGATGATTACGAATTGATACCGCTCATGGAGCCCCATATCGTTGAATTTGCTCAAGAGGCTTTGCGTTAGTTCGAGCACTTTATTGTTGCGGCCCAATGAGACTAGAATCGTGGGCTTTTCGGGCAGGCCGAAGCGATCCAGCACCTGACTTCTGGGAGGAAGCTCTGAATGGACTCGATTCGTGATCTTCCCAAGATACTTGATCTTCGGCTCCAGATCCGGATCGTTTCCGAGAAACTGCTGGTTTATGTCAATTATTTCCCTGTCTTCCAACACATACATGTGGTCGTACAATGAACCTATGTTGATGGATTCGGACCTATGCTTGGGATTCTGGTAGGGAATGTTGAGCAACGGTATCCATCTCATAATGCCGCGGCAAACGTGAACCAAAGCGAAATCGCCCGGGCCCCCTTTCCTGGCCCATTTCTTCATTAGCAATGGAATCAGCTCGCTCATCTGACCGGTCATATTGTGTTCGACTATGAGAGCGTCAGGCTGGAAGAAATCAAAGGAATCGAGAATCATTCGCTGGCGGAAATCGAAAATCCTTTCCAATCCGCATCCGGTTAGGTAGCGTGAGGACATCCGTCCATGCGCGTCGTCGATGTCGAGCTTTATTGAAGGGAGCTTAATAACCTCTATTCCGGACGCAAAGAAAACCTGCGGGATAGAAGTCCCTGAGACCACGAGGAAATCAATATCGGGCCTCCACTTCTTTATTCCGGTAATTACGGCGAGGGTCCGGAATGCGTGTCCCAGCCCTATGGAATTATGTGTATAAACGAGAACCCTTTTGATGTTCTCTTTGTCCATTAGCAATTCCTTGTTCGCAGCGATCAATTATTTACAATTATACCACAAATTGAGCGAGTGTATCTTTAGAAAACGTCTCGAAACGCATCAAACGCGCTCCGTAACGTGCTGTGGAAGCCTTCGGACGGCCAGTTGGCGGAATTCATGCTGTGTGGAAGATCTGCGGGGCAGGGGAGGGAAGGCGAAACCGTAGTGTGGCCATTTGGAAAGTTCTTGAAGGAAGACGCGGAGGGAAACTTCTTGAAAGCGGTTTCCCTCCAGAGGAGGTCTTCATAAGACGGTTTTTCCGGTCAACCATTACGCAAAATCATCGATTACGTTTTAGCGCGTGTTGATCCGCCGAATTACCAAGGATCATTTGTGAATGAATTCCGCCTTGGCTCTGGCGCCCTTTTCTACAAACGTTTTTAAGCCGATCCAGTGATCCTCGGTGGTCCAACCTTTGCCGAACAATCTTGCTTCGATTTTCAGGCCTTCCTCGAGTGTGACCTTGCCGCCTTCCAGCATGGCTTCGACCGTCAGTTGGTCAATCACTTTGGAATGATGCCCGATCTCCACCTCGGGTAGGCTGTTCGGAACTCCGTTCACGGGTCCTTTTTCAATGAGTTTGACCTTGGTCTTGCCGGAAGCCAGTTCTCGCGCCAACTCAACTGCGCGCACCATAACGTCGCCTTCCACAAGTTCATTGACCAGGCCACATTCAAGAGCTTGCTCACTGGAAATGGGATTGGCTGTCCGGATCATCTCAGCCGCTTTTTCGAATCCGACGAGGCGCGGAAGCCTCTGAGTGCCGCCCATGCCGGGGATCAGACCCAAGTTCACCTCCGGCTGTCCCGCAAAAACTTTCATTCCCTTGGGAGCTACCCTGGCTGTGCAGCACATGGCCAACTCGCACCCGCCGCCGAACATCAGACCGTTAACCGCCGCTACAACAGGTTTCCCCAGGGTCTCCAGTTTTGACGATCCGATCTGAACTTTTCTCGCGAAAGACTCACCTTGGGCCGGTTCGGTGAGGCTTGCCATCTCTTTGATATCCGCTCCCGCAACAAAGGCGCGGTTACCGAATCCGGTCAGCACTACGGCCCTTATTTCGGGGTCGCTCTTGATTTTGTCGCACCAAACTTCCAGCTCATCGAAGACCTTGCTGTTGAGCGCGTTCAGAGCCTTGGGCCGGCGAATGGTAATTACGCCAAGATCCTTTTTCTTCTCAAACAGCACATCCAGCACTTCCCAGGGCTGACCGGAAGCGGCCTGTTCCTTGAGCTTTCTTGATACCGGCATGTCCGGATACTTTTTGGCGAAGGCTTCAACCAACTCGAGAGCCTTATCAACACCCATGGAGTTCATAAAGCTGAAGGGTGGCTTCATGTCGAGGGCCACGCTGATCAGCATGTCAAAGTCGCTCGTGGTAATAATCCCGGCGTCCAACATGTCGCAGACCATGGCGAAATAAGCGCCCTGGAGCTCTTCGGCGATAGCCTTTTCCTTGTCGGGAGCAACCTCGATCTTTTCACCGCGGCCGGGGACTTCCCAATTGGTATTGGTTTCAACGATTTGTTTCAGCCGTTCGGGCACGCGGAACCAAGGATTCAGGCGCTCATGCATCTCGGATAGCCCATGGGCGGTAATGGGGTTTCCGCCGGTGAGGTTCTGCGCCGTAAAAGGCCCAACCGTCAGACCGAGGCACTTCGACGCCACCGTGTCTACTTGCTTGGTATCGCCGAGCCCTGCGTCAACACATTGAACGCAGGCAAGTAGCAGCCCCTCGAATACCGGATCGACCGCGTACCCGTATCGGGACCCAACGAGCACCGGTATTTTGCCGATGTGTTCGTAGAACCGCATAATCAATTCAGTGACTTCCGGCGCGGTGTCTTTCCCGGGGATAATTTCGATGGCCGGATTACGTTCCGCGGGGAAAAAATAATGGGCGCCCAGGCCTCGGCCCTTATATTTCAGCTCCTCGAATATGCGTTCCGGTTCCAAGTGGGAAGAATTACTCGCCAGGATCGCTTCAGGAGAAACCAGATCTTCCACCATCTTAAAAATGCGGCGTTTGAGAGGCAGGTCTTCGGTGGCGGCTTCGACCACTAAATCAGCCCCTTTAAGTTCATCGTAATTTGATGTGAAGGCAACGTGGCTTTTCATCCCTTCCACGTCGCGGGGCTTGAACGCTCCGGTTTCAGCGCCTTTGTCAATTTTTTTGAAGAGTTTTGCTTTTCCCTTTTGAAGCGCTTCCTCGGCGACATCGACAACTATAACTTGAACATCGTAAGCATGCAGACTTTTAACGAAATGCAGTGCTATGTCAGGGCCGATCTGCCCCGAACCGATGACGCCGACCTTGGTGATCGTGCGGCCACGGAACGAAAATGCCATTTTCCATCCTCCTTCGGTGTGAGAATCGGTACACGAAGAGACAATAAAGTCCATTATCCGGAAATTATCACTCCTACCTGGAAATTGTAAAGGAAAAGGATTACAAGGACAGTCAAAGATTGGGGCTCATTGCAGATTCGGCATGGTGAAACGGCTCTTGTCTCCGGCGCGGTTTTGAAAGTTCTTGTTAGGGAGGTCCGCAGAGGAACTTCTGGAAAGAAGTTCCTCTGCGGAGACTCCTTCACAGTATGGCTCTCCGCGCACAGTCACGCGCCAAAGCCGTACACAGGGGGCGTGATCGCTTCGGACCGGCACACCGGACAGCGGCTCGGAGTTGTGAACCGTTTGCGCTTCTTGAATTCAAAGCCGCAATCCAGGCAGCGCGCCGGTTGGGCAATCAATCCGCTTTTGTCCCCGGAAGACTTTTCCACGTGAACAAGATGCTCGTAAACTTCCTTTTCGGTAATCCCGAGAATTTTTGAGATGTCCCTTGCCGCATATTCGCCCTCCTTCAGGAGAGCAGCGATCTGTTGGCGTATAGTCACGGCGAATCCTCTCCTCGATTACCCGTCTCAAAGGCAAAATATCCTTGCATGTCGTATGGCTCTTGACAATAGACGCATTTTACAGAGACTATAACGTTTCCGTAAGATCATTTAGGCATTTTTTAAACAACACCGGTTCGTGTTCAAACAGTCGTAGAGGCGTAGCGGAGCCACAGGGAACTCCGGCGCTTGGCGGTCGGTCCGCTCTCCGGTTATTTTAACTGTGCGAAGATGGGTCGGTATTAGACGCAACGAATAAGCGAGGGAGCTCAATGGCAGGGCGATCACTTAACAAGGTAATGCTGCTTGGCCACCTGGGGAAAGACCCTGAAGTCAGGTATACCTCCTCCGGTAGAGCCATGGCCACTTTTACTCTGGCTACATCTCAGACGTGGCGCGACCAGGAAGGTAATGATCAGGAGCGAACAGAGTGGCACAGAGTTGTGGCGTGGGGCCGCCTTGGAGAGATTTGTGGCGAGTACTTGGGCAAAGGCAAGCAGGTCTTTATAGAAGGCCGCATACAGAGCCGCGAATGGGAAGACCAGGACGGCAACAAGAGAACCACTTTTGAAATTATCGCCAACGACATGATAATGCTGAGCGGTTCGGGGCAGGGCCAAGGAAGGCCTCAATCGGACTACGGCCGCAAGCAGTCCGAGGCGCCGTCGCGGCCCGCGGCCGAATCGCGCAAGCAGGTTGACGACAGATATGCCCCGCCGCCCGAAGATGACATCCCATTTTAAGCGAGTCGGAGTCCAATGACCGCCGGTGCGCCTCATAGACTTTGAAATGAAGCTCTTCCGGCGCTTTCAGTCTCCGCGCTCCTTTCCCTCCTCCCGCTGCGGGAGGGGATTTCAAGGCCCTCGCTTCTTAAGGAAGGGACCAGGAGAGGGTGAGACCATGGGCAAGCGCGAAACTTCGGGAGCTATTTTGACGCCAGGGGATAACAGGGCTAAAAATAACTAACTATGCCGACAGCTTTGAATCCTTTGTTTTTGCCCCTGCCGAAAGCTATAAGTCCTGATGAGCGAATGAATAGCGGCGTTTGATATATCGGACAAACCATGGAAACGTGGGCGCTATCGCCAGCCCTTCTCCGGATATCGTTTCGACCGCTCCTTCGAAACCATCCCGAAAATCCTCCACTTTTGTGAGTCCTTTAGGTATTATCCAATTAGTTACACGAGGGCGGACTCACTTGGGAAGGATCCAAACGGTCTCGAAAAGCCGGCCTGACAGAGCCGGCTCCTGCGATTGAGCGAAAGGTTACTTTCGGTATTACTTTTCTTCAGAGTTTGATTTATCATAATTACCAACGGATGATCTTCTGGGCCTTAACAGCTTCCATCTCACTCAGGTTTCAGTCCCTTCGCAACTTTCTCAGAGGAGGACCTATGCCAGAAAAGCCGGCCTTTGTGACAGCATTATTGCTTGCAACCCTACTCTCTGTCGCAGGTCTCGTCTGCGACGTTCAAGCGTTCAACGAAGCTCCGTCTCTTAAAGCAAAGGTCCAGGCCGGTGAGATTCCCGCTGTGGACAAAAGACTGCCGGCGAATCCTGCGGTGGTTAATGTCTTTGATAGACCGGGAGAATATGGGGGAACGTGGAGACGAGCGTACACCGGCATTTCCGACCTGGTGGGCGCCCGAAGATTGTTGTACGATCCGCTGGTACGCTGGAGCCCCGATTATAAGGTTCTCCCCAACTTGGCGAAATCATGGGACATTGATAACGACGGTCGGACGTTTACGTTCCATTTGGTGGAAGGGGTCAAATGGTCCGACGGTCAGCCCTTCACGGCCGACGACATTATGTTCTATTTTGAAGACGTATTGATGAACAAGGACCTCACTCCCGCCGTTCCTTCATGGTTGGCGCCGTCCGGAATTGCTCCGAAAGCCACCAAGATCGACGATTACACGATAAAAATCGAGTTCGACAAACCATACGGCCTCTTCTTGCAGCAGTTGGCATGCCCTCAAGGGATGGCCCTGGTCACCAACCCAAAACACTATTTGAAGCAATTCCACAAGAAATACGCTGATCCTGCTATGTTGGAAAAGCTTGTCCAGGATAAGAAACTCTCGTCTTGGGCCAAGCTTTTTCAGGAAAAGGCGGATCTGCAGCACTCGTTGTTCGTAAACCCTGAAATTCCATCCATATGCGCGTGGGTGACTACTGTTCCTGCGCCGGCTAAACGATTTGTCATGGAACGGAATCCCTATTATTGGAAAGTTGATCCTGCGGGCGCCCAATTGCCTTATATAGACCGCATTGTTCATGACCTCCAGGCCGAATCGCAGACCATACCCTTGAAAGCGATCGCCGGAGAAATCGACATGCAGGGGCGGAGATTAGGCGGCATGCAGATTTCCGTGCTTCTTATGGCAAATCTGCGCCAGGGGAAATACCGTCTTGTTCCAAAGACTTCCACGGCCTCCGTCGGCCTGGTGATGGCCCCGAACTTGAATCACAAGGACCCTGTGCTCAAGCAGATTTTCTCAAATCCCAAGTTCCGCATCGCCTTGTCTCATGCCGTGAACCGGGACGAAATCAACAAGATCGTGTATCGGTCTAAAGGCGAACCACGTCAGGCTGCGCCGCTCAAAGAATCCGATTTTTACAGCCCGAGTTATGAGCAAGCGTATCTGAAATATGACCCGGAACAAGCCAAGCGCTTGCTGGATGAAATCGGGCTTAAATTGAATTCCGAAAATAAGCGAATGAGGCCCGATGGCAAACCTCTGCAAATCACCTTGGATGTCAATGTCACCAATCAGAGTAATGTGGACACCGCTGAGATAATCGCGTCCAATCTCAAAAGTGTCGGTATAGATGCCGAAATAAAGTCCGAATCCATAGAGTTATTCCACCAGAGAACCAAGAACGCCGCCCACGACATTGCCTTGTGGTCCGGAGACGGGGGGCTGGAGTGTTTGCTCGAACCGCGCTGGTATTTTCCCTATAGCTTGGAAAGCCTCCAGGCCCCATTATGGGGCGCCTGGTATCAAAGCGAGGGCAAAAGCGGTGAGGAACCGCCTGCGGATATTAAGGCTTTAATGGAAACTTACAGCCGGATTCTTACAACCGTTTCAGAGGAGAAAAGAAAAGAACTTTTCGGACAGATAATAAAAGCGAACGAGAAAAATCTTTGGGTTATAGGCTTGGTCCATGACCCACCTGATTTCTATGTGGTAGCCCCGAACATGTTCAATCTGCCCAAGAAGGACTTTCAAAGCTGGATTTACCCGAACCCGGGACCTATTAATCCTGAACAGTTCTTTTTTGCTTCAACACCGAAATAGGACTACGGGGCGCCCTACAGCATGCTCTCCTATATAGTTCGACGCATACTGATAATGATCCCGACACTGATTGCCATATCGGTAATCTCGTTCATTATCATCCAATTGCCGCCCGGAAATTTTCTTACCGCTTACGCTGCGCAACTGTCCGCCAGCGGAGAAAAAATTGATCAGGCAGAACTGGACGCTTTGAAGACCCGCTTCGGCCTTGATCAACCTGTTTACGTCCAGTACTTTCGATGGGCATGGAACTTCCTCCACGGCGATTTCGGGTACTCCTTTGAATGGCGGAAACCGGTGCGGGACTTGATAGGAGAGCGGATAGGCCTTTCAGTGCTTATCTCCATCGCTACACTGCTGTTCACCTGGGCGGTGGCTGTGCCCATAGGTATTTACTCCGCGGTCAGGCAATATTCGTGGGTTGATTATTTATTGACCTTCATCGGTTTCTTTGGTTTGGCGACCCCGAGTTTTTTGTTTGCCCTAGTGCTGTTATGGGTATCCTACGCTTATCTCGGAATGAGCATTGGCGGATTGTTTCTCGCCCCAGTACCTGACCGCGCCGTGGAGCCTTGCAAAGTTTCTGGACTTGTTGAAGCACCTGTGGATACCCGTCGTGATTGTCGGGACCTCGCACACCGCCAAATTCATCCGCATTATAAGAGGCAATCTGTTGGATGAACTTAAGAAACCATATGTCACTACAGCTCGCGCAAAGGGCTTGTCCGAGACGCGTCTCATTCTGAAGTACCCGGTGAGAGTCGCAATCAATCCCCTGGTGAGCACAATAGGCTGGACGCTACCGGAGCTGATTTCGGGTATAGCGATCACCGCCATAGTGCTCAATTTGCCGACTTCGGGGCCGTTACTGCTGAGCGCGCTCATGAGCCAAGACATGCACCTTGCCGGTAGTTTCATAATGCTTCTAAGTATGCTCACTGTTATAGGCACTTTAATCTCGGATATCTTGTTGGCTTGGGTCGATCCCAGGATTCGGTTCGGAGCACGCGAGGTTGTATGAGCGACGCAGGCGGCGCCCAAGAAAAATACCTTAACGCTTCCACTAGACAACTGGTTTGGTGGCGCTTCCAGAAACACACACTCGCAGTGATAGGGCTCTGGGCTATTGCGGGACTCTATTTCACCGCGGTATTCTGCGAATTCCTCGCTCCGTACTCCAAAGATAATCTGCATCCTGACTACGTTTACGTTCCCCCTTCAAAGATTAGGCTATTCGACGCTGAGGGTAACATTCACAGACCGTTCGTATACGGCACAAATATCGAGTGTGACGTGTACACTCAGCAGGTGTGCTGCGTGGAGTTGCGCGACGTGAGGTATCCCATACGTTTCTTCACCCGAGGGGACGCGTACAATTTCTGGGGCTTATGGAGAAGCGATCTTCATCTACTGGGCGTTGACGCGCCGGGTAATTTGTTTCTCTTCGGGACAGACCGCATGGGCAGGGATATGTTCTCACGTTGTCTATACGGAAGCAGAATATCCCTTTCCATAGGAATGGTAGGAGTCTTCCTGAGCTTGATACTGGGGTTGGTTCTAGGCGGAGTCTCGGGTTATCTGGGGGGCTGGGTAGACAGCCTCATCCAAAGGACGATAGAGATTATCCGGTGCTTCCCGAGCATTCCTTTGTGGATGGGGTTGTCCGCGGCTATGCCTCAGCACTGGCCTGCGCTTAAGGTCTATTTTGTCATCACGATCATATTGTCTTTAATCGGATGGACCGACCTGGCCCGGATGGTCCGAGGCAAGCTAATGGCGCTGCGCGGGGAAGAATTCGTTCTGGCCGCGCGCTTCGCCGGCGCGGGCCACGCCAGAATTATCTTTAGGCACCTGATCCCTTCCTTCACGAGCCACATAATCGTTACGGTCACTCTGGCGATTCCGGGGATGGTCCTGGCCGAAACGGCTTTGAGTTTCCTCGGGATAGGGTTGCGTCCGCCGATAACCAGTCTGGGCGTGCTTCTGAAGGAAGCTCAAAACGTCACTACTATAGCTCTTTATCCCTGGCTTCTTATTCCGGTTGTGTTTGTCATAATGACGGTGCTCGCATTCAATTTTGCGGGAGACGGCTTGAGAGACGCTGTGGATCCATATTCGAGGTGATAATTGGCGCCTGTGCTGGAAGTTGATAATCTTCGAGTCCACTTTTTTCTGGAAGAAGGGTTAGTGCGCGCTGTGGACGGTGTGACTTTTTCCTTGGAACCCGGTAAGACCCTTGGAATCGTAGGCGAGTCCGGCAGCGGCAAGAGTGTTATCGGCCAGTCAATCCTTAGGATTGTGCCGTATCCCGGCAAAATAGTCGGCGGTAGCATTATACTTCGAACCGGTGGCCGGGAGGTTGATGTAGTCAAGTTGGAGCCCAAAGGTAGAACTGCGCGGAGCATCAGGGGCCGTGAAGTGGCGATGGTTTTCCAGGAGCCTATGAACTCCTTCAGCCCCGTTCATACCATCGGGGATCAGATTATTGAAATGGTCAGGCTTCACACGGATTTGTCCAAAGCGGAAGCTAAGAACAAGGCTGTGGAGATGCTTGCCAAAGTAGGAATTCCTCATCCCGGACGCCGAATCACGACTTATCCCCATGAGTTGTCAGGTGGCATGAGACAGCGCGCGATGATCGCCATGGCCCTGATCTGCAACCCGAAAATCTTGATAGCGGACGAACCCACGACCGCCCTTGACGTGACTATTCAGGCTCAAATACTGGAGTTGCTCCGGTCGCTTCAGGACGAATTCGGAATGTCGATCCTGTTTATCTCCCATAATTTGGGAGTCATAGCGGAAATCAGTCATGATGTCCTGGTTGTTTACTTCGGCCGAGTGATGGAGCACGCCCCGGTGGACGTCCTTTTCAGGGAGCCGCTACACCCCTACACCAAAGCCCTTCTGAAGTCGGCGCCGAGCATCGACACTCCTGTGCGTGGTACTCTGGCTACCATTGAGGGGACGCTTCCCGACGCGTTTACCGCAATAACGGGTTGCCCGTTTTTCGGGAGATGCACGGAATGTGGCGGAAATAAAATGTGCAAAGATGAATCCTATGTTTTGACCCAGATATCGGAAAGACACGCCGTCGCGTGCCCGCCGACATGTTCAAACTTCTAACTATATAAAAAACGAGGCGTAATTTGTCCGACCCTGACGTCCTGCTCGAAGTAGTGGATCTCAAGAAACACTTCCCAATCCGTAAAGGGGTATTCAAGAAAGTCGTGGACCACGTAAAGGCCGTAGACGGCGTAAGCTTTACGGTCAAGAAAGGCGAAACCGTAGGCCTGGTCGGGGAGTCCGGCTGCGGAAAAACCACTGTGGGAAGGATGATTATGGGCGCTTATCGCCCGACGGGCGGCAATATCTGGTTTCAGCCTCCGGACGGAAGCGCGCGGGTAGATATCGGCCAAATTGAATCTTCCAAAATGCGACCGTTGAGGCCTCATATCCAGATGGTTTTCCAAGACCCTTTCGCATCATTGAATCCTAGGATGACAATTAGAGAGATCCTGGCGGAGCCCCTTATCGTAAATAAGGTTGTGGCAGGACCTGAACTGGAAATGAGGATTCGGGAGCTGATAACGGTGGTCGGCCTCGGAATACATCATCTTAACAGATATCCGCACGCCTTTTCCGGGGGCCAGAGGCAGAGGATCAGCATTGCGCGGGCTTTGGCTTTGAATCCGAGCCTAATAGTCGCCGATGAGCCGACATCAGCTCTTGATGTGTCCGTTCAAGCGCAAATTGTCAATTTGGCTCTGGAAATTCAGGATAGAATAGGTTTGGCGTACTTGTTCATATCTCATGATCTGGGGCTGGTGAGACACTTCAGTTCAAGACTGGTGTTGATGTATGTAGGCAAAGTTGTGGAATATGGTCCGGCCCAACCCTTGTTTCCGCGCCCCCGTTCACCCGTACTCCGAAGCTCTATTGTCCAATGTGCCGAGCACGAGACCGGATCGAGTGGGAAAAAAAAATAATCCTCCGCGGAGAGCCCGCTGACCCCATAAATCCTCCGCCCGGCTGTCTCTTCCATCCCAGGTGTCTTTACACGCGGGAAATATGCAGAGAAGTCGTGCCGGAACTCATCGAGACTGAGCCGGGACATTTAAGCGCATGCCATTTCAGAGACAAGCTAAGACTGACGGGTTGTGACGCCTTAGGCTGCGCCATCTGAATCCCAAGTAAGAGTTCGCCGGGAAACCCCCTTTTTGTAAAAAGGGGGTTTCCCGGACCTTTCCCCAAAAACTCATAATGTATTGATTGGTTAAATAGTCTCGATGTAGCTTCTGAATAAGTCGGGGTAACTTCGAAAGGGTAAGGATTGACTGAGCCGCATATTTAGCCGATTTCACCTGACTTCTGGATCTCATTCTACCCGGGGTTATTGAGAAATTACGTCTCGATAATGTTTCGAGCGCGTCCCAAAGGGCCTCGTGCGGATGCAGGCCTCATATGCCCTCGGTATGGGCGTCGATGGGGTAGTTAGAATTTCTTTAAGGAAGGACCGGGAAGAAACTCTCTTGAACAACAAAGTCGCCTCCCGGTTGAACTCTCGGAATCTCAAATCAAGGCTTTACCAAAGACTTTAGAACCTCCTGGAGCTTCTCCATCTCCAGTTGCAGGACTCCGAAGGCTTCATCCGCCTGATCGAGAGCTTCCTGACTGCCCATTTCCTCGAGACGGAATGCGGCCCTGTAAGCCGGATAGGCGGAAAAATTGCCGACTGCTCCCTTGAGGCTGTGAGCCGCCTTTCTCAACGCATCCGGATTCCGAGAATCGATTGCCTCTCGAATGCCGGCAATCATGGCCGGCGAATCCTCCAGGAAAAGCGGGACAAGCTCCCCCAATAATTCCATATCTCCGGAAAGCCTATCCAGAAGCTCTTCTTCGTCAACAACCGGGGAGCTTTCCGGGGACAGCCCTTTATTATCTTTAGATTCACCCATATGTTCTCCAGGAATCCTGAAACCCTGTCGGCCTATGTCATTTAGGCTAAAGGAACGTTTCTCGACATCCTTTCCTAAAAGCCTACCACCAATCTTAAACCGGATCCGATCAAGGATAAATGCCCCGAATAAGTATTGCGTCGTGAATCCTCTGAATAGCCAGAATTTGAGCCGCTTCCCTGTTGGGCACATTATACCTCCGCGCAGCCGTCATCACGCTCTCAAAGGCTTTGACCATCAGAGTCTCTAGCTTGGAATGTATTTCTTCCACCGGCCAAAAGAAAGACTGGAGGTCTTGGACCCATTCCAGATAACTGACCGTCACCCCGCCCGCGTTACACAGGATATCCGGTATGATAAACGTTCCGCGAGAATCCAAAATCTCGTCCGCTTCCGGAGTGGTCGGGCCGTTAGCTCCTTCAGCTATTATCCCGGCGCGAATCCTATCGGCGTTTTTTGAAGTTATTTGGTTTTCCAGGGCCGCCGCAATAAGCACATTGCATTCTGCGCTAAGCAATTCTTCATTAGTAATCGGGTCCGTATCCGGGAAGCCTTCAAGCGAGCCGGCTCTTTCCAGATAATCTGCGGCCTCCACGGGGTCAAAACCGTGTTTGTTGTATATCCCCCCCCTGGATGTGCCGGCAGCGACGATCTTCATCCCCACGTCATGAACCAGTCGAGCGGCAATGGAGCCGACATTGCCGAATCCCTGGACGGCCACGGTCGCTCCATGAGGAGAAATTCCTTTCAGCTTGAGGGCCTCAAGCGTGGTTACCGCAACGCCCCTTCCAGTGGCCTCCGTCCGTCCCAGAGAACCTCCTATTTCCAAAGGCTTGCCGGTGACCACCGCAGGCACGGAGAAGCCTCTGTGCATGGAATAAGTGTCCATAATCCAAGCCATTATCTGAGGGTTGGTACCGACGTCGGGGGCCGGTATATCACTTTCAGGTCCCATCAGGACACTAATTTCGGTGGCGTAGCGTCTGGTCAGCCGTTCGAGTTCCCTCTGGGACAGAGATTTCGGGTCCACCACTACGCCGCCTTTTGCTCCGCCGAAGGGAAGGTTCATGAGCGCGCATTTCCAGCTCATCCACATCGCCAAAGCGCGGATTTCATCCAGGGTCACGTTTGGCGAATAGCGAATGCCCCCTTTAGTGGGGCCCTTGGCAATGGAATGATGGACCCTATAGCCTCTAAAGATTTTTATCTCCTTATCATCCATTTCCACAGGAAATGTCACTGAGAGCTCGCGTTTGGGGTATCGCAATGTATCCGCAACACCCTTTTTTAGTTCGATGTGAGTGATCGCCTTCTCAAATTGAACCAGAGCATTTCCGTATGGATTGCTCTCGCCGGGATACTTCTTGCCTATGAGGCTCTTGGATATGGAGAAAGGGCAGAGACGACCATCTACTCCGGCTTCGATCAAATCACTCATGCTAGGCCTTTCATGGATGGACTGAAACTTATTTCAAAACGTCGCTACGGCTAAATTCTATATAAAAAACCAATTTGTGCAATTTTTTTGGTTCGAATTTGTAAATGTGTCGGTTCGATCAAGCTTGGTGGGACGATTCAAACGTGGGGCGACTCTGATCTGCAATCCCAGCGCCCTAAGCAAGTTTGATGTGGCGCAGGCTTTCCGAAACTGTCTCTAAATTATTAGCGCCCCGCAATTCGTAGCACGATCTCTATCTGAAACCTGATACATTGCATGAGGATTATTATTGCGGTCCTCGTTATAATCTCGGAAAACATTTGCAGGGGCGGGGTTTATCCCCGCCCGCCTAGCAGGTTTATGAATAACGGGCGGGGATAAACCCCGCCCCTACGATCACCGTGCTACGATTCCCGACAATTCGGGAGTTTTGAGACAATTTCTTCCAGCTTGAGCCACAGGGGAAATTCAAGGCCTAGGCCTTAAATCACAAGCAGTGCCTCTGGCCCGGCGAAGCAGGGCTAACGCCTTTGCCGCACGCGGAGCAAAAGTTATACTCCACGATGGTTGAGAGTCTTTCGCTCCCTCCAACCATACTGATGATTATCTCGGCGTCGGCTCCTGATGTGGAGCCGCCTATCCAGGCAAATCACGCCACAAGGCGGTACGCGTCTCAGCAAATTCGGGGCAAAAGCTCACCGGAAGGTTCCGACACAATTCTTTGACCTCCCACCCTGGTCTTCATCACGACTTTGGAGGGATTAGCAGAGGTGACTTCCCCGATAATGGCCGCGCCCTCGGCTAAAGGGCAATCCGCGATCAATTGCATGGCCTTGACCGCAGCGGAGGGATGGACGACAGCCACAATCTTCCCCTCATTAGCGGCCTGAAAAGGGTCGATTCCCAGCATTTCCGACGCGGCTGTGACCGACGCGTCCACTGGAATCGACGATTCCTCAATCAACAAACCCCTGGACGTTGCGCCGGCAATTTCATTCAGGGTGGCCGCTATTCCCCCACGGGTGGGGTCACGCAGGAACTTTAAGTCCGCGCCGAGTCCCAGCAATCTTTCAATTATGGGCCAGACGGACGCGGAGTCGCTCTTTAGATCGAAATCGAAGGAGAATTCGGCTCTGCTAAGCATCACGGCCATTCCATGGTTCCCCACCGGGCCGCTGACCAGGATTTTGTCTCCGATCTCAATCCTTTGCGCTGATGGAATATCAGCGGCTTCGACCCGTCCTATTCCGGAAGTGTTGATGAATATTTTGTCCGCGCTTCCCTTGGGCACTACCTTCGTGTCACCCGTGACCACCTGAACCCCTGCGGAGTCTGCTGCGGAAGCGACCGAATTTAATATCTCCTCCAGTTCCCCTAGATCCAGGCCTTCTTCGAGAATAAGTCCGAGAGAAATAAAAAGCGGTCTCGCCCCGGAGCAAGCCAGATCGTTGCATGTGCCGTGGATCGACAGTGACCCTATGTTTCCACCGGGAAAGAATATGGGGGACACGACGAAGGAATCCGTAGTGTAAGCAATCCTGTCCCCAACGCCCTCCAGCACCACGGAATCGGGCAAGGCCGCCAGTCTGCCTCTATCCAGTCTGGGTAAAATGGTGTCGCGGATCAGTCTGCCGGTCATTTTGCCGCCACCACCATGCCCTAGCAGCACTTTGTTTGTAGATTTGGGCATTTATGCGGCTCCATATTTGTAATAAGCCGCGCAAGTCCCTTCCGATGAGACCATACACGGGCCGATTGGGTCCTCGGGAGTGCATTCCCGTCCGAACAACGCGCACCTGTCCGGCGTCTGGCTTCCGGTAATAATCGCCGCACATTTGCAGCGAGGGTCATCCGCACTTTCAGGAACCACTACGCCGAACCGGCTCCGCGCGTCAAATTCGACATAAGGCTCGGAAAATTGCAGTCCGCTCCCCGGGATTACTCCGAGCCCCCGCCAGGAAGCCTCGGCCGCGACGAATACTTCGTCCATGAGAGACCTGGCCGAAGGGTTTCCGTTTTCACGAACCACTCGTTTGTAATCGTTTATTATTCGAGGAATTTCTTCAGCATTCATCCGGACGAGATCTCTTATGGCCAACAGTATGTCCAGCGCTTCAAAACCAGCTACAACTCCGGGCTTCTTGAAATCGTCTACCAAATATTCATAGCATTTTGAGCCCAAAATCGCGGACACATGCCCGGGCAACAGAAATCCATGCAGATCGGTCTTGGCGGCCAGGATTTTGAGAGGAGGATGGATGGTCTTAAACGCCGGAAGCACGTAAAGATTCTTTACCTCATGCATTTTGGCCATCTTGAGCGTAGCGGCCACAGTGGGTATGGTGGTCTCAAAACCCACGCCAAGGAACACGGTAGGCTGCGGCACGATACTCAAAGCCACGTTTATGGCGTCGGACGGAGAATAGACCACTTTGACGTTTCCACCTTCGGCTCGAAAACCTCCCAGCGAACCAAGCGACCCGGGCACACGAATGAGATCCCCGAACGTGACCAAACACGCATTGTGTTGACGACCAACAAGAATAGCGTTGTCTATGTAATTCTTCTCAGTCACACAAACAGGACAGCCGGGGCCAGACACCAGACGCAGGTTCGCCGGCAGCAGGCTCTTGATCCCCGCGGCGTGGATCGCCATGGTGTGAGTGCCGCAAACTTCCATGAAGCGAAGGGTGTGAGGAACGGTCAGCGCGTATTTCTTGATGTCCGCGGCAAGGGCTTTGGCGGTCTGAATTTCTGTTTTGGGGGTCAAACTTCCTCCATGCCCGCAGTGGCTTCGGCGATTTCTTTGAATAGATCCATGCGAATCATGGCCTCCTCGTTATCAAGGACCTCGATGCCGAACCCCGCATGAACGATCAAATAATCTCCGATTGTCGCATGGGGTATCATCATCAAGTTCACGTCGGCTTTAACGCCCGCGGCGTCAACGCGGCCAAATCCTTCGCCGGTGATTTCGATAAGTTTCATCGGAACGGCTAAACACATATGTATCCTCTCATTAGCAAGGTTCTCATTATTAGAGCTTTGAGCCGGCTCTCCGTGGTCCATGGCGCGCTTAGCGCTCCACTTCTTAAATGCGGTCGCAGTTTCTTGTAGGACGCTGTGAGTTCCACGAACCGCATCCTACAAGAATACCTGACCAAAATTGCGCCGTAGAGCACTCAGTTTTGCCCTTTCAGACTCCCATCTGCGGCCCGAGAGCGCGCCGATACCGCTTGCCCCAGGGCCACGCCTCCGTCATTCGGGGGAACGTCCCGGTGAACCAACACTTTCAGGCCTTTCCGTTCCAACAGATTCTTCGTGCGTTCCGCCAACAACCTGTTTTGAAAACATCCACCGGTAAGGCCTACCGTGTCCAAACCGCATTCTTCCGCAAGCCTGGACAAAACATCAGCAGCAGTCGTAGCGATGGAGTTATGGAAGCGCGCCGCGGCCACTCTGTTTGCAGTCCCGGATAAGATATCTTCACAGAGTTGTTGAATCAACCCACGCGGATCGACACGGATAGGGTTCTCCGACGAAAATATCGGCAGGTACGCGCCTGTTTCAGTGTGATCGGCAATTCCTTCAAGCCACATGGCCGCCTGCCCTTCAAAAGTGACAGGTCTGCGGAATCCGGCCGCCGCCGCTGCAGCGTCAAACAATCGTCCAACAGAGGATGTGGCCGGTGAATTAATCCCTTTACGGATAGCCTCCAGCCAATAAACAACGCTGTCGGCGAATTTCCCGAAAAGGGGCAAGAATTTCTCAGGCAATCCGCAATCCATGGACAGCAGGCCGGCTAGAATTCGCACCGGTTCGCGAATTGCTGCGGCGCTTCCCGGCAGCGGAAACAAATCGAAATGCCCGACGCGTTGAAAATCTTTTACCTCAGCCAACAAAAATTCTCCGCCCCAAATTGTGGCGTCCGGTCCGAATCCTGTTCCATCGAAGACGGCGAATAGGGCAGGGCCCTTCATACCGTGTTCCGCAAGGAGGCTCACCGTGTGCGCGTGATGATGAAAGACATACTCTACCCTATAACCAAGCGCCTGAGCCAATTGACTCGAATAGTATTCAGGATGCGGATCTGCCGCCACCAGATCCGGCTGCGCGTCCAGATAACCGGTTAAGACCCGAATCGAGGTTTCGAAATACTCCTGGGCGGCCGGCGTCGACAGATCTCCGACGTGGGGCCCGGGCACGGCGTGATTACCCTTGACGATGGTGAGAGAGTTCTTGATGTCTCCACCTGCGCCCAAAACCGTCAATTCGATTTCTCGATGTTCTTGAAACCGTAAGTCGACGCCGGCTGGAACAAGGCCTCGGGATCTTCTGAACGCAGTGGGAATTTCCGATATGACTCTGAAAATGGAGTCGTCGGCCCTAAGGACAATCTCGCGATTATGCATAAGGAACGCATCCACCAGATCCCCCAAGCGTTCCAAAGCTTCCTCGTTACCCTTCACGATTGGCTCTTCCGACCTATTTGCCGAGGTCATGACCAGCATCTCAAGCAGCATTGAAGGGTCCATGTCCGGGCGCCTGAAAAGCAGGTGGTGAACCGGAGTGTAAGGAAGCATCAGGCCCAGTGTGGACATGTCCGGCGCCACACTGGGCGCTACTTTCGAGACGCGGCTGTCCAGCAAAACGATGGGGGCGATTGCGGACCGAAGTAGATCGGCCTCTTTGGGGGCAATATGGCAATATTTGCCGGCTGTTGCGAAGTCGCGAACCATAACTGCAAAAGGCTTTTCCGCTCGGCCTTTGCGACGCCTCAGAAGTTGAACGGCGTCTTCATTGAGAGCGTCACAGACCAAGTGGAATCCGCCTACACCCTTTATTGCCACGATGTTGCCCTGATTGAGCAATTGAATCGTACCGGAAATGGGGTCACCCGGAATCGGGGCGCCCGCCGCGTCCAAAAGGCTCAGCTCAGGTCCGCAGTTTGGGCAGGAATTGGTTTGCGAATGGAATCTACGGTCGGAAGGAGTGGCGTATTCCCTCAGACATTCCGGGCACATTGTGAAGTCAGCCATGCTGGTGCGTTCCCGATCGTAAGGAAACGACCTCACCACGGTAAAACGCGGGCCGCATAGCGTGCATGTTATAAAAGGATATAAATATCTAGGGTTGGTTGGATCAAATAGCTCTTGGGCGCATAGGGCGCATGTCGCCACATCCGGAGGGATGGGGGTTACCGTGCGTTCGGTCTCAATGCTGGAGCGTATGGCAAATTGCGATTCGCCTATGGGATTTACATCCCTTGATTCCAAATCGTGAATCTTACCGGGGAATGGCGTCGCTTCAGGAAGGTCTGAAATGAAACGGCTGCAGTGTTCAGGAGATCCCTCGATTTCAATGATCACGCCGTTCGTTGTGTTGGTAACCCACCCAGCCAAATTCAAATCCGCGGCTAGACGGTAAACGGTGGGGCGAAACCCAATGCCCTGCAGGACGCCGGACAACCTTATGTGTTTCCGGATTCGTGCGTTGTGCTCAGTGGGAGATATGAAGGAGCGTGTCAAAGGCATCCACCCATTCAGGAAATCGCCCCTACGTTAACTATTTTAGATCAGGATTGGAAGACCCCGGCGCTCCGGCGCCCCATGAAAATGCCGAAGGAGGGGAGCTTCTTGAAAGAAGTCTCCCTTCAGACCACCCTTCAAGAACTTCTAAAATAGCGACGCAACAGGTTGTCATTTCCGAACTTAGTACTGGTTTTCTTAAATACGGTCATGGATTGTCATAGGATGTAGTGAGTTCCACGAACCGCATCTGTCGAGAAAAAGCCTCGACCGTATTTATGAGATGGAGTACTCAGTACACCACTCCCTAAATGCGGTGTCGTATTCTGTAGCAGATGCCCTGAAGGCGCAATCCCCTTGAGTAGCCACGGAGCGCGCCATGGTCGCCGATACCAACCCGATAAAGGCTTCCGGCAATCAATTCCCCCCTGGATTGGATTTGAAAAGCTCTTAACGCGCCGACGGTGGAACGTTGTCTTTGCGGAAGGAAAGGAGCGGTGATTAGCCCCATGCCAATGGGAAGTGGTTGCGGTGTTCGAAATACGTTTCATAGAACGTGCGACGAATCCAGGGACCGATTGCAAGCATAATATTCCGCAGGCGCGAAAACACGTTAAATCTCTCTTCTTGGAAGTTCCGTTAGCACGCGTTTCAAGCCCGGCGGGACTTGGCGATCAATGTCGACTTTGCGGACCTTCAGCGAAGCGACACCCGTTTTGTAAGAATTACTTAAGTCTTCTTTGCGCCTCGGGCGTCCTCGTAAAAAATCTTTCCCCGTTATAGTGGAAATGAACGAACGCGCTTATTGTGCCTTCTATGGGACCGCCAAGCATGCTGACTTCGGTCCGGAACGTGATAGGAAATACTTCAAGCGCTGTCTTCCCGAGACGTCGGTAGTATTCCGTTAGAACATGTGTGCCGGGAGCGAACGCGCCGTACCAAAACATGACCTGACCGTGCTCGGTTACGATCACTGGCTGAACCACGGAAATATCATTTATCCCGTCCGCCGGCGGAGTCAGAAAACCGATTTTGGTGGACCCGTCCGCTAGAGCGAATAGCGCTTTAACAGCAAACATACCGGATCTGGGGTCTACAGGCCTTTTGCTTTTGTACGGCCGGACCGTGGATTCGTCTTGCCCCTCGTCGGCTTCCTCGTCCAGAGCAAACTCCCAGACGGGAAACTGCAAGAGGTCCTCCAAAGTAATTTCATAGATCTGCTTTCGAATTCTCATGCTAATCACTTGCCTATTCCAGTAACAATTGTTTCACTGAAGCGCGTAACTGCCGAGCTGCGTCCGTGCTTATATCATGCAATTCAGTGGATCCGGTGATCCTGCCGGATTGAGTGTCGATCTTTTCCATACGGGCATCGGTCCAGCCATTTGAAGACAGGATAGTGAGCAAGACAGCGGTGGTCACTCCAAGCTGTCGATTCAAGTCATTGAGCATGCGTTCCCGATTGTACGGATCTAGTTTTCCGCTCTTTATAGCATTGGACAATACTGCAGGCGCAACAATTTCGAATGCCCCGGAGACATCCATTCCAGGTTCAAGCGCTTTATAAATTGAATCAACTTTTTCCTGCGAAGGCCGACTCTTAGCATCGTTAAACATCAATAGTATGGCGGCCTTCGGTCTAACGGCTTTGGGCTTGAACGCCCCTTCCCATTTTTCCCCGCTAAGCCCCACAATATAGGGTCTCTCCACGGTGTAAGGGTAGATAACCATAACGAGGACGATAGCGGCTACCGCGCTCAACGCTACTGCCGGTATTTTAAACCATGCGTAGATTTTTTCCCAGTGGGATATGCCGGGCTCTTCCTTCGCCGCTTCAGGGCCCTCTAACCCAAGTCCTGGTTTTATGCTCCGCCATAAATCGTTCGGCATTCCCTCCGGGGCGAATTCGCCAAGGTACTCTCGGGCTTCTTCAGCGCACGAGGGGCACAATTTTACGTGCTCCAAAATCAGTCCTTCAGGACGTCCCTCCGCCGCCCAGTCGTAGAGCTCCCAAGATTCGGGGCAAAAAACCTCCCCCGTCGATTTCAAGTCACGGATAAGTCCACGGAGGGCCTCAGCCTCTCCCGAACACTGTCGGCATAGGGCGAGGTGGTCGGCCACTTTCGCTCTGTCCGATTCCGCCAGCGTCTCTTCGATATATGGTAGGAGCAGCTCTTCCAAATGCCGCTCCAGTTCATTTTTCTTAAGGGTCAAAGCTGGATTCCTTTTTCTAACGCATTGCATCTGGTCTTAAGTTTTTGGAGACATCGTCTAGTCTGCACATTTACGGTGTTTTCGTTTGTCCCGAGGATCGCTGCGATTTCGCCGAAAGAGAGCTCTTTGTAATATCTGAGTCTGATCAGCTCCCGGCATTTCTCATCCATTCCATCCAGAGCCTCTTTGAGTTTTTCGGCAAGTTCGGCTTTTTCCAGTTGGCAGTCCTGGGGTTCAATGTTTGATGTAATGTCCAGAGCGGTTTCGTCGCTATTGTCACAATGTTCGATTGCCTGAGTATCAGCTTTCCTCTTGGCTGCCTTTGTCTTGCGCAATTCGTCGATCAGCGTGCGTTCGGTGACAACGCATACAAAATGGGCCAATGAGTTTTTGGGATCGTACCCGTTCAAGGCGCTGGTTAAAGTCAAGAAAGCCGACTGCAAAATGTCCTGGGAGTCCGATTGGGACAAGCCGGAGTATTTCCTGACAACATTTCTCATGAGGCCGATATACTTGGTGTAAAATTGCCTCCAGGCCTCTTCAGACCCTGCAATGCACTGTTTAACCAGTGCGTAATCCTGGTCTCTATTGATTTGAGCCATACTCGAAGAGCGTCCAGCCTTTCTCCACTGATGCGAAAACTCGTCGTCAATCTTAGCATCACTCGGGAGCTTGTCCACTGAAACTTGCCGCCCGCCGCTTTCGCATTGATCTTGAACTCCACTGGACCAGAATGTCCCTTCGAGCGCCACGGATTGTGGGGCTATTGCACAGGTGACCGGGTTCACGGATGTTCCATTCACCTTCTTGAAGACACCGAGGAACGGATTCCGTCATCCGTCCCTCGGTAGTCTTGGTTTAAGCGGGGCGAACGCCCTCAGTTAAGAATGCCTTGACGGCCTCAACATTTTGTGATTTTGTTGGACTCGGTGGAACGCTTCGTGGTGTCGTCTCCCGGGTTAAAGAGCGCACCCGAAGTTGTTCCTTGGTCGGGCGTCAGATTACTTGCACTCCTTGCAGTCCTTAACGACTTTCCCGCCGTCCTTGGCGCAATCCGCTTCGCTTCCAACTTGCTTGCACTCTTTCTTCACACAGCAATTGACGGTCTTGGCGGGTTTGTCAGTTGCTGCTTTGGGGCTTCCCGGCGTCTCGGTCTGAGCCATTGCCAGAGGGGCGCAGATAGCGAAAGCCGCCAAAGTCAACAATATTAAGAATCTCTTCATCTGAAGCCTCCTGATGTTTGCTTCTTTCCATATTCGGACAGTGATTCTTTCGCTGTTCCGTTGGCGACCGGCTTTTGTTTCGGTCGCTTGATTAGACTATTCGGACGGCGGGTGAAAACCTGACAAGCGGTAATAGAAAAGCGAATCCCCAAGCGAAGCGGATAGTTAGGGTAATCGAGGAGATAGACGGAAGCTTTTGAATGTGGAAGCGGTTATCTGCGGAAACGTCCATGTCCGCCGGCGGGCACAACGAATCACAAAGGATCCCGTACGGGATCGGCGTCAGCTCCGTGGACGCTCCCATGGTTACGCAAAGGAACTCCTCTTGTTAAGGGAGAGAAGAAGAAGCCGATAAGCAGCATATTGGAAGTTTCTTGAGGGGAGGCGCGGAGGGGAACTTCTCACAAGAAGTTCCCCTCCGGCGGCGCTTTCACAGGAAGAGGGCAAGCGCTGAAATATCATTCCTTGTTAAGGAACGAGGCGGTGCGCACGTGCTCAACCGGCCCGACCGGCTTCTTACTAAGAGATCGTGAAGCGCTGCTCCGTGACTTAATGGGAGCCACTTGAGCCGCACTGAAGCCAAGCCTGTCGAAATCCACTTTCAAGTCTATTTTATACACTGTATCGGGATTGGAAGGGTTCGCCACGTGCAGGACGATAGTGTCGTTGACCGTAGTAGCGGATTTGATAACAACTCCCGAAGGCGCGCCTGTCAGAATTGGTGGCTCGTCCGGTGTCCGGGTCTTGAGCTGCGCGGTTGATTCGGGTTTTTCGTTGGAATTGTCGCTTACCGGTTCCGGCAACCAATCTCCAAGAAACACTATGAGATAATTGCCCATGGTCCGGATTTTTGTACTTCGGGGCCTGAACACGGCCAAAGTCCAGAACCACCCTGCCGCCCTTCTGGGTTTTGGCCGTGCGTACGGCGAATCCGCATTCCGCAGGAAGGCCGGATATCGTGGGGTTGGAGATTCCAATGTCGGGAATGTCTATCACCAGACGCGTGGGGCCGGAGAGCATACTGTCATGGTAGGCGGCCACCTTATCGTTAAATTTGATGGCTACCCGCTTCATGTCCGCCGCAACGTCGATTTCCGATAGGTCACTCTTGGCGGCCGCGACGCCGGCGAAACCGGTCAACACGACAAGCAGACAAAGGGCGACAACCCCTGTGACGCGTCGGCCACAACGAACGATGAAAACGCCTTCCTCAGATCGACGCCTCCGAATGTTTGGGGGTGAGGACCGGTCGCTTCGCCATATTGGGAGCTCTTGAGTGGAAGCCATAAAGGGAATTTTGTTCAAGGAATCCCTTTTCGGCGACACTTTTACCGGCAGCCCTGTTTTCATATTAACCTCAAGCCTCGGAGGGGAGAATTTTGATTCTCGAATCGGCGGTAGGACAACAAAAAAAGAAAACGGCCACTAATCGGGCCTACTGCCGCAAGCACTTGAATGATAACATAACAGGCAGGATATAAACAATGGCAAAATAGAAGGTTAGGATTATATTCTAATAATAGGCTTTAGTTTTCTGGTGGAACTGAATTGGGCTGCGGCTGGGTGGCGGGCGCGTCCATGACTTCGCACGCTTTGCCGGGCTCCTCTTCCTGCAGGCTCTGCTGTAGACGGCTGACGGGAATCTGCTTGAGAACTAGAAACTCTTCCAGGTCCTCTTTATCTCTGTTCCAAGTGAACTGTTTCAAGTTTATCAGCCCACCGGAGTACTCGTGACAAGGTAACCCACCACTCGTCGTCCTTAACCGCCAAGCAGATCTTTATCTTTCTGGTCGAAGGAGATAACTTGGCCCGTTCCAAAGCCGCTTTCTTGACCTTTTGATCTTCCGATTCCTGTTTTACGTCCTTTGGAGCCGATGCCGGAAGCGGTTTGGCCTCAGACTGCTCCGGTCCGGTAACTTCACGCGCGGGCTCAGACGCCGGTTGAGGGGGACGGTATTCAGGGACCGTTTTCGCTTCGGGTTGTCCGCTCGGTTCGGCGCTTTCTTGGATTGTCGGCTTTAGTAGCTTTCCCGGTGGGGCCATGTTGATGGGAGGGTTTGATTGAGTTTCTGTTTGAGGATCTTTGACGCCCTGCTGAGACGGGATGATGCATCCCGAGCCTATAAGAGCAACAATGCCGGCGGATAACATAAAGGATATCTTGAGACACGCGGGGAGTTTCATCAATGCCCAATAGCCTCTTTTGTTCGGAATTGCCCGTGGGGTCACTTTCCTGAGTGGCTTCTCGACCTGGAATTACGGTCTATTCCTTTAACCCGAATTCAAAAATACTGCCACAAAAAAATATCGCGCTCCTTTTGTAGCCTGTATGGGAGGCGCTCTAGACCCTAGTTTCATCTTCGGGAATCGGCCGGCCGGCGATCCTGAACTTCTGCGAATCCGTCTCAATGGCGCAGGACGACCTGGGCGTGGAAACGGATACTGTAGGGGAACGACTTTCCAAACGGCTCCAACGAGGGTCGTCTGGGCGCCAGGGGCTCAATGAGATCCCAAAGGTCCAGTCGCGGCCTTCGGCGCGCTCTCGGAAAACTATGGGATTACACTGCCGTCTGCAATAGACGCGGGGCGCTGATCACGATCCAGGGCGCGCTACAGCTTGACAAAAGCCCTATGAGGGCGGTATTATAGCATTTCCTGTATTAGGAACTCCTGTCGAATTATCCAGTATCTATCCATTTCAAGGAGCATTCAATGGCCTACCGTATCGTCGCGGAAGAGTGTAAAGGTTGCCAGACCTGCGCAAGAAACTGTCCAACCAGGGCCTCCAATGGAGAGAAGAAACAGCCCCACAGCATCGATGTGTCTAGATGCATTGAGTGCGGTGTATGCGCAAGAGGCTGCCCCTATGGCGCGATCAGAGATCCTCAGGGACAGAAACCCGAGAGGATTAAGAGGATTGATTGGCCTAAGCCTTACGTTTTTAAGGAAGA
>CAVVHK010000095.1:0-51757 GCA_963747865.1 uncultured delta proteobacterium | reverse complement strand
TCAGGGAGCAATGCCCTTCCGGTGTGGTGATTGATAAGACACAACTATATCATGAAGCTCGATCCGCTCTCAGATTCCCACACATTATATCAGCCCCCTATACCCCTATCAAGAACCACTCACTAATGCGCTGGAGGGCAACCGATTTCCCTCTACGGCGCCGCTATAACCTTCAAACCGTCGCCGAGAAGCCTACCGGTAACCTCCCACTCTCATCCATTCCCCACCATCCTCCCGCACATCATACTCACACCTACCATCTTCTCCCGTTTTCGTCAGGGCCGTAGCGCTACACGTGGGATAATCGGCTGGATGAGGAAGGGATTTCTCGAGCGTTCGGCAACTAAAAATCTAAACGACGTTAGATGCCCAGAGCGCATGTAGCTGGTAGTATTGTATAATGTCCCGAGACCTGTAGGAGGCGGGACACTTGGGAAAATAATTACATACAATCATACCACATGTCTGCCTAATTTTTCTATGGAGCAGGAGCCCCTCCCTCATTTCTCAACAGATCCGATGCCGAACCGTGAAGCCATTTCCTGGACAGTTGCAAGCACTGTGGCCCTGTCAATCGGCTTGGCAACTACAGCGTCAACCCCGGATTCGGCAATCTTGTCCTTCTCCAGTTCCTGACCACCGTATCCCGTCAGCAGGATAAAGGGGGACTTGGAGACTCCTCTCGCCCGACAGGTTGATCGAATAGCCTTGCCGACGTCCCAACCATTCATGCCCGGCATACCGAGATCGCAGAAAACTAAGTCCACAGGCTCCTGGTCGAATATGGTAAGCCCCTCTTGCCCGGAAAGAGCCCTGAAAACGCGATGGCCTGCTTTCGTACATATTCTTTCCAGAAGTTCGGCGATGTTCGAAGTCATCGTCTATCACTAGAAGGGTCAGGTGATCTTCAGTAGTTGAGGTCGCAGGCTGTTCCGTCTTTCGGACCTGCTCCTGAGCCAGCGGCAATCTGATGCTAAAGGTGGTTCCTTTTCCGACGGCACTTTGTACGGATATACTGCCACCGTGACGTTTTACCAGTCCATGAGACACGGCAAGCCCCATTCCTTTGCCTATACCCACTCCCTTGTTACTCCAGAATGGTTGGAATACCCGACTGATATCCTGTTCGGCGATTCCTATCCCTGTGTCACGAACCGTGATAACCACTTCATCGGCTTCTTTATACGCCTTGACTTCTATGTCTCCACCCTGGGGCATAGCTTCCGCAGCGTTTCTTATGAGATTGACGAGTACCTCGAACATCTCATTCTCTTGGCCCTTCACCAAGCAACCGTCCTCCAGGTCCAGTTGGAAATCGATCTTGATGCCCTTCTTTTCAGGGTCCGATTTCCACAAGGGTTTAGCGACTTCCGCTGCATTTCCAGCAGTGGTTGACATATCGAAGACTACTCCCTCACCCGTTGTGACATCTGCACGCATATTTGCAAAGGTTTGAAGACGTTTGACCGTTTCAGCTCCAAGCGTGGCAGCTCGAAGCATCTTTTCCAAATTGGCTTTAATTTCTGAGAGATCTCCTGATTCAAGGTCGGCAAGGGATAGACTGGTACTTCGCCATGACGATCTGAAGAAGATTGTTGAAGTGATGAGCAACACCGGAGGAAAGATCGGCTACAGCTTTGAGACGAGCGGATTGTAAAGCAAGTTCTTCCATTCGCTTGCGGTCAGTGATGTCTTGGTGATGCCATAAGCGGCCATAGCGCTTCCCCTCGATAAGAATTGGAATGAAATCCCGCAAATAGGTTCTCCCGCCGCGTATGCTGATTTCTTCGCCTGTTACCAGGCGTTGTTGAGCAAGGATTTCCTGTATACGAGCGATGGTCTCGGCAGGCTGGAAGAAAACGCCTTGGATCTTTTGAATCATTTCGACTGCCCCAAGACCATGCAAGTCGGATGGCGGTTCCTCCAGATTGAAAAAATCACAGAATGCTTGGTTGACAAACTCAACCCGGCCCTTATCGCTCACAAGCAGTACTGCGGTACACAGACTTGAGAGAATTGTATAAAAGCGCTGCAAAGTAGCTTGTAATACTTCCTCCGCCCGTTTACGCTCGGTGATGTCCCGAATAGTTCCCTGGAATCCAATGATTGCTCCCTGCGGATCTTTCCGTGCAACTGTCGTAACCAGGGCGTGCACGATCGTGCCGTCCCTTTTCTGAAGGTCAAGCGGGTATTCTTTGGAAAAACCCTGTTTCGATACCAACGTGGCGTGAACCTCACGTTCCTCAGTCTTGGCATAGAAGTTGGCGACGTTTGTCTGCAACAGTTCTTGTCTGTCGCCGGGAGCATACCCGAACACCTCCAGGGCCACATCATTGAAGTCGATAAACTGACCATCCAACCTGGTCATGAATACGCAATCACGGGAGGTCTCAAAAAAAGACCGATACCGATCTTCACTCTCCCAAAGCGCCACTTCTGCCTTCTTGCGCTCGGTGATGTCGTGAAAGAAGGCAGAGGTGACTTCTCCATCCGATAAATTCAGTCTCGTAACATAAGCCTCAAACGGGAAATGCGTTCCGTCCTTCCGTACTCCTACAGCCTCGTACTTGGTGTATGCGGTCAATCTGTCTTCACGACGGCGAGCACGCTCCTTAAATTGCGGCAAGTCCTCGGGCGAGATTCTGTCCGTAATCGGCTGACCTACGAGCTCTGCCGCATTAGTGTAACCCACCATTTTCAAAAACTCGGGGTTCACGTAGACAAACTTCAGATTCCGCGAAAAGGCGATTGCGATTGGAGCTTTTTCAACGAGTGTGCGAAACCTCTCCTCGCTCTTCCGCAGCGCCTCCTCCGCCATTCTTCTCATGGTGATATCACGTGCTGCTGCAAGAACGCCGGCAATTTCTCCAGACTCGTCATGATACACAGTTGCGCTAAATATTACGGGAGTCACATGTCCGCCCCTGTGTCGTATCTCTAATTCATAGTCCTTCACCACGCCTTCCTTGAATACCTGTTGGTATCCAGCCCTGGCTTTATCCGGCTCTGTGAAATAATCCGAGAAATCCGTGCCGATGAGTTTGTCGCGTGAATAGCCGGTAACCTTCTCCGTTGCCGTATTTACATCAGAGATCCTTCCGTCAGGACTAATTGTCACAAACGGGTCAATACTGGTCTCGATGAGAACACGGTGATATCTACTTGCCGCCAGTAGCGCCTCTTCCACTCGCTTGCGCTCGGTGATTTCCTTTTCTAAATCTTGCATCTTCTGCTCAAGCTTGTTCAGCACACGTTCGTTATAGCGCTGCAGTAAGCTTTCCTTCGTTTCCCTAGACTCTCGCCCCAGGCCGGTTTTTCCCTCACGAACCTCTGCCGTTACCTCGGTTAGGATCTTCAATAACTCGTCTGGTGACTGTGGCTTGCGGATGAACTTGTGCGCTCCCATGGTCAAGGCCAATTCATCATCCTTCTCATCGGTATAGGCCCCGGTATAGAACACCAGCGGAATGCTGCGCAGTCGCTCATCTTGCTTCACTGTCATGCATAGCTGGAAGCCATCCATGACAGGCATCAGGGCATCGGTGATTATCATGTCGAACCTCTGAAGACGCAGCGTCGCAAGAGCTTCGGCTCCATTCTTGGCCGCAACTACTTCGTAACCCGTTCCTTTGAGGAGCATCTCCAATAGGTAACGATCTTGTTCTTTGTCATCCACAATGAGGATTCTCATCTCAGCTCCCTTGCCTAGGGGTGGAGCGTTCGTAGGGCCACAAGCATTCAAGTGCCTCAATACGCATTCCCCAGTCACTAGAAATGCCGATAAAGCCAGTGAATCCAAACACAAAGGCTTTCTGTCTTGCGCCGACCATGGTGTGTGACGCGAGAGCGACGGGCCTTTCTCCGCCAGCGAAGACTGGTCCGAATCTTTCCTGACTTCTTCCCAGGTCCTCTGCGTAAGGGATCTCGCCCCACGACCTCGGAGTGGGTATTGGGTTTGACTTTCAAGCCCCATCCAAGCCTTCACGAATGGATTGCAACATCCCTTTCATATTAAACGGCTTTCCGATGAAGCCTCTAGCCCCTGCCTCTATCGCTTCATTGGTCTGTCCGCTTGCAGCGAACCCGCTGGCTATGAGAACTCGTACCTTTGGGTCAATCTTCAGAAGCTTCTCCAGACACTGCTTTCCGCCCATCTCCGGCATAATGAGATCGAGAATCACCAGCGAAATCTTGTCTCTCCCCTTATTGTACAAATCCAGAGCCTCTTCCCCGTTGGATGCGGTAAGCACTGTGTAACCGGATCGCTCCAGAATCCTTTTTCCTAAGTCCCGAACGAACTCTTCGTCATCCACCAGCAGAACTGTCTCCGTGCCGCCTTGGGGCATGGCAGTGACGACCGGTTGATCAGATTGGGCTTCAGAGACGACGGCCGGAAGATAAATATTGAACGTGGTTCCGCGACCAACCTCACTGTAACAGTTGATGAAGCCGTGATGCTGTTTCACGATCCCAAAAACCATCGCCAAACCCAATCCTGTGCCCTGCCCTGGAGCCTTGGTCGTGTAGAAGGGTTCGAAGATGTGCTCCAACGTCTCTTTGTCCATCCCTGAACCGGTGTCTGAGACACCTAAGAGAACGTATTCACCGGGCTTGGCTTCCACATGTGATCTGGCGTAATCCTCATCGAGAACAACATTCGAGGTTTCAATGATGAGCTTTCCGCCTTCAGGCATGGCATCTCTGGCATTGACGGCAAGGTTCATCAATACCTGGTCCATCTGAGTGGGATCGGCATGGATAACCCCCAGGTCTTCTATGAGCATCAGCTCAATATCAATCATCTTGGGGATGGTCCGCTGCAAGAATTTATGGGTCTGACGAATACGTTGATTGAGATCCAGGTCGAGCAGTTTTGTCTCGGTTTTTCTGCTGAATGTGAGCAACCTTTGGACGAGGTCGGCACCGGTTTTCCCCGCCAAAAAAATTTTCTCCAGGTCGTCTCTCCGGCGTTTAGGCAAATCCTCGTCGGCAAGAAGCAACTCCGAGTACCCCAAAACCACCTGGAGGATGTTGTTGAAGTCATGGGCGATACCACCAGCCAGCGTGCCGACCGCTTCCATCTTTTGAGCCTGTTGGAGTTGCCTCTGAAGTGCTTTGCGTGCGGTCAGGTCTCGTAATATGCCCCGGTATCCGGCAATGCTTTCGTCTTCCTCAAAATGCAGAGATGAGCTGATCAGGCAGTCAACCTCTGTTCCGTCTCTCTTTTGAAACTTGATTTCATAGTCTTTCACGAACCCCTTTTTCTCTATCTCCTTCTGGAACTTTGGACGGTCAGCCGGATCAAGGTACAATTCGCGAATGTCCTTGCCAATCATCTCCTCTCTTGAATACCCAAAAAGTTCGCAAACAGATCGATTGGCATCAGTTATGGTTCCATCCCTTAGATCAGAATATACCCCATCCATCGATTCTTCAAAGAGGGTGCGGTATCGTCGCTCACTTTCCTTCAGCTCCTCTTCCGCACGCTTCCTCTCGGTGATGTCGTGAGTGATATGAACCGAACCTATGACCTGACCATTTTGACCGACCAGCGGAGACACTCGAACGTCATATATCCCTCCGAGCCGAGGTTCCACCACTTCCGCCGAATGTTTCTGACCGTCGGCAAGAAGCTGAGAGTGGGGACAAAAAGCAGGGGGTTCCAGTGCTCCATGTACAAGCTCAAAGCAGGGTTTTCCTATCAACTCCTGCTCTGTCATCCCAACGGCATCAGCCATGGCCTTGTTAGCACGGAGTATCTTGTGCTGATCGTCCAGAACCATAACCAGGTCGGAGATGGCATTGAATGTTCGTTCCCATTCCCGGTTGGCTTGCTCCACTGCTTGCTCCGCCTGCTTGCGCTCGGTGATATCCTCGATCAAGCCATCGTAAGCAATCAGGTGTCGCTGCTGGTCGTAGCACGGCACGGAGGTATTCCGCACCCAACGTATGGTCCCATCTCGGTGAACGATTCGATGTTCGAGCGGCGATACCTTTTTTTCCGCTAAAATACTGGCAGCCAGCTCCTTCACAGCCGGTCGGTCGGGCTCATAGACCATGCGATACCACAGGTCCGAGTCAAGCAAATAGTCTTCCGCTGTATAGCCTGTCACCGTGGTGGAACCTAAGCCGTGAACGGTAGCGACTGGACAGTTATCCTGGACTCGCACGGTGTAGATATAGTCCGTGACCGAGTCGAGCAGCAACTTGTAGCGCTCTTCGCTCTCACGTAGCGCCTCCTCGGCCTTCTTGCGGACGGTTATTTCTTGCGAGAGTTGTTCGTTTGCTCTCAACAATTCCGCTGTGCGTTCCTCCACTCGCTGTTCAAGCTCATCCCGGGCTTTTCTTAAGGCCTCTTCAAGGTGTTTCCGTTCAGTAATGTCGTGCGATATTCCCATTATTCCAATGGGCTTCCCCGTGAGGTCTCTGAGGAACCTCATTGTAATCTCAGTCCATCGAGTGGAACCGTCCTTGTGGTATCGCTCTATCTCCTCAGTCCGGGAAGCACGTTTGTCGCCGGGGGTTGCGGCTTCCAGCGCCAACTCCTCGTTGAATCCCCTGATGACTCTCTCTCTTGACGCTGGGGTAAATCCATCGAGAGGACGCATGGGCATGATTTCATCAACCGTATAACCGAGGAGATCTGTCACTGAAGGGCTCACGTACGTGTATCGTAGATCCAGGTCCACGGTCCAGATTACATCCTTCGCCGTTTCCACCAGCGTTCGGTATTTCTGCTCACTATGCCGCAGGGCCTCCTGAGCGTCTTTCATCTTCAGAAGGGATGCGAGACGGACCTGTAATTCCGTTTTGTCAATAGGCTTGGAAATGAAGTCATTGGCGCCGGCAGCGATAGCCTTGAGCCGATCCTCCTTACCGCTGAGAGCGGTCAGCATGACGATGGGTACGCCTTCACAATCGGCGCGGTTTCGGATTCGTCGAGTGACTTCCAAACCATCCAATCGCGGCATCAGCACGTCTAAGAGGACAAGGTCAATGTTAGAATTGAGCTTGTCGAGCGCTTGAGCACCGCTACTGGCGAGTTCCGCCTTGTAGCCAAAAGAATCCAACATGGCTTCCAAGAGAGAACGGTTTGGCTCTTCATCGTCTACAACGAGAATACGTTTTGATTGCCTCATAGTTCTCCCTCAAGGTTCGCTTATTTGTTCAGAATTTGTTATTCTGGCAGGTTATTCGAGAGAGAATCTGGGGTCAAGCAATTGTTCGACACTAAACGAAAAAAAGGTCCCGGCATGGCGCCACGTACTCAAGCAAGTTGTCGGGGCGAAAACCCACCAATTAGGGTCCCTCGACCCCGGTCGCCCTCCTTCCTCACCAGTTCCGTCGGTGGGCCGTTGGTCCCACCTGTGGTGGTTGCAACATATACGGAGTTAGCGAGATCTTCATCGCCAGAACGAAAAGATGGACCTCATCTCTGAAAGTATACGCGGAACCTCTTGATATAACGATATGCGGTGTTCCAGGACCTTCTTGCAAAGCCAATACTGACAAGACCCGTTTAGGCCGGTCACGATCCACGAGGCTCACGAAGGCTCAGTGAAACGGCTCATTCCTCGTCCAGCACCCTTCTGACGACCCCCAGCATCTGCCGAATGTCATAAGGCTCGTTGACGAACTCCTTTGCCCCCGAGGTAAGTGCTCCCTTGGTCGGACCACTGGCCGCGTACCCACTGGCAATGACCACTTTGACTCTCGGATTGATTTTGAGAAGTTCCTCCAGGCACTGTAGGCCACCCATTTCCGGCATCATCAGATCCAGAAGCACAAGGCCTATCCCCTCTTGATTGGAACGATAAACCTCAAGAGCCTCTATTCCGTTGATTGCCGTCAGGACCTTGTACCCAGCCATAGTGAGGAACTGCTCACCCATCTTTCGGATCGGATTCTCGTGATCCACGAGCAGAATGGTTTCAGTTCCAAAAGCAGGTATCTGCTGGGTAACAGCGACATTCGGCCCAATCTCTTGAACAATTGCAGGGAGATAAATCTTGAACGTTGTTCCTGCACCGGGTTCGCTGTAACAGGTGATGTGACCTTTATGGCTCTTGACAATTCCGAATACCATGGCAAGTCCGAGGCCGGTTCCTTCCCCTGGCTCTTTGGTCGTGTAGAACGGCTCAAAAATATGCTCCACCACTTCTTTGTCCATGCCTTGGCCCGTGTCTGAGACCGTAAGCAGGACATATTGCCCGGGCTGCACACCCAAGTAGGTTCTTGAATACTCCTCATCCACCGTTACGTTTGCCGTTTCAATAGTCAGTCGCCCTCCGTCGGGCATTGCATGTTGAGCATTTACCGCGAGGTTCAGAAGTATCTGCTCCATCTGGCCCGGATCTGCATTGACGGTCATCAGGCTATCGGCCAAGAGAATGTCAATTCGAATCATCTTGGGTACTGTCCGTTCAAGCATCTTTTGGACGCGTATTATTTCATTGTTCAGGTCCACTGGACGGGCGTTGGGCTCCAACCTTCTGCTGAAGACGAGAATCCCCTTGGCCAATTCAGCGGCATCCTTTCCGGCCTCTCGCATAGCATGGAGTCTCTCGTAATCAAGGTCTGTCGGTTTCTTGTTGAAGAGCAGGATATCCGAATAGCCGAGTATTACCTGAAGAAGGTTGTTAAAGTCGTAAGCAATGCCGCCAGCAAGCGTCCCGATTGATTCCATTTTTTGGGCTTGCAGAAGCTGTTTCTGGAGACTCTTTTGCTGAGTGACGTCACGTGCTACGTGAACTGACCCGATGACTGTGCCTGTTTCGTCGGACAAAGGAGAAACACGAAAGTCGAGTGAACGTCCGAGTCTGGGCTCAAAGATTTCCGCAGAGTGTTCTTTGCCGTCTTTGAGGAGAACGGAATGGCGACAGAAGGCCGGAGGTAGGTTCTCACCGTGCACAAGTTCAAAACAGAACCTTCCTTTCAGTTCTTGTTCCGAGCGTCCTAGGTACAGCAGCCATGGCTTTGTTTGCCCGGAGTATCCTGTAGTGGGTGTCCAGAACCATAACCATGTCTGGAATAGCATCAAAAGTCTGTTCCCAATCCTTGTTGGCCCGTTTTACAGCCTCCTCCGCCCGCTTACGTTCGGTGATATCACGGGCTATCGTTGAAATACCGGTAGTTCTTCCTTCGACGTTTCTGATAAGAGAAATGGTGAGGGACACATCGATTTCACGCCCGTCCTTTTTTCGCCGCACAGTTTCAAAGTGTTTAATATGTTCCCCGCGATTTATTCTTTCAAGGAGACCCAAAACCTCATCCTGACGGTCTGTCGGAGCCAATAGGAATATTGGCTTGCCCAGGGCTTCGGTGTCTTTGTAACCATATATGTTTTCCGCTCCTTTGTTCCAGCTTGTAATTGTTCCGTCCAAACTTATCCCGAAGATGGCGTCATCGGAGGATTCAACAATCGCTGCCAACCGCAAGTTCTTTTCCTCCGCCTGCTTGCCCTCAGTGATGTCCTCCGATATGCCAAGCAAGTATATCGGGTTCCCGGTCTTGTCCAGGATCGGCATCTTCGTTGTGTGGAGTATCCGTTCACCTTTCTTCGTTTCTATAGGTTCTTCGGGTATGTCATATACCTGCCCACTCTCCAGGACCTCCACATCCTTTTTTGTGAAAAAATCATAATCGTTCTTACCAATGAGGTCCTCTCTCTTATACCCCAAGAGTTTTTCCCCAGCCCTATTGAATCGGACAAACCTCAATTCCTTAGCATCCTTGATAAAAATCATGTCAGGAATATTTTCAACGATTGATGACAAAAACTCTTCTCTTTGTCTCAGCGCCTCCTCAGCCCGTTTCCGCTCAGCAATCTCCAGGAGAAGATTTGCATTGACCGCTTCCAGTTCAGTGGTGCGTTCCTTCACACGAACTTCAAGCTCTTCTTTGGACTTGCGCAAAGCCCCCTCGGCTTTCCTGCGCTCGGTAACGTCTTCTCCCGAGCTGAGAGCGCCGATGATCCGCCCCATTTCATCCCGTATGACCGTGTTGTGCCAGGCGATGTCTCGTTTTTCGCCTTTTTTCGTGAGAACGCGGTTTTCATAGTACTCGAATGGTTCGATGTCGCCCGCAATAATCTTCAGGTAGACACAGTAGACTTGTTCGTATTCTTCGGGAGGAAGAGCGACCCTGAACCAATCCTTGCCGATGAGTTCTTCTCTTTCGTAGCCGACTATCTGGCAGCCTTTGCGGTTAATGAGGGTTATCTTGGCTTCAGTATCCATGGCGACAAGGATTACTTCCGCAATATTGAGATATCTTTCTGCCTTTTCCTTCTCCGCCAAAAGGGCTTCTTGAGCTCGTTTGCATTCGGTAATGTCAATACCGGTTGCCACGACGTACGTTTCGTGGCTTTTGCCGCCAATCAGACCCGTGCCGGCCCACGAGATGACGTGCCCGCTGCCGTCCTTAGCGAGAAGCATACTCTCATATTCTGTGGGGAAATGGTTTGAGAGAGCTTCGTGGAAAAATTCATCTCCAGAGTGCCCGTGTTGCGCGGTGAGTGAAGAATCCAAAGGAAATTTTCCTTGCGCCTCGTCGAGCGTGTAACCGCTGATTCGTTGAAAGGCCTTATTTAACCGAACGATTCTACCTTGACTGTCTAAGACAAGCACGAGCGCTGCAAGTGTATCGAAAACTGCGGATATGAAGTCCGCTCTTGCTCCAATTCCGTTTCTCTGTCCTTCAGGTCTCGGAAGAGGAGGTTGTAAGGCCTTTTGAAGCCTGTCTCAACGATTGCTCTGTATATCAGATAGAACGAAATGACTTTGAAGTAGTGTCCGAGAAAATTAGCGAATCCGTAGACGCTGACATACTGCGTAAAAGCCAGTTCTGAAACGCTGGTAAATGCTATTGACAAAATCAAAAGTCGTAGCACGCTCTTGTCGAAACGATCTCGGATTTTCAGCAATAGCGCTAATGAAGCTAGGAGCCTGTCGGACTGGGAATTGAAACCATCCAAAATTCCCGCCCGGTTTTTTTTCAAATTGCCGCAATGTACCCGTTAGTTTCACTCGAACGTTGAACGGGCCGGAATTCCGCCTGTAAAGGACGTGTGAAACGGCCATAAACCGTTGTTTTCGGTCTCTCTGAACCTATTTGGTTAAGGCGTAGAGCCTTTTGAGGTTAAAGGCAATACAAACGAGATCCCATTCGCCTTTTACTGCGTCCAATCCGCGTAAGAGAAATTGGCGAAAGCCCATGACCGACTTGATGATGCCGAAGACAGGCTCGATAGTGCTCTTTCGCTTTGCATAGACGGCTTTACCCGATTTTGTTTTGAGCCGATGCTTCATTGTGTCCACGGCATTGGCGGGACCAGGCAAGGGGGGCGGGTCTTGGAAGCGCTCCATAAGCGGTTGATGGTGGTGTTCACGCTTGACCGCTATGTAAGGGGTTGACCTTGTTGTCTTCGCAGAGATATTACGTTGTCTTCACTGAAATAGCCGTTATCAGCAAGGACGTCATTAACGGTTCCAAGGCTCTTCGGGTAAGTGCTTCAGATTGGTCAGGGCCGGTTCCAGTTCATGCTTATCGTTAGTGGCTTGACTCACGTGAGCGGTGACAATCAGCATGGTTTCCGTGTCCACACCGGCTTGGGCGTTGTAGGCTTGCTCAAAACCGCCACCTGATGTTGGCATGATGCGTGATTCACTGTCAGTCAGACTAACCTGGTCCTTTTCTGTTGGGCCGGCCGTTGGCGGCTGTGGAACCTTGCCACGGGGCTTCTTGCCGGTTTCTTGTTCTTTCTTGGCTCGCTCTGCCATTTTGTCCTCATATGCTTTTTGCTCCTCGGCATAACGTTCTGCTGCTCGCCGCTCGATTTCGGCTTTGGCTTCCTTAATCTTGTCGAGGCGTTCCCGGCGGATTGAAAGCTCAGAAGGGAGGTCCATGCCATCAGGAATATCAGACTTGTCGGCGGATTCGGCCTTGTGCAGCAATTCCGCCACCTCTTGCCTCAAGCAGATTTTCCAACTTGGAGGCATGGCCGTAACTTAACGCCTTGTGTTTGGATGCATTGGCTTGGACCTTTGTTCCATCGATACTCACCTTACCCAGCTTAAGAACATTCATCTCACGGGCGATCTCAAGTATTCCGGACAAATATCTCCTTCAACTGGGGCAGAAAACGCTTACGGAAACTGGCGATCGTATCGTGATCGGGATGGGTGTTGGCAGCGATGTAGCGAAAAGCCACCGAGTCAAAGGTGCTGCGTTCCAGCTGCCGACTCGAAAAGACCCCGGTCGCATACCCGTAAAACAGAAGAGCCACAAGCATCTCCGGGTTATGCGGCTTTGAGCCACGGCCGGAATAGGACGCATACAGGGGTTGCAAATTGATTTGCCCTACAATTTCGACCACAAAGCGAGCCAGATGATCTTCCGGTAACCAATCCTCCATAGATGGGGGCATCAGGTAGAGAGTCTCCCTATCAACTTGGACGAATGTTACTTTCATGTATATGTCCTATGGAATAAGCATCTGATTTATTGGAAAATATACTGCGTAATCTTGGCGCGGCGCAAGGCCAAAATGCTGCTAACTCACATAATATCAGGACGTTCAACAAATATATGTCCCTAAAAAATTGAGGACGACCAGGTTAAAGTCCGACAGCCTCCTAGTGGCTCGAACGAATCGGAGTACAAATCTGTACATCCAACAGTCCCTGGGAAAACGGCTACTGCGAAAATTTCAGCGGCAAATTCAGAGACCAACTATTCGACCGGGAGATCTTCTGCACTCTCAGGGAGGCTTAAGTGATCACCGAACGGAGGCGAGCGGAATACAACACCTTCAGACATCACAGCTCCCTGAACTATCGCCCACCCGCTCCTGAGGCCATACTCACAACGTGGATCCTCCATCATACACAGGGAGATCCTTACCATATCCCAGGAGGTCAAAGTTACTATACCTCTAACTTAACAAGTGGTACATCTACGGGGGCAGGCAGGCCGCGATATAAAGACAAAAATACTTAAACACCTAAGTAGGTGGATCTTCATGGAAACGGGCAAAATAAGAGTTCTGATTGTGGACGACAATGAAGAAGCACGCTATCTGCTGGCGACCCTTCTGAAAGGCGTGGGGCACGAGGTAGCCTCGGCCTGGAATGGGGCCGAAGCTCTAGCTACGCTGCGTATCCAGACGTTCGACATGATAATAACCGACGCCCTGATGCCGGTCATGGATGGCTTCCAGCTATGCATGAAGGTGAAGCAAGATGAGCGATTGCGCAGCATTCCGCTGGTGTTCTACACCGGAGCCTATATCGATGAGAAGGATGAGGAATTGGCCCTGACCATGGGAGCGCACAGGTTTATTCACAAGCCGCAATCGCCAGACGAGATATTGAAGATCTTAACCGAGGTCCTGGCAGAGGTCCGTGATGGAAAAACCGGCCTCGGGAGAGAGTCCAGGGAAACGCAGGAAAGCCTGCTACAGCGCTATAACGAACGTGTGGTGAACAAGCTTGAGCAAAAGATGCAAGATTTGCAAAAGGAAATCGCCGAGCGCAAGCGAGTGGAAGAGGCGCTGCAAGACAGTGAAGAGAAATTGAAAGCCGTGGTCTATGGTTCTCCCATCCCCAAATTTGGGATAGATCGGGACCATAAAATCATTTACTGGAATAAAGCGTTGGAAGAAATCACTGGGATCAAGGCTGGAGAAATTATTGGGACAAAGCAACATTGGAAGGCCTTCTACAATGAGGAAAAACCTTGCCTGGCCGACCTGGTGTTAGATGGAGACCTCGAAAGAATTCCTGATTGGTATGGCGCAAAAGTCAGCAAGTCTAAACTCTTGACTGATGCATATGAGGCCACAGACTTTTTTCCGATGCTGGGCAGTGAAGGGACATGGCTGCATTTTACGGCAGGAGCGATTAGAGACTCAAAGGGCTCCATCGTGGGGGCAGTGGAAACACTCGAGGACATCACCGAGAGTAAGCGGGCCGAAGAGGCGCTACTGGTGGCAAGTAGGTATAACCGTGCCCTCATCGAGACAAGTGTTGACCCGTTTGTGACAATTAGTCCTGACGGGAGGATCTCCGATGTAAATACGGCAACGGAGAAGGTTACCGGATATCCATGCGACAAACTCATCGGCACGGATTTCTCGGATTATTTCACAGAGCCGGACAAAGCCAGGGCAGGATACCAAAAGGTATTGAAAGAAGGTTTTGTGAAGGACTATGACTTAGAGATCCTGCACAGGGACGGACACGTAACTCCAGTGACATATAGCGCATCCGTGTATCGTGACGAGTCTGGAGGGATTGTGGGGATTTTTGCAGCAGCGCGTGATATCACCGTGAGAAAGAGGACGGAAGAGGCGCTGCGATTAAGTGAAGAGAAATTCAGCCAAGCATTCTTGTTGAGTCCCGATCCTATTGTAATGACAAGATTTGCCGACGGAGTAATTGTTTCCGCCAATGAAGCATGCATGGAGATCCTCGGTTATGAGACAGACGATCTGATCGGCAAGAGTTTTCTGAAATTAAATTTATGGGATAGCCTTGAAGACAGGAATACGGTGACTGAGTCGCTGAAAGCTGATGGCAGAGTGTACGGCTACGAATCTCGTTTTTGTACCTAAGAACGGAACTATTCGGAATGGCCTTATGTCAGCCTCAATTATCACTGTTGGCGGAGTAGGCTATGTTCTTAATGTTATAAGAGACATCACCGCTCGCAAAATCGCCGAGGAAGCACTGCGGGAAAGTGAGGAGAAATTCCGACGACTCATCAAGTTAGCTCCCATGCCGCTGTGTTTCTTCAATAAAGAGGGAGTCCTCGTTCACTTCAACGACCGTTTTGTCCAGGTTTTTGGCTACACGCATGAAGACGCGCCGACATTGAAGGAATGGTGGCAGCTGGCATATCCCGATGAGCGCTACCGACAATGGGTAGTCGATACCTGGGACGCTGCCGTGAAAAGAGCGGCCGCACAAAAGACCGATATCGAGCCTATGGAATACAATGTGACCTGCAAGAACGGCTTAGTTCGCCTTGTTGAGATTTCAGGTATCGTTATTGAGGACAACATCCTGGCCATTTATAGAGACGTTACCGAGAGCAAACAGGCGCTGGCCGAGCTGAAGCAGGCCAAGGAAGCAGCCGAGGCAGCCAACATCGCAAAGAGCCAATTCCTTGCAAGAATGAGCCATGAGATTCGTACGCCCATGAACGGGATTATTGGAATGACTGAACTTGTCCTAACCACTGATCTGACAGCAGAACAGGTCAGTTACCTCAAGGCAGTGTCCCTTTCGGCTGACAACTTGCTCCGGCTCATCGAGGATATATTGGATTTTTCCCGAATAGAGGCAGGTAAGCTCAATATTCTAAGCACGGAATTCAGCTTAAGGGACTGCGTCTTTGGCGCTATGGCGTCCCATTCGGTTCAGGCAAGCAATAAAGGACTGGAACTTGTGTGTCATGTCTCGCCGGACGTTCCCGACGCAGTGCTGGGAGACGGAGCCCGCCTGAATCAGATAATCACGAATCTCGTTGCCAATGCGATCAAATTCTCCGATAAGGGTGAAGTTGTTCTCGAGGTTTGGGCTGATTCAAGAGGACAAAAGGACGTCCTGTTACACTTCTCGGTTCGAGACACCGGAATTGGTGTGCCGGCTGAGGACCGGGACCGGATTCTTGAGCCCTTCGAGCAGGCTGAAGGATCTAATACGAGAAGATTTGGAGGTACGGGGCTCGGATTGGCCATTTGCAGGCAGCTTGTCCAGATGATGCACGGGCAAATTTGGATCGATAGCGAAACAGTAGTGGGAAGCACCTTTCACTTCACGGTTCTTCTTGGCCTCAGGAGCCCCGCCTGTACAATTGCCACGGGCTCCCGAGATTTCAGGGCTGAGCGGATTGAGAGTTCTTGTGGCGGACGACAATGCCACGACCAGGAATATCTTGGACGCTCTGTTGGTTAGCTGGAGGATGAAGCCAACTTTGGTGGAAAGCGGAATAGCAGCCCTGGATGCTTTGCACAAGGCAGCCAAGGAGGGGCGATCTTTTGACGTTGCACTCCTTGACGCCACGATGTCCCACATGGACGGATTCCAGGTCGCTGAATCCATGAGGCGTGCAACCGATTTGCAGGAAACGCCGGTCATTATTCTCGGTTTTGCGCGGAGCCAGTCTGACGGAGATCAGCGAAATAGATTGGGAATCACAAGTATAGTGCCCAAACCGGCGAATCCCTTGGAACTCCTGAATGCCATTGGCAGGGCTTTGGCTGGAATCGCCCCAATGGGCACGGACCTCTCTGTAAGGACTCGGAGCGACTTGCTGGTCAGCGGGCAACCACTCACGATACTTCTTGCAGAAGACCAAGATATCAATCGTCAGGTGGCAGAGATCATGCTCCGGAAAATGGGGCACCATGTGGAAATGGCTACTGACGGAAAACAGGCATTGTTACTGCACCAGGAAGGACGTTTCGACCTTATCCTCATGGATGTAGAGATGCCGGAGGTGGATGGGATAGAAGCAACCAGGGTCATAAGGGAACGGGAGAGAATAACAGGATCTCATGTGCCTATCATAGCTATGACTGCCCATGCCTTAGTTGGAGACATGGAACGACTCCTCGGAGCCGGAATGGACGGATACCTTGCCAAGCCCATAAGCGCTGATCAGTTGTTTTCTGCTCTTGAACGATTTGCGAAGCTGATGGACCAGTCGACGCAAGAAGCTGCTGCCAAACCTTCAGGCACGCGTCAGGGAGGGAAGCTTGCCACTTTGCCAGGAATAGACCTGAAGTCTGCTTTAGACCGGGTATGTGGGGACGAGGATCTCTTTGAAAGTCTTCTCTTGAGTTTTTCCAAACGTTTTCGCAACATTCCTTCTGAGATCTTGGCCGCACGGGATGGGTGCGACTTTGCAACAGTCCGGTACCTAGTGCACACCATAAAGGGGGTGGCTGGCAACCTGTCGGCCATAGACCTGCATCACGTAGCTGAGGATCTGGAACAGGCGCTGGAGAGTGACGACAAGGAGAACTTCCAACGTTTGTTTGATTACTTCGAGCGAACACTGCACGCGATGGTCCAGGGGATTGACAACCTTGGTCGCACGTCAAAGCCTGAGGCAGGAAGCCCCGAGGAACTCTCTGATGAATCAACGACATCCACCTCCGCAGAAGTTTCTAGCATTCTTGGTAAGTTGTCGCTACTCCTCCGATCCCATGACACGGAATCCTTGCACGTTGTTCGGCTACTGGAGACGGCATTGAGCTCAAGTGTCGATCTGCAACCACTAAGGGACTTGAGGACTTGTCTGGAGAGTTTCGACTTCCAAGGGGCTCAGAATGAGCTGGCTAGGCTCGCCCGGATGTTCGAGGTTGTACCCGATAGTAGGACGGAATAATGGAATTCAGTCATAAACCGAGGATACTGATCGTCGATGATGTGCCAGAAAACATCAGAGTACTTATTAATGCGTTGGAGCCCGATTACAAGCTTAGTGCTGCGACAAACGGGAAAGATGCCCTCGAACTAGCCACATCTGATAACCCTCCTGATCTCATTCTGTTGGACATAATGATGCCCTTGATGGATGGATACGAAGTCTGCCGGAAGCTCAAAAGCGAAGAGAAATCCGCCGCTATTCCTATAATTTTTCTGACGGCCAAAAACGACGTAATGGACGAAACCATCGCACTGGAGATCGGCGCTGTTGACTATATCACCAAGCCGTTCCGCTTGGGCGTAGTCAAGGCACGCGTGAAGAGCCAACTGGAGCGAAAGCAGGCAGAAGAGGCCTTGTCACATGTTGCTCGTCTCCGCGCTGTAGCCGATTTGGCCGCAGGGGTGGCTCACCATTTCAACAACATGTTACAGGTCATCATGGGTGGAGCTTCTGTCGCATTAATTAAGTCGAAGCAGGGAGACAGTGGGGCTGTTGAGGAAATTCTCAAAAAGATCATTGAGAGCTCTCGGTTCGGTGCCCAGATGGTACGGCGCCTGCAGGACTTCGGGAAAATCGGAACCGGGGAAGCCGACCCTGAGGAGACTTTTGACCTGAGCAATATGGCGGAACAGGCTATGGAAGGCACAAGGAGGAGATGGGAGAACGAGCTTGAAGAGCGTGGGATTCAAATCAGTTTTTTTTCGCACCTGGCCCAGGGTTGTCTTGTTAACGGCAAGCAGAGGAAACTTTTTGAGGTTATCACCAACCTGTTGGAAAATTCCGTAGAAGCAATGACCGAAGGAGGGGAGCTTCGCTTTGAGACGTCCGCAGAAGGGGATCGCGTGATCCTCCGCGTAACAGATACAGGAGGCGGCATCCCTAAAGAGAACCTCGGAAAGATCTTCGGAACCGTTTTTCACGACCAAGGGGTTTCAGCGGGTCGGGATGGGGCTGCCCACGTGCCACGGGATCGTGAAAAGCCACGGTGGGACTATTTCTGTTGAAAGTGAACAGGGAGCGGGAGCCGTCTTCATCGTCAGCCTCCCCAGAAGCACGAAAGAACCCACCGATACCGGTTACGCTCCGCCTTGCTCAAAAGGAGTATCGTTGCGAGTACTCGTCGTCGATGACGTAGAGCCCCTTACAATGATACTGTCAGACTTGCTCGGTGAATTCGGCCACGAAGTCGTATCGTCACTGTCGGGAGAGGATGCGCTTCGGATATTTAGCGAGCAATCCATAGACCTGGTGATATGTGACCTCGGCATGCCGGGCATGAACGGCTGGGAAGTTGGCAAGGGCATCAAAGCAATTTGCGAAGAACGGCGAATGCCGAAGGCGCCGTTCATACTGTTAACCGGATGGGGCGGGCAGTCGGCAGAAAAAGCCAAGATGGCGGAATCCGGGGTGGATGCCGTTGTAGAGAAACCGCTCGACCCTTCCAGACTTGCCTTCCTAATCCAGCAGCTCGTTGGAGGTCCCACGGGGCGGACTTGAGGGTGAGACGGATCATTTCAGGTAACCGTTCTGGCGGAGAGGCGCGGAGTAATTCTTTTCGGGACAGGAGCCGAAGGACGAGACACCCCCAATTGAAGACTTATCGGGGTTCTCGGCTTCGCCGGCCAGCTAACACTTACTGTATGACCACGGGTTGGGTTCGTGCAAAATTTTAAGTCACGAGGCATGCGAGGTGGAGGACATGACAGACAAACGGTTACCTGTCTCCTCTTCGGAGGATGAGCGAGAGTCGGATCGGCTTTACCATTTGCAGAGCGAAGCCACTCAGACGATCGATCTCGGAGGGCTATTCACACACGACGTCACATCATCCGGAAGTTTCGACATTAGGGGGGGAATATGGGCTAGCACGTTCGGCAAGCTTCTCCAATCTCTTCCGATACCTGCATTTCTTTTGGACCTACATCACAATATTGTCGTAGCCAATGAAGCGTGCGCAAGGATCAATTCAGGCTACGCTCTCCACCAAGGCCACCCCTTTACCGCTTTGTTCACGAATTCGTCTGATGCCGCAGATGCCGCTGAGCTCATAAAATCGGTCTTTCTTTCGCGAAGACGTGGAAGCATGCAGGGCAAGTTACAGATGGGCAAAGGCATGATATGGGCAAGACTAACCTTTCGCTCCATTCGGATAATTGATGTTCGCTTGGTGCTGGTCCTTGTCGAAGATCTCACCAACGAGAGAAAGCTGCTTCTCCTGGGTCGAAAATACCAGGAAGAGCTTGAAAAACGGGTTCAGGAACGCACTACCGAGCTGACGGAGTCCAATACGCGACTTCAGAAAGAGATGAAGGAACGAAAAAGAGCAGAGGCTATGCTGGTCCAGAGCGAGCGGCTGAGAGCCGTGGGAGAGATGTCGGCAGGCGTCGCACACAACATCAAGAATCTTATCCAGATGATCTTCGGGTTAACCCATGCTGCGCTGAACCAACTGGAGTCTGACAACCTGCTTGGCGTGCAAAAGGAGTTGGAGAACATTGTAGAAAGCCTGCAGCTGGGATCGGAAACGGTGAGGCGTCTACAGGATTTTGCCAGGGTGGGCTCGAAGGGCTCTTATGAGGGGGGAAAGGTTTTTGACCTATCCGGACTCATAAGGAAGGCTGTTGAGTTTACGAAGCCCTTCTGGCAGACCTATCCTCAGAGTAGCGGGCTTAGAGTTGATCTGAACATGGAGTTGTCGGACGGGTGCCGTGTCAGGGGCAATCAGGCACAGATTTTCGAGGTGTTGGTCAACTTGATCAAGAATGCGGCGGAGGCCTTGATTGAAGGTGGAAAAATTACCCTCACCGCATCCGTTGACAAAGGGGAGGTGGTCTTCGCTGTTCGTGACACGGGTGTGGGGATGCGAACGGAAGATATGGCCCGCTTGTTTACTCCGTTCTTTACGACTAAAGCGGAAGCCGGCACAGGTCTCGGGCTTGCAACGAGTCGCAGTATTATTGAAAGTCATGGGGGAACGATAAGCGTACAAAGCACGTGTGGTAAAGGGACCTCCTTCTTGGTCAAGCTACCTCTGGCGACTATTCCACCGGATGAGGCTGAAGTTCCGGCTTCGGTTACTACTGGACGGAAGCTCAACATCTTGGCAGTCGATGATATGGATTCGAACCTTATGATGGTGAGGTTGGGGCTGGAGGCATACCACCACACGGTCCTAACCGCACTCTCAGGGGAGGAAGCATTGGAGATACTGCGGATCCACCGAGTTGACCTTGTCCTGTGTGACCTAGCGATGCCTGGAATGAACGGATGGGAAGTTGGACGGAGGATACGATGTTTGTATGAGCAGAAGCAGGCTCCCAGACCGCCGTTCATCCTTCTGACCGCGTGGGGACATCAGTCCTTTGACGAAACAAAGCTGGCCGAATCGGGAGTGGAGGCTGTTCTGGAGAAGCCGGTTGATATCATGGAACTTATTGACACTGTTGAAAAGGTCATTGATTATTCGACCTCGGGGCGCTAGTCCGCTGCATTTTCAATATCCATCTCAGTCAGCGTTGCGCCGACCTTAAATCGAAGCGTCCGGGTCAGCGTCTGGAGACGGGTTGCTCTTTTCGTCTCTCTTGCGGGCTGCCTCCAGGAGGACCATCTCCGCCGGCTTGTCGATGGTGGTTCGTTCCGGTTCCGCACATGGCAGGGTGACGAAGGAGCCCGACCTCAAACCTAGAGCCAAGTGTGCAGCATCTTCTCCTTCCAAAGACCCGCACTTTGCGTGACATATCCGTCCGTTTGAGATGTACAGCAGACATCTTATGTTCTCTCGGGAAATCACCTCAAGAACGAGTTCTTGGCCTGAAAGCAAAATCATTTGGACCACATCAAAAATGTCCAATCGCCCCAGACTGCCTGTTATACGTGGCCAACTGATCGCAGATCGGACTGCTTGACTGACGATCACCATCAGATCAGACATCTCAATACATTCCGGAAGGACTCTATCGACGTAGAGATCTGATAGACCTCTGTCGAGCCGCTCGAATTCGCCTTCCTTCGCTAACGCAATGAGCGGCGGCCTCATGGTTCCCCTTGAGGCGCAAAATGCGCTGACCGCCTTGCTCAGGTCTTCAATTATTGTTGCCGGGACAGCTTCACTGCAAACTATAGCATCAACGTTCTTCTCATCCACTATTTGCAAGGCTTCCCCAATGGAGCGCGCATCAGTACATTGGTCCTTTACCTTGAAATTCCCCGACAAACTTACTGCTGATAATGTCATCAGGATCAACGAAAAGAATCTTAGGATTGGATCCCGGAATCATCAGAGTGTGGTCGTCTCTTTCTTCTTGTTGTCGTTCGGTCAACGGGAACTTCACCGTGACAATAGTTCCTAGTGACTTCTTGCTGGAGATTGAACAACTTCCGCGGTGCCATCTGATTATTCCAAGGCTGACGGCGAGGCCTAACCCCGCGTGAGATTTCTTGGATGTCCGGAATGGCGTTCCGATGCTCTTTAGTTGTTCCTCTGTCATTCCTACTCCATCATCCTGCACATCGAGGCCAACCTGACCCGCGTCGGAATACGTTTTGACTCTCAGGTTTCCACCCCGTGGCATGGCCTCCACCGCATTACTAATCAAATTGGCTACGGCCTCCACTAGATCGGTTCTTTCGCCTTCAACGAAGCACTCCTCTACAAAATTACATTCAAGGTTTATTTCTACCGCCTTCATAGATGGTTGAACGTTCCAGGATGGTTTACTGACCTCGAGCGCTTCGCGAACCATGTCAGAAAAGTTGAAAGCAGTCCGCGGCCTATCCCGTTTCGCATAGCCTTGGGCAAACTTTTTCAGAAGACTCAGCGTCTCCGATGCCCGGCGCACGGAAATCCTTGCCTTCTCGAGCGAAGGTCTAATATCCAAATAGGCTTCCGCATCAACAGCCTTGAGTCCCGCTGCAACCTGCTCATCGATGTTCTGGAGAGTTTCGGAAAAGTGTCCCACCGATCCTCTAGCCATTTCAGCAAAGGCCTTCAGGCGGGTTCTTCTACTAGTAAGTTCTTCCACCCTTTTCCGATCCGAGATGCCTTCAGCTAGAATCTGAAAACCTGAGACACTGTCTCCCTTCTCGCGAACGGGAACAACATAAAGGCGAACGGGTTTTTCCCTTTGCGCGCCGAAGGCAGTTTCTTTGACAATCAGTTCGCCGGATTCGATGCAAGCTCTCAGCAGGTCAGAAAATCCCAAACAAGTCAATTCGGGATCTTCAAATACATTCCGTGAGCAACCCTGTTCATTAAAGGGTATCCCGAATAGGGAGGCCGCCGCCGCGTTGATCTCTGAGATCTCCCCTCGCAGATTGCAAAAGACGATACCGACGGGAGAATTCTCCACCAGCAGACGATACCGTGCGTCACTCTCTCGGCGCTTGTCCTGGGCCTCTTTGAGCTTCAGATGAGCAGCGATCCTGATCCGAAGCTCGAGCGCATCTAGTGGTTTGGATACAAAATCGTTGGCTCCAGCATGTGCAGCGGCAAGACGGTCCTCTTTCTTCGTCAGACTTGTTACCATTATAATTGGCACGTTCCCGTATTCCGGGTGCCTCCGAATGCGACGGGCCACCTCGCATCCGTTCATATCCGGCATCATCACGTCTAGAAGCACCATTTGGACGTCTTGTGTCAGCTTCGTCAGCGCATCAGGCCCGTCGGACGCAGTGATGGCGCTGTATCCAAACGAGGTCAACAACTTTTCTAAGGTCTTCAGGCTAATATCATCGTCATCCACCACAAGGATCGTCTTGGCCTCCGGCATCGCACACCTCCCTGGTTCACTACAAGAAAAGTAATACCCATGGCCTAGAGCATAGTACGCGGCTCAATGAGGAGCAATCCATAATCCACGGTTGTAGACTTCTCGTATCCCGCATTCGACACGTCCCAGACATTCGGCAATCATACCGGCACCTTAACAAATGCGCCGCGGTATGGTTTTAGCATGTTCCTTCCTCGACCGCTCCATTCCTCCCACAACGCCTACCCTGCCCGTAAACAAAAATCCCAGCCTTTCTTTACCACCAGGTGGAGAGCGGGTCGGGTAAGACCTTGCGCACGGTAATGACCTCCCGACGACGTTTGATGCTGCAATGGTCCACGTGACCTAATTTATTGATATCCACAAGCCGTCCACTCTTACTACACCATAAGAGTGCTGAGCGCTCAGGCACGTACGTCCTTATGTTATCAGAGCCGTCAGCCTTCAGCAAGAAGTACTCATGCCCAAAATCCACGGTCACTATATCACGGGGATCGGGTTGCGGTTCGGAAGTCCGGAAATGGGAGTTCTCAACAGGTATTTGACTGGAAATTCCGGCGTGTGGCGTCGGCTGGACTTAACGTATCTCCCCCCACGAGGATTTGGGCCTGTTTCTGGACGAGCTATCCTCCCGGACTTGTATCAGCCCCCCTTCAAACCCTATTTTGCCCCTCCGGCTAGGCTAACCCGAACCGCACAAACATAACATTCTCTCTCTCGCTTCGAGCAGGATCTCGTTCGACGGATGTCCCCCGGCCAGTCGAACGAATAGCTTTCTGTCATGATCCAGTATGCGGCTCGACAAATTGATCAACCAAAAACGCACAGCCTTCATGCGGCGATGCGCCCAGCTCTCCCCCAAAACCAGACGCTTCGTGGCCGAATAGACATTGAACGCTAGAATCATGATTTGCCACCATGCGGCGTTGGCTCCAACCAACCTTGCAGCCGCCGTTTCCCCGGACCTAATCCAAACCCAACTCTGCATGACGATCTATCGAGTCTCATCAAACGTTCCTTTTATGAGGCCAATTTGTCGGAACCGATTTTGACCATTTTCCCCAATGATTGCTGTCTTATTTTGCCGTTTCAAAATCAAAGTCTCAGGAACTTGACAAATGTCCTCGTTTATGAGACTGGCCCCGGGACTAACTCGGAGGCATGTCATGGCCTTTTTCATGGGGTTTCGGGGGCCGGTATGAGTCATCTGGCCCGTTACATAGCTCATCGCCTCGACAAAGAAATCCTCGTTAAGAGGGGCAGCGACATTCTCTCAAGCTGGGTCGGAGGTACCGAGCAAAATATAAGAAGCGCCTTCGACGAAGCCGCTGAAAAAGACGCTATCTTGCTTTTCGACGAATCAGATTTTCTCCTCGGAAGCCGAGAGCGAGCGGTACACTCATGGGAGATCAGCCAGGTCAACGAGTTTCTGACCGCCATGGAAACGTTCCGCGGCATCCAGATCTATACCACGAATAGGCTAACCGATCTCGATGCCGCTACGTTGCGCCGGTTCGATCATAAAGTAGAGTTCGGTTACTTAGAGCCGGAAGGGGTTGTGGTCTTCTATAGAAAGATTCTTCAGCATCTTGTTGGGTCTGAGCTGAAAAAGGAACTCGAAAATGAACTGACAGGCATAAACGACCTTACGCCTGGGGACTTCAAGGTGGTCCTGAGCAAATACCGCTTCAAGGCCTCCAGAGAGATTTCACACAAAGCGCTAATTGAAGCTCTTCGCGAAGAATCACGGGTGAAAGATGTTCACGCGGGCCGCAAAGCCGTCGGATTCTAATCTGCAAGTGAAGCCTGGACCCAGTTGGCCAATGACCGACTCCGGCAAGTTCTACTTGGATTTGAGAAAGGAATGGAAAATGGCAAAGCAAACTGATGACAAGGATACCATTTCGAAAGCGGTTCAGCCGCTCAACGAAATTATTATTCCTACCCCTGACTCAGGGTTCTTGGGAAAATTCCTGGAAGAGACGGAAAACATGCTCAAAGCGAGAGCTATGAGAATGAGCGGTTTGCTCCGAAGAATCAATGAGTCGGGTCAAAGGACGGAGAATCTGCTACGAAAGGCTGCGCAGCGGATGGATTCGGCTTATTCAAAGCTTGAAGGGGATCTCCGTAAAGAAGGGTTGGCGCCCGGCGATGATGAAACTGAAGCGCAAGACGAATAAGGTTCATTGACTTTTGGTTGGGCGTGAGAACAGGAGGTTGCCGTGTCCGCATTACGAGCGAAAGTACTACCTGACAATGGAGGCTCTCAAAGCAAGGTCTCAGAGATTGCATCGCCGCAATGGGTCGAAATCGAGAAATGCAAAGAAAAGGGCTATGTCTTGGTCCATGTCTACGAAGCAAGGATCTGTCGCTACGTACATACGTGGCATTCCTCAATTGCGTCAGCAATGGCGGAGGCAAACCTTGATTTCTCCGTAGCTGTAAACGAATGGTCGCTGATGAGTCGGGAAGATTCGTAAAGCTTCACTCGGTGAAAGGCGAACCAGGCTACTGAAGGACTATGTAGCGCATAACTGCATCAGATTCAGTATTGTAGGTCGGGGGCCACGACTATTAAGAAATCGTCATGTCCCGGGAGAGGATTTCAGAAAGTCGGGTTACGCCTCAATACGGAAGCATTCCATGCTGATAAAATCATTGAGTTCTTTGCGGACATGGACTCGCAAGACTTTTACTTCTCCCTCCCATTGGTCCGCTTTATTCAATGCCTCTTCTTCCCAGGGAAGGCGTTGTTCAGGGGTTTTTGCCCGAATATCTCGCACAAGTTCTAGGGGAACGGGGGTAGACAATATTTCTTGATAATTTATCCTAATCTTCCTTATGGCCCCGAGAAGTTTGAGTAAATCATTCCGCAGGAGAAACTTTTGGTCTGGTTGAGAAGGATTCTTGGGGATAAGATTAAGGTCTTGAAGCGGAGTACCTTCCTTGAGCGCTTTGTTGATCAGTTTGCTTAAGCGCCTATAATTGCCGTCAAAGGCCGGGGATGTTGTGGAAGCGCCGGGGCTAGCGTGAGAGAGGGGAACCGCCATACCATGTCTCCAGGAAATAAGGATGGGAGATCAGGCTTGCCTCGCTGATCCCCTGAGAGGAACGCCCAATAACATGGGCCGCATAACCGGTCAATCAATATTTTCGAGTCTTCCCTGATGGGCGGTTTCCATCGGCTACTGGGATCGGCCGTATCTTCCAAAACAACTGATACCTTGAGGAGGCTCGGCGATAATGTGCGGTTATATCGAGGCGCTCATCACAGGTTCGAGGGGAGCGCCGTCCAGGTCGAGAAAGAACGCCGTGATGGATAACGCGTTATCCACCTGCCGACTCTTACCGTCCCCACGATTCATCGTGAGGAAGACGCCGGCGCATGAATAAATGTTCGGCCCTTGCGGCAGAATGTCAGCAGGGAAAACCATAGTAGTTTTTTCAATCAATTATCTTGATCAGATATTCCCCTGCTGATAACATAGCTTGTGAGTTTGCGTTGTGCTTTTTGTGATTACCTGACAGCGCCCGGATGAAGTGTCACCTTGCACGCATCCGGGCGAATTCGTTCTCGTTTTCTTGCTGGAGCCCATAACATTCTTGGCAGGTCTAAGTCTCCCGGCATGGGGGCAAGTCATAGTAAAAGAACGGCTAATTTAAAGCGAATTCTTCTCAGTGAAGGGTTCCCAGCTTCCGAAAACAGGTCCGTATCTTCTCGTTTCCATAATAAAACCGTTCGACCTGCACCTTTTGGCCTAAGAATCTTGGTAGGACAGCCTCAACATCTTCGATGCTCCCCGTGTAACCCAAAGCGTCCAGATCGGTCCTTGCCGTAATCACCGTTCTCTCTGTAAAAAGCGTATATACCTTGAAACTGAGACCCTCGTGCGGACCGTCTAGGATAAGTAGAAGCCATTCCAAATAGAAGCCTTCCCTGGTGGGCGCAAACTTCGCTCCGGCGATCTTACACAGAAATGTTCCCGTAGGCGGCTCGGTGGTATGCGTTCGGTCTAACATCGTCCCCCTCTTGATAATTTCACTTTATCCGCATGTGGGAATAAATATTAATTTCATTGAATATTTTGCCTGAACATCCATTCCCTGAAAACTCTCTCCCAAATTTACGCCGCAGAACAAACCGCCGCGCCGGTCTTCCCGGCCCAGAAAACGAAATTTATACCTGGGAGGAGGGTTGCTCCCTGTACATTGAATCCCGAAACGCTGCTCCACTTCCAAACGAAGACAGGGTTGAGAAACCGGATCAGTATTCTCCCGATGACACCAATTCACAACACAAAACCCAACACCAGCGGGAAAGTAACCCTGACTTCCGGTAAAGTTGATGAGTTGTCCCGGGAAGTTGGGGCGCATGACAGTATCAGGCTATGAAAACCCTTGCAAGACCCGTGTTACGTCGAGGTTCCAGGAATCCGTCCGTACGCATATCTATGTTCCCAATTGTCGTGTCTTGTACTTTTTCCTTTCTTTATAAATGTGATTCGGCGCTTCTGCCGCTTTAACATGGTATAATAATAGGTTATGCTGATTAAACGGTCTTTTTCTAGTGCAATAGTTATACCCAGCCCCAGCAGCGAAACGCCTTAAAGTGGTTGTCATCTGACCAGAAAACCGATGCCTGGACGCTGCCTTGGTTTGGGTTGCCCAAAAGATTGACCCAACCGGCTCTCAGGCATGAGAATCTCTGAAACTACTGTCGTGGAAAACCACGTGAGGCAGAATGGAATTACACGAGGAGGGGGAACCTTCGAATACTTTAATATCGAGTTTGTTAATGGAGAAACGAAAAATGAATGCGAAAAAATGGCACAATCACTGTTCTTGGCTATGTCTCTTTTGTTCAAGTCTTTTCTTATGCGCCCGGCGGATTGCTGTTAGTAGATCGTCGAGGGACACTGGTTTTACAACATGGTTATGGCCACATATCTCAAGCCCTTGAATTCCGAGTTCTGTAGGCCCTTGACCCGTGAGCATAATCACCGGCAAAAGTGGTCTTAATTCCCTAATCTGCTTTAGCGTCTCGATGCCATCCATGCCCGGCATTCTCAAGTCGAGTATCACGACATCGAAATCACTGACATCCAGCAAATCCAAGGCCTGCTGTCCACTATACACACCGGCGGCCTCCAATCCCCTGATGTTCAAACGCTTGACCCAAGTGTCAACGAATTCCTCCTCATCGTCAACCATTAGAACCCTCAATTTTTCCATAACAACTACTCCGTAATTTTACAGCAGTTTTTTTCTTACTGCTTCAGTTCAGGTCACAGGAAGGCATATTTTGAAATTAGTTCCTTTGTCTTCCTCACTGGTAACAGAGAGTGTGCCGCCCAGTTTCTCGATTATGCTGTGGCTGATAGACAAGCCAAGTCCCGTGCCTGCCTTGACTTCCTTCGTGGTGAAGAACGGATCAAAGATTTTGTCCAAAATATTCTTGGGGATTCCTGGGCCATTGTCTTCTATTTCAATCACGACTGAGTCACCTTTTGAAGTATAACTTGTCGTTACGATGATATTTCCCCGTTTCCCGATGGCATCGATGGCGTTATTCATAATATTGAGAATAACCTGTTGCAGTTGTGCGGCATCGGTCGTGATCCGCCTGAGTTTCTCATCATAGTGTTTTTGGATGGTGATTTCTCGGTGGTAAGCCTCGTGTTCCAGAAATGTAATGGTCTCGGACAGTAGCCAGTTGACGTCAGTGGATTCTCGGGTCGGCTCCATTCGGCGCGCAAATCCCAGCATGCGATGGGTAATCCCTCTGCAGCGTTCCACTTGACGTTCTATATTCTTGATACAGTCCGAACATTCTTTAAGGTTGGAATTGGCGCCAAGGTCTTCCTTGTTGAGAAGATCATCGATCCACCCGACCTTAGCATCGATGATAGCGATGGGGTTGTTGATCTCATGGGCGATGCCTGCCGCTAGTTTTCCCAGCGCCGCCATCTTCCCGGAATGCAGCGCTATTTCGTCGCTGATTGCCTTGTCTCGCTCGACTCGAATCAATTGATTCATTATGGACCGGCTTGTGAGGATTGTCCCAACAACAATAAGTATCCCCCCAGAAGTGAGAATCAAAAAGACCAAATACTGCGCCATGAACAATGGAGCTAATTCTTCCTGAGTATCTTCCTTGACAACCAAGACCCACTTGGGGTTTGTCAGCTCGCTTGCCGCGAAAATCGTTTCATCTCCATTGAAGTCAGTCTTTTCAGCCTTCGTCCCCATCGAGGAAGAAAAATCGGGCGAATTGGGTCGTCCCAAAATTGCGCCGCTCAATCGTGGTTGTGTTTGAAGAACATTTTGCCTGTTCACAATAAAGGCGTCGCCTTTTTTGCCTACCTGGGCCTGCCTCACTATGTTGCCGATAATGTCGGAATTGATGGTTACCCGGAGAATCCAATTTTTATCTCCATCGGAACCGGCCACAGCCATTATAAAATGAGGGATATTCAGACCCCCTAGAGACACATCGCTGATATACACGTGGGAAGCCACGCCCGCCCGGAACCATATTTGATCCGAATAATGAAGAGACCTCAATTCGTCACGGTATGGTCCCGCGTAAGTCACAACGTGACCTTCGGAATTTAGAAACCGCAATATCCATAAAATACTTTGAACTGGTCCGCATAACGTTGAACAGCCTATTTAGGTAAGCCTGATCTTTGAATTGATCAAAGGACTGGGTGTCAGCTAAGGTCCTTAACAGGGCTATGCGCTCTTCCAAAAAGAGGCCAACCGCTTTGCTTCCATTATCGGCACGCATCCTGGCTTCCTCAATTGCTTTATTGTCATAGGCTGTGTCGTATTGATAATGGATAGTGACCCCGACGGCAAAAAGGGGTATGAGTGAGAAGCAGAGCGTTACTGCGACAACTTCCCGCCGTAACTTTTTATGGTACAAAGACGACATAAATGATCCTCCTCAATCGCCCTGCCGTCTTGCGGCATCAAATGGGTTGAAGGACCGTGGAAAAATAGCCCTAAGATTGTCTGTACAATCCCGGATTCCACACCGGACTACCTTCCGGATGCCCCGTCAGAAGAGCGACAGGCAGCCCATTCCACAGCAAGCAATCTTCATGCCTGATAATTCTTTGTGATGGTGAGGGGCTTGGCCCGGGGACTTGGCAACGTCGGGCATAACGGACAGGTGTCAGCAAATTTTCCGATTTGTAAAAGTTATCGCAATGAGGCCAGATATTTCCGATAAGGAATGTGCAAACAGAATCTGCCGCAGCAACAATTGCATGCAAGGGAGGCAATTGTGCCTAAGGCAAACCTAACGGAACCGGAAGTTCGGGCAGACCTGTAAAGGTCCCGTGATAAACATCACCGGGTAATCACCCCCGGCTGGGACACCATAAAAGACGCATTGCTTCTTGGCGTATCTCCGACAACTCTGGAAAAAGAAGGTGTCTCTCACAGAGCCTGAACCTCTTGAAAAGGAGTAGCGAGCGATCACGCCTCCGCTAGTCGGCGGGGTTGTTTGGGGGAATACCAATTCAGGAACAAGAGGGGAGTTGAAATCAACGACGATAAGCGTCCCGGTTTGCCTTGCAAACACTTGAATTATCCTCCCAGGACGAAGGGTTTAGACCAGCCGGCACACCCCTTTCCAAGGCGAATCTATTCAAGTCTTCGACACTTGCCGATGTCAATTACTTTTGCTCATTGACGACATTAGGCCGGGATTCCAAGACCCGTTCTCTCAAAATAACAACTTCCTGATAACGGCGTGGGCGAAAGATGTGGGGCTCAGCAATGGGGTTTCGGTAAGGGAAGAGGTCACTGTGCTTATAGCAAGCGCCACAAATTTTTTCCGATTCAATATCTTATTTTTCTCACCCTTTGATCAAGAAAATGATTGAACGCAACGTGTGCATCTAGTAGATCGTTTCATAAATTACTTTACATCGTCTCGGCTATGGGCCGTGCTGCACGCGAAAACTTCAGCGGAGGCCACATGTAAAGGCGCATCTGAAACGCTATACTAGTCGCCAACACGCTTAACGCAGAGAACTTTCATCTTGAGGAGTTTGAGATTGCAGCCCAGGTAGCTGCTTGTCGGCGTGACCACGTTCGGTTGAAGGCCCTTAACACTAAGTAGCCAACACTTTCCTTGGCATATCTGACGTCCTGACCGACCGGGCTACGAATCGATGAAACCGGCCTTTGGGCAATCTCTCAACGGCCGCTTGAGCGTCCGGCAGGCAGGCGTACCTGATCTTCTCTTGTTCGGCCTTGATCTCGGCCATTTCGGTGAAATCTTCCCGCATCGATTTGTCAATCTTCTTGGTTTTCATTTTATCAAGGGCGTCGGAATGAACAGCCAAAGCTCTACAGATTCGTCCATATAGTGTGAGCGTGGTCTCGATGCGGCAATAGAAGGCGGGATTCCTCTTCTTGCTAGGGGCTTGGTGTGAGAGAATGCCGAGATCTTCGCAGGCGTTCGCCGCTACGACGCGATCTGTGGCGCCGCCGCATTCTACACACGTTTCCGGAAGCCTGGAGACAAGGCGCCACCCTCCGCACTTTTCAACCGGCCTTCACACCCGATAACCCTCAGGGGACATGGTAGGAGATTAGTATGAATGATTCAATTTCACGCGGAGCCTGATCATATCATTCAATATCGAATCGCTGGGAGGTGATTTCACGGAGGAGTTTTACGGGAAGTGGCCCAAGGGACGCGTGGGCGGCCAGCGCCCCTCGGGAAAGAGAGTGAAGAGGAAACATTAAATCGATCATTACTTCATATTTTACCATAGAATATGCAGATATGTCCATAAAAAAAAGAGCGAATATGACGAGGTGTTGTTTGGGCAGGAGAGAATCTTGGGAGATGAGGCTAAGGAGCATGTGAAACCAGGATTTATGGAAATGGCGCTCCCTAGATCGTCACAATTAGAAACCTCAATAATTCATTTTAGACGACTGAACATCCGCCTGTCCACAAGATTCCCGAGCCCCTCGAACCCGAACGTCCATGGATCACTCACGGCCACGCTGCGCGATTTTCTGCAGGCTCGGCAAGAAATGATATTCGGTGACGGAGATTTTCGCGTGTGATTGATTTGGCGAAGCCGGTTTAGAGGGATGAACGCACAAAGCTCCATTGGCCTGTTTTACCTGTATTGTCACTTTCCGAACATTCCCCATCGCCCCCTGAGCACTTATGCGTAACACGATTGTTTTCACCAAAAAAACGGTGGATTTTGGTGAAAGATCTGCCGATCATTCGGAACGATGAGTCATGTTGTCAAGCATACCCCATATTTATAGTATTTGGTCACATCCGGAACATTCCGCACAATATCCCTTGACAAGAAATCAACAGGGAGATATTCTAACTTCAGAACATGGGGAACATTCGGACGTAAGGAAATGAGAGCGCTCGGATACGCGAGAATCAGTAAAGACGAAGAGGGATCGGTCAGCCTGGATTATCAGCTCGCTGAAATTAAGAAGCTAGCGAAGGCTCAAGGCCTCAAACTTGTAGACATCGAGGGTGATAACGGCATTTCCGGCAAGAGCATCAAGAATCAACCTGCTATCCAAAGAGTGCTCCAATCCGTTGAAATGGCGGTTATTGACGCTGTGATCGTCTTCAAGTCCGACCGCGTAAGTAGAGATGGTCTTGAGACAATCCAAATTGAGAAGCTGATGCGGGCTCGCAACGTGGCTTATCTCGCCGCTACCGAGGGTAATCTACCTGGAGATACCTGGACGATGAATTCATGTCATTCATCCGAGCCGGCCTGAATCAGAGAGAGCGCAAACTTATCTCACTACGGACTAAGGCTGCTCTTCAGCGAAAAGCGGAAAAAGGCGAACGCATTGGCGGACGCCCTCGATATGGATACAAAGTTGTAAACGGCGAGATGCTGAAAGATGCCCAAGAGTAAGAGATCATTTCCAGGATTCGGGCGCTGCGGTCAAAGAAATATTCAGTCCGGGAATAGTGAAAGCTTTGGAGCAAGAAGGTATCGGGACCCGCACGGCGACCACGTTTGGCCAGAATCAAATCACGTTAATCCTAAAGACAGCATGACGGCAGCGGAGAAGCACGCCAAGAGATTGGCGGCGCTTAGGCAAGAGCCTGGTTTTAACGCGCCGGTAGTAGCGCTCAAGGGGCAAACAGGCGAACAATTGACACGACTATCGGAATATATCGAATATACGGAACGGCAGAAGTTTCGAGAAGATAGGGGGAAATGAATATGGCTGATGTAAAGGTTAAACATGGGCGCAAGCTAAAGGACGACCGGATAAAGCTATTCAGGGAGATTCACAAGCTGGTATTGAAGAAAACCAAGTTCACTAAAATAGCGGAGATTTTAGGGGCCGCTGGTTTTACAGACGAGAATGGCAACCCGTGTAAAGACACAGCACTAAATATGAGTTACAACCGGGCCAAAAAGAACCCCAGTCTTTGGGCTCTAATTACTGCGGAAGATTCGGAACATTCGGGAGATGTCAAAAGGCAACCCCTCGAAGCTTCCGAACATGCCTCACAAGCGGAACATGCCGCAAGCGAACAACCTGATGAAGGCGCGGAACCAAATCAAGAGGTATCAGCGGAACATTCCGAACTTGCCGAGGCTGCTACCAAGTTATCAAGTCTTGCCGAGCCAATAGCCCCTCCAGAAGCTGCTGAGGTAGCCGAAACACTTCCAGAGCCTACAGCTTCCGAAGGTTCCGAACCTCCGGAACAAGAAGAAACGGAAGAGGAAAAGAAACTGAAGGAAACAATATCGACCGTAGCTAGAAAGGTGTTTGCCGAGATGATGGAAAGCAGAGAGAATATGCCGGACATTCCGAATCTACCGCAGCTTCCCTATATTCCGAACCTAACAGGAGCTAGTGACGACTGGCCCCCCCAACCAACCATCAAGGGGCGCACTGAAGATCGAGAATATGAGAAATTCTATGGCACGCTGGACATAACGCTGTATGACCGATTCACCGAAGAGCTTCAACATCGCAGGATATCAGCCGGGAGGCTGCTCGACAGGATATTATGGATGTATTACGGCAAGCCCCCGCTGAGCTTTGAGTTATCAGAGACCGAGTTATCGGCGCTGATGGAAAAGCTCGGCAAGAGGCCAAAGAAGACATCGGTCCGTGTCCATAAACAGGGAGGCGGCAATGAGGAGGAATGACGCTGAGTCAGTCGAATCATTGGCCAACCGGGTATTCTCGGACGATACGACAAGAGAGGATGAGGACCGCGCCGGCGTGGATAAACTGGAATACGCGATAAGGCGTCTACCGAAGAGCGAGCAGACCCACCTTTTCGAGTTCTTGAGGGATGAGATAGAGAAGGAGCAGGAGAGAGAGACAAGGGATAACTCACCATTCCATTCCATTCCGGGTCGATTTTGACCCGAAACGTCAAAAGGGCGGGCTTGTAACCCTCTAGAAATTTGGGAGAGAGTTTCATGTCACAGGACCAAACTGGATATGCTGTTATCTATCAAGACACCCTTTGGGGGTCTGGCAAAACACCGGAATCCGCTATCCATGAAGCTCTTTTGTGGCTAAACGATCAGGGCCGGGCTGAAAGGCAGTTCGCTATCGATGATATCGAGGTAGTAACCGGACGCCAGGTCGATTGCAGTAACAAACCTTTTTGCGTGCCGTGCACAGAACAGTTTCTTGATTCCGACCCCAGCGGAGACACGCCATATCATTGGACAGAAGACAATTTCATTGATTTAGGATGTGAATGATCTCAGCACGCCCCCGGGCCAACAAGGTTCATTCGCTGGAAACGGAAGGCCGGGAGCGTGGTTTGTTATCAGCCGGAAATTTGGGAGAAATTTTCAGGGAATCGTTTGTCTAATGAAATCAATATATATCCCAGTGTCGCAGATAAAGTGAAATCAGCAAGCGGTGAGGTATTGCGATGGTAGAGGGGGCCGTATCTCAAGGCCAGGCAAGCTGAGGGTGTGTAACGGCGTCCTTCCCTTTCGTATGGGCAATCCCGAAGCGCCTAGCAGAAGAGCATCTAATTAATGCGATTGATGCTATACAGGGCAAAGAGTCGAACTTCTCTGCAATATGCCGAGAAAATCAGAATTTCAAAAAAGGAAAATACTCAAATGTTATATGAATTTCATGAGCCCATGGCGCAGGATAACCGTCATATAGGCAATGGCGAAGACCTACCCATGGGAATTTTCAGGTGCAGGATAACCGATATCGATTTTGGGAGCACGTGCAAAGAGGACTTCTTTATTACGTGGACCCTAACAGTCCTGGATGACCCCTACAAAGGCCTGGTGTTCAAGAGGCCCATGCCGATTTCACCAGGGACATTGCCATGGGTTAAAGGCGAACTCCGTGCAATGGGCTTTACAGGGCGGTTTATCACGCTTGATACAAAGTTACGGGACTTTGTCGGGCGTGAGGTGGAACTGGAGAGAAAAATTGGAACGGATCTAAACGGACGCCAGACGCTCCAGAATTGCTTTAGGCGTCTGGTCGCTGATACGCAGGTAAGGACGGCTCAAAGGTGAACAGCTTGGATTTCTCAACCCTATTAAAGAAATGGTGAGCCTGAGAACTCCCAATCACACCTTATTCTCTGAGGCGATAGCCCATTTTGCAGCCTCAAGCAGGAATGCCGACCTGAACGTTTGGACATCAGCCTTGAAAGATTCCCTTGATATGGAATCTCAGAGCAGGAAATCTTTTCACGTGCGCATGGAAAAGCTCCCCAAACTGCGAAGGAATTGACCACTTCAGCGCTGCGCAGGACGAGCCCGTTATTGATAAAACGTCGTGATATTGGGGAGTCTTGCCGCTTGGCATGGTAGTTGCTATGTATTAGGCAACACAACGACTCCTAATCATACCCTCTTAAGCAATCCTCCTACCATGGATTGCTTTTTTTTCTTTTTCGAAACGTGACCCATGCGCTGCGGATAACGAAACGATTGGGGGAATTCATCTTGAGAGCCCGCCGGATGATGACACGCGGGAGTAAAGGGCGCAGGGGGGCGAGGGGCGTCCGATGATCCCTTCAGACGGAAATCACCGCCTGGACGAATACAGAAGTCCAGCGATACATTAAACAATGAAAACGATTCCGTCTGTCCTCTCTTGCCCTCAAGTTCGCCCAACCGAAAATCCTCTCTAATCGCGCACGATGAAACCGGATTGATGCCCTTAGCCTTCCCTAGAACTGATGCTATAAGAAGGGGTTTGAGCCGGAAGTATCGACGAATATTATGTTTGACCGCGGGCTGTGTGCAGTGTATGCTGAGAGACTGAAGAATGACTTTTCAAGGAAGGGGACGGAAGTTGGATCTCCTTGGAGGATTGTGAAGCGCCCCGCTGCGGTCTCTTGATGTCCGTAGAACCATCGGATGACCGATCACGACATTCAAGCGCCACAAGTTGCCAAGCGCGCCACGTAATTTCGGTGAAGATGAGACAAGCATTGCCGCAGGAGGCCGAGGTTTCATGAACGATTTGGAAGAATCCTTGAGAGCGGTGGCAAAAGCGAGACAGCGGAAGAGGGAACTGAAGAGTCGGATAAAAGCTTTGTATGAAGAATACAAGCTCGTTAAAACCGAAATAAAAGGGCATCAAGAGCGTATTGAAAAATGGATGTCGTCCAGAGAATACTCCGCTTTTGTGGATACAATTCAGATGGATTCTCTTCTGGAGTTTCCCATTCCTTCCGATCAGAAGAAGTCTAATCATTAGAAATGAATTAATGGGATTGACCGAATCCTTGCCTTGGCCATTTTTATAGGTCTCCGATCCCATGGCTTCAACTTTGATTACCGGAGGCCGCGGCTCTACGGTGAATCAGCCGTTGGTTTGCTCTGGAAAACCCCGAATGACAAGAGGCATTCAGTTCGGTTCGTCGATCCTGGGATTGGGTATCGATCACATACCCAATCCCAGAGGTTTACATGGATCGAGGATTTTTGGCCACACAGAAATTGAAGAAATCCTTAGCAACTTTATCGACGGATTTTTGATCACTATAGAGAAAATACGGACGGGATATCGGATAAGCGCCATTATTACAGGTTTCCCTGGACGGTAGGACAGCCGGAGCCTGTTCATCCTTCTTGATTGCGATCACTTTAACTTTCTTTTCCAACCCTTGCGATGCGAGTTGCAGGATGTTCCGAACTCGGACGAAACTCGTGGCGCTTTGAGCATCTGAAATATCGGAAATAATTGACCTGAAATACATTTTAGCGACTGCATTTGGAGCAAAAGCCGCATGGAGGAAATCGTTGCGGACGAAATCCAATGTCCCGCCTCTCTGCTCTCCGACGGTGAAAACGGTTACAGGCTCGTCAGGGCCTCCAACATCCTTCCAATTGGCGCACTGCCCCGAGAAAATCTTGCGCACTTGGTCCACGGTGAGTTCGTTGATTGGATTCTGGGGGTTGACAACTATCACTATGCCTCCCCAGCCCACCACTTTGCCTTGAATATCCGCCCCTTTTCTCGTCGCTGCTTCTGCTTCCTGTTGATCGATTTGACGTGAAGCCATTATGATGTCGGCTTCTTTATTGAGAAGGCCATTAAATGGAATATCCTCCCCTCCCGAGACAATAATGTTGACATTCGTGTGGCTTTTCATGAAGTCCTTGGCATAGGAATCCACCAGAGCGGCCACGCTGTCGGATCCTCTGACTTTGATGACTTCCTTTCCCCCATCCTGAGCGGCTGAGAATTGCCCTGACATTGCAACCACTATGGTGGCACAGGCCATCAGCAGAATTTTAGTGCGGATACTCATCTCTTTCTCCTATTTTCTCAACGAAAACCAAATTTTCGCGAAGAACGATTCTTTACTTGAGTATGTCACAAAGCGAAGAGGCCCGCAAGAAGCGTTTAATCTCTAAAAACAGGTAGTTAGTGTTGCAAATTGTAACGAAAAACCTCAAGACAAGAGATTCGTAAAATGCTCTGTTTGAGTCAAGATTGCTGTTATAATTACAGGGTTATGAGCTCTGGCAATGCTCCATCTTGCGGCTGGTTTTAAGGAAGATAGAGGTTCGAAATCGGAGCGTCAGGTTTCAGATTGAGCTTCCCACGTTTTTTCAATTCGCAATTCGGAAAGAAGCGCCAGACGTTTCGGATATCTGAAGGCGCAAACTAGCGGAAACCGGCGAAAGAAGTTGAATCGCACCTACAATTGACGCCCTAATTTTGGCCTCTCCCTGTCGAATCAGCATTCGCGCGATCCGCATGTTCATGCGCCACTGAAAAACGACGCAATACAAAGACCAAGAACACGCCGCTGATTTCAACTTTAACCAGTCAGGCCTTTAGGTTGGTTATGACTGGAATTAGACAAGGTGGACAACTTGGACAGGCGATTTAGGGGATGACCATCACAAAGAAAATTACTGAGTCAAAAGAAAAATGTTTGAGACAGTTGCCCCCCAAAAAATTTTCATGTTCCCAATACCTCTGGGAACGTTGTCTAACGTTGTCCATTGAAAGGCCAATTCTGCTTTTCATTTAAGTTGGATTTTACGCCTTTACGCGTGTTAGTCATCATACCAGATAGAAGCCCTTTCTTTTTTGGGCTGGCTTTTGCTGAACACTATACCGCAGTAGACGCACTCGTCCGGCGAGGACTTCTCCTTAGGCTTGTGACAACCCGGGCAGACGCTTAGTGTAATAACTTCCGTTTGTTTGGGCTGCGTTCGCTTGCGTTTCTTCAGTTGTTGATTTTCTCTGGCTTCCCTCAGAAACCCTTGCAAGCACAGGGTCCATGGAATAGTCCTGATTCATCATCCGCTCCGTAAGGGCTTCGGAAGGCTCTTCGATAACGCGCACAGTGACTGAGGCAGCCATCGGAGGCAGCTCTGTGTCCTCTAATTCGGGAGCTTTTCTTTCGCGCTGGTGATATTCGTATTCCGACATTAGGCCCTTTTCGATAAGAGCGGAGTAAATCTTCGCCAACTGTTTCACGGTGATAGAATACCATTCCATCAAATACACGTCGTCCGGTTTTTTTCTAAATAGACTGACAAATTCTTTGGCCTTGACGGTCTTAGCGGATCCATGAGTCATGATAAAAAACTCCTCTCTAATCGAGGTCTTCCCGAACAGAATACTTCTTCTCTGCAATTATTGGGACGGAATAGAAACCACTTTAGAAGCCACCACTCTAAACACAGCGCGATTTCACTCTGACATTAGACGGGCCTTCGGGTCAAAAGTTAGAATATCCGGCAAAATTCGCCTGCCACCCCAAGGGATTTATGTGTCAAACGAAAAGGCTAGCCACTCTTGAAAACGACCTCTGTCAGCCAGTCTTTTGGCGATGCGTTATCGGATGACTTTTTATGAGTCCGTCGATCACAGCCTATGGTCCCGGTTCCAGGTGATAGAGATTTACCGATAGGTTGAGGGACTATTTGGAAAAGCCATTGCTAAGAATAAATTGTAACGACCTGATACAAGAAGATGTTATTTGAAACCAAAGAGTATGGCATGGCCGTGGCAAGAAGACGAATAACGGGCAGCCCGTGTCGCTCCAATCGTCATAACTCCCCCCCTTGACGGCGGCGCGGCGAGCCCATCTATTCAACGCCATCCGAATCAGATCCAGACTTTGAATTCAACGAGCGTCATTTTATTAAGAATGTCCCCTACGAAGAAACGATGATCTCACTTCAGACCATTCGATTTGAAATCTTGCCACGGATCTTCTTTACTATAGCGCCATCCGTTGAAAATTGCGGGAATCCTGAGCGGTTGATTGAAGCGCATCAGGCGTTTGTAGCGGCGGGGTTTATCCCCGCCGGGTCACCCAGACATCAGGGCGGGGATAAACCCCGCCACTACGTTACCTTTGATGTCGGCGCCCAAGGGCGGCGGACACGCAAGTCTGCTACCACAACCATACAATGGCTCCGGATAGGTTCAGCGATCCCACAATTTTCAAGGCGCTCCACTATAGGACTTTAGGGGGCCTTAGTGAGTCAAGGGCCTTCACGCGCCCATAGCGGACAGCGGCTTGGGGTTAATGGATACTTAAGAGATCACAATTCGATTGACTGCACGCCCCACGCTGAGATACGATCAGAAAATGAAAAAAGACGGCTTATCAGGGCATTGACAGCTTGTCTTGAGGTCTTCCTGTCCGAGGGGAGTGTGACCTTCTACCGCTTCTAAGAGCAGACCGGGCGAGAGAATTAGCGGGGCAAGAGTTCCAAAACCGGCAATCTCGCCGAATAACGGTGACTCCGTATTCTGGACCTGGATTCTGAGCGCGACTCAGCGGGATCTAGTCAAAATCGACTTGGACTTGGCGTTTCTCCAAGGTGCGCTGAGACACAGCTTTAGGAAACAATTCTCTCACATCAAACTAAGTCTTTCGCATCGGCGAACCGAGGGGGACCCGTTCATGGTGAAAAAGACAATCAGCGCCAAGATAGCTGTTAGAGACATCAGATCAGGAATGACCGACGCTGGACTCATGGAGAAGCATGGGTTGAGTCCTGAAGGGCTTCAGAGCCTGTTAGACAAGCTCGTTGCCGCCGGGCACCTTGACCTCGGGGAATTGCAGGATAGAACTCCTTTCTTGGGAGCGCTGACGATAGATTCGGAATTTTCCGAAAAAACATCTCCTTCTCAAGAACCAGAAACCCTCGTTAGTAAATGCGCAAGAGATCGCTCGGGATATACGGGCCGGAAAGAGTGATACAGATCTCATGCAAAAGTATAAGTTATCAGCAAAAGCCCTCGAAAAGGCTTTTGAGAAGCTCATATCAGTTGGGATTGTCAGGCAAGAAGACTTGGATTTCCGGAGACTCAACGTGGATCGTACAGTGGATATTCGGGAAGATATCAGACTGACTCAGACGCTGGGAACAATATGGGCCGAGATCATTCAATCACAGGACCAATCGGAAAGAAGAAGTCCGCACTCTGAAACAACGCCTGCCGTAGTGCCTGATAAGGCATCCGCGAAGGGCGCCCAACCAGAATTGATCTCAACTCCCAAGAGAGACGCAGAAGAACCGGAAAAGACCAAACTTGGGGTATTATCGGAACCCGAAGACCTTCCCCAACCTCCTTCTCCGTCGAAAATGCGGCCTATTTTATCATACATCATGCCGCTTGTAGTCATTTTGATTATGCTCTCGATCGGGGCCATTGTGATTCTTGGATGGATAAGATGGTAGAAAAATGCGCATTGTGTCCAAAGGGCTTTGCGGTAGGCCTGCAGATTCGGACTCCGCGATAGCTGGGGTCCCCGAAATTCTCGAACAGGATGAAAAGGGCCGCCTTGATCTGAGGTGTACCCCTCTGTCAAGACCCAAAATAGACTTTTTTAAGGTGGTAAAGCCCGTTATGGTCCAGAAATTGAAGGGTCCACCTCACACGTCAGCTAATTGATCCAATGGATTCCCCTGGCCGTGCCCAGAGAAACCTTTGGCGAGTTAATAGTTGCGCTGTTAACTAGCTCCACGGGATTTGAGAAGTTTCACAACTTCAGGGCTACCCTTGTAACCCGCAAAGTCCAGGGCTGAATTACCTTTATCGGTTTTAGCATTGATATCCGCGCCTCTATCCAAAAGCAGATTCACCACGTCAAGGTTACCATTAACTGAAGCCACCATAAGTGGCGTAACACCGCCGTCCATCTTGGCATTAACATCCGCTCCTTTATCCAAAAGGCTTTTCACGCTTTCCAAATTGCCGCGGTAAATGGCTTCCATTAAATCCATATTGTTATCTGCGCAGGCAATGACACTCATGCCCGTTACAAGAGTTATGGTTAAACCAATCGCCAAGACTTTAGTGGCCAATACCAGACCACTCTTTCCGGCAGACCACTTCTGAAATTCGACCATAATCAACCTTCTTTATTGTGTTCGGCGCTATTCCAGAAATTGCTTAGAAGTCGCAATTCGGTTGGCGATTAGACAGGAAAAAGATCCGCCTGTCCACAAAAATAATTGGGTAGCCCAAACGCCTCACAGCCATTCTCCGAGATTTTGCACCCTGTGCGCACCCCCCCTTTCCCTCCGAAAGCGAGAAATCGCGCCTGAGAGCTTATGGTGGGCATGTTTCAGCACAACCGAAGAGAACTGGCTCACCACGACCAATCGCTTTCGAACAAGCGACAACTCTAAGTATTTGGTTTGACAATCACGCCTAACATACTGTAAACTCAATAACAGTTTCGGGATTAATTTCTCCAACAGAAGTGCCGGGGGGTCCCGTCGTCCGACCATTATTGGAAGCGATCCGGCGCCCTTCGGGGACCCGAGAGACTATGGAAGAACCGGCGATAGGGGGGCCTCATAGTTCCGGCCAGAAAAATGCCATCTCAGTTCAGTTTGAAGGTTCTGGGAAAGGGGAAACCATTAAATGTCACCGCCGATGGCGACACGTTTTGAAAGGAAGATGCAACCATGGCTGACAACCCAATAGACGGGAAATCGTTGTTCGAAAGTAAATTGAAAGAGCGCTTCAGGGTTCCCCGGAATAGTCTCAGGCTGGGGGGCGGATTGATAATCCTGATCGCCGGAATAGCGCTGGTAATTATTTGCTATAACCTCTTCTTCGTATACGTACGGCCCGATGAATACGGAATCAAGGTGGATCGAGTCGGTATGAACCGCGGCGTTCAAAAAGAAGTTTATCATGCTGGTCTGACTTTTATACTGCCCTTTGGGTTGCAGCAAATGTTCCGGCTTCCCAAAGGTATCCAGGTGCTGGAGCTGACCAACTTTCCCGAAACCGCCGCAAAGGCGGCGAGGAAAGACCGGGCGGCCCACATCCAGACCTCGGACGGCTTTTTCGTGGACCTGGACGTCTCCATGATTTACCACATCAAGGATCCCTACCTGGTTTTTACCACCATCGGTCCCGGAAACCTCTTTGAAGACAACGGCCTCATCCCCAAGGCTGTCCCGGCCTTGAAAGAGACCCTGGGAAAGTTGACCACCGAAGAATTTTATAACAGCCCGGTGAGGGTCGAAAGAGCGGAGGAGGCCAAGAAGAGACTCAACACAGAATTGAATTCAAAAGGAATCGAAGTAGACCAGGTGCTGGTACGTTATTTCAAATACAGCCAGGAGATCCAGAAGAACATAGAGGAGAAGAAGCTTCAGGATCAGATGGTGTTTACCAACCAGTCTGCGGCCCGGGCAGCCAAGGAAGAGGCAGAATTGAAAAAAATCGTTCAGGAGGGGAAGGTCATCTCCGCCGTTGAAATTGAAAAGGGCAAAGCCTATGTGACCCGTAAAATCGCTGAGAAGGATCTTTACGTTCGCCAGAAAAAAGCTGATGCGGACCTGTTGGTGAAGCTGGCGGAAGCGGAACGGGTGCGCCTGAAAAATGAATCCCTGAAGGGGATCGGGTCGGAGCGCATGGTGGGGCTGAAACTGGCCGACGCTTACAAGGGGCTGGACGTCATCATCCTGCCTAGCGACGGCCCGAATGCGATCAACCCGTTAAATATGAACAATGCCTTGCAATTATTTGACGTTCGCAAAGGAGGTGGCCAATGAAGCGTTTTTTAGTCTTGTCATTTGTAGCGGTGGCCATGCTCTCCATGACCGGCTGTGTTCCCCATACTACGGGGCCAACGGAGGTAGGCGTCCGAATCTGCAAACTGGGTCTTTTAGGCCAAAAGGGTGTTGAGGACCGGAGCTACGCTCCGGGGGCCACCTACTTTTTTCTACCGTTTATCAACGACTGGTATGTCTTCGACACCAAGCTGCAGAACCTGGAGATGACGTTTTCGCCATTAACGTGGCGACCGGAGAACTCGGGACGACCTTGTCTTCAAAACCGTTGACGGCAACGACATCAGTCTCGATGTGATTATCGCCTATCGCATCGATGCGAGTAAAGCGCCCTATATTCTCCAGTACGTAGCCGGCAACGACGCAACCTTGAGGGATAAAATTGTTCGAACCGTTGCCCGGAGCAAACCGCGAGACATTTTCGGCGAGCTCAAGACCGAGGCTTTCTACGTGGCGGAAGCCCGAGAAACCCAGTCCAACAAGGCCAAAGAGGAGCTTCAGAAAATACTGGGTCCTATGGGCATCGTCGTGGAAAAAGTGCTGACCAATGACTATCGCTTTAACCCCGAATATACGAAGGCCATCGAAGACAAAAAAGTGGCCGATCAACAGGTGGAGAAGAACAAGTCCGCCCAGCACGCAGCCCTGGAAGAATACAAGCGTAAACTGGAAGAAGCCCGCGGAGAAGTGAACAAAATGGTGGCCGACGCAGATGGCCAATACCTCAGGGACAAAATCGAAGCCGATGTTTACCAAGAACAGCAGCAGCTCCTGGCCAAGGCTATCAAAACCGAAGGCGTTGCGGAAGCCAAGGGGATCCAGGAAATGAACAACGCCCTTGCCGGACCGGGCGGCGAGGTGATTGTAAAACTGAGAATCGCTGAGGCGATTCAGGGAAAGCATATTATGCTGCTTCCGGTGTCAGAGGGCGGGATGAATCTCAAGACAACCGATATAAACCGGCTGATAGAAACATTAGGCGTCAAAGCGCTCTCCGGTAAGCAATGACGGCGGACGATTTTAGGGAAGTTTGAAGAGAATCGACAAATGGGACATGCCCAGGTAGGTTGTCTCTGGCCCTTTCCTTGATAAGGGGTGCAGAATTTACACCCCTTATTCTACGCGGATTCAGTCCGGGATTGGTGAATCGCGCACAGCGTCAGTGGCCGGAAGGGCTGCAATTTTGCTGAACAGCACATCTTCTTTTGTGAGTAGTTGATGGGGAACGCCGGAAGCGCCAACGTTTGTTGTGAGAGCGACATTATTCGAGAATGCCATTGCCCAGCTCACCTCACTGGAGTCTATAGCGCCTGCCGCCCGATTGAGTTTCGTCCTCACTCGGGCCAGTCTTGTGGCAGGTTCGGATCGTTGGAAACCGTTAATTTTGACCTCGAAGAAATTTGTCTTCTCTGCCGGTGAGAAGCCGGTCGTGATCTGTTCGGTCAGTTTCGTTCTTTTTTCATAGTGTAAGTGGAAGTACAAGACCGGACTGATGACGTAGCAGTTTCGGACTAACATTAAAGTAACTTTTGAGGATTCCGCGGGGTAGGCATGGTTGGCGTCTCCACCCAGAAGACCCGGAATTTCGGTGAAACGGCACTACAGTTGCCCCATCTTTGACAATTGTCATGACTGACCCTAAGGATGGGACTGCTTATTCCTGGCTGTTGAAGGTCTCCCCAGGCGTCATCCCTCTGCCAAACCGCAAATGCGACATCTCCTTCAAGCTTTCACTGGAATGTCAAAGCTATCAAGTTAGGAAGCATTGTATGGACGTCCGAGGTATCCGCTAAACTGAGATATTCTCTTCGTCGATTCCCTGTCCGAATCGAATCCGTCCAGCCGGTGTCCGTGACTGCGTTCAGGCCGACCCCCTATCCGAATTTTCCGTCCAAATTCCTGTTGAGAACTCCCATTTCCGGACTCCCGAATCACTACCCGATTCCCATAGTGTTATTGACCATGGATTTTGGGGAATCAACAGACTTGAAAGGGACAATAAAATGGTCTATCATCAATTTTCTTGGTCCCATGCTTTGCCCCGTCATATTCTGTAATGGAGGATCTCCGCAAGCTCTTTCCGGAGATTATTGGAGGCGGAATCACATGTTGAGAAAGTCTGGGATGGCGCCCACCTAAAAGAAGTCGACTCTGGTTCGTTAGGGCAATACGGACAAATATCGAAATCATACGACAGAATCCCCCGAGCAATATTATTCTTACGGCGAACTGATTCCTAGGACGCCAAGCATTCAATGGGGAGGCACATGTCTGAATTCCCACTAGACCTAGAAAAGTTACGAAAAGAAATAGAACACCGCATAGAGGGGCGCGAGATGCTGCCTCTCGACGAGCCGCTTCCACTCAGCTCGGGAAAGTCCGGAGCCAACCTCTGGAGACTTGGCCTGAAATTCGTCGATGGAAATTTCGGTATGGCCGTCCTTAAGATATCAGGAAAGAAAAGTGATGGGCATGACGAGTGCGCCGGATGGGAGACTTTCAGTCGAGGAGGATGGCCCGCTATCCTCGCCTGTAGTAGACCTCAACTGTTGACAGCGTTTGAATCCGATCCCGCGTGTGTTGACCGGGCTGTGGTGTACTCGAGCTTCGTTGACCAGAAATCCACGGAAATCGAGACACTTGCCCGTGTACTGCCTGAAGATTGCACTGTGGGACGATCGCATCTCAAACAGCTTTATCAAACGTACCACGATAGGGTCCAACAATATGGGCACGGGGAAGCGAAAACTGCTTGGGACCATTTGAGATCGTTAATCCTGCCGGCTCTTTTGCATAAGATTGAATCGGACACTGAAGTCAAGTGGGGTAATTGCGGTATCGAACCCGGTAGAAAGGTCGTGGCCGTCTTCAATAAGAATTACCCAAATACCATCTATGCCTTGCGAAACGCAGGTATTTGGAATCAAGACAGATTCGACTTACCCTACCTACCGATTCATGGAGACCTGAACGATGACAACGTGATGATTCTTTCCGACGGTGCGTTAACTTTTGTAGATTTCGAGAAGGCCCGTCTCTCGGCGCCCCAGTATGATTTGGCTTTTCTCTTCATGTGGTTAGTTCGACACCTGTTCCTGGACAGGGCGCCTGCCTACACCGAGAAGCTGGAAAGCAGGCTCCCTCGTCTTGCGGTTATATTGGCGGAATGCTTTAAGAGAGAGACTTTTGACAATGTCCCGTGCGAAATGCTCGTGCTTTTACCAGCGGTTGAGGAACTTCTTGTTCCCCTCAAACAGTTTGGGACCAATCAGACGTTGGTTGAAACCAAGCGAAAAGGAGCTAGGCTGGCCCTAGCCATGGCGGCTCTCGTCAGGTCGTATTATGAGTTCCGAGATGGGGGCAAAAATGGAGGTGATGTTCGATTCGATCACCTTTGTGGAAAGTTCTTCTATGCCTTTTCAGCTTGCATGCTGGATGACGAACATCTGATCCGACTGAAATCCTATGATGACGTATTTCCTTTGTCCAATCCTTCAGCGCCGACCGGCCCCGCAGCTCCCGCCGTGTACCGTGAACAGGCCTGGAAACTGCGCATCGGCTGCGACGCTAGGCCGGATAAGGCGTTCTCCACACGTCTTGTGTACACCGTAACACCGGCTCCATGTGAGTTTGAGGAAGACCCTCCGGGATGGAAGAGGTTCACGAAGGTGGAGGCCTATCGATACTTTTCCCTTCTCCGGATTTCCGCAAACTCGGATTTTTATCATGCGACCAAGAACCTGCTTGTGTGGAGACCTATTCAAACAGGAGAATCGTTGCCCCTGGTGTACGAGCTTGATGCTGGAGGCCTCTTGCGGGGTCAGACGCGTTGTAAATTTGGAGATGTAGATCTCAATCTCAGCAAGATTGACCTTATTCCGCTCTATGGTGGGAGATCGGGTATGCTCGGGCTCTGCTTCGATGGTTCGGGCTGCAACCTCAAGGCTTATCTCAGATGGATTTCTGAAAGAGTGTTCGGCCGTCACAGGTTGATCAAGAAATCAGGCGAGCCGAAAAGGATTGTTACCATACAGGGTCTGATTTCGGAGCTGCTGAATGCCCTCAGGGAGAGGCGTAAAGCCGACATCGATCGCATGGATATCAGTGCGGCCGGCGAAAAACCTGCTATCTGCCAGTACCTTTTGGCGCCTGAAGATGAAGATTGGCAACCCGGCGCTCCCGGACCCAGTCTCGACTTGGGGATGCAGTTGGTCTCTTCTTTTTCAAGGCTAAACGCAAACTATCCTAAGTCTCCTTGGCCGCGGATTTGGACGGATCCACGCAATAAAGAAACTCTCTTCGGGATTCACCGAATGGGAATTTCCGCATGGGCAAGCGCGACGGATCAATTCAACTACGAATCCAAGCGCAATGTCTTTTTGGAATCTTTGTATTTACAGTGGATAATGAATCGAGAGCTCACGGGTAACCCTACGGCCTTGGAAGGTCTGCGCAAATCCGTCATGACCCCCGAGTGGCGCGGAACTCCGAGAGAGAGCTTTGTGGAAGCCTGTTATTCGTTTTTTGCGGCAAATAGATAGAAGAATGTTTGGCAGGCCGCGTTTAAACCCGGACATTTTGTCGGAGTCGTCCCGGAGTTCTTTTTTGAGGCGTTTCCCTAATAATGCCGGGGACGATCATCCGATTTAGGCCGGCAGACGCCGACGACAAATTGGACTTGTCAGTGGAGCGGCAATAAGGAATTTCGTGGTGGACTGAGAGGCGCGGATGACTTTCCTACGCTACCTGGTACGGCACGGACGGACTGAATACAATGCTCAAGAACGCATTCTCGGGCAATCGGACCCTGATCTTGACGGCGCCGGTCTCGCTCAAGCGGAGTTCGCCAGTATGATTATTGCCGCCGCCGAAATGGGACTTTCTACGGACCAGATCTTTTCAAGTCCCCTGAAACGAGCCCGAATGACGGCCGAAACAATCGGCCGTAAATTGGGATCCCCGATCGAGATTCGTCAGGATTTGGCCGAACGGGATTGGGGCGCTTGGACAGGTCGCCCTCGCGGGGAGATACGAGCCATAGGACTTGAGGCTACGCCGCCGGACGGCGAAGCCCTTTCGGATTTTTCATTAAGGGTAAAGACCGCATGGCAGTCATTACCTAATGGCGACCGAATTGTTGTCGTCAGTCATGCTGGATTCTTCCGGAGCCTATTATCCCACTTGCAGATTCAGGAAATTGAGCTCCCGCCCGGCAGCGTGATTCTTCTGCGCCAAGGGGCCGGTGGTTTTCAGGCGCAAGGGCCTTTGTCGGCTCGGATGGAATGCAAGGATTCCGTCAGGCTGCCTCAATTCCCGATGGACTTTGCCGCGCAGGCGCATGGTGCGCAGATTCGGGCCAACGGAGCTCCTTATATAAACATGTTTGCCGCGTGGCAAAAAGACTCGCTCAAGCCGGGTTCGGTGATTTGACAGCGCTCTCCGCCGCTCTGCTTCACGACACGATCGAAGACACAAACGCCGACCGGGAGACGATTGAGAGGCTTTTCGGGGAAAGTGTAGCCCGCCTTGTAGGGGCCGTGACACTTGAGCCGGGGATTTCTTATGATGAGCAGGAACATCGTTATTTGAAACGCATCATAGGGTCATCTCCCGAGGCCATCGCAATAAAGGCCGCCGATTTAACAGATAATCTGCTAGATTCAGAGGGGAGGCCGAGATGGCGCATACTCCGAATGTGCGACCGCGCCCGGCGATTCCTCGTGGAAACGAATCGCCGGTCTCAAAATGCGCCTCCAGAGCCTCGGCTCCTTCTTCTTAAGGCTAATCTTTTGAAGACTATTCTTGATTTGGAGACCTGGTTAGGAGGCCGGACAGCATGAACAGTGCGCCGATCAAACTCAGTCCTGACAGGATCAAAGCATTACTTGAGGCTGCCCGCGGCGGATTGTCGCGCGCATTCTTAACATCTCGAAAAGGCACTTCTTATGGCGCCGCTGCGCTTACGGCGAACGGGCGGATCTTCGTGGCCGGTCAGTACCTCGTCATTCAACCACATGACGAACATTCATGCTGAAATGGCTTCAGTCGTCATGGCCACCATGTCGGACGATCCTGAAGTAGTGGCTCTTGCACTAATAAGAGATGGCGCCAAGAGCGACCTTCCGCGTCCCTGCGGAGTCTGCCGTCAGTTCTTGCATGAACATTCACTCAGGACAGGCCGTGACATTGTAGTCATAATGGGCTCCCTGGACGGGCTGGACGTCGAGTGTGAGCCCATGTCCAGCCTGTTGCCGAAGAGTTGGTTTGCGCAAAGCGTCTCTTCACAAGCGCAGGAGCTGCGCTGGAATACTATTCCGCCATATCGTGTCGGAGCGCCGAAGCTGGAGTTTGGGGACCAGGTTCTAACTGAGGGGCGGTATCTTTCCATTGTTTGGGCGCCTGAATGGGAACCGGGAAAAGCCCTTCTGAAGTTGAAATACGATGGACTTAAGCCGGCGCCGCCTGGGGGACGGGTGTTCAAGTTTCATCATTCATTCTCCGAATATCCACTTTATCTTGAGGACGTTAGGGACAAAGCTTTGGCTCATCCGCTGCCTTGGGGGGATCCGGCCTATCTGGCGCCGCACGGACAAATCGAAGGGCATCTTCAGCGGACCCCCATTGAATGTGTTGATTTGATGAGGCAGCCGGTTGATCCGGGTCGCCTTAGGCCCCTACTCGACATACTCCTGCAAGCTGATGTTTCTCTCGGCAGTACGTTCCTGACCGGTTCGTGGGTGGCCGGTATGGCTCGTGACAATTCCGACTTCGACGTCATCGTGGCCGCGGATCCAGAAAAAGTAGCCGTATTGAGGGCTTTGATAGCGGAGGCGTTTCGAGATGGTCGGCTAACGATTCCCAAGGGGTCTCAAACTTGGGTTCAATTAGGGTTGACCGGCAAGACCGCCGAAGAATTGGTTGGAGACGGGCGTTTTGCGGAAACGTTTTCGATTCCCGGGCCTGAGCGGACCGCTCGATGCTCCCTGATTTACATGCCTGAGACCGACACTGCGCCTTACTTTGCCGGGAAACCCAAAGCCGGAGCGTTAGAGACCATAGAAGGTCGAGTGTCGGACGCCTCTCAAGCGCACTACAAGGCCGCGCGATACGTGCTGAACCGCGGGGACGGATCTTGCGCCGAAATCCTTTGCTGGCATAAATGGGCGGGAATACTTCGCCAAGGCGATGACGTCCGTATTCAGGCGGTTCCGTGCTTCGATGGACAACGAAGTCTATTTGTCCAAATGGACCCGAACCAACACTCCATCGAATGGGTGGACTGGAAGAAAAATGGGTGAAATGGAAGTCGCGACTCTCTTCACGATGGCCGGAAGCCGGGTAAAGCCAGGTCGCTTGGCCGGTAAGGTAGTATTCGTCCGTACCGATGATGATCTAACCGATGTGGACGACCGGTCTCTTGTCGTTCTGGACGGCTGCGGCAAGCGAGTCGCCACCAGAGCTTTGCAGAAATGCGCCGCCGCCGTTAACTTGGTTTCCTGCTTAACCGCTCATCTTAACCTGGCGTTGCCTGCCGATCTGCCTTACGCAATTGTTCCCGGGGCGTGTTCACTCAGTCCGGGATCTTTGGTGGAAATCGACCTGAAGGAAGAAGGAATCCGTGACGAACTGGAAATCGTTCCCTTTGTTCCCGTCAGGCAACTCAGCCTTACGGAAGAATTAGGAGGTAAGGGGGCTCGCTTGCTTCAGATGCGAACACTGGGCATCCAGGTTCCGAGTTTCTACGGTATGCGTTTCCAAGGTCGAGGAACTCTTAGACGGAGCGAGTGTTTCGCCGGCTTCGTCCTCGGATGATCCCCCGTCCCTAGACGAATTCGCGGACGATTAGAAAGGAGATTCCGGCAATTGGTCCGCAAGCCCTTGGATTGGAGACCCTTCCGGGTAATGGCCCGTGGGCGGTTAGGTCCAGCGCAGTGGATGAGGACGGCATTACCGATTCTATGGCAGGGGTTTTTATATCTGTGCTTTTTC
>CAVVHK010000094.1:0-12232 GCA_963747865.1 uncultured delta proteobacterium | reverse complement strand
GGTTAAGATTCTTCCTGCGTCCACAATGCGATGACGGTCTATCCGGCACTTCGGAGCTATTTCCGCAAGACGGTCTATGGGAAGTAATTTCTCGGTGGGGTTGCCGTTTTTCCGATTTGTCGCCGGCAGACCGTCGAGAAGGCCGAGGACACCGTAAATCCATGACCCAGTGCAAACACTCACGAGCAGAGTTTTTTCCGGCAGCCTCTTGATAAAATCGAAAAGCCGGCCGTTGTGCATTTCAGTTCGGGACCCGATGCCTCCCGGGATCAGGAACGCGTCCATATCGGGATTCTGGTCAATGCCGTAGCGCGGGCTCACGGTAAGATTTCCTGTGGCCATAACGGGGGCAGGTGAGTCCGCGATAAGGAAAACGTCCAATTCCGGGTCCATTCTCCGGGCTACGGCGAACACCCCGACAGGCCCGGCCCAGTCGATGACCTCGGCCCCGTTGTAGATGTAAATCCCCAATCGTTTTTGCATGTTAATTAATGTCCTCCTTTTGTTCGTTTTGGGCGCTAATGTCTAGGCGCTTCGATAGCTGTGTTAGCGGCGCCGCTTTCTTGCGACCTATACAGACAGGTCTGTATTGTAAAGGGCAAAAGTGCGAGCCATGTTGTTATAGTCATTCGCAGTGAAAATTGCGGGGATCTTCGAACCGAACAAGTTGAAGCCTGTCATTGCGAGGGCCGCAGCCCGTGGCAATCCCATGGTCCACACAGACTGAGATTGCTTCGTCGCTTCGCTCCTCGTAACGACATTTTGTCGGGCTGGAGCTATCCCAACGATGGTTCAAGTATCCCGCGAATCCCAAGGAGGAATGCTATAACAATACCAAGGAAGCCGGAACGCCTATGTCAATGCTGTCCTAACCCTATCGGAGATCCGAGCGGAAGACCTTAAGACATCCGACCCCATGGTTTTCACACCAGATTCGGCTTGTAAAAACAATGATCCCGACAGACTAACTGACGCTCTTCAGCAGTCTTTCAAAATTCATCCGCGATGCGGGAATGATCGAAGTGTTCGCATAGCTTTGGCAGGAGCTGATAATTCCTTCAAAGATAACTTACAAGGCCTCCGCCAAAAAATCGGGATCGCTGTCGCGATAATCTCGATCACTGTTTCTTCAGGTCTTGAATAAGCTCTTTCAACAATTCTCTTAACTCATTCTTGTGGGCTATAACTTCCTTTCTGATCCTGTTATTGACGTCCGGAACCTCGGAAGCGATATTCAGGAAAGCGCAGCCCCGGAAGTCGCATCCCGTAAGCCATGAATCAAGGAACTCAAAAACGCTCATGAGACGCTCATAGGGCTGACCGTACTTGTCTATAGCGCTTCTGAGCCATCCCATCCAAACTTTGTGCCGCTCCTTCAAATAGGCCACGCAGAGGTCCTCTTTTGAAGGAAAGTAATAGTAGAAGGTGTTCTTCGATACCCCGGCCTCCGCTATTACCTGATTGATCCCTGTGGCCAGATATCCCTGTCGATAGAACAGATCCAGGGCGGTATTTATTATGCGCTGCCGAGCCTGACTCTCGGATTCCGTTTTCTTCATATGACACGTATAAGGTAGACAGACCGGTCTGTCAAGCAATTTCTTGGCAGGCCGTCCGCGTGACGGTCTCCTCCATTGCTATCTTCGGGCTTGCTTACACCTGTTTAGGTCTACCGTAACAGTATCCTCGGGAAGCGTATTGCCCGGCCTGCATGTTGACGACACATTAGAGTTTCTTGAAAGAGAGTCCGAGAGAAAACTTTTTTCACAATCGATTGATCCCCGTGCTCCGCAAACTTCGCCTACTGGGGCCACAAAGCTCCCCAATCTATCTGTGACCACACACTGACCTGGGGAAGCAGGGTCTGTGTCTTGCCCAGATGCGGAACAGAAGCTACAGCCCCATAGGCGCTAACTTAAAGAAGCGTTGTGACCAGCGCCGTCATTCCCGCGCAAGCGGGAATCCAGTGTTTTCAATACCTTCTGGACCCCCGCTTTCGCGGGGGCGACGCAATTCTGCCAGCGTTAACTATTTGAAATCACGTCCGACAAGGTCAAAAGTTAGCGCTTATGAGCTACAACCCACTGCGCATAAAAGTTTCCTCCCGGTGAACGCTACGCTTACCGCTTTCCGAACAGCTCTCTCATGCGCATTAGCAAAGAAAAATCGCCTACCGCCTTGAACTTCTGCTCCATGAACATCTGTTGCCCGTCGGCTTTACCAGTCAATATGTCCATCCAAAGTTCGAAAGGAGAATCAATGACCAGGTCCGCTTTGTCGGATATGCCTTCGCCGGCTTCGATTTTGCCGGATGAAACCCCGAAATGACATGATCCCTGAGCCTCGCCGGAAAAGTTGAACTGGATAACGGCTTCGGTTCCGGCGGCGCTCGCAGTGTTGAAGCCCCTGGACATGACCATCAGGAAGGTGTCGATGGAATCGGGACGAGGAACCATATTGCGCTGACGAAACTCCTTTGGTGTCACACCCTCGGCTATGCAGGAATTCCAAAATAAATTAGCCAGGTTGGCGAAGGAGTCAACGTTATATACTATGGGCTTGCTAATGCCTTCCATGGTCTCGCTGGAAATGCGCAAGGACTCGACCAATTCCCGTCCCCCTTGGGCCGTTGCTTTTAGAATTGCGTCAGTCGCTTCGGCGAATTCCGGTCGGGCGATAGCTTCGGACGCGGGCCGATAGATCTCGGCCAAAAGTCCCTTTCCCCATAGGAATTTCATGTATGCGGACAATTGAGCGAAGACGGTTGATTCAGGGAACCCGGCTACGGACACGATCACCGCGCGTGGCGGCTCTTGCCGCACAGGGTGGGTTGTATTTGCGCCATCTCGAACAAGGAAAGGCTCTAGGACCGGCAAAGTCCGTTCGATGAAAGCTTTCATCGCTGCGTTGACCGTGTAATGATACAGCGGAGTGGCATAGACGGCTATGTCGGCCTCCAGCCACTTCGGGAACAGTTCCTTCGTCATTTCGTCCTTGTGGATGCACTTTCCCGGGGTTTTCGTCCAGCAGGTGTAGCAACCGACGCAATTTTTGACCACTTTCTCGCGGAGGTGAATTGTTTCCACATCCGCTCCGGCTTCACGCATTCCTTTAGTTAGAGCGTCAAGTAGGATTCGAGTCTTGCTGATCCCTTCGCCTCTGGGGCTGGAATTGATAGCGATGACTTTCATGGGGCTTCTCCTTTTGGGTTGTAATTGATGGGCGGATATTGGGTTTGCTACCATCGATTCCATGGGTTGGTTTGGATAAGGGGCGTCAAGAGCCGCGACCGCGGAGCCATGATACGGACCACTGTCCGCACGGGGAGCCAAATCGTTTGCTGAAAGAACATGGGACCCACGCTGGTCGTACGCCGGGGATAAACCGAGACGTTTCAGATAATACCGAGGGAAGCGGCGATTGAAGGAAAGCGCTGCGCCGACGATCATGGCGATCGGGACCAGAGCCCGCGTCACGACCGATGGATATAGGCTCATCGCAGCGCATGCGGCGAAAACGCCGCTCCACACGAAGGTCATGATTCGATTGATGGTCAAGAAGACCGGGCTGCTCCACACCTCCCTGGGCGCAGACTTCTCGGCGTAGTGATACGTAAACGGGTCCATGCCGATAATCGGAGGAAAGAATGCGGCTGCGAACAGAGAGAGGTAGATCCCGGTCACCGAATATTCTGTGACAATCTCCCCGGTTCTTTCAGGCGACAAAGCTAGAAGTAGGCTCACGGTGAAGAAATAGCCGCAAGTTGCCCAATCAAAATAGGTCGGTTTGTCCCACCTCGCTGCGAGCGCCAGAACCAACAGGCAGTAAACGAACATAGCGCAGGCGGCCATCAATAAGCTGTGGGTGTCTCTTCCCACGGAAGCCCATACTTTGAAAAAGACAAGCGCAGGAAAAGGAGCTACGTAAAGCAAAGTCTGACGACCTTTGTTTAGACCCGGCATTGTAGTTCCTCCGAAACAACCTTTATTTCAGGCTCTCAGTCTGATCTTTGTCCAAGGCGTCGATCATCTGGGACAGATTGCGAGCCATGTCCTCGAAAAAGCGAAGGCCGAATTGAAAGCACGTGTATTGAAAGCGGTCAGCTCGTTGCTCGATCTCGGGCGCAGCGGCTGCGAGCTGTTTGCGTATCTGCTCGACGGATTCCAGATAATCCGACGTGATGGTTTTCCTCTCCTCAGGGGTGAGATACGCGAAAAAGAAAAGTCTCATCAGGAAAGGGCTTTTGGGACGCTCTATGGCAAACGGCGACTTTAGGGATTCCAGGAATGATTGTTTGCCGGCTTCAGTAATGGAGTAAACCTTGCGGTTTGGCGCTCCGTCCTGGATTTCGAACCGTTTTGAGATCAACCCTTGTTGCTCAAGCTTTTTGAGAGCAGGGTATATGGAACCGTAGCTCAGGCCCGAGAAAAAAGAGAAACGAGATAGAGAACGCTTTCTTGAGATCATATCCTGTCATGCTTTTGCGCATGAGGAACCCGAGCAGAATCGACTGGACATCCATGCGTCCCTCCTGTCAGAGCAATGATATATAGCTTAACGATATATATCAACAGAAAAATAATCGGCTTGGTATCCATTCAGTTATTCGAGGGAGATTGCGTCCCCCGCTCGAAGCAGCGGGGTCGCAAAGGCAAGCTCAGATGTCATTGCGAGGAGTGAAATCCCGCGTTCCGCGGGAAAGCGGTCTCCAAATTGCCCTCCATGAATGAAGAATTAGTCGGCCTATTTATTCTGTTGACATATTAGAACCTATATTCTAGTATAGTGATTCTAATGACACGGACAGCGAAATACACATCAGAGCAATTCATTGACGCCGCACTGGATCTGGTAGTCGAGCGCGGTCCTGCCGGCGTTACCATAGCCGCTTTGGCCGAGAAACTGTGCGCGCCAGTCGGGTCGGTATATCACCGATTCTCTTCCCGGGATCATATCCTGGCTACGCTATGGCTGCGAACGATTGAAGGTTTTCAGGCGGGATTTATTGAAGCCCTCGAGCATAAAGACGGTCTGGCCGCCGCTCTTTACACTCTACGCTGGGCGAGGGCTCATCTCAATGAGGCGAGACTCTTGCTACTTTACCGCCGCGAAGAGTTTGTCTCCGGATCTTGGCCCGCCGACATCGAAAACCATGCGGCGCGCCTAACGCGCGAACTAGACAGGGCAATTATCCAGTTCACCCGCGACATGTTCGGAAGCGTCACTGAGGAAAACATTCTTCGGATCGTCTTTGCTCTGATCGATGTTCCGTACGCCGCGGTACGGAGGAGTTTGCGGGCCGGCAAGACTCCACCTGCCGGACTAGATGATTTGGTGACGGAGACGTATACTGCTCTGTTGGGAAGGTTTGAATGAAAAGGCCGCCGGAGGGTAACTTCTTGAAACCCCGCGGAACGCGGGGTCCAGACCTCCTTTCAGGAACTTCCAAAGTGACGACGCGACTGGTCGTCATTTCCAAACGTCGGGGCGCAGCGAATAAATGAAGACATTTTCATTATTCGTTGCGGGCTCCTGCGGTAATGGGGATTGATATGAAGATTCATAATGTCCATGAGCGTCGCATAGACGGGTCAATTGAAGCGGCAGGAGCTTTATTGGACGGCCTTGCCGGACCCGGCGACCGATTGTGGCCGGGGGACAACTGGCCCCCAATGAAGTTAGATCTGCCCTTGAAGGTTGGTTCGGATGGCGGGCACGGACTGGTGCGATACAGGGTGTCGGAATACGATCCGGGACGCAGAATCGCTTTCCGTTTCTGTGAGGACGGCCTGACGGAAGGTATGGTCGGTGGGCACCTTTTCGAGCTTGATGAAGACGGCGCCATGGTGACCCTTCGTCATACGTTGGGGGCTGACTCAGATTTTCGCACGTGGCTCCGCTGGGCGCTTGTGATCAGACCGCTTCACGACGCTCTGCTCGAAGACGCCCTTGATAGAGCGGAACGAGCGATGAATCCGGAGTCCTCACCGGCGGCTCGCTGGAGCCTGTGGGTGCGTTTTCTTCGTTTCGTGCTGAAGAGGGGAAAATAGGGCGTGCAGAATAGTCCAGCTTAGACCTTTTGGTATCAGATGACGGAACTACGTCGGCGAACAAATGCTTGCATTTGAGGGCAATCTCCTGCAAAAGATGCTCAACGGGACATTTACCCAGAGGGGAAGCTCATCTCGAAATAGTCCGTTGGAGGCCCTCAAATGGGACTGTCACTGTTGGTAGGAATCGTGGCTGACCTCAAAGAAGAAGATGAGGAAGGATATAGATGGTGGAAGTCCGATTTTGACGGCCTCAACAAATATTTGGCGTCTGTCGGGCTTCCTCGTCACGAGGAGCCGGAGGATTGCGAAGTGTGGTCTCGTGACATGTATGGGTATTCAGGGCTTCACTATCTGCGGCGGATCGCCGCGCATTTGGATTTGGAAGGCAAGATGCCCGGGCCCGGGTACGAGAAGGCGTTTTCGGACGCTGTCCTTCAGCGATACTGCCGGCTCGCGGATACAAAAAAGAGGGGAATTCTTGGATGGTTGGGAATCCGACCGAAGCCGGCTACCAGGACCTTTGATCATTTGATCATTCACAGCGACGCGGAGGGTTACTATCTTCCAATTGATTTCAAGGACGTCCTTGTCCCGGATGAGAGTTTCCGTGTCCCAGGAGGAACGATCGGGTCTTCAGTCAGGCTGCTGGATGAGCTCCGGCGGCTTGCGGAAGCTTTACAGATCCCCAAGGAGTTGGATATAGACGACGCTGAATCCTGGGTGACCGAAGAAGGCCAAGGGAAGGGGGCCGAACAGTGGCAACGGTATGCCGTTGAAAGCTTTTCCTGTCTTTGCCTCATGGGCGCATGCGAACATTCGGTGAAGACGGGCGCCGTTTTGGTGTTTGCGTAGAGTCGGAAGCCTCCGACAATATGCCTCTAACGATGCGGTTCGCTGCGTGCGCCACATGTTCCATTTCCAATTAGGGGCAATTGGGGACCGGCCTACTTCTTTTTCGGCGGCGCCCACCCACCGCGCTCATATTTCAAAGTCAGCACGTCCTTGAAGGCGGCGGTGTAATCCAAAGACTCGTTCAGCGGAGTTCCACCGGTCCCCAATGACGCCTTCCATTTCTTCTTATCAGTGGTCCCGAAGACAAGATATGGGTTGCCGATCACATGGGGGGCAGTTCGCTCGAAACACTCTACCAATTCGGTTTCAAGCTCATCTTGATGGGCGATAATGAGCTCGCACAGGGAGCAGTACCGGCAGGTCTTGCCCAGAGCCAAGAATCCCCAATCATCGATGTGGATCATCAACGCGAACTTTCTCATGTGCGTCGGCCGTCGGCAGATCGTGCAACTACTTGCTCGAAAATCTTTGTAGGGGTTCAGGACAAACTTATATTTGGGCGGCAGTTTCCCTATCGTTGTTCTGCGCTTTGCCATTCGACCTATCCATTTCTTCTGCGCTTAGGTTAAATCTTCAATGATTTTGAGTTCAGCCGGAGCTTTGCTTCTCACACTACCAGCAGTCCACGCTTCTCCGCAAGGGTAATCGTAGCCTGAGTTCCTGAGTTGAATTCGAGAAAATCGGTCTCGATGCCGTCGCTAAAGATAAGGCCGGATTCAGGTGTCTGTGAAACCAGCACGAGCGGTTCCGCAGCCGTAATCTTGCCGAAAACCAATGAAGCGGACGATGTCCTGCTGGGGAAGGGCTCACGGACTGTGAAATATAAAAAGTCGGCGTCCCACGGGAAGCCTGTCGCATCCGGAACTCTCACAGCCTGACCCGAGACTTTGGAAGCGATCGCCATGGCTCCTGCCATCAAACTCTTGAACCAGCCGGTTGAGCCCAATCCGGTGGACACGATGATGCCGCTGGAGGAGTGCTGCTCCTGCGCCCGGCCAACCTTGATAATGTAACGAGCTGAAACATGCGATTTGACGCCGACAAAGAAATCGTTCACGGCATACAAAACCTGGCCGTCGTTCAAAAGAGTTTTCGCCATGGAGACTTCCTGAACACGCCGCTTTCCGGCGAAGACCTCCGGAACGACCATCCTAAGGTCGCTGACCTTGAAGGGCGTCAGCACTCCGTCCCAGCGTTCCGGATCTGGATTGACTCCTACCACGAGCTGCGTCGGGCGGTACTTGACCGTGTTGGCCACAAGGCCGTCCTGGCCTAGAACCACAACTGTGTCATCCTTGCCGAAAATGAAATTGGGCAGGAATGACCGGTCAAGGGGCTGAAGCCTGCCGACGGACCGAAGAACCGCTTCCGCCGTTGCCTTGGCCTCCAAATAGCGCTTGTGTTCAGCCACATAATCCGAGAAGTCGGCTCCGAGGTGTTCCACGTAGAACTTGGCCTGGCCGGCCGTGTTAAAACGGGCGATAAGCTCGTCCAGCCGGGTGCGTCTGGTTATCAGCACTATTTTGTTTTCGGTGAGCCGATCCATGGAATTGTCTCTTTTGAGTAGACGTTAACCGGGAGGAAACTTTTTTCTGCAAAAAGGGGTTTCCCGGCGCACTAAGACCTACTTGCTCTTGATCAGTACCCGCAACAAATCGGGTGTGATGTTCAGTTGGCCTATCTTTTCGGCGTTGTCCGCTAAGCCCTGGAAGGATTGGGCTATGAGTTGATCCGGGCTCATTCCGGCGCCGGCCAAGGCCTGGAGCACTTTGGGATCAATACCGTCGAAGGCCTTCATCACTGCGGAAATGCCGTACCCTTTGGCTTCGGCCTCAGCTTTCATATTTTCAGCGGATAGCTCCACAAGCTGTTTGTTTTTCTCTTCAAGAAGGATTTTGGAGGCCATTTCCGCTTCCTGGAGCTGGTGCTGCTTTTCCTGCACGGCCCGCTCGGCGTCCATTTGAGCCTCCCGGATTTGCCGCTTCTTGTTTTCCACTGCTATTTCGGTGTTCAGCTCGTTTTCCCGGATGGCTCGTTCCTGCTCGACGGCGGCGTTACGCCGAGCGTAAATGGCTTCGTCCGCCTGCTTGAGAAGCTGTTCGCGGGCGTCGGCTTCCAGTGCCCTGGCCGTCTCGGGATTGGGTCTGATGGCAAGAATCGACAGACCCAAGATCTCAAGGCCGAGGGACTGGATTTCTTTGGAAGCGGCCAAGCCGGCGGCGACCTGATTCACAAGGGTGTCCGAGGCTCTCAAAGCGTCCCGCAGCGCCATGTGTTGCAGCTCGTTTCGCGTGAGCACCTTGATCACGTTTATGATCCGTTGAGGCAGCTTTTCCCGGTCGTCGGAAACATAATCTTGAGTATTGGCGTCCAGGTTGAAGTTCAGCAACCGGGAAATTTTCTCAGGATCTGTGATGCGGTAAGTGGTTTGACCCTGGATGGTGATGTCCTGGAAATCCGCAGTCACCTCGTTGAAGATGAAAGGAGCGTCCATACTGGAAATCGGGACCGCCACCAGCGACGTCGTGGGCGCATAATAGAAAAACGCAAGTCCCAAACCTTCCCGAACAAGCTTACCTTTCTTGTATTGGAACAGGTGCGTAGTGGGCTGCGCTTTGATGAATTTGATTCCAAGCATCCTAACCTCCGGGAGTCGGGGATATCAAAAGGACAGATTGTCCGAGAAGCCGTCCTGAAAACGCTGCTTGATTTCCTCATCGGAAGCGGTTTCAAAGAAGAGCTCGAGGGCTTCGCTGAGGTTGGCTCGCGCCTCTTCTACCGTCCTGCCCTGGCTGGCGACGTCCACCTCCGGGCACGAAGCCACGAACCAGTCGCCTTCGCGCTCAATGATCGCAGGAAGCGGTTTTTTCTTATCGGCTCCTCTCGGCCTTGGTTTCTTGAAGGTCGAAGGGATGTGAGTTTTCTCTCATGAGCCGGTGGTCTTAGGCAGGGCCACTTGGAGAAAGAGACACCCCTCCACGGCTTCGTAGAGATTCTGAAGCAGTTCCTCAAATGTCTCTCCTTGGGTCGCACATCCCGGAATCGCCGGGACTTCGGCCCAGTATCCCCCTTCTTCCGCCTCGTGAACTATTACTTTCAGCTTCATGGTTCGCACGCCTAGGGATCTATGTTACCGTTAGATTGCCATCGGTACGACAATCACTGCGGAGGGGCAAGAACATTGCGTAGAGGCCCATTTCGGAAGTGCGGTCGCGAATTCGAGTTAGGAGGCGGAGCCTCCAGTCAGGCGTTCCCAGGCCGGCGCCTGGGAACGAGGAGAAATCCCTCGAACAACGCTGTTCGCTTCGCTCACAGCATCCTACGGGACCTAGGATATCGCTGAAGCGACAGAGGGGAACAAGCGTTGGCAATTATTAAGAGTTTTTGAGGAGGGGTCCGGGCCCCGCGAAACGCGGAATTGCAAAAAGGCCCTCCCCGGCGGTTCTTCAAAAAAGCTTTTAATTCCAGCTCGCATACATCACGCCCGTGTCGCCAGGTTTTGGGGCGTAATCCGCGGAGAATGGGCGCCGCAGCTTTCGGTGTTGGACTCTTCGGCGGGCTCATCTTCGGGCGAAGCGTAGAAGCCGAACTCTTGGAGCATCCGGAGCTTGGGCAGCACATTGCCTTCCACGTCCACAAGAAAGAAGCCCGGGAAAACATCGGGGTTTGCCGTCACCAGGTCGAAATACTTCCTGTGCTTTTCGGGAAGCTCCACGGTGGCCCCCACGAGCGACTCATGGCCGGTGAAGATGAATTCGGGCAAGAGATACGGGCAAAACTCCGGTGTCGTCTCAGAGGACAGCTCCCGATAGATTGGCGTCTGGGGAAGCATGGACAGCAGGCTCGGCAAGATTCGAGCGCCCATCATGCGGAACGAAATCATCTGAAATAACGATTGGTTGAAATCCTCCATGGTCTCGAAAGGGAAATCCCCAGACGTAGAAGGCCTCCACGCGCGGAAAAATCTCGACCGCCTTTGGGATCACCTCCAGGATTCCGGCCGCCGTGAAGCCTTTCTTGATCCGGCGCAGGATCGCGGTCCGATCCGGATTCGATGCCGAAGCGAAGCTCCAGGCAGCCGCAATCGGCCATAGCCCGCATCATCTCCTCGTCGATGAGATTGACGCGGCCGAAGGCCTTCCACTGGACGTCCAAGCCCGAGCGTCGCAGTTCATCGCAGAAGGCCATCACCTGCCTCTTGCCGGAGACGAAGAACTCGTCCTGAAACAGGAACAGGTTCACGCCCGCTTCACTGTGCAGGAGCTTCATCTCCTCGACGATGCTCCGCGGGCTGCGGCGAGAAGCTCTTGATGTTCCATACCGGAGCCACCGAGCAAAATGTGCATGGGTAAGGACAGCCGCGGCTGGTCATCATTCCGTAGCCCTGGTAACAGCCGAGGTCGATTCGGCTCGTAAGCGGGGTAGGGGATTGAGTCGATGTCGCGGATACGCTCGCGGTCCGGAGTGTGGATGACCTCCTCGTTCCGGCGGTATGAGATACCTTTGATTGCGGACAGGTCGCCGCCACGCCTCAAGGCGCCCATGAGCTCCGGTCCTGTAAGCTCCCCTTCACCGCGGGAGACGATGTCAATCCAGGGAAAGCGGGACAGGATCTTGTCTTCGACGGCTTTCGGCCCTACACCGCCCAGGATGATCACGCGGTCGGGATACCTGGCTTTCAGCTCTCTCGCTGCCAGGATGGTGAACGGCAGAAGGTTCGCCATGCATGACAGGCCGACGAGAGGGGCGGGGTCTTCAAGGAAATTGAGAAACTCAGCCTTGTCGAAGGGATCTTCCGCGCCGCACAACTGGTAGTCACGGAAATCCACTGAAAACCCGGCGTCTTCCAGCGATCGGGTCAGGTAAAGACAGCCCAGAGGCACGTGACGCTCACGGTCGGTCTCTTCACCGTAGCGTATAAGAGCATGTTCAGGTTAACCAGGGTGATATCCGCGGGCATGTCTTTTCTCCCTTAGTACACCGTTTAGTAAATACGGTCTCGTATTCCGGCCCTGATGCCCTGAATGGGCATCCCCCACGGGTAGCCATGGGCGGCAGCCCATGGATTGGAACAACAGCGAATCTCGTCTTCAACCCCGTAGGGGTTGAATGATTTTGCAGATGGCGTCTGGGTACCATGGGTTTCACCCATGGCTACTGATGAAGATCGCCCCCTCACAGGGCGAAAGAGGCCATGAATCTAACCTGCGATACCATATCGGAATACGTCATCGCATCTGCGCCATGGCATACTCACACGGGCCAGTCCTTGTAATACTGGACTATTTCGCAGATCAGGCAATCCCCGACCAAATATTGCCCCGGAT
>CAVVHK010000093.1:0-36209 GCA_963747865.1 uncultured delta proteobacterium | reverse complement strand
TACTGAGAGACATGGAGCTTTATATAGGCTATTACGCCTACAAGAGTTATCATTATCGAGAGCACCACAGCAAAGATCGGACGATCAATGAATAAGTGGATGATCTTCATGACTTATACCTGGAGGCTCCCAGGAAAGCGCTGTTAATGGCTCAGGCCGGTCGCTGTTCGAGATTGGGGGACTTCTCTGCGGGTTTCTGCTTGAAAAAATCTTCTAATTCCTTAGGAATAAGTTCCTTCGATTTGGCAGCGGTCTCTCTCTCCGCGGACTCGCTACCACCTCCGGGTGCACTCGTTAAACCCCATTAATGATAACCAGATCGTCGGTGCTCAAGCAAGTTCGGAACCCCACCCGAAGTCCCTCTTCAAGTTGGCCTATTTTCACCTCCGTGCGTTACCTATTACATACCGGCATGTTTTGCGAAAAGAACTCGTATGATGCGTTTCCCATTGGTCATGCATCATATTCGCCGACCCGAGCATCGTCCTATTAAAAGTTCTCGATGTGGACCCTGGAGGAAGACTTCCAACAAAAATCATCCTCCGGGACCACCCTCAATCGAACTATTTTCGCCCATTCCTAATATCAGAAAGTATCCGCGAGGAAAATAGTCGCGGCGTCTCTCTGAATGGTCATCCGTATTACCCCATCTTTCTTGGCCTCTGAGACTGCTTTGTTGAAACCAGCCGTGTCTTTGATTTCCTTATCGCCAACCTGGAGGATGACGTCTCCCGGTTTCAATCCCATTGACGCCCCTCTGCCATCTGGATTGACTTCCTTGATCAGCAGGCCTTGGCCCTCTTTGAAGTGTAGTCGTGAAGCGGCGCGGGTAGGGAGAGTCTCAACGGTGATTCCCAGTTCATTTGAGGTCTCTTTCGTAGGGTTCATCGCCGCAACTGCTTCCGCGGTCCTCTGGCCCAAAGTGACGTTAACATCCAACATCTTATGATCCCTGTATACCCCCAACTTCGCTGTTGCCCCAGGTTTCTCCTGCCCCACAAGGTTTTTGAGTTGGGCTGAGCCGGTAACCTCTGCGCCGTTGTATGTCAGAACAATATCACCGCGCTTGACACCCGCCTTTTCCGCAGGGGTGTTCGGCAAAACTTGCGACACGAGCGCTCCCTTGGTGTCGGGCCGTCCATAGGATTTGGCCAGCGCCTCATTGAGGTCCTGGATATTGACCCCCAGAAGCCCGCGTTCGACTTTCCCGTATTTAAGAAGCTCATCCATCACTATTTTCGCGCTATTTGAGGGAATAGCGAACCCCACGCCCATGTATCCGCCGCTTTGACTCGCAATGGCTGTGTTAATCCCGATAACCTCACCCTTAATGTTAACCAAGGGACCACCGGAATTTCCTGGATTGATGGGCGCATCAGTCTGGATAAAATCCTCATAACCCGTGATGCCCATGTTGGTGCGGCCGGTAGCGCTTACAATGCCGTTGGTGACCGTGCCAGTCAGTCCGAATGGATTACCTATGGCTACCACTATTGACCCGACATGCAACTGTGAAGAATTACCCCACGTGACTGTCGGCAAGTTTTTTGCGTCGATTTTTATCAAAGCGATGTCGCTCTCCGGGTCAGCCCCGACGATCTTTGCCTTGTAATCGCGCTGACCCTGCAGCGTAACTTCTATATCTTGCATATCCTTGACAACATGATTGTTTGTCATGATCAGCCCGTCCGGGGATACAACAAATCCTGACCCCGTCATCACTTCAGTCGAACGAGGCTGTTCCCGGAATTGCTTGGGGAGTTCCTCTCCGAAAGGGAAAAAGGGGAACTCTTTCAGGAAAGGCGCCAGACCTTCACCGGTGGAGGCAGTGGTCTTTCTCGTGGAGCTAATACGCACCACCACAGGTGAAAGCTTTTCCGCTATCTGAGTGTAAGCCTGATCCAAGTCGCTGATAACCGATTGGGGGTCTCCAGCGGCAGGAAGAGGTAAGCCGGTAATAACAAGAACCGCGGTAACGGCTGACAACGCTGTCAGAGATCGCTTGCAGAAATTGGCGTTCATATCTTTTGTCTCCTATCACATCAAATCCTTCTTGAGAGAAGACTCCTCGCCATCCAAAGTCCAATCCGTGACCCAATTGTTCCTGGGCTCCAGGAAATCCAGAACAGGTTCTATCACCGGGATCAACCCAAAAAGCCACAGTGCCGAAACCGGGCTAAAAGCCGCAAAGTGTCCGCTCCATGCAAATTGCTTTCATTAACTGAGCCTCCAGGCCCATTTCTGAGAGATATGACCGCTGCTCATCAAGTTTGTTCCGGTGACTACAGCAATTGCAAAATGATGTCTTTAAAGCGGGTGGTTGTTGCGACGATTTTCTTGGCCACCGGCGCGAGTAGGGGGTGCGAAGATGAACCGACGAAGACCTATGGTGTCTCTCTTAATAGATAGCGCACAGATGGATGGACCAAAACCCGAGGCTCTTGGGCAGGAAAGGGAGGACTTTACGTTGAAGATTTTTCGTCAATCAACGCTGTTGATGATATTCTTGGCGCTGTTCGTCGTCACGTGTTTGAAGCCCGTCCAGGCGGAAACCTCTGGTATTCCAGCCGAACCGCTGCTCAATGACATGTTTTCACAGGGGGTGGGCTACCCTCCTTTTAGGATGGAAGTCTCGGTGAAAAATGTACACGGTCCCAACACGGCTGGAACCAACGACCTCCTCAAAAACTGTCTGCTGGAAGACTTAAGGGCTTTGGGCTCAGTCGAGTTCGTAGGGGCTCCTAGAAGGGATGAACCGCCGGCGACGCTGCGCCTAAGAGTTTGGTTCACTCAGAGACTGAATCCTGCCGAAAACGAGTGCTTCGACACGACGGTTGTGGTGATTGTCGGTAAGATATTGGAGAGGGATCCAAGGTATGAGGCGGTTCTGGATACTTACGCGCTTTCCGGGGTAGCTCTTCGCGATTGGGAAGGCATGTGTAACAAAATAACAATGCGATTTGATCTGAAAATTCTATCGGTTCTCAAAAAGATGTGCGAGTCTTCAAACGGCCGGTGAGCTTCCGCTAAAGGAGGGCTGGCGGCGTAGAGCCATATATGGGAATACCTTTGGGAAAAATCCATACCTAATATTGCTCTTAAGTCGCTCGGCAAACTGGAAGATGCTTTATGCCGACAACTCAGAAAATTGGGAAAGGACCCTAAATGTGTACGATCCATGACCAACTTTCACTACCTGAGAGTTAGCCGGAACTGAGCCAAATGCTCTTAATGGCATTCGGAGCTTGAGTCGGGCAACGAAAAACAGAAGGTGGATCCACGCCCGGAGCCGGCGGATTCAACCCAAATTCTACCACCTTGAACTTCTACCGCACGCTTCACCAGGGCAAGTCCCAACCCAGAGCCCTCGACGCCCTTGCGCTCAATCCTGTCAAATAGACCGAATACCTCTTCCTGACGAGAAGGATCGATTCCAACTCCATTGTCCCGAACATAAAATACTGGTTCGGACTCGTCCAATCGAACCCCAATTTCCACTTTCGGATGAAGTTGATCGCCCATGTATTTGATGGAATTCTCAATTAGGTTCTGAAGAATCTGCAAGAGCAAGGAGCGATTCCCTCTCACGGCAGGCAGATTCGTCGCAATTTGGAGATCTACGCTATTTTGGGCGATTCTCCCTAAGAGCAGTCCTGCGGCCTCGTGAGCAAGGCTGCCGAAGTCCAGGACTTCCATATCCTTATTGGGTCGCCCGACTAGCAGGAATTGCGTTAATTGGTCGGTGAGTTGTTCCATCCTTGCGGCAGCGCTCGAAATCATTCGCAAATTAGACTTCATCCGCTCCATGTTCCCAGCCGTCGCGTCACGCTCAACCCACGCCAGGAGACCCCGAACGGTAATTAGAGGGCTCTTCAGGTCATGGGAAATGGTATGATTCATCATTTCCAAATCCGCATTTTTCTCCTTGAGCACCTCTACCATCCCCTCACGTTCGGATTCCGCCAATTTTTGCTCTGTTACATCGCGGCCTACGGCCTGGAACTCAGTCACATTGCCCTGATCGTCAAAAAGCGCACGGTACGTCCACTGTTGCCATCGAACCTGACCCCCGGCATCCCCCCTGAGCTCCGCTGTCAAAAAGGGTGTTTTCGAGCTTAAAGAACTTAAGCGCTCTTTCACGTTGGCGCGATCTTCGTTTGGAATGAAGGACATGAAGCTCCGGCCAACGATTTTGCCCTGAGGTTTACCGAAATAGCGACAGTAAGCCCCGTTGACAAAGGTAAGTGTCCAGTCGGGCAAAAACCGGCATATCAATTCGGTTTGATCCTCCACAACGCCCCGGTACCGGGCTTCCGCTGCTCGCAGTCGCTCAATGGCCCGCAATCTTTCCGCCCCCCTGATAGATATGAAGAATCCGATTCCCGCCAAAAAAAACATTTCAATCAGAGGTTCTTCCAAGCTGCCTAAACGGCGCAAAAACGGCTCAGTACCAGAATACCGGTTAATGCTCTGCGATGCGAGGGGCACTAACAGCAGCAGAGCCACCATATCCCATTTTATATCCGCAATCAATCCTGCCAGTCTCTTTGGATACATAAACATCTTGGATCCCACCTCGCTACCCACAGAATCTGTCCCCATATGTCCGCGGGGGCTAGAAATTCTTCTCAGCCATGCTGACGAACCTCCAGAGCCCTGTGTCCATTTCTTTTCTGAGCTTCGGTAGAAGAGAAAGGATCCATAAAAATTGATCGGCTTCTTAGATTGCTAAGATTAGTACCCGGATGCCCACCAGAATCAGCGCCAGGGCGAGGCCCCGAATGATCCAGTTTCCTCGAATCTTTCCGGAAACGTACGCTCCTAGGGGCGCTCCAAGCAAAACCCCGATACCAAGTGATAGGGTAAGATTGGCTTGATCCGGTGAGAAGTCACCTGCAATGACATGGGTCATGGTGCCGGTGAAAGCCATAATTGCAAGGACAAAATGTGAAGTCGCGGTAGCTATGTGGACGGGAAAATTGAGCAAATATGTCATGGCCGGTACATGAATGATGCCGCCTCCTATTCCCAGGAAACTGGATACGTATCCGACCAAAAAACTCAATCCTATGCCGACCAGGGGGTTGAAGGAATAGTCGAAAGCGACGCCGTTTGTTTCCACCAGGTGCCGTGAAATTTGATAATGGTAGTGACGAAGTTTTCTAACCTCCTCCTCCCCGCGAAACATCAGAAACACGGCGCCGGAAATCAGCAGAAGGCCGAACATGGCGTCAAACAATCTCCGGGGAACATCGCTCGTGTTCAGAGCGCCCAAGATGGCTCCAGGAACGGTGGCGACAGCGAACATCAGCCCTGATTTGTAGTCGATCCGCCTAATGATTGCATAAGATTCGGATCCGCCAAGGGCGTTGAAGAATACTACTGCTAAAGATATGGCGGTGAGGTGCTCAGGGCTTTCCCTGGAGAAAAGCAAAAGCAATATGGGCATCAGTATGAAACCACCGCCAGCGCCGATGAGGGTCCCATAGAAGCCGGTGCCAAATCCCAGAGCCACGCAACCGACAAAGGTCGCGGCGGAAAATAATGTTGAGTCGGTCATAGCTAATCCTGTTTTCGGCTTGCCGCCTTATCAATCACTCATTTGTTAATTCCCGACTTACCTCGGCAGTCCCGGTTCCGGTTTACCGTCAGTTTCGATCCGGGTCACTACGGTGAGCCCCACGACAAAGGCTTCCCAATGTTCTTCACATGGCTCTCTCTGAAGTTTATCCCCCTTAAGCGTTTGGTTCATTGTTCATTTTCCCATTTCTTTGCATCAGCAATTGGCAATACCACTCTTGAACCAGCCGCGTACCCCATTTCAAGCCATGACGAAACAATTCCCTTCAAATAAGTTGGGAGGTCAAAATCGTCTCACTTCAACCTATCACAGAACATTTCGGATATACACGGAAAGGTGTTCTGCAAAAATGGCCGCGGCGGATCGGGAGTTTCTATCTGATCACGCCCTTCGAAGGTCCCTAACGGTGGGAACAATTTGCTTAGAATGTTGGGATTTTGTATGAGCATCTCCGCTATCATTCATGGCGAACAGATTTCAAGTGCAATCGCTTAGTGGGCTGAGTCGACGAATTGTTCGATCTGGATAATAAAATTGACTGCTTAGATTAAGGCTCTGTTCGCAATAAATGTTGAGTAGCCGTTAATTCAGGGTTATCTCGCCCAAGCACAAGGTCCACAAAATGAACCAAGAAAGACCCATGGCTGCCGATGGCCGGTTCGCTCAACACTTAACATTAACGGAGCCTAGTGTTGCGTTCCTCAATTAAGAGTTCTTAAGCCACGAGTACTTTGCCTGTATATGTCCAGGTAAATGGATGGGCCCTGTCCCGGTTGTACTTTTTGATGTAGAGCATGATTTGATCGACCAGCTCCTTCTTTGACCTCCATTCGCCTCCTTTGACCACATCCTGGGAAAAGATATGAAACCAGATCTCGATTTGGTTGAGCAACGAGGCGTAGGTGGGGGTAAAATGAAGAGTTAGCCTTCTTCGCCGAGAGACCCATTCCATGACGTCCGGGTGCTTATGCAGAGGGAGATTGTCGACAATGACGTGAAGATGCTTATGGGGATGGGCTCGATACAGCTTTTTGAGGAAGGCCAAGAAGACGTGTCGGTTATTGCCGTCCACACAGCGGGCTTCCACTGTGCCCTCGTGTACTGCTAGAGCAGCCAGCGGACACGTGGTTCCGTGCCGGGTGTAGGTAGCCGTATACCGTTTGGGGTTTCCGGGGCGGAGAGGAAGCTCCGGCTGTGTTCTATCCAATGCTTGTATTTGCGATTTTTCGTCCACGCTAAATATCAACGCATTTTCAGGAGGATTCAGATACAGGCCAATAATAGTTGTCTGTTTCGGCTCAAATTCAGGATCTGGGCTCTTACCGCACCAGTGATGAATTTTGTGGGGCTTAAGCGATGCTCCTTCCAGAATCCGGTGAACCGTTGTGCTCCCCAGACCGGTTATGCGAGCAAGCTCTCGTCTACTCCAGGCGTTGGCTCCAGTAAACGGCTTCTCACATGCCAGCCGCACCACATTGGCGCGCTGCCAAGGGGTAATGATTGGCGGACGACCTTTTCGGGGCTTATCCTTGAGACCGTCCACTCCTTCGGCTGCAAATCGCTTACGCCACTTCAGGCAATTCGTCCGGTTCAATCCGCTGCGTGCGCTGATCTCTTCGAGCGTTAGGCCCTCTGCAGACAACAGGATCACCTGAGCCCGTCTACTATACCGCTGCTCGGTTCGATGGGAACCAACCCACATCTTCAACGTAGCCTCTTGTTCGGCAGTCAATTCAAAGGTAACCGAGTTCCTGACCATGGATGCGCCTCCATGACCAAATATATAGCGCTCTTACTTAAGGAACGAAACACTAGATTAATGCATCCCGCTGCAACCCAATCGATGATTCTACGTGGCAAGCGCCGACCAGGAACTTCAGGCGAGTAATTCAAGGAGTCATCTGGAATGGTCTTTGAGTAGGGAGAAGGCGGTCACGCAGAAACTGTTGATTGTTCAGATCCTAGCGGTTTACATGGCTTCTTGTGCTCCTTTCCTGATACCGGAACCAGGTCGATAGGAGCTGAGTCGGCCTAAAGTGAATCGCTCTTTTCAAGCCGCAAGGTGGGCAAGAACTACATGTGCCGACTGGGCGCTGAAATATGGCATTTAGGTTTAAAACTGCTCCGAATGGCCTACTGTTTGGGGCAGCAAACAGAAGTAACGGATGGGCCAGTAAGATACTGACCCAGATGCCTAAAACGCCAATCCGAACAACGCTGTCGCCGCTGCGGCGGTTGCGGCAGTGGCCCGACGCTCTGCAATCAGTCCTTTATTGGTATCAAGTGACGCCTGACCGGCCATCGCCTTGTTTAGCTTGGTGTTCTGTGGATCACCTCTACTCCTTTCTTCCAAGTTTACCGCAAGGGCCGGTTTCAAGACCGCTGAATTTTCGTGCAAGATTGCCCTCGTTTTCAGTGCTCTGCCGTGATTGTCCGTAATTACCGATGCCACGCCCTTTTGAAAGGTCCCGGATAAAAGCAATATGCTGATTGCCATTATCGCTGCCCCCGTTAGGAATGATCTTGCCTTCATGTTAGACCCCCAAAAAATAGCGTTTCCCAGTTCTTTAGACAGATCGACAAGGTTTTCGGTTCGTGAGCGGAATGAGTGGATTTTACAAGGCGTCTCAGGGACGTGGATATTGCACTTTCTCGCCTTTATAACTTTCGATTATTGGGAAGGATAACTTGTTTTCTTACGGCGCCCCTGAAAATGCGTCGCGAAATTGTTCACCTTTTCCGTTTGACTACAACCTGTCGTGGAATTGGGGAGTCTAAGACTCGATAGTCGCTGAAATCAGCACACTGCTCTGTATGGTCAGCAGGAACTGGAGACGCCAAATCCTTATGTGGCATTTCATGCTTGTAATTCCTTGTTTCTCAGCAAGTTTTCCTCAGAATCTAGGCCCTCAGTTTCAGGGAACAAACCGCTTATCTTGTTCATGGGCTGAATTGTAGAGGTCAGCAATAACAGTCGGAAAAACCAATTGGTTTGAATTCCTTCGATTCGGGCGTTATTCCTATTTTGAGATTATTTCCAGGGTATGTATAGTTTATGCGAATCTTATCGAATGATTAGACCGCTCAATTTCTCGCTCATCGGTCTATAAATTTGTGGACCTCTCTGAGGGGAATTTCTTGTCTTGGCCTTAATGACCGCAAAATTGATGCTGGGAAGATTACTCCGGACTTGCGCGCTAATGCGCCTGGACGTGTATCGAGATAGACTTAAACCATACTTGGAGACGCCAGACTTAGACTGGATCCCATTGGAATAAACTCTCCAGGTCGGAGGATTGTCATTGAAGTAAAGGGGCGCTCAGGAAAGATAGATTTAGAGACGATTATAGAGGCGAAAAGTCAACCTCAAAATCTTAGGACGCTTGGTGGACAAGATCCAGATCAAAGAATTGCTTTAGCCTTTCATTTTATCCGAAATTCTTTCGAAATCGTTCGGGAAGACCCCACTGACTTTGACGAAAGACTTCCTGATGTCCCCGTGTCTGCAGAAGAATTTATATCTGATTACTACAAGCCTTTTTGGCGTTGTTTCGGGAACAGAAGGACCTGACTCAATCGGTTGTGGTCGGAAACTAAGAATTCCTGAAGCTGAAGGTCCGGGAGGCGGATCCTGCAATAGGAATGAACTCAAGTTATTGGAAAAACAAATCCGGCTTCAGGACTTTCTGCCGTTGACAAAGCGCATGGACAAACCAGTAGTGCACGTCGATTCCACAGTAAAGCGATGGAATGGAATATCGAACGTCTTGACCATCTGTTCCGGGAATCGGAACATCAGGCGGGTTCAGAATGCAGGTTGAGGACCGCTCGGGTTTGGGTTTTCAGGCCCTGCAGAAGGCCACCGGGACCCTTGTGGCCGCAGCAAATCAAGCCCCGGGGCTCGTTCAGGTATTCTCAACCTTCAGCGCCGATACTCCGCAATTGTACGTGGACATTGACCGAACCAAAGCCGCTATGCCGCATGTCCAACTGGAAAACGTCTTCGAGACTCTGCAAGTCTATTTAGGCTCATTGTACGTCAATGATTTTAACTTCTTGGGAAAAACGTTTCACGTTACGGCCCAGGCGGAATCCGCTTACAGGGGAAAGTCCAGTGAAATCCCAGAATTGAAAACGCGCAGCAATTCGGGCGCTATTGTCCCGCTTGGTTCCATTGCGCATGTTGTAAATCGGACAGGCCCCGATCGAGTGGTTCGTTACAATCTATATCCGTCTGCAGACGTTAACGGCTCCACCCTGTCCGGGTTTACTTCAGGGCAGACCCTGGACATCATGGAACGTCTTGCTGGGCAAGTTCTGACCGCCGGAATGGAATTCGAAATGGACGGATCTCGCTTATCAGGAGAGGCTGGCCGGTAATGTGGCGCTATACATTTTTCCCCTGTGCGTGCTGTTCGTCTTCCTGACGCTCTCCGCGCAATATGAAAGCTGGTTCTTGCCTCTAGGAGTAATTATGATCGTGCCCATGTGCCTGCTTTGCGCTATCGCCGGTGTGTGGTTTCGCGGAATGGAAAACAATATCTTGACGCAAATCGGATTTGTCGTCCTGGTTGGATTGGCCTGCAGAAACGCCATCTTGATCGTGCAATTCGCCAAAGCGGAAGAAGACAGAGGCGAGGACAGATATGAAGCGACCGTCAAAGCGTGCCGGCTGCGGTTTCGCCCAATTTTAATGACGTCTTTTGCCTTTATTTTCGGAGTCATCCCACTGGTAGTCGCTGAGGGAGCTGGGTACGAAATGCGGCAGGCCGGGGGAACAGCCGTCTTCAGCGGAATGTTGGGAGTCTCTTGCTTCGGCTTGTTCCTGACGCCGGTGTTCTACGTGGCGCTCAGAAGGCTGGGCCGATCTTCAAAAATATGCCCTGGTGAGGCAGAACAAAAATCGGTGATCGAGGCTTGAATCCTGTCCCCGGGAAGCTGGCGCTCTGAGAATCGAAAAGGTCTATAACCGGAAAGAAATCCACGGTCTGTGCGAGACGTTTCACCTTCTGATGTAAAGCCTATTCAGAGGGACGTGAACTCGGAAAAAAGCGATCTCACGTTGGTGGCGATTTTTCAGTCCCGAGACCGAACTTCATTCAAGAGATTGAGTGTTACAGTAAGCTTGACGCTTCTTCTCATTATTGTTCTGATTTCATTACGCCTGAAAGCTGCAAAATCGCGGCTAGGTCTGAAGAACAGTCCGCTTGATAACCAGCCCCATTTGAGCTCGACTGGGCAAATCTCGACTAGAAGCTTGAAAAGACCTGTCCTGTTAATGAAAGAGGATTCACTGCCCCTACGGGCTGACGGTTGAACCCGGGACCTCTTGCGCACGTTCACCGCCGAGAAGATGAATCCTGGTACGTGTTGGACGGCGAATGGGACTTTCAGATCGGAGTGAGTTCTTCAGGGCTACCCGTGGTTAGTTTTTGCTCGGCCCCGGCCATATCCCGCACGGCTTCAAAGCTGTAGGACCGAATCCTGGTAAAATGCTGATGATCGTGACCCCGGCTGGGTTTGAACTCTTTTTCGATAAATTCGCCGAGTTAATGGGTCGTTCGCCATTCGGCTTCGACAAAGTTCGGACTCTTTTTGAGAATTATGCTATGCAGATCTTAGAGCCAACGTAGTCAGAAACCCTTATTAATCTAAGGTCCTTCCTCGCCAAACATGATTTCGAGAACGCCATGTAGACTTTTCGGGGACCGGATTTCACCTCTTTGTCGCTGCTATCTCGCCGTTCTAACTTGGAACGTTCCGACAAAGAATAGCGGCACCCGCTCCGAAGTCACTTTGCGCCTGAACATAGACCGGGCTCAGTGAAATGAGCCAACCGGCCAAGATTACATGAAACGCAAGGCCTACATTGAAGAGGCTCATCTTTGATTTCTCTCCGACCCGAGCGCTAAAAATAACAGCAGAATCTCCTTGCTTTCACTCCTGGTCTGGAGGGGCTCCTCCGACACGCGGCGATCGAGCATGATGCCCACACAATAGCTGGTGATCGGCGGCTCTATTCGGGGGTTATTACCCATCGGATTTTTCTCCTTATATTATTAGATAGGAAATAATGACTAGAAGGAGAACGACCAATGAACAAGACTATTGTGGCGGCGTTATCAATAGCGATCGTGTTGGGCCTAATTCCTGCGGCCTTTGCAAAGGGGCCTGTTAAGGCAACCACGTGCGTTCCTGCCGTATTAAGAGTTACTCCACCTGAGGATAGGACCGCAAATTCGCAAGATCGTTACTTTGACGGTTCCTACAACCTGGGTCTATTACAGAGGAGACTTAAGCTGACCCAGGAACAGAAGTCACAAATGCGGTTGCTTTTCACCGCATTTGAGGACCGTACGCGAGACACCAGAAACGACCTGATGTACTCTGTAAAAGAAAAAAGAGATATGCTTCGGTCGGGAGATATTGACCAGAAGAAGCTGGCTGGGATCGACGAAAACATTGTGAAGTTGCGCTCCCAACTGTCCAGTGAGCGGCTCAAATTGGTGCGGGAGAGGCTGGCTCTGTTGACTCCGGATCAAGCCCAGAGGCTGGCGCATCTACCGGAACGGGTGGTGTGCCGCGTTGGAGTAAGCAAGATTCACCATAAGACCATTAAAGCATGATTCATATACGACCTCTTGGGGCGCACCGCTAATCCGGGCCCCCAAGTGTTTAGACTGGTCAGTTCACTTTCGGGCATATAGCGCCCGTCAATTACTTGAGCAACCCAGGGATATGAGCTCTCCGTAAGGGAATAGCCCCCGAATATTTATCCTCGCCGTTTGGCGCAAAAATAGTCCGAAGAATACATCCAGCTCCCTTTTCGCACCACACAACCCGACCGGGACCTATGGTTTTGCCCGCTGACATTCTGCCGCAAGGGCCGAACATTTATTCATGCGCCGGCGTCTTCTCACTGATAGATCGTGGGGACGGTAAGGCTGGACAAGTGGATAACGCGTTATCCATCACGGCGTTCTTTGTTGACCTGGACGGCGCTCCCCTCGAACCCGTGATGAGCGCCCCGATACAACAGAACATTATCGCCGAGCCTCCTCAAGGTATCAGTCGTTTTGGAAGATACGGCCGATCCCAGTAGCCGATGGAAACCGCCCATCCGCAAAGACTCTATTTGATCGAGTTCAATCCGGTTTGGCGAGGAGGTTCGGCGGGGACCATATTATCGATCCGCCGAGGGTCACACGACACCCCTTTGCTTTTCCAGAATCGTGTAGATCAATGGAATCACCTAATTCACCACAAAGACTTTATAGAAACCTTCCAAATTGACCTACCGTCGGCCGCCCCCACGTCGCCAATACCCCTCCACACTAATTGCCACCGGAAAATTGTTTTTCTTAAAAATGTCGCGGAGGTAAATCGAATGAGCCCCAAAAAGTCCAGGGCCTTGCCCGAACCGGTAAATGTGAGACTGCCCGAACAACTGTTGAATGTGTTACGCGCCGAGTCTGAAAAGGCGGAACGAAGTCTCAGCCAGGAAATAAGATGGCGGTTGCTCCGCTCCGTGTCTTCGACCGGATCCATGACCGTTGATGAAACAGGCGCTGATGACAGGAGGTGACAGGAACGATGACAGGAGTGACGGGAGATCCGGGAACTCTTTTGACTTCGAAAAGAAAAAAGAGCGCCCCTTCTGAAACCCTAAAGCTAAATCAGCGATGACAGGAGGTGACAGGAACGATGACGGCAAGAAATTGCATCCCGTCATCAGCAAGCAACAGGAATTACTAATGAATGACACGATGACAGCGATGACGGTAAATCCGGAAACTCTTTTGGCTTCGAAAAGAAAAGACGACCCCCAAAACAAAGTGTCCCCAAAAACGAAATCCCCGGCGTGTGGGCACCGGGGATTCCCGAATAAATACCAAGAGGTGAACATGAAATCATCACAAGAAAGACAAAACTCCAACGGCAAATATTCTCATAAGAATTACTACGAAGACCTCATAGAATCTTCCGACATCGGGGAAATAGCGCGAGAACTAATTCCGGACCGCATCACCGATGAAACCTATGATAAGCTATTCTGCGATTGTCCCAACCACGCCGGCATATCCAAGACTTCTCTCCACATGGACGTGAATAAGCAGCTTTGGCATTGCTGGGGCTGCAACCAAGGAGGCGATGTCATCCAACTCGTAGAGTTTATCCAATCAGGTCAAGTCTCCAAGGGCGTCAAGGGATAACAATCCCTCACCCATCGAGCGGCCCACGACTATCTTGCCGCGGCCGCAAACATGCCCCCACTGGGCAAATCCGATCTGACACCGCAAGAAATAGCGAATCTTGAACTCAACCGGCAGAAGGATTGCAGGACTTTCCAGTGCCTAAGCGCTATCGCCGAGTACTATCATGAGCGACTCTTGAAGCATGACAATGCCTTGGCTTGGTTGCTGGAGAAGTACGCTATCTCTGGGAGGACCGTATCCGATCTCAAGATAGGACTCAGCGTCGACGATCCTAGTGGCGCCGGCTCTTGCCGAAAACGACTTCAGACCGGGTCTTCGGGCCAACCCGATCTCTAGTCGCCTGTTTCACTTTCCCGCAAATTTTAACATACAGTGATAGGGTACAATGCGGTTTCGGTTCGTTATTTGTCTGGGTTGTACGTGGGGGAAGCTTTGGGCGACTTCCCTTTAAGGTGAGTGTGATAATATGCGTAGGTCAAGGGTTCGCCGTTGCGGAGGACTTCTGCGCTTAATGTGTCCCCGACAAAGAGAGTGTGGGTGCCTACGTCGATCTCATTTATGACCCTGGCCTCCAGAATGCTCAGAGCGTGTTCCGTAACTAAAGGCGTCCCGGTGCTTCCCACGATATGTTGAGCTTGGGAAAGCTTGTCTTCGGTCCTCCCGGACTTGAATCCGAACAGTCCTATAAAAGTCATCGGGGTTGAAGTGTCGAGTACGGAAGCCCCAAATACTCTGCTCTTCGAGATAAACTCGTGGGTAAGATTGTTTTTGTTGATTATCACAGCGACCCGGGGAGGTTCAGAAGTAACTTGGAGGACCGTGTTGACGATTTGGCCGTTCAGCTTTCCATCCATAAGGGATGTCACAATATAAAGCCCATAGCTCAAGTGGGAAAAAACTCGACGGTTCACACCGGATATCATTATAACCTCCTTCAATTCTTCATTTTAATGCGCATTTTGTAGCCTTTCCGGCAGCTCGGCAGCCCTGGAGCGTCTATCGTGTTGTGCCCGACGCTCCTAAAGCACGTCGGGCGAAGGGTATGACCATGGTCATTCGGCGCCGCTTTTGGGGCGAAATCGTTCGGCGTAAATGCGCCTGTTCGTATATTGACTAATAACAATTTACATTTACCGAATCATACACGAACCAGCCGTTACTATCCACTCACATCGACATTTCTCCGTTTTGCCTTAATGCTTGGGGCGGCCCCAAGAGTTGGGCATTCCAATTTCGTCGTGCGACCGATTCAAGCCTCGCGAATGGGAAGGGTCTCAATGGCCGATATTAGTTGATTTATTTGTGGCTTTGCCCCAAACAGCAAAAATGGGGTCACTTGGAATCCCGAGTTCGTAGTATTTGTCTTCTTTAGGTCTTGGTTTGCCCGTGCTCTCCTGATAACCCTCGATTGAAAAACGCCCCGAGAGGCTGAATAGTCTTCGGACTAGTTCAACTCTTTGCTTTTCGGTGCTTCTCTTCCACACATTTATCACTTTAGGAGGAAACATTCTGTTTGAGAACACCACAATGAACAGACCTTCCGGCTTCAAGATACGGGAAACGTCCTTGAATACCTCTACGGGTCGGGTCAGGTAGTCTACGGAAACCGTGTTTACAACTACGTCGAACCGGTTATCTGAAAAAGGAAGCTTCGGGTCACTATTCAGATCATGTATCACTCTCTCCGTCAAGGCAGAATTGGCTTCCAGTTAAGTCTTGTTGAGGCCGAGACCGACAATCATTAAGGGGGTCCTCACCTTGCCGAGATGAGAATCAGGGCCGGCCATTAGGTCAAGAATACTTGAACCTGGAGGAATCAATCGACCGTAAATCAGCTCAACAGTCTCCAGTGCGCTTGAGTCCAAATGGTCTACGAAGCGAGGTTTTCCATAGAATTCCGTGTCAGGGACTTCATCTTCCCGGCTGAGGTCATGAGGGCTGAAGAACCGCAGACTGCTTTCCTCGTCGGTTTCTTCGCCCAACACAAGTTCTCTAAGGGCATCCTCAGACCATACCGGCGCCGGTCCGCAGGTCCCACGGGGGTCCATCCTGCAACGGTAACCGGTGTTTTCTATCCCCTGTTCCTCAAAAGCTTTCCAACTTTTCGCAAAATAGCTGCAGTCGTCGTTGAAACAGATGTGATGCAGCTCTCCTCCCCAACTGGACTCCACTGGAGTGCGAATGGGATCCATTTGAAAACCGCAGTGTGGACAGGCATGCCTTTCGCTCATTGACGTCTCCCTTCTTAATCTTACAAAAAAAACTGTCTGATTTAATTCGGACGTGAAGAATCAACATTCTTGAACAGGCCAGTGCAGGGAAACTTTCTAAATTTCGGGCGTCCTCCAGCTAACCGGCTGAATCACAATTTGCCGGCAGATTGCTTTTAGCCCGGATCCGATACCGTCCAATCACCGAAATGAATCAAAAATACCCGTCAAAATGTTCTATGCCCGATTCTTGATACTCACATTCAAAATGGGAGCTAAATGGGCTTCCGTCAAGAGGAATGGTCTGGAAAACCTAAGCCAGAGCGACCAATCAATACCTCTGGCGCCGTGGGATCGATCGGATGAGATCGTTTCAAGACCGTACCGAATTATGGTAATCTGAGAGCGGCTTTTCTGCTAATGCCGTAAGAAAGCGCTACGGCAGACCTCACTGACAAGGATTGTTTTAATGAACATCCCACGAGACCAAATCGTAGTTTACGGCGCATCTTGGTGTCCTGACGCCCGACGCGCTCGACGTTTCTTTGATGAGCAGGGATTGCCGTACAATTGGATAGACATAGATGAAGACGTTGAAGCCGCTTACTTTGTAAGGAGGACAAACGGTGGAAAGGTTATCATTCCCGTCATAGTTTTTCCCGACCAATCCATTCTGGTCGAGCCCACTAACTATGAAATGGCGAAAAAGATTGAAGACCTTTCAGGGGAACAGGAGACTTAAAGCAAAGGAGCCCAGGTGGCTCTTTTGATAAGGTTGGGGTGAATATCTCATGCGTGATTCCGAAGACGCAGCTCAATGGGGTGCGGCTTTAAATAATATTGGTCTTTCAGATAAGGCGGATCGTATTTCCTCACATAGTGATTCAACAGGGTCACCGGCACAATTAGTGGAATATGGCCCTGTCTATACTGCTCGATTATATCGATGATCTCGCTTTTTTCGTCGGTTGATAATAGTCTTTTCATGAACCCCATGCAGTGCATCAGCGCATCTGTGTGTTTGCGCCTCGTAGTCTTGAGTCTCAGGGCCACCATCAACAATTTCTGGTAATGGATGCGGAAATCATTAATGTCATATTCTATGAGGCTCCCGACCAGCTTACCCAAGAGTCTCATATGGGTCGGGCTATGTGACATAAGCAGAAGCTTGTGTTTGGAATGGAATTCGATTACTGCGCGTCGAGTAGGCCTTGGAAATATACACTCCCTCCATCTCTTTAATACAAAAATCGCCTCGATGAAATTCTCCCTTAGTACCGGGATCGTGAAGCCTACCGTCCTCTTCAACCGGCAAGAGCTGGAATCGCCGCATGAAGGCCCTGGCGAACATGCCGACTCCTCGGTTGGATGGCATTCCGTTGTCATTGTAAACCTTTACTCGCTCCATCCCGCTGCTCGGGGAGCCCTTCTTGAAGATAAAGCCGCACAGATCCAACTTTTCCAGATCTTGGAGCTTCTCGGAGCACCAACTTAACATCCTTTCGGTAAGATCCTGTCTTGTATTGCTGGTTATAAGGCGAGGCGCCTCCGGGTTACCGACAAGGCGCAGGGCCTCTCTGGGTACAGAGAACCCGCATTCCACCTCAGGACAAACGGGAAAGAATTCCACAAAGTGGGATAGCATGTCCGTGATGAATGGATCTCGGCTGTGGCCACCGTTGTATCTAACATTTTGGCCCAATAGGCACGCGCTTACGCCGATCTTGATCAGCTCTTCCATGGGCGTTATCATCCTTGTAAGAGAGATTTGCCGAATCGGTTGGCCAGTGGCCAGCAATCGGCAGATATTACCGCATATCTTGGAGCTACGGTCAATGATTGGTAGCAAAAACTGCATAAAGTCTCTAAGAACAGTTGCGTTTGAAGGTCCGAAGCGTGCCTAAAGTATCCGATTTTAGAATTCAAATGCTGAACGAGGCCGAAGTAAACTCGAATGGCTCATACGTCCTTTACTGGATGATCGCCAATCGCAGAACTCATTGGAACTATAGCCTCCAAAGAGCCGTGGAATGGTCACTTGGATTGCACAAACCCCTTGTGGTCCTGGAAGCTCTGAGATGCGATTATCAATGGGCCTCAGACCGCCTTCACCGATTCGTCATGGAGGGGATGCGCGACAACAAATATCGGTTCAACGGGTCCGGAGTTTTCTACTACCCCTATCTGGAACCCGAGCCAACCGCCGGGAAAGGCCTCCTTAGGGAGTTGAGCAAACTGGCTTGTGTCATCGTCACCGATGACTTCCCGTGCTTTTTCATCCCGCGGATGATCGAGTCGGCGGGCAGTCAGGTGGGCGTTCTTGTGGAGAAAGTGGACTCAAACGGGATTTTGCCGATACGCTTGACAGGCAGACCCTTCCTGACCGCCTTGTCATTCAGACGCTTTCTTCAGACCAATATTGAACCGCATTTACACTCGTTTCCTAACGCTGACCCATTAGACGTGAGGCTGAAGCCTTTAGAAGCTCAATTACCGGCCAACATCCTTGATCGATGGCCGCCGGCCGATGATATCCTCAATGGCTTGAACGAGAACTCCCTCGCTTCCTTACCCATTGACCACTCAGTCGTCCCATCGCCGATTCGTGGTGGCGAGGGGGTGGCGAATTCAACCCTGAAGCGCTTTCTCAATGAGACCCTAGACCGATATGCCGATTCTCGGAGTCATCCTGACGACGAGGCCACGAGTGGATTATCACCTCATATCCATTTTGGCCATATCTCTGTTCACCAGATATTTCATGAATTGACGCGGGTCGAAGGATGGTCAACCACACGGATTCTAGGCAGGGGGCTCGGTCAACGTGAAGGCTGGTGGCGCATGAGTCGCAACACAGAGGCTTTTCTGGACCAGTTAATCACCTGGCGCGAGCTTGGGTTCAACATGTGCGCCAATTTGCCCGGTTATGAACAGTATTCGTGTCTTCCTGAATGGGCGTTGAATACGTTGGACGCTCACAGGAATGATCCAAGAGCTTCGTTATACGATATCGAGACATTTGAGAGCGCCGATACACATGATCCAATTTGGAACGCCGCTCAGAGGAGTCTCAGCCGAGAAGGACGACTTCAAAACTATCTTCGCATGCTTTGGGGTAAGAAAATACTCGAATGGACCAGATCCCCTGAAGAGGCGCTCCAAATAATGATCCACCTGAACAACAAGTATGCGCTGGACGGACGCGATCCCAACTCCTACTCGGGAATCTTTTGGGTAATGGGACGGTACGACCGGCCATGGGGGCCTGAAAGACCCGTTTTTGGAAAAATCAGGTATATGTCCTCGCAAAACACTTCCAGGAAGCTTCGATTAAAGCGGTACCTTGAAAAATTTTCGCAATAGAAAGCCAACGGATGGGGCTACGTTTGCGCGCTTGCATAGAAAGCGCCGTCTCTGCAAGGTCCTCCGGCAGGACGAAAAAAGACCGTCCAGATCACAGGCTGAGTCTCCCTGCGAGCATCGCTTGATCAGACCGGTAAACTGAAGATAACTGCAATTTCCGTGTCTGCCTGGACCAAAACCTGATCGAAGGTGGACAGCCGAGTCTCCAATCCTTATGATTGAGGTCAAAACCATGCGAGAGCCATATTAGAGCTTCTTTTTCTCAAATCCGCGAATCCGATTTCGCCCTCGTGCATCTACGGTAAAACAAAGAAATTTGAACCTACGGAGGTAACTATACTATGAGCGCAAAAGAGGATTTTGTGATGGCGATAAAGGAAGGTTTTGGGGCAAGGGTCCACGGACATGAATTAAGGCCGAATATTGAAGTATGGCCAGAGGAGGATGATTTTGGAAAGTGGGTAGCTTCTCACGAAGACAAGGTGCGGACAGGTACCTGTGTGAAACTCCCGAGTTCAAGGATACCCCCCTTCTGCGGCCGCGGTTACCACTGAACTAAGACCATTAAAGTAACTTGGGGAAATTATTATACTAAGGTGTAGGAGTAGAGCCATTCCGGCCTTCTGTGAAAGGAGGCGGGGCGCTCTAACTGACCAACTAACGAAAGAAAGGCCGTTATACTGAAAGGGGTAATACCCATATCCGCCACAGGCTGAGCAGAAAGGAGTAACAGGCGCACCGTCGCCTAATGTTGATTACGTTCCACGCAATTGTGACAACTCCAGAAAACCTTACATGTATTATGATTCCTTAGATAGTGACCGCTTAGTCCGGTTTGGGAGTTCTGAGGTCAGACTGACCCGGCTGGTAAGAACCGACATAGGAGGTCATCTCATAGATTACCCCCATCCTCCTAATGAAGGACCTCATTGATTGCCCTCTTTGCGGCGAGATGCCCACACATACCATGGACTCCGGCGCCTGGAGGCATTGAGGAGGAGCAAATATACAGGCCCTTCATGGGCGTGGCGTAAGCTCCCCATCGGCCCAGAGGTCTGAAGAACAACTCCTGAAAATTCTGGACGCCGCCTGCGATATCTCCCCCCACGTAGTTGTCGTTGTACGTCTCCATGTCTGCCGGCCCCATGGCGTGTCTGGCGACTATGAGAGAGCGGAATCCAGGAGCGAAGCGATCCACCTGTTCTTCGATTCGCTCGGTCATGTCGACGTCACACTTGTTGGGAACGTGACAATATGCCCAGGCCGTATGGTTTCCCTTGGGGGCTCGATTCGAGTCAAAGAGACTGGGTTGTGAAAGAAGCACGAAGGGTTTTTCTGGAGCTACTCCACTCCACACACAGAGTTCGGCGGCGGCGATCTCCTCAAGGGAACCGCCAAGGTGCAACGTTCCACACTCTAGGCAGCGTGGATCTTTCCAGGGAATGGGTCCATTGAGCGCCCAATCCAACTTAAACACTCCTGCCCCATATCGGTGTTTTTTGAGTCGCGCCAGGTAGGCTGAAGGAAAAGCCGAACCAACTATCTCTGCGAGTTGCTTTGGGGTAACATCGAAGATGAGGGCTTTTGCCTTCGGCAATTCTTTCATGGAAGCAACCGGAGATCCAACCTTCACAACTCCCCCAAGCTCAATAAAATACGAAGCGAGGGCGTTTGCGATCGTTTGTGAACCTCCTTGGGCAATTGGCCAGCCCACTGCATGCCCTGACATACAAAGCATGATTCCGAAACCTGCGCTTGAGAAATGCTGAAGCGGAAAGATAGAGTGCGCTGAATTTCCTGCAAAAAGGGCTCGGGCCCTCTTGCCCTTGAACCAGGAACGGGCCAATCCGACTGCCGATCTCATGGCCTTGGGACCAAAGCGAATAAGCGGTAAGAGGGGCCGGCTAAATCCAAGAGGTCTTAGGAGGCCGGGGACAATTTTGTCCCAGTCTCGGACTAGCGGACCCAACATACGTTGATAAATGTTTTCATCCTCAGCGAGGCCTTCCGCCGTTAATTCGAGTGATCTTTCAAGAATAACGGCGGGTTCTTCGTCCAATGGGTGCGCCAGAGGGGCCGGCGAATGAACCCATTTGACTCCAAGGGATTCCAGTTCCAGTGAGCGGAAGAATGGTGAAGCGAGAGCCAAAGGGTGAATAGCGGAGCAAACATCGTGGCGGAAACCAGGGAGGGTAAGTTCTTCCGTTCGTGTCCCTCCCCCGATGCTGTCCTTGGCTTCCAGGAGAAGGACCGACCGACCTGCTAAGGCCACTGTTATCGCAGCGGCTAATCCATTGGGGCCTGCCCCCACCACCACGGCGTCGAATTCCGAATTAGAAGGCGCCAAGTCTGCCTCCGTACCGTCTTCCTAGCTCAATCCGAGCCACTTTCTTGGTTCGTGCATTAGCGTTCTGATCTGAGCATTGTAGTAAATGTTCCCAAGTTGGGACCACTGGAAACTGCCGTCCACACACTCTTCATGAAAGGTTATGTCTGAGGGAACTCCAAGGCGCAAGGCAAGCGAAGTAAGCACATGGGTCCATATTCGCGTCTGGATCTTGGATCCTATGAGTCGAAACGCGGCCTCGTAAAGCGGATCTCCGGCTCTCGCCAACCCGAGTATTTGCACAACCGTAAGCTCGTTCCTTACATCACCGCTGAAGCTGACAAATCCGCATTCAGGGTGCCCTTTTGGAGTATTAAAGGTGAATGATCGTTCGTCGGCATAAAGGACCATAACCCCTGTTGAAACAGGCCCGCCGGGTGTGGAGGAATCGATAAGAACGATCTCACCGCCTTGGATGCCCCCGGCGGACGGATAGAAGCGGTTGAAAGAAGGCTGAAAGCCGGGAAACTCTTCTTTTAGAACCGCAATGGCCTGTTCCGGTGAAATAGAAGCGTCGCTTATGTGAAGACGGAATATCTTTTGACAGAGCCTTCCGAATCCATTAATCGGACCAACCGGCCGCAAACCGTTCACATTGATATTTCGAGCTTCCTTGGGCATCAAAGGAACAAATAACTCTGAAACGGGCTTGGCCCAACTTGCCATGTTGTCCAAAATGTTGGGCTCATCCGCTGTAAGGTTGGAATACCGCTCGACTGAGACACCGACGGCTGAGAGCGCCTCTCTTTCTCCGGCGCAGATCTTGATCGACTGATCAAGTTCAGTCACCTTGAACACGTTTTCAAGGTCCCGGCTAACCCCAAAGGCCCAAATTTTCTGCCCCTTGGTCTTTGAGCGAGCCAAGAATTTCACCAGAGCACTCGCCCCTAGGCCGTTAATTCTTCTAACACGAGCGCAATTGAGAATAATCTTCTCAGGATCCTGGAGCCCGTTCCAAGCCAAAGCAGCCACAATTGGCCTTTCGTCATGGCTAATGAGGTCTTCGGGAAGATCCAAGATGCAAGACCGATCATTGACGTAAACAATTTTCATGTGGATCGGATGGGGAGTGTTAGTCTCAGACTCTATGGTCACATTAACCCTTGCCGTCTTGTCCTCTGACTTAATTGGAGGCTTCTCCGCCAAGCGGTCTCTCGCGCTGCCGAGCCTATTGTCAATACCGGGCAAGAGACGAAGCGCCGCCCTCACAAATAAATTCTCCCCCATCCTGTCCAAAAATGCGAGTTGGGCGGCTCGGCCGACAAGAGCTTGGGCGTATGTCGGATAGGCGTGAGTTATCAAGTTCAACTTGTGCAAAGGCTTCTTCAGCGCCCTTATTATCTGGGCTTCATGAATGACTTCCGCTGCCCCCTCGCCCAGAATGTGGGCGCCGATGAGTCGTCCCCGGCCATCACAGACGAATTTCGCCAATCCGGAGGCGGTTCCATCTATCAGGGCACGGCGCATGCCCGAGTAATCGAACCTGTAGACTTTCAATTTATGGGCGTGCTTCGCGTGACCTTGAGCTTCCGTCAGGCCCCAAAATGCCAGAGTAGGCTCAGTGAATATGACGTACACGTTGTTCCGGTAATCGACTTTTCGCTTTACCGGGAGAACGACGTTCGTAGCTGCGATTATTCCCTGATACTCCGCCGTCGATGCCAACTGCTCAGGGCCTACGATGTCTCCGCAAGCGTAAATGTTTGGAGCCGAGGTTCGGAGAGTCTTATCCGCAATAATCCCTCTGGGACCGTAATTTACTCCGGCCTTGTCCAAGTCGAGCCCATCGAAATCCGGCCTCCGCCCGAGAGCCACTAGCATCCGGTCCGCTTCGATCTCCCCGGCGCGCCCGTTTTCCTGGTCATAGGCCAAAATAACCTTACCTTGCCTGTTCCGCAGACTTGTAGCCTTGGTCCCCGGCATTAGGCGGATATCGTCCGACCGCAGCGTCCGAACCAGGTAATTGACCAGCTCTCGATCCGCCCCAGGGAGAAACTGTGTTCCCATTTCAACAACGGTTGTTTCAACCCCGAGTCGGCCGAAGGCTGACCCGTACCCGAGACCGTCCACTCCTCCTCCTAATATTATTAGTGACTTGGGGAGGTCGTCCAATTCATACAGGGTCTCGTTGGTCAGGTAGTTGATGTCGCTTATCCCAGGAATCGGAGGGATGAGAGGACGTGTTCCAACCGATATAATGAAGTTTGACGCCGAGAGACCACGTCCGTTGATCATGACATGGCGCCGATCAAGGAAGGACGCTGTTCCAGCTATGATATCAATTCCAATGCCTTCAAACGTCTCAGGAAGGTCCTTTTCGTAAGCCTTGGTCACCACGGATCTAATGTGAGCCATGACCTTGCTGCCGTCAACCGAGACCGTACCAGGCGTCATAAGGCCTTGAGCCATCAGTCTTGAAATTTCCCGGTTGGCGTGGCTCAACCGAATGAGCGTCTTACTGGGGACACAGGTGAAGTTGGAGCAGTTTCCGCCTACTTTCCGTTTTTCAATTACCGCCACACGCTTTCCAAGACCGTTAGCCGTGACGGCGGACACCATGCCGGCGATGCCTGCGCCTATAACAATGATATCGTAATCACATGATTGCCGCATACGACCCTCCGCTTGCTTTCAAGTAAGCGAGTGCGACCTTCCATGATTCAACGCCCCTTGGCTGACGGGAAAACCGGTCCCCGAGGCGGTGGATCGATCTAATTGTCACTGACCGCCGGCGCCGACTAGGGGTAAGACCTTGTCTATTGTGAAGAAGACGACGTGCCGCGTGAGTTGTCCTGAGAACATTGAATAATCACATCGACGGCAAATGCCGGCCACGAGTTCTTCGTTGGTTTCCTCCCTAAGTTTGGTAAGGTACAGATCTCTTGCCCGAGTAGCCTGAGCCGGATTCGATAAATAGATAAGTGGCGTTGGGGTTGGTCTGGAGGTTGGCGTGAGTCAGCTTTTCTCTCATGATAAACGCTATGGTATTTTCGTCAATAAAGTGGGGTCTGGCGTACACTGCGGCATTTACTTTTCCGGAAGAATCAGCGGTCGCCAGCACACCGTAACCCTTTGTGGCCTCGAAATAATTATTAAGAGTCATCTATCACCTCTATGACCTTTTTCCAGGGGCGTGAAGGACGCCCACATTCGGAATCATATAATATTGATGTTCAGAAATTCGGCAAGGGTTAGGTGAACAACGAACTGTGGAATAATGAATTTGTGAGGGGCAAGAACCTATTATCGAGTATAGAGCGAAACCTTATTTGTACGGCACGAGGAATAGGTCTTCGCCGGGGCTGGTTCCAAAAGCTTCATTCTTAGGTGTTCACTCCGGTTCGGGCTCTATTATCGAAGGGGGGAGTTCATGGTAAACAGCGTGTCCAATGGATAGAGAAATTTTGGCGCATGGCACGAGACTTTCCTTCGGGCGTGACGCTCACGGGGACGAACTGATGTCCTCCATCCGCTTGAACAGCCGCCCTCCGCTCGACTCGATCCAGTACAGGAATTGGAGATTGATCTCGACCCATCAAAGTCTCCGCAGCTTCTAAATCCCCCCAACATAGGACTGGCGACCACATTTTGGAAAGACCGCTCCGAAGTAGCTATGTTTTCGTCCTGTTTTGTTAAAATTTCCGATTCAGTTTTCCCCAGCCCATAAAGGCTCAATAAAATGACGCTGCGACCTTGCGGTAAAATTTCTTCAGTGGGGACCGGAAACGGCGGTAGTGTTTACTCCGGATGCAAGCTGTCAATGCTGGAAGGGCGGCGCCTTCAAATACCTGCACAATTATTCCACAGGCGAGTAGTCCAGAGGTTCAACAAAACGCTCTATTCCCCGCGCTTGTTTCAAAACAGGGTGTCCTGGTGGTATTGCCAGCAGCGCTTTCTTCGATTTGTCGGCTTGCTCCGGAGGGAGATTACCCATAGCGGCCACCGGCCAGTCAGGATAAATGGGAGTGCTGCATAGCATTTCGAAGCCCTCATGATGTTGGGGGTTCAGTATGATGAAATCTTTCTGATCGATCTGTCCTTCCCTTTGCATGCTTTCCAGCAAGTTGGTTCTCACGGCAATAAAGCAAACCATTCCTCAAGATATCCCATGCCCGGGAATGCCGGAATATTCGAGGTCGAAAGAACCGGACATCTGTAAGCGATTCATGCTCACGCTTTACGCGACGGGCGAACGATGCTTAACGACAATCTTTATGAATTCTTGCCGGTTTTCTTGCTAATTTCCTGGATCAGCCTCCAGTTCGACAAAAGGGCCTTGGCGGATTTTGGGAATTGCTGCATTGGGTCTGATATAGAACCGAAGGAAAAAATTGAGAGGGGATTAGAGATTCTCACGCAGGCAAGCGCCCATGAGGAGAGAGATTTAAGCAAGCTCAACTGATTGCGCCGCGCCACCTGAAAAATTTCCGCTCCTGCTCGGACCATTCGATGAACGAAAAACGAGCCATACCGTAGGCATAGCAAATTTAACATCGAATCCATCTTTCGGGGAAACTTCAAAAAAAGGGGAATACACCCCCCCTCAGAGGTATGGCTTGTTTATGTCGATGACCTCCTTGATTCCGAATCATCGGTTGAACTGTCCGAATCTTATAAGGAAAGTGGTGGCGAATTATGTTCCTGGCGGCGTCTCTCGTTTTGGCGTCCCTGTGGGCAACATCAAGAGCACGAACTCATAGGCAGGTTTTCTCTATCATCCGCTCCAGGACAAACGGTTCAACCGTGGTTTAACAAGAACCGATTTAAGCGCAGCGATGTCGTCCCCACCCCAGAGCATTGCCGAGTCCAAGATCGTTCGGCCACGAGGTTCTAATGGGGTCGTTGTTTTGAAAAAACGAGCCTTGGCGGTCGGACAGAGGAAAATCAGCGGAAACGCTCTTCACAGGGGACGGAGCAGCCTAAGGCTTGGAAGCTTGAAATTCCCTGATGTCGAAACTGTTCATCCCTTCCGACGATTCAGCCTCAACCCCGTTCATCCACTTTCTCCTTCAGCTCTTTTCCCATCTTGAAGAAGGGAAGCTTCTTACCCGGCACTGTGATCTGCGCAGCCGTTTTCGGATTCCTTCCGGTATATCCGTCGTATTCCTTTACCATGAAGGACCCGAATCCGCGGATTTCAATCCGGTCACCATTGATAAGCGCACCGGACATGATGTCAAAGACCGTGTTCACTATATCCTCGGTCTTGCGTAAAGGCAGATCACGGTCCTTGGTCAAAATCGCTATCAAATCAGATTTGTTCATTGGCTTTCCATCACGTAGACTTCTTTAAGGCTCCAAGGAGGCTTGCGCCATGGAACCTTCATGGCTCGAACCTTTATTTCTCACCCGTGTTGCGGGTTGACGCTATCGAATGCTTTCATCTTCATGACACGGCAAGAGCCGAATCAAAGAACGCGGACTGCAGCGTCTCTTGCCGACCGGGCCGAGACATCCGCCTTGGCTATGACGCCGACCCTAAATCACTGAAGGAATGTCCGAATATAGACTCAACGATTGCAGTAAGTTACAAATAACGGTCCCACGTGTCAACCAATTATATTACTGAAACGCAAGTCTAATGGCGTAGGATTGCGCCTGACGGCGCCACATGCGTCTGAGGTTGCCGTCCCCCAGTCAGGGGATCTTTTCGGAGCCCTTTTCGGCGTCAATTAACGTCCATCCAAACACAGCCAAAGTGTCCGTCGCGTCGGACACTTTCCCGTCCCAACCCGCTAGTATCCATAGTTTCCCTGCTGACATTCTGCCGCAAGGGCCGAACATTTATTCATGCGCCGGCGTCTTCTTACTGATCGTGGGGACAGTAAGAGTAGGCAGGTGGATAACGCGTTACCCACCGTGGCGTTCTTTGTTGGCCTGGACGGCGCTCCTCTCGAACCTGTGATGAGCGCCTCGATATAACCCGACATTATTGTGGAATCATCACCAGGCAGGCGCCGGTCGTTACGGAAGATACGGCCAATCCCAGTAGCCGATGGAAACCGCACATCAGCGAAGACTCGAAAATATTGATTGACCGGTTATGCGGCCCATGTTATTGGGCGTTCCTCTCCGGGGATCAGCGAGGCAAGCCTGATCTCCCATCCTTATTTCCTGGAGACATGGTATGGCATTTCCCCTATCTGAGCAAAGCCCCGGCGCTTCCACAACATCCCCGGCCTTTGACGGCAATTATAGGCGCTTAAGCAAACTAATCAACAAAGCGCTCAAGGAAGGTACTCCGCTTCAAGACCTTCGTCTTATCCCCAAGAATCCTTCTCAACCAGACCAAAAGTTTCTCCTGCGGAATGATTTACTCAAACTTCTCGGGGCCATAAGGAAGATTAGGATAAATTATCAAGAAATATTGTCTACCCCCGTTCCCCTAGAACTTGTGCGAGATATTCGGGCAAAAACCCCTGAACAACGCCTTCCCTGGGAAGAAGAGGCATTGAATAAAGCGGACCAATGGGAGGGAGAAGTAAAAGTCTTGCGAGTCCATGTCCGCAAAGAACTCAATGATTTTATAAGCATGAAATTCTTCCGAATTGATGAATAGGCCGACTTTCTGCAATCCTTTCCTCGGGTACTGACGATTTCTTAATAGTCGTGGCCCCCGACCTACAATACTGAATCTAAGGCTGTTTTGTGTTCCATAGCCCTTCAGTAGCCTGCTTCGCCTTCTACCAAGTGAAGCTTTACGAATCTTCCCGACTCATCAGCGACCATTCGTTTTCAGCTACGGAGAAATCAAGGTGGGCCTCCGCCATGGCCGACGCAATTGAGGAATGCCAGGTATGAACGTAGCGACAGATCTTCGCTTCGTAGACATGGACCAAGACATAGCCCTTTTCTTTGCACTTCTCGATTTCGACCCATTGTGGCGGCGCTATCTCAGAGACCTTGCTTTGAGAGTCTCCATTGTCAGGCAATACTTTCGCTCGTAATACGGACACGGCAACCTCCTGTTCTCACGCCCAACCAAAAGTCAAAGAACCTTATTCGTCTGGCGCTTCAGTTTCATCATTGGTGGGCGCCAACCCTTCTTTACGGAGATCCCCTTCAAGCTTTGAATAAGCTGAATCCATCCGTTCAGCAGCCTTTCGTAGCAGATTCTCTGTACGTTGACCCGACTCATTGATTCTTCGGAGCAAACCGCTCATTCTCATAGCTCTGGCCTTGAGCATGTTTTCCGTCTCTTCCAGGAATTTTCCCAAGAACCCTGAGTCAGGGGTAGGAATAATAATTTCGTTGAGCGGCTGAACCGCTTTCAAAATGGTATCCTTGTCATCAGTTTGCTTTGCCATTTTCCATCCCTTTCTCAAAGCCAAGTAGCGCCTTCCGAAGTCGCTCACCGGCTGATTATGCTGGCGGCCCGGTTATGGATTAGAATCCGATAGCTTTGCGACCAGCATATACATCTTTCACTCGCGCTTCCTCTCGAAGAGCTTCAATTAGGACCTTGTGCGAAATCTCGTCGTGGGCCTTGAAGCGATATTTGCTCAGGACCACCTTAAAGTCCCCCGGCGTAAGACCGTTTATGCCTTTCAGTTCTTTTTCGAGTTGCTTTTGAGGCTCAGACCCAACAAGAGGCTGAAGAATCTTCTTGTAAAAGACCACAACCCCTTCCGACTCTAAGTAACCGAACTCTACTTTATGATCGAACCGGCGCAACGTAGCGGCATCAAGGTCGGCTAGTCGATTCGTGGTGTAGATCTGAATGCCGCGGAACGTTTCCATGGCGGTCAAGAACTCGTTGACCTGGCTGATCTCCCACGAGTGAACGGCTCGATCACGGCTTCCGAGCAGAAAATCCGATTCGTCATAGAGCAATATGGCGTCCTTCTCCGTAGCTTCGTCGAAAGCAGCTCGAATATTTTGCTCGGTACCCCCGACCCAGCTTGATAGAATGTCGCTGCCTCTCTTAACGAGGATTTCTTTGTCGAGGCGATGAGCTATGAAGCGGGCCATATGACTCTTGCCGGACCCTGAGACGCCATGGAAAAGGAGAGACATGCCCACCGGCTCGTCATTACGGGAATGCTTGAGATAATCGCTAAAAGATTCAAGTTCTTTCATAAGACCCTCAGGATCGACGCCGGAGACGTTTAATCCATCAATAGTGAAGCTCTTAGGATCAATTTTGCCGGCGATTACAGGTTTACATCCCCCATTGACAAGGCTCTGGTGCGCCTCCAAGGAGAGAAGGATCGCCTTGTGAACCTCATCTTTGGAGTCCGGCCCTATTTCTGCAGCCTTCTTAACGGCCTGTTCGATGACGCCGGCGCTTGCTTCGAACCTGCAAGCCAAATCCTCTAACTCATGGTCGTTGAAGTAAGCATCGAGACGGTAATCAGTGAGAATGTTCTCCCATATACGCTTTCTTTGCAGACGGCTGAAGGGTTTAAAGGACAGGCTGAAAGCGAAACGTCTTGCCACGGACTCTTCCAGTTGAGCAATAGAATTGACGGTCCAGATCATTCTGACTCCAGGTGTTTCCAGAATGTCATGGAGCCAGCGCTTATCCGAGGTTTCACCTGAAAAAAACCACGAGTTGCGAGTCCCAATAATATTGTCGGCGTCATCCGCAATTACGAGCGCTCCTTCGCCCTGGCTTGCCACATTTACCGACGCAGTAACAGCGGCCTGGCACTTCCAGCCCTTTTGTTTGCCGCCGTGTTCCACAAGATAAATTGGAAGCCCAAGCTTCTTACCGATACCGTACGCAAGACTGGTCTTACCCGTGCCGGGCGGGCCGTAGAAAATGATGTGTGTTGAGCTTGCCGGTTTCTCTCTAAGCAGGTTAAGAACGTGATCGATAATTTGTGGTTCCACCGGGTGGGCGTTGAGGGGAATCGGATCAGGATCGATCCGACGGAAGAATTCAGTCTTGATATTTACGCAGCAAGGGTTCTGCAACAGATTCAAAAAACCGGAATCCATAGCAAGAGAGCGATGACGATCTGGGTCAAGTATTCCAATCTTGGAGAGCTTCCCATTAAGGGCTTCCCCTATTTCCGAGACCTTGGCGCCGAGGATGGTCGCGAGGTAGTTTCTTCCCGCAAAGCGCTCGCACTTGAGATGGTATTCGAAAAAGCTTTGGGCTTCTTCATATGTTGATAGTATGAAGAGGAAGAGGCAAATCTCCGTTTCAAGTTCGTTCAAATCGAACATCTGTTGGAAAACGCCCAGGCTTTTCTCAATGTCGGATGCACGGCGATGTTGTAGCTGATCCGCTCTCTTCTTGAGCAGTCCTCTGAGAAGCCCCACGACACACATCTGTTCATCTTTACGGGTCTTACGAAGAGCTTGATCCACGAGGTTTGCGAAATCTCGGCCGTGGCGAATCTCCTCGCGTAGATCCGCTTCAAATCGTCGTCTTCTCTCACCGGCGTCCAACATTGCGGCAAGTGGTATCAGGTCTTCTTGAACTATTTCAGGTCCGAGCGCCCAGTGAAGGGCTTCCAAAACTTCAAAGTCGAGCCTTGGGTACTTGTCCAGAAGGCGATCCATATAGACCAGGACACGACTCAGCATGAAGCGCTGAGACTGATCCATAGGCATTGATGATGAGCCGGAATGGCTTCTAAAGCGCATATACCCTCCACGTGCCGGAAGAGCGACAGAAACCTCTTCCTGAGTTAAATCAGGTCTCCGGTTTGGGAATGGAAAAGTGTCTAAGGGGCTTCAGCATCGGCTCCTTCCACGTGGGCCGTATTCTCAGTAATCTTCCTTTTCAAGGTAGAACGAAAAAACCGCCGCAGCAAAGCTGGACGGGGGTCACGCTTTAGCTGCACTTCTTTTGCGCCCAGCAATCTGTGGTCAAATCGGCGCATGACTAAGTAGGCCACAATACTAGTGTTTTGTCAAGAGCTGGATCCGGTCGAAGCGCAGAAATGTGTGATAGTGTTTCAAGCTGGAGGTAGTTTGGCAAGTAGGTTTTGTAGCGCAGCCCCTTCATCCATGGTCTATGTACAGTGAACTCTCTGTGGAGAGCTTCAAGACCAGGCGATTCAGGCATAGAGCCGCCGGCAGAAGACAGAACTGATTGAAGTTATCCGTGGTCTTCCATTACATTCCAAGACGGTTCCGAACCATGTCGGCAATATTGACCGCCGCGGCGCAAGACTGCTCAGCGGTTTCCTTAGTATAATGGGTGGGCCAGTGAACGGGATAACGGGTTTCAATATAGGCGGTGTTGAGAAGTATGCAATCCTCCTTAAGCCCTGTGAACGCCGAGTCCAAGCCGGAGCAGGTCTTAAGAAGGTGGACGAGGTCATGAACTTTCTGGAATGTGAGGCCTTTGCCGATGATGTAGGCTTTTAAATACTTCTCCGCGGCCTGTTGGAAATGGAAGCAAATTTGCGCATAAAACTCGCTTCCGCCTTTGAGATTTGCTTCTGCGAAACGAAAGTCCTCATCGGCTCTCGCGAGCCACTCCTTAACAATCGAAGGATCAGCCATAGAGGACTATCCCCTCTCTTACCACACTGATCACAAAAGGATCACCTAAGGACAGCCGCTCGGCGACTTCTTCGGGACGATACACTATGTAATCGACCGGCAGGTCTGTATCCATAAGCCGGTACAGCTCTCGGAGACGGTCAGCCCCGAAATGAGGAACATCGTCTTTTATGATGAACAGATCCACATCATTGACTTCGCCTTCTTCAGATGCCGCGGAGCCGAACAAGATGATTCTTTCCGGGGAGTACTTAGCCACAAGTTGTTGCTTCAAGGCTTCGATATGGATCAAAATTTCTGCTCGCGTCATATCCCTTCCCTACTAGGAAAGTCCGGCGACAAACGCATTGTGTCACGTCCACTAATGTGGACGTACCGTATGATCAACCTTCCCCTCATAGGTGTCAAGACTTTGCCGGGCTAACCTACAACACCAGGTATCTGTAATACGTCGCCCTGCTGATTTTAAGGCTTAAGCATATCTCCTTAACGCTCAGGCTCCGGTCTTCATTCATCTTCTTTGCTAACCGAACTCTCGGATCATCAACTTCAACCGGTTTTCGACCGCCCGTACGTCCCCGGGCTCTTGCTACGGACAATCCGGCCCGTGTCCTCTCCCTTATCAGCTCCCCTTCAAACTGGGCAAGAGCCGCAAAGATACCGAAGACAAGTTCTCCCGACGCCGTGGTCGTATTGATAGCCCCGTCCCTCAGAGACCGAAATCCTATGCCCTTGTCCTTCAGTTCGGCCACCACCGAAACCAAATGCTGCATGGACCTTCCGAGCCGGTCCAAGCGCCATACGATGAGCGTATCGCCCTTCTTTAGACTGGTTAGGCAAGCGTCGAGTCCGGGACGCCGGCTCTTTGTTCCACTCACTTTATCGGTGAAGATGTTCTTGCAGCCCACATCCTTAAGGTCTTTGAGCTGCAAATCCAAGTCCTGACCGTTCGTGCTTACTCGAGCGTATCCGATATATTTTCCCATGGTATGCCTCCGAGGTTGTCCCGGGGCCAATCTCATAAATGTGGACTTTTGTCAAGTTTCTGAGATTTTGTTTTTGAGACGGCAAAATAAGACATCAATCATTGGGAAAAATGGTCAAAATCGGTTCCGAAAAATTGGCCTCATAAAAGGAACGTTTGTTGAGACTGGAAAGATATTCATGCCGGGTCGGATGTGGACTATGGTACGGACACAGCCTAGCCTGACGTCAATTCAGACACGTGTCAATTGTTTGAGAGCCCAAAGAGCCTCTTGCCAGGACAGCGATGTTCGTTTTAAGGCCGTGGTTAATCGGAAGAATTATGCATAACAATATTCCATTGTAAAAGTAGTATGTTAACATGTATCAATCAATTAGTATACATAATTTACTAATATTCATTTTATATTATTATAAAATACTGTTGTTTCATTATTTGTCCTTTAACAACCAGCTGTTAGATGAGTTTTAAAGTACCATTATTAACTATTTAAGATAATTTCCTGATTAATAGGTTCTTTTTTACTTGACATATCATTCGAGTATTTTAATAGTCCGGGTCCAGACAAGTTAACCCTGGAGGGAGGGTATGATGAGAAGAATACCTTATACGCTATTGGTGTGCCTTGCTTTCTTCATGTCCACAGTTCTTGCGACAGCCCCATGGGCAGCCGAAACTGACGACTTATCCGTACAAAAGCTTAACAAACCTGAGCTCAACGCGCACAGCTTCACTAAGGACGCGAAGCCCAAAACTGTCGTCAAGGTGAAGTCCAAGACGATGTTTCCATGTTGCGCGTATCAGTTCCCTTGCCCCGAGATCGCCAAAGTCAAACCCAACTATATGGCTACATACGGGACTGAAGCCTATTTGGGGGAATCCGTTTTGCCGGCTGCACCGCTCAAGCGCTGGGAAGTGAGTGGAGGAGTTATCTTCGCCAGCCTGCGAGGCAAGATCGCATGGCCCAGGTACGCGTCAGCCAGCTTTTACGCTGGTTATGGCAGCGGCTCCAATGCTGCGGATTTCACTGATGGACTCCAACTTCCCGGACATCTCGCAGTGCCGACATGGAGCCTCAAGTCCTCATTCCGCCCGAACTGGGCGTTCCGGTATCGAGGACTGGCGTTCGAAGCCAATGGAGGCGGACAGCCTACCGGCAATTTCATTTTTGGCCCTTCACAACAAAACTACGGGTCATTCGGGTACGGAACAGGCATTCAAACACAATATCAGCATAGCTATCACCGGATCGGACTCCTATATGAGCCGGTCAACAATTACAGGTCCTCTGTCGCAGTGTTTGTGGATTGGGTACACGCGGAGGACAAGATCACGGTAATTTCCTCTATTACCGTTGGACAAAATAGTGTGTTCAGCAAGGGAACCGACGCCGTCATTACCGGTCTCGAATTTCAGAGACTCATGAAAACCACGTCAAATGGGGCAGCGCTTTCTTGCGACTGCAAAGTGGGAGGTATTTTCCTGGACGATGTGGAAGGTTGGGACGCCCAGGCCGGAGCAAAGTACACTATACCTCTGAACTCCGGCCGCTCAGGATATGTGAAGGCCGGATACAGACTTGCGGAGTTGAAAAAGACTCAGAACGACTTTCGGCTCAAGGACGCTCTTGAGGGCGGCTTCCTTGAGGGTGGATTCATTTTCTGATCAGAGACGGCATTGCATTGCTCTCAGCCGAGGAGCGGGAAGTTGACAGCGTAAGCCTGACCGGTGTTCCCCCCACCGGAGAATTCGACGACAACACCACGCGTCAATAGACAACTGCCGCCTCCCGGATTGGTTCTTTCGGTTTGTTTGAGCCCGGCCCTTAACTACTCCTCCCTCCCAGTTCGAGAGTTAAGGCCGGGCTTTCTTTTTTACCAGAGTTCTTTGTGAGCTCATCCGGCAAGAGCATATTTGCCGATATGGAAAATAGAAGAATGGGGTTGGAAGAACAAGCTTTTCTTGGTCATGTCGGGTTACCGTTTCCCATAGGTCTTTTATTGATTGCAGTGCGTTGACATGCCCTTTTCTTACGAACAATTGATCGCGTTATGTCTTTTCTCCGTCACCCGGCAAGAACACTAGGTCTTAGGCGTTCGTGCCTGCCGGAACCCTATGGACGAAAATGCTATAAATACCCAGCGCATTCTTCGTTGGGATCGCTAATGCGCAAATTCCGGAAGAGCCCCAAAAGAGGGACCCGCCGTAGTTTAGAGACGGGCAAGCTACGGCAGGGACGCTAGGCCTGGAGCAGGCCTCAAACAAGTTGGAAACTCAATTCACCCAACTTCTCCAGGCTGCATGTGATCTTATCTCCGGGCTTGAGCCAAACCTGCTTGTCTTTGGGATAGCCGGCGATCACGCCTTCCGGGGTCCCGGTGAAAATGATGTCGCCGGGTTTGAGAGTGATGTAACGCGAAATGAAGCTGACCATCTGACGGGTGTTGAAGATGAAATCGCTGGTGTTGGAGGATTGTCGCGTCTCGCCGTTGACACGACATTCGATCTTCAGATTGTCAGGATCGATTTGATCGGCGGTAACCATATACGGACCTAAAGGAGCGAATTGGTCCGGAGTCTTGCCAATCATCCATTGTTTGCTGGGTGTTTCCGGCTGCAGATCCCTTGCCGTAAAGTCATTGCCTGTACAGTAGCCCGCCACATAGGAAAGCGCATCCGAATCGGGGACGTTTTTCGCTACCTTGCCCATGATCATAACCAGCTCGACTTCATAATCAAATTTCTTGGCCACCTCGACCGGCAGCTTTATGCTACCGTTGTGATGGTTGAGTGTATTGTTATACTTGTTGAATGTCAGAGGCAGGCTGGGAAACTCCATGCGACTTCTTTGGCGTGCTTTCGGTAATTTAGCCCAACGCAGATGATCTTTTGCGGACGGGTCACAACCGGTCCGTATTCAACGGCGCCTTCCTGGACAAACGCCTTACTGGCAGCAACGGATTTGACAGCGGCGTCCACAAGCGCATTGAGGTCGGGGCCTTCT
>CAVVHK010000092.1:0-37759 GCA_963747865.1 uncultured delta proteobacterium | reverse complement strand
AACTCCCCGTGCCGTTGAACCCGGACAGAAACAACGTCGTAGATTCATTTTCGATAGGAATTCCGGTAAAGGCAGGGAGGGAGGGAGCGACTAATATAAAGACGGAACCTCAGCGTTTTTCAGTTGTCTTTTAAAACATTGCATAATCATTGATTTTCTCCGCGTTTGTCTGATATGAGGAGTGGAAGATAAATTGCTATTTTGAGTTTCCGGGTTATCCTCATGGGGAAGAGAGTCCGGCCCTCACACTGCCATGTCTGCGTGGATATCCGGAGAAATTCCAGAAATGCCTAACATATTGTTGAATGCTCAGTTTTGTCTCATTGCCGCTACAAATTTTTGCTTATTCCTCGTGCTTTCGACCTTAAATTTCCTACCTGTAATAATGGTGGACATGGGGGCCAGCAAGTGGCAAGTCAGCCTAGTGATGGGTTCCATCGGCATAACTTCCCTGGGATGCCTTCCCGTGCTGGGGCCGCTCATCGATCGTTACGGACGTAAACCCTTCATATTGGCGGGAGTTTCTCGTCATGGGGTTGAGCAATGCGGGTTTTCTGCTTTTTCAAAGTTATTCGCCTTTAATGATATTGGTCCGTCTGGTGCAGGGAATAGCCTTTGCAGCGTGCTTTAACGGGTGCGCGACAGCAATCGTGGATCTAGTGCCGGCGGAGAAACGGGCCCAAGGAATAGGTTACTTCGGCGTATCCGGGTCCATGGCCGTCTCTGTCGGACCATATTTAGGCGAGCTGTTTTTGTCCCATTGGGGGGTCAACACCTATTTTGTGTTACTAATGCTGTACGGAGTCGTCGGATTCATAGCGGCGTTGATCATCAAGGAGCCTGAAAGGAAGACCAGCCGTCAAGCGATCACCGGGTTCTTCCCTACCGCGTGCCAGAATGGATATATGGCAATGATGGCCATGGCTGTAATTTTCGGATCCGGGTTTGCCGCCATGAATACATTCTTTCCGCTCTTTGCTAAGACTCTCGGACTCCAGGCAGGCATTTTCTTTGTCTGTTACGGCTGCAGCTTGATACTCGTGCGATTATTTCTCGGCCAAGTAGCCGACCGCGTGAACAGAGACCGCCTTATACTCGCCTGCTTGATCGGTTTCGGCATCATGCTCGGGGGCACCTCACAGATCACATCATTGTACCAAATTTGCCTTCTCGGCTTACTTTTCGGTGTAGGTACAGGGGCTCTCATATCCCGCCATGATGGCGAGGATGGTTGACCGTTCCGGCCCAGACAACCGAGCGGTGGTAGTCGCATTGTTTACCGGATCCTTCGGGGTCGGAATAAATCTATCCGTTCTGGCTTGGGGCGCGATCGCGGACTCGAGCGGATTATCATTCATGTTCCTGATCGGATCTTTCACCATGTTCCTTAGCGCAGCTATTTCCGCAGCAATGTCTCTTTTCAATAGGGAGCCTTTTTTGGGAAACGCTCCCGTCTTGAGAAACAAACACACACACTCCTGATAAGAGCTTTGCCGTTATCCTCGGAGGACCACGATCTGACGACGGACAGAGGTCCGATAAAGGGCCCGCTCCGCCTCCATTAGCGTGAGAATCTTGTTATCAGTCCGGCCTAATACCACTTCGCGGAGTTTCAAGTAAGGCTGCCCGTAATCCTCACTTCAGGTTGCAGGATTGCGGCATACAGGCCATCAGAAACCCCTCCCCGGCCCTCAATGCTTGTGACCTAATGCAATTTGTGTGGGGCAGGCTGGAAGAAACTGTCTCAAAACTCCCGAATTGTCGTCAATCGTGGCACGGTAATCGTAGGGGCGGGGTCTAGAGAGTGGCTCGAAATTCACAAATAGACCGCAATCGTGCCATGGGCAAACAGCGTGCCATCGTGATGAATTGGAATTGCGACGAGCTGCTTGCCCTATACTACCGAAAGGCAAATATCGTGGCACGTTTTTGCTCATCCAAAGACCTTTGAGACGGTTTCTTTATCCCAGCCCGCCGTCTACCTGTCATTCGCGTTGCAGCCGCCGATTTCAGAGAGACCTTGCGGGCGTAGAAATCGACCCCACGAGTTCTCCGCGTATTGCGACGGGGCGGGTGAAAAACCAGCTCTTACAGGGCGCGGGGGAACTTGAGAGTGTACAAAGAGCCCAAAGTTAGCGCTTATGCTCCGCCCCCCTCCTTGAGAACTTCTAGGACGCCGGCGAATAGGTATCGCCTTCCTCCCCCCAGGGTAAGAACTCCGTTAGCTAGCCAGAAGCGCATCCCCCGCCGGATGTTTACGAAAAAGGGCGCCCTACCTCGCCCTGGAGCGCGCTGGAGGGTTCCCGCGATCAAAGCGCTCCCAACCAGCCCCAATTCCCATTGAATTCTCCGCGCTTTTGTCTATATCATGCAAGACTTACGCAGGTTTGAGCGGAATAGCACTAATAGATTTTCTCTGGAAGGCGCCGGGACAGATATACGTAGCGGCCGGGAGGGAAAAGTTGACGAAGTAAATGAAGTGTCCGCTGTAGGTTTACCGAGGCGGGGAGAGATCGTGCCGTGAAAAGCAAAAAAGCCGGGAAAACCCCGGCTTTTTGTCTAACTGTAGCCTAAAATTACCAACCCTTGGGCGGGATATAAATGTTGACGGGTGTGCAGGGAACAGCCGCCATCACGTAAGCGGGGTCGCCCAAGTCAACTTTGCAAGGCTGATCGCCGGGACAGTTCCCACCCTGGAACAGAGGAGTGGCTACCAAGCCAACTGCTCTGAAGGGCACGCTCAAAGCGGCGTGAATTATACCAGGCACCAACGCGCAATCACATGCGGGGGCCACGGGGCCTTTAAGGCAATAATCTTCGGGTGAAACCAAGCTAGCGTTGCCACCGCAAAATACGGTACCAGGAATACCAGGAACAGGCCATTGGCTGACGGTGTAACCCCAGGACATCCCGACACTGAAAGCCAGCATCGCAAGGACTCCAAGAATTACAGCGGACTTTTTAACCATACCCTCATCCTCCTTTCATAAAGACCTTCCAGTTAAAAACCGGAAATAATCTAATTCTCTTATTCAAGACGATTATACTGAATAATACCTATCTAAAAAACCGCTAGATGTCAAGGACTTTCTACTGAATCCGTAGGGCTCAAGCGGCCACAATCGTCCATTCGGTCTCTAATCTGAAAAGGACCGGGCAGGTCATCCGGTCCTTTTTGATTCTACACGACGTTGGGTAACTCTATTACCAGAGGGATCCAAACATAACGGTCGGGGCGCCCAACACCATAGGAAGTCCTGCCGCAACGGCGGGAACAGGGCCCCAGCAAGGACCACAGGAACCGGCGCCGTCATCACAGCCGCCACCCAGTTTGGGGAAGCAACCATAGGTTCCGTCACAGCCGCCGAAAAGAATATCGAACGGGCTGGCAATGGCGCCTGCTAAGGTGCACAGCATGCCGGGTTTGAAGCCTTCGCTCTTGCAAGCAGGGGCGCAGGGGCCGGGGCCGGGGCAGGGTCCCTCAATCTTGCATGACCATGTTTTGATTATTGTTTTTGCTTCGGGATAGGGAATACAATCAACCGGCACAAACAACGGCTTCATGGAACAGCCACCGTCGGCGCACGGCCACCCATTTACGAATGCTGAGGAAGTGCCCGCCGCAAAAACCATTAGCGACAAAATACCGAGAACAATCAAAGTCCTCTTAACCATACCCTCATCCTCCTTTCATAATCCTTACTAAAGGAAGCTTGCATACCAGAATTCGGAATGCCTCCAAATAAATATGACTCCGGATGTGTCTAAAGTTTATTGCAAAAATAGGCAACCTTGTCAACCTTTTTTTGCTCCCCTCAAAGCCGGTGGATGTCGGGGGTCCAGCGTCATGGTCTATAAATTAGCCGTCCATAATTGGTCTTGTCAAGCGAAAAAACGTCTTACTCGGTTCCAGCTTCGCTTTGAGCCCTGTTACCGTCTGCGTGTAGGGCCATTCACCTGTTGCTTTATCTCTGTTTTTGGCCAATAAAGATGCTATGGTAGGGAGTGTGGAGTGAAATCTGCCGGCATGGTATCTTCTGAAATCTGCAATTGATTTGAATCGATTCGGGTTTTGAGGGTATTACGTACAGCAGATTCGCTCAGGAGCCCTAATATATGATCAAGAAATTCTTTGAGTTCAAAATTTTCAGGAAAAAAGAGGAGCTACGTTCTATGGCTGGGTCCGATAACCTTACGTTTTCAGGCGCGTCCAAATACGTCCTGGATGAAGAATTGGCCAAAATTGTTAATATCTCTATGGCGTTGGAAATGCCTCTCCTTTTGAAAGGAGAACCGGGCACGGGTAAGACAATGCTTGCCCACGCCATAACTGAAAGCCTCGGCATGCCGCTGCTGGTTTTGAATGTGAAATCGAGCTTGAAACTGGTGGATGCGCTTTACCAGTATGACACACTGACGCGCCTCAATGATAGCCGTTTCGGCGATTCCACACGCAATGTGAGCAACATCGAAGAGTATATACGTATGGGCAAGATTGGCCAGGCGTTCGTATCCGAAACGAAGGTCGTGTTGTTGATCGACGAAATCGACAAGGCAGACACGGACTTCCAAGACGACATGCTCGACGTGTTGGACCAGATGGAATTCGATATAATCGAGGTCGACAAAACCGTAAAGGCCAAGGTGCGCCCTGTGATTATAATCACGTCCAATGCGAAGAAGGATTTATCCGATCCGTTCCTGGGAAGGTGCAATTTTCACCACATTGCTTTTCCCGAACCAGATATGATGCGCAGCATTGTCCGGGTCCACTTTCCGGAACTCGATCATGAGATTCTGGATATGTGCGTAAAGATGTTTTATAAGCTTCGTGAATTCCAGGGCATCGAAAAGAAACCCGCCACCAGGGAGCTTATTAACTGGATCCGGGCGCTGCGGAACGATCCGGACTTCAGACCCAAAGATCTGATAATGGGTAAAATTCCTTACTTGGGTATCCTCTTCAAGAAGAGCAGCGATTATCAGCAGTCAGTCATGCAAAGCCGCCGCATACGCGGTTAAATTGGTGTATCTCCATGTTTGTCGATTTTTTTTATTTATTGAGAGATTCCGGTATTCCGGTGAGCCCCACTTCGTTTCTCAGATTGCACAAGGCCCTCGAAACCGGATTGGTAAACGGGCTCGATGATTTTTATATCGCAGCCAGGGCGGTGCTCATCAAGAGCGAACGATATTTTGACATTTATGACCGTATATTTGCCCACTTTTTTCAGGGAGCCGAACTACCTGATTTCAGGGGAATCAACCTGGAAGAAGCGGCGGTCGAGCTGCTCCACCAATGGCTCAAGGACCCGGAGGCTCTGGCCGAAGCGTTGGGCCTTAGTAAGGACGAATTAAGTAAACTGAGCCCTGAAGAGCTAATAAAGTATTTTCTCGACAGGCTTAAGGAGCAAACCGAGGAACACCATGGCGGAAGCAAATGGATAGGTACCGGGGGAAGATCCCCGGTAGGCCATTCCGGATTTCACCCGGGCGGCATGAGAGTCGGCGGTAGGTCCATGGGAAAATCAGCGGTAAAGGTGGCTATGGACAGGAGATATAGGGACTATTCTCTCGAAGGTCCTTTGACTCTTGCTCAGGTTGGAGAAGCTCTAAAGCGGTTGCGCAGAATGGTTCCCGAAGGGCCGAAGGACAGGGTCAACATAGAAGACACTATTCGTACGACAACAAAAAATGCCGGGGAGATAGAAATCGTTTTTGAAAGAAGTCTGAGAGACCGGCTCAAAGTCGTTTTGCTTATAGACAACGGCGGTTGGTCCATGGACCCGTATGTGGATGTCGTGCAGGTCTTGTTCAATTACGCCCGCGCTCAATTCAAGGATGTGAAGACTTTTTACTTTCATAATACGATTTACGATTACGTTTGGGAGGACCCCCCTCGGAGATTCAAGCCCCAGCGCGTAGCCGATATGGCCGCATGGGAACCTGAATCGAGGATAATCATTGTGGGCGACGCCAGCATGGCCCCCTATGAGCTAATGGCTACGGATGGCTCCATTCACATTGAGGAACGCAGCGGCCTGCCCAGTATCGACCGATTGCACATGCTTGGCGGGCTGTTCAAAAGATCGGTCTGGTTGAACCCTACGCCTCTAAGATTGTGGCCCATGACGAGGACAATCGGAGTCATAGCCAACATTTTCAACATGTTTGAGCTAAGCCTTGATGGCTTGGACAAAGCGGTGTCCTTTATGATGAGTAAGAATTAGCAGTCGAGAAGTTTGTCTTTTCCGTCGGGGGGATTGTTCCCCGGCATATTGCCATCTTGATGAAAACCCCTAGTCCCAACCGGTGGGACTAGGGGTTTTTTTGGCGGGGGATCCATATGAGGGGGAATAAAATAAGCCACGCCCACAAAACACTCTAGTAACCCTTTACTTATGAGCGGCCAAGCTGAGATTGCTTTCCCGCGGAACGCGGGATTTCACTCCTCGCAAAGACACTTTGGCCTGTCATTGCGAGCGCAGCGAAGCAATCTCCCCGCGTAAGTGAATGGATTCACACTCTATTTAATTTCGCTTGCGCGCTTGGGAAGAAGACCTTAGGGCGAAATTCTCAAGTGCGCCACGGTCGAGCGCGGACGCCTCAGCTCTGTTGCTTCTTTTGGAAATATTTGACAGCAGCCTTTCTTTTGCCGACAGGGAGGGACTTGAAAAAGTCATTGGCTTCTCTCGTGCGGAATTCCAACTCCGCGTCCGCAGCCCCTTTCGTCACTGTGGGTTCTTCGCCGCGCGGAAGCAGGCGTTCTATGAACTGACCTATTTCCCCAGTCGGGATGAATTTGACCTGTTTCTTCACAAACGCGGAGTCAAAGAGCCAAGCCTCCTGGAAAAAAGACGGGAAGTATCCGGCTCTCACTGCGGCGTGAAATACCGTCCGGCGACTTCTCTCCACACCGGTCTTGAACTCGGACAACGCCTGTCCTAAATCATAGTCCACAGGCGGACCGGCCATCCGCACCAAAGACCACGTGTCCGCTAACGATATTCCGGCCAATAACTCCAAATCCTCCATGGAAAACTGCGCGGCGTCCAAGGCTTTTCTCAAGGTGGGCATGAATTTTTTGGTAGCCTTCGGGTTAAGTTCTTCTATTATATCAACAAGCTGACTTGGGATGAAGTCGAATAGGGTCGCCGATTCAGCCAGTTCTTCTTGATATTGCTCCACTTCATGGAAAAGTCTAATTGTCTGCTCAGGAAGAAAGTTTCTCCATGGTAGCCTTTTGACGAGTTCCCTGGCTTCAACCGGCGGTCTCGTAGCGAGTTGCGAGATGACTAACTCGAAATCGAATTCATCCACCATCTGTCCCGAAGTGAGGATTCGTTCCATAGGTTCGGGCGCGTCGGACAGGATAACCATCCTGGACCAGCGTTTGTAGAACACGTTTTCTGAGGTTGCGTTCACCAGATCCCATTCCGAAATGATTGTGTCAAGAAGCTTTTCCGCTATCCTGATTACTTCACGAGTGAGCAGAGCGGCGTCATCTTCGCCAATATCCTCCCCCAGCTCGTGAATTACGTCTAGGACCGCGTTTTCCATCTCCGGGGTGAAGGGATCAGCCTCAAGGCTGAATGATTCCAAAAACTTCCTAATGTCGGGCATTGCGATGGCCACAGGATCAGGCGAATGGAGATAGTCAGAGATGATGAGAGTCGCCGTCAGCGCCTCTCTAATTGAATCCAACTCACTGAGACTTTCAGCCCGTACATTAGGGGACTTATTGAGCAGATCAAACGGAAGAATATTCTTAAGCTTCAGAATAAACTCGTATTTTTGGGCCTCTTCTTCATAATATTCGACCAGACCCAGTGACGTGAAAAGCTCGTCCTGCAGAGTCAGAGAACGAATGGTGTGAAGTTCGGAATCGGTAAAGATGCTCATTTCGGCAAGGCGCCGGCAGGATATATCCGAAAGGCACTCGAATTCGTCTTTAGTGACCAAGATTGAGATTCCGTGATCTTTAAGGAGCTTGCGCCAACGGCTTCTTAGCTTTTCGACTCTTGTGTAAGCCAGGCGGAAAAGGTCGACCGGAGACGCCTCCGTCAGGATCTCGATTCCCTTATCGACTTCGCTCCGGCTCTTTATTTCGAGCCCCACTCCGATGAGCTTGATTATGGTTTCCTGCACCTTGGCCAGTTCTTCCTCGGAACGGAAGTCCACTTCCTTGTCAACCACGTACTTGTTCGCCATCGCCACGGCGATTCGTATTATTTCGTCCGCGCGGTCGCGGGTGAAGAGACCCTGTTCGGTGCCGGCATTGATCACTCGTGTGAAAAAGCCTTGCTCATCGTAAACGATTAAACCTAGATCCGTCATGCCGTCCCCTGAATGTCGTAATTTGACAGAATCGCGCCGATCGGCTTAGTGATCCGTTTCAAAAATCCGATAGCGGATTTGTTTAGGATGCGGTGAGTTCAGCGAACTCCGTCGGTAAAGAAGAGGCCTCGATTGACTGGGTTTCCTTTGGGCGTCTCTGATGTAGCCTTTCACAGAGGGGAAACTTTTTTGCGAAGAAGGGTTTCCAGATGGACTATTATTCTCAGATTTTGCGCGCCTCCCCGGAGACCGTAGTTTTACGCTCATGTCTCCTCCCTTTTAGAGTCGTGATTCATTTCCAATGACGAGCTATAGCCGGCGCTAAAATTCCTGGCCGGATGCCGATTCCAAGGGACTGGTTTGAATCTCGCCCCCATTTTTGACAAAAAATACACCCCTTTTAGCGATTGCGGCAAACGGTGTCCGAAGCGGTAAAGGACGGGTTGTATGCGCGGATATCGCCTCTGTGGCCAACCACGGCATCCGGCCTGGAAGCTCGCGGGGACGAGTAAATAACCTTATCGGACCCGCTCCATGTACTTGCCTGTGCGAGTATCGATTTTCAGGACCTCACCCTCGTTTATGAAAAGGGGCACCTGAACGGTAAGTCCTGTCTCCAGTTTGGCAGGTTTGGTTCCGCCCGACGCGGTATCTCCGCGCACCCCGGGCTCAGTGGAAGCCACTGTGAGTTCAACGAAAATCGGAACCTCTACGCCGATAGGCTTGCCGTTGTGAAAGAGAACTGTGACCGTCACGTTTTCCTGAAGGTAGTTTCTGGCGTCTCCCAGTTGTCCCTCCGTTAGGAAAAGCTGCTCGTAAGTTTCGTTATCCATGAAATGAAATTCGCCTTCACTTTCGTAAAGGTATTGCATTTCTTTTTCTTCGAGATTCGGTCTGTCCACTTTTTCACCGGACCTGAAGGTCCGGTCGATCACATTTCCACTGATCAGGCTCTTTAGCGTGGTGCGAACAAACGCGCCGCCTTTGCCCGGCTTGACATGCTGAAAATCAACTATTGCGAAAGGTTCACCGTTGATTTCGATTTTTAGGCCTTTCCTGAAATCGGGCGTTGAATACATTGAAACATCTCCTGAAGCTGAATTGCGCTACTCTATAGATATTCCCCGGCCTATTCCGGCCGTTGGTTTCTTCGTCGTCGTTCTCTCCGGTTTACAAAGCCCGGACTTACCCTGTGGCTGCTCGAAATTATGCTGAAGCTGTTCGATATTCTTTCCCGGCGCCGCCACGAGGCCTTCCGGAACCGAGAAAAATTTCAGCCGGGGATTTATTAAGAAACCGAGCATCCTTCTGAACGCCCGGTCTAAACGGAATTAGCACCAATGAGTTTTAACACGGTCAAATCGGTCTTCATGGCGGCCCGTCGCCGCGAAGTGTCGGGGCGGTGCGCTTGCGGTCTCTCTCAGCCTTCTTCGCCGCCTTGAACGGACATCGATTTATATAGGGCGAGTCGCCTCTACAATACCGCTCCCGCCCGCTGTCCGTCCGTTACCCGGCGCAGCTGAATCCGGGTTCTGACAAACCACTCGAATAAGTCATTTATTTACGAGTATGAGGCTCTTTTCCATTCCAGAAAGTATTTCGGGACCATCTGCCGCCAAATAAACGAGGCTCTCCAGTCTCACTCCGCCTACACCCTCGACATAGACCCCAGGCTCGATAGTAAACACCATGCCTTCCTCCAACGCGCCGCGCCCTCTGGGAGAAACCGAAGGGGGTTCGTGAGTTTCCAAACCGAGACCGTGGCCAAGTCCGTGCATGAAGAAATTTCCGAGACCTTCTTTGTCTATGGTGTCGCGAGCAATTTTATCCAGGTCCCGAGCTTTTACTCCAACCTTGGCGGCATGCATCGCCTTGTCGTGAGCATTTTTCACGGCCTTGTACAGCCTTTGTTCTTCCTTCGTCGGTTTCCCTATTTTGCAGGTGACCGTTTCGTCGCTCCTATAACCGGACAAGGCGCAGCCATAATCCAGAATTACCAGATCGCCTTTCTGAATAACTTTCTCGGAAGGCGAGCCGTGGGGTAACGCGCTTCTTTCGCCGGACGCGACTATGGTGTCAAACGCAATTCCTGAAGCGCCGTTTTTGCGAAACAAATTTTCCAGTTCGGCAGCAACTTCGGATTCTTTCCTGCCCAGCAACCCCTGGTCAATAACTGTCTTACAGGATTTTGAGGCTATGGCGGCCGCCTTCTTTATGAGCGCCTTTTCTTCTGGTGACTTGCGTATACGAAGAGACTCGATAAATTCCCGCTTGAGGGGAATCAGCTCAACATCGGCCCTGGAGGCCAACTCGTGTGCGAATTGATAGCTTATTCGCGCGCCTTCGATGCCAAGCCTCCGCAGCCCAAGTCGTTTGGCGGTCCTGACCAAGGCGTCAAGCTTGCTGCGTTCCACGTGGATATGGACTCCGGAAGTCTCTTGTCGAGATTGGAAGCGGTATCGTCCGTCGGTAAAGAAATGCCGTTCTGTCCTTGTCAGCAGTATTGCGGCGTCTGAGCCAGTGAAACCAGTTAGGTACCGTAGGTTTGTAGAAGCCGTGACCTCCGACGTAGTGAACAACAAAGCGTCGACGCCGAGTCTCACCAAGCGTTCATGTAAATTTAGCAAAGATGTCGTCATTCGCCACTGTTCCGGCCTGACTTAATTGTGTCCAAGTTTTTCAGCCAGTGCTGCAGGACACTGAGCAATTCCTTTTCGTTTTTCTTCTTGCGGGCTCGCTCCATTCCCTCTTTCAAAGACAGGTCATTGGGGTTCTTTTGGGCCAATTTGTTGAATATCTCGATGGCCCGGTCATAATGTCCCTGTCTGACGCACTCCTGTCCCATGGTGGCTGTCACCGGAAGACTTACTTCCGCATCGGGCGCTTCATCTTCGACTTTGCTCACAGCGGATTCCTCAACAGGAGCAGCCGCATAAGTGTCAATTTTAACCTCGACGGCTCCACTCTCCCGCTTATCGGCACGCGTCTTTGCAGATCGGCCGGAAACCGCTCCAAGGGTCTCGAAGGTCCCTCGCAGGATTTCATGCAGAGTCTTGTACCTTATGCCCTCTTCAACCTTACCGCTGGATAGTAGAGCGTCTCCGAGCAGATTAAAGAGCTTCGCAGATCTAATGTACCTCCGTCTCCGCGCTCCGCAACAGATCGAGAGCTTCGTCTATGGCGTTTCTCTTTAAGAGATCGGCGGCTCGTTGGAGCAAGGATTCCATCCCTGATCCCGCCTCGTCTTGGGGTACACTTCGAGGTGTCTTTGTGTCAGTGTTGTTCATGGCTCCGCATTCCGAATTTAAGTACCTTCCTCCCCGAATCTTTTATGATAAGGGACCCTATGGAGAGAGTCAAGACAGTTCTAGGGTAAGGCGCAACGATTCACGCATGGAGGGCAAATTTCGAGTTCGCTCCATCGTCTCGTTCATTTCAAAGCCGTACGAGCATGTCGTTGTAAGTCCAGGCAATCCGCCCCTGCCCCGTAGCGAACAGAAAGCGGGCGCCGAAAATAAAAAGAGGCCCTGAGCGGTTATCCTCTCAGAGCCTCCTGATTGTAGTCTACAAATCCTAGCTGTGCGAAACCAAGGAAACTTTAGCGCGGGCCACCTTCAGCTTCTTCTGGACACTACTATATCCTTCCGGATCAGCGGCCATGTCCGTGGAAAGAAGTTGCTGCTCCAAGGACTGGACCTCTGCCGCGGCTTCGCCGGGATCCACGTCTTCGGCTTTATGAACCTCATCCACCAGCACCGTCACCGCGTCTTTCAGGACTTCACAGAATCCCGACCCGACGGCGAACCGGATGAACCGATCATCCTCTAGGTAAGAGAATACGCCGGGTTGTATGAAGGTTAGCATGGGAGTGTGGCCAATAAGTACGCCGAATTCCCCCATGGTTCCGGGAGCTACCACTTCTTCGACCATTTTGTCGAGCACCACTCCCGTAGGAGTTACGACTTCGACTTTAAATTTTTCCGACATGGGCTACTCCCATTAAGCTGCGTCGCTCTTTAGTTTTTCTGCTTTTGCGAGAACTTCGGTCAAGTCGCCAACCATGTAGAATGCCTGTTCAGGAATATGGTCGTATTTACCTTGAACGATCTCTTTGAACGCGGCGACGGTATCCTGGATCTTAACATATTTTCCGGGAGTCCCTGTAAATTCCTGAGCTACAAAGAAGGGCTGCGACAGGAAGCGCTGTATCTTTCTTGCTCTGGAAACGACCAGCTTATCTTCCTCGGACAATTCATCCATACCGAGAATGGCGATGATGTCCTGAAGGTCCTTGTATCTCTGGAGAACCAACTGAACCGAGCGTGCTACCTTGTAGTGGTCTTCACCTAGAATGCGTGGGTCCAGAATTCTCGACGTGGAATCCAACGGGTCAACGGCCGGGTAGATACCGAGTTCTGCAACCTGGCGAGAAAGGACGACTGTTCCGTCCAAGTGAGCAAAGGTCGTCGCAGGCGCCGGGTCGGTCAAGTCGTCAGCCGGGACGTAAATGCATTCAACGGCAGTGATTGAGCCGTTTTTCGTGGAGCAAATCCTCTCCTGCAATTCACCCATATCAGTGCCGAGTGTGGGCTGATAGCCGACGGCGGAGGGCATGCGGCCCAATAGAGCGGAAACCTCGGAACCTGCCTGTGTGAACCGGAAAATATTGTCAACGAAAAGCATAACGTCGATCTTCTGCTCATCACGGAAATACTCTGCGACTGTAAGGGCCGTCAGAGCGACTCGAGCACGGGCTCCCGGGGGCTCGTTCATCTGACCATAAACCAAAGCGGCTCTATCGATAACGCGCTCCCCTTCGGCCTTTTTCTGACCGGGCAGGACGCCGCCCATTTCCAGGTAGAGGTCGTTTCCTTCACGGGATCGCTCGCCAACACCTGCGAACACGGAGGTGCCGCCGAACTGCTTGGCGATGTTGTTGATGATCTCCATCATAAAAACCGTCTTGCCAACGCCCGCGCCGCCGAAAAAGCCGATCTTGCCGCCTCTCATGAACGGGGCGATCAAATCGACAACCTTGATTCCGGTCTCTTGAATCGAGATTTCGGTAACCTGCTCGTCAAAGGCTGGGGCTGAGCGGTGGATCGGGCGAAATTCGCTCGTCTGAACCGGACCGCCTTCATCCACAGGTCTACCAACGACATTTATGATACGCCCTAGCACGCCCTTCCCTACCGGGACTTTGATGGGAGCGCCGGTGTCCGTTGCGGGCATGCCACGAACTAGACCGTCAGTGGTGTCCATCGCGATAGTCCGGACAGTATTATCCCCGAGGTGCTGGGCCACTTCAACAACAAGGTTGTCCGGCTCGTTGTTGATCGCAGGGTTACTTATCACGACAGCGTTATAAATCTCCGGAAGCTGGTTTTCCGGGAATTCTACGTCAACGACAGGTCCAATAACCTGAACGATTTTTCCCTGTGCCATTTTGGGATATCCTCCTAGAACCGTCTTTATTTATAAACTCTTCGGAAGAGATTCCTATCATCCTTTGAGCGCTTCCGCTCCACCGACTATTTCCATCAATTCTGTTGTGATGGACTCCTGACGCAAACGGTTCAGCTTCAGTGTCAGTTTGTTACACATCTCTTCCGCGTTTGTAGTAGCTGCCTCCATGGCCGTCATCCTGGCTCCGTGCTCGCTTGCGACTGAATCCAGGAGACCCGTGTAAACCTGGACTTGAACATAACGGGGAAGGATCTCCTCAAGCAGGTCCTCTTCCGATGGCTCGTACAGGTATTCTCGTCTTCGTGTCCATCCCTCTTGCTCCGGAGTCACCGGCAAAAGTCGGCGGAGCGTTAAGACCTGGGTAACTGCCGTGCGGAAGCTATTATAAATAACATAGACTTCCTGATACTCACCGGTAGTGAACTTTTCAGTAGCGATGGCCACGACTTTCCCGGCCAGCTCGAAACTGACTTTACCCATTACGTTGGTGAATCTCTCTACTATCGGAACCTGACGCCTTCGAAAATAATCGTTACCCTTGCGGCCGACATTAACTAGTTCCACCTCGACTCCCTTTTCCTTCATTTCTTTGATGAAGGCCTCGGAGCGTCGGTTAATGCTGGCGTTGAAAGCCCCACATAAGCCTCTGTCTGCTGTGATTTGGATCAAGAGCGCTTTCTTGACCGGTTTTACGTCCAGGAGCGGGTGCACCGCCGGATCAATCCTTGTGGCCAATGACATCAAAACGTCCCGCATTTTCTCGGAAAACGGCCGAGCCGCTTTAATAGCCTCTTCTGCACGCCGCAACTTTGCCGCCGCCACCATTTTCATGGCTTTGGTAATTTTCTGCGTATTCTTGACGCTCGCTATTCGCTTGCGAATATCTCTGAGGTTTGCCATATCGACCTCTGTAGTATGCTGGTTCCTTTGGTCTCAATCGTTGTCGAAATCGTTAGACAAGAGAGAGTACCGGCGGCGTGAAAATTCCCTTGAACTCTTCAAGAAGCTTCTTCATCTTACTTTCGAGGTCGGCGGAGATGATCTTCTTCTCTTTGATTTCTTCCAGAACCTCCGGGTGACTGGTCTCGAGGAAGCTTGCATACTGCCTCTCGTATTCACCCAACATCCTGAGATCATACTCATCGATGTATCCGTTTGTCGCCGCAAAAATAATCGCAACCTGCTTTTGGACCGACATGGGTCTGATATTGAGGCTGCTTGAGCACTTCGACCAATCTGGTGCCTCTGGCCAACTGAGCCTGTGTAACCTTATCGAGGTCGGAACCGAATTGCGCAAAGGCCTCAAGTTCACGGAACTGAGCTAGATCCAGTCGCAGAGATCCTGCAACCTGCTTCATCGCTTTGATCTGCGCGTTACCGCCGACTCGGGATACGCTGAGACCGACGTTAACAGCCGGGCGCACGCCTGAGTAAAACAAGTCCGTCGAAAGGAAGATCTGGCCGTCCGTAATGGAAATAACGTTCGTCGGGATGTAAGCCGACACGTCACCGGCCTGAGTCTCGATGATGGGGAGGGCCGTCAGGGACCCACCGCCCAAGGTATCACCGAGCTTGGCGGCTCTTTCCAACAGACGTGAATGGAGGTAGAAAACGTCGCCGGGATATGCTTCACGGCCCGGCGGTCTGCGGAGAAGCAGCGAAAGCTGTCTGTAGGCTGCGGCTTGCTTGCTCAGGTCATCGTAAATAATGAGAGCGTGTTCGCCGTTATCACGATACCATTCGCCCATGGTAACTCCGGAGTACGGAGCGATATACTGCATCGGCGCGGGATCGGAAGCGGTCGCTGAAATAACCGTCGTATACGCCATTGCTCCGAAGCGTTCAAGGGTGGCGACGACCTGGGCTACTGTGGATCTCTTCTGCCCGACCGCAACGTAGATACACTTTACGTTGTCGTCTTTCTGGTTGATTATGGTGTCGATGGCGATAGCGGTCTTACCGGTCTGGCGGTCGCCGATTATAAGTTCGCGCTGACCACGGCCGATCGGAATCATGGAGTCGATGGCTTTAATACCCGTTTGGAGCGGCTCCTTCACCGGCTGCCGCTTAATGATGCCAGGCGCCACGATTTCGACGAACCGGAATTCCTTTGTGTCCAGAGGGCCTTTGCCGTCAACCGGTTGACCGATTGCGTCGACAACGCGTCCCAGCAACGACGGACCAACGGGAACCTGCACGATTCTGTTGGTGCGCTTTACAGTGGCGCCCTCTTTAACGTGGACGTCCTCGCCCAGGATGGCGACACCCACGTTGTCGGATTCCAGGTTAAGAACCATGCCCATAAGGCCGCCGGGAAACTCGAGGAGTTCTCCGGCCATGGCGTTTTCGAGTCCATGAAGTCGGGCAATACCGTCTCCGACGCTGATAACGGTTCCGGTTTCGCTGACCTCGACCTTTTTGTCATAGTCTTGGATTTGCTGCTTGATAATTTCGCTAATTTCTTCGGCTCTAATCTGCATTGTCCCTATCCCTTCAGGCTTTCCTTGAGCTGGTTGAGCTGGGTACGAATTGTCCCGTCAAAAACCATGTCTCCGACTTTGGCAAGAAGCCCACCAATGAGATTGGGGTCAACCTCGGTGGTTACCAGCACTTGCTTTCCGCTTATCTTAGAAAGGGCGTCGGTGACTCGCCCCAGTTCGTCCTCACTTAGGGGGTCTGCGCTGATCACGGCGCCCCGGGTTATGCCCTTTATTTCATCCACCTTTTGGCGAAACGCCTTGTCGATTCCGCTCAATTGGTCGATTCTCTTCCGATCGATGAGCACATTCACGAAGTTCTTCACCATAACGTCGGTCCCCATTTTGGTGAGGATCTCTCCGGCTATGCGCTTCTTGTCTTCTTTCGTGAATACGGGATTTATTAAAAGCTCCCGAAATTCCTTGGAAGCATCCACCATTTCAGTAAGGGCGGCCAGGTCTTCCCCGTACTTGTCGAGAGCATTTTGCTCCTGCCCTATATGGATCAATGCTTTTGCATAACGTCTCGCTAAAGTAGTATTGATCACTTCATACCCCCGACCTTAACGAAATAATCTTCAACTAATCTCTTGCGGTCGTCTTCATTGATCTTCTCGCGAATCAAGGATTCGGCCAATTGCATGGCGAGCTGGACGGCTTCATTTTTCAGAGCCATCTTGGCTTTTCTTACCTCTTGCTCGGCTGCCAATTTGGCCGCTTCCACCATATCGACGGCCATGCGGTCTGCATTGCCCACAATCTTCGCGCTTTCGGCGTCAGCGGATTTCTGGAGTTCGGCCCTCATCCTTTCGAGCTCTTGCTCCATAGCTCCGATTTTCGTCTTGTACTCCTCGATCAGCCTTTCCGCCCTGTCTCGTTGCTCTTTGGCGTCTTCAAGGTCTTTCTGAATTTGAGCTTTTCGTTCCACAAAGAAGTTGACAAGGGGTTGTTTAAGGAAGTAGGTGAGGAGGGCTATAAGGGCTATCGTGTTGATGACGCGCCAGATGAGCATTTGTGGGGTCCACGGGCTGGCTTCCTCGTGGCCGCCACCGCTGGCGAAGGCGCATGTCGCAACCAACACAAGCAACGCCAAAGCCAAGGCTATTCTGGATAATCTCATTGGACCGCCCTCCCGAGAATTTTTTCTACCACTGATCGGGCCAGCGGGGCCATCTGAGCCTCAAGAGTCTTCCGGACCTCGTTCGCATCCGCCTCAATCGTCTTTTTCATGTCATCGACAATTTTAGCGGCTTCGGCCCTAGCTTTGGCCAGCAGGGCTGACTCTTTGTTTTTTGCCTCGACCATCAGCGCATTCTTTTCCTGGGCAGCAGTCTGCCTCGCTTTGGCGAGTTCCTCCTGATGTTTGTCCTCCTGAGCAAGAACCTGCTGTTCCAGCTCGAGAGCCTTCTCCTGGTCCTTACGAATCAGCGCCTCACGTTCCCGCATCTTAGCCAAAACCGGTTTGTACAGGATTTCGTTAAGGATGAATAGCAAAGCCAGGAAATTGATCAACTGGACGAACAACGTGAAATTTAAGTTAATCACTGGCGTAAATCTCCCGGATCGCGAAATTTTACAATCTTCGGCACATCTCCTTTATTTGGAGCTTACCGGCAAATTGCCTACCAAACACCTGATTTTCTTGTGAGGAATAGTATAAGACCCAAACCATGAATGAATTGGTATACTAATACCCTCCAACGAAAATTGTCAAGACCTTTTTCCGTGGAAAGGATAGCAAATCAGTGAGAAGTTAGCTGCTGTGTTTATGAGGACCGTCTTTGGGACTTTCGTCAGGTTCCAAGCCGAGGTTTTCGTCGAATTCAAGGGGCCATGCCTGGGCGGAAATGGCTTCGACCGCTTCCTCGTCCATGGGTTCGGGTTTGGTTTCCTTCAGTGGCGGCGTCTCGGGTTTGGCTGCGATCATGCTGCACGTGCCTTCGAAAACCACTCCCTCCTCGATTACCAAAACCGGACTCGTTATGCTTCCGTAGACTTTGGCGGGGGGAAACATTTCTATCCGTTCAGTAGCCGTAAGGTCCCCGTGAACCTCGCCCGAAATCTTAAGCACAGCGGAGTGTATGGACGCATGGACAACGGACTCACTACCAACCACAAGAGTTCCCCGGCTTATTATTTCTCCGTGGAAAACTCCGTCCAGATGCACCACCCCGGAGAAGGCCAGTTTGCCTACAAATTCCGTCTGGGATCCCAAAAATCCGCTAACAGCATCTGTTTTTGCTTTTCTAAAGCCGAGCATCTTGCCTCCGTCGTCTAGAGGTGGTGTCGCATGGCTCGCGCCATGACCAGCAGCGTCTTGCTTAGCACAGACTCCAGGCAATATTCAAGGAAATTCCGAACATTTTCTTTAAATATGATATTTGGTTCCCAAAAACCATCGCGTTGACTTTAGTAGGAAAAGCGTCTCATCTCAACGCTGATTAATACAGCGACGCACAAGTATGAGACTATGAGTGAGGACCCTCCGTAACTGATCAAGCTTAACGGCACCCCCACCACCGGAAGAAGTCCCATCACCATCCCGATATTAACAAAGAAATGCCAAAACAGTATGGTTGTGCATCCGAACGCCATAAGCGCGCCGAAATCATTGCGGGCCTTTGAAGCTATGGAAAGTCCCTTCAGGAAAATTATTGAGAACAGGAAGAATAACGCAAGGCAGCCTACGAACCCCCATTCCTCAGCAAGGATAGAAAAAATAAAATCCGTGTGTTTCACCGGTAAAAACATCAACTGATTTTGCGTTCCTTGCAGGAAACCCGCTCCAAACACCCCACCGGAACCGATTGCTATTTGTGACTGGATTATATGGTACCCGGCGCCCAGCGGGTCATTGTCCGGATTTAGATACGTGAGTATCCTTTTTTTCTGATACCCCAGGAGCAGCTTGTCGCCGATCAAAAGAGCTACAGGGACAAGACCTATAGCTGTTCCTCCGGCCCATATCAAGGCTTTCTTGCCAATCCCGGCAAATGCGATCACCGAACAGGAGATTAGCATAAGCACAATGGCTGTCCCTAAATCGGGTTGAATTAGCACCAGGATGACCGGAATCAGAACCAGGCCCACCGGTTTCAGAAAATCCAAGATTTCCGACGCCCCGTTTCGTGGTCCCGCTGCGTAATATTTCGACAATATTATTACCACCGCCAATTTTGCAAACTCAGAGGGTTGAAATCGCATAAAGCCGACCTCTATCCATCTCTTGGACCCAGCGGTAACCTTTCCGAGAGCCCAGACCGCTATCAGGCTGAGAATTATGGGCACATAGATCCAGACCGCCCACTTTTCGAGGATCGAGTAATCGAAAAGAAGAAACACGGCTGCAAGAAGAACCGCCAGTCCGATCCACATGATTTGTCTGGTGAGAAACACTTGGCCTGCGTCTCCCATAGGCGCTGTGGCGCTGTAAATGAGAGTAAGGCCGATACCGGACAACAGCGCTGTGACTAAGGCTAGGGGCCAGTCGAACGAAGAAAGGCGATTTTCATTAAGTTGAATTTGACTCATTTTTCTTCCGGATCCCCGGGGTCGGGAACGCCATAATACTTGGCGATGATTTTCCGCGCAATTGGGGCAGCGCTTGCCCCTCCGCCGCCGCCATGCTCGACGATTACCGCGAGGGCAATTTTTTTCGGTCTGTCATTGACATAGGCAATGAAGATCGCATGCGTGCGTTCGTGGTAGGGGATCAAATCCTCTTCTTTTGTACGTTGCTTCATGCGGATCACTTGGGATGTCCCGGTCTTGGCGCAGATGTTTATGTTGGGAATCCGGCATCTCCTGCCGGTTCCTTTCTTGTCCATAACCACATCTCTCATCGCGGACTCAATTTCCGCCATGTTCCCGTGGTCCAAACGCATGTCCCATCTCAGTATCGGGGATTGCTCGAAAACAACGCTTCCGTCACGCGCCACGATTTGCTGGATCAGCGCAGGCCGCAATAGTTTGCCTTTATTCGCCAAAGCGGCCGTCATGGCGGCGAGCTGGACAGGGGTAGAAACGAGGTATCCTTGCCCTATGGCTAAAGTTATGGTTTCCCCGTCCTTCCAGGTGTCCGAATAGGTTCGTGACTTCCAGGCCGGAGTAGGTATGAGTCCGGGCAATTCCTGGGGCAAACCTAAGCCGGTGGGTGTTCCAAAGCCGAACATGGCGGCGTATTTTGCCATACGATCAGGCCCTATTTTAAGGCCCAGGTCATAAAAATAGACATCGCATGATTCGGTTATCGCCCTGTGCAGAGAAATCGCCCCGTGGCCGTACGGATTCCAACATCTAAACACCTGGCCCGCCAACTGCAGCTCCCCCGGGCAGGAAAAGCGCTTCTCCGGAGAGATTACCTTGTCGTTCAGGGCCGCCATGGCCGTAACGACCTTAAAAGTGCTGGCGGGTGAATATAGCCCCCTAATGGATCGGTTTTCCAATGGGTGGAGCTGGTCGCTGTTGAGCTCCTTCCAATTCCTGTCAGAGATCGATGGTGAAAACAGATTGAGGTCGAACCCCGGTTTGCTCACCATGGCAAGTATTTTTCCGGTATCCGGATCAATGGCCACCACAGATCCGGCGCCGTAAAAGAATATGTCCTCGATGTACTTTTGAAGTTCGACGTCAATGGTCAATACCACATCGGCGCCCGTCTTCGGGGCTCTGCGATGGACATTGGCCAGTTGCTTTCCTTTCGCGTCTATTTCAAGTTGTTCCCAGCCTTCCTCCCCTCTGAGATAGGATTCGTACTCTTTCTCGATACCGGATTTTCCGACCAGGTCTCCGGTTCGGTAGCCGAGCTTGGCGTTCTTGGTTAATTCCTCTGCGGAAATCTCTCCCAAAGTTCCGATGATGTGGCACAGGGAATCCTTGTACGGAAAGCGCCGTAAGGGCCTGACTTCCAGCAGAGCCCCTCTGGGTTCGACAATCCTGGATTTCATCAGGCTGACTTCTTCAAGCGACAGATTTTTTTTGATCGGGAAGCTTATATAACGAGGAGAATTCTTGTTGCGCTCAAGCAGGGAGCGCATTTTTTCCTCAGACATGCCGAGGGAATCCGCATAGGCGTGCGCCAGCTCGGAGGGGTCCTTTACTTCACCGGGCATTACCGAAAAAGTAAAGGTGGGAACGTTTTGGGCCAACACCCGGCCCTTCGCGTCGAGAATTCTCCCCCGGGGAGGCGGCAGTCTTACCAGCCTGACCCGATTGTTGTACGCTTGCTCGATAAAGGCTTGCCCCTGGATTAGCTGAAGCTGCCACAACTTGCCGACCAGTAAAATCGTCAGGGTCAGCATCAACAAACCGGCTATTTTGAGTCTCGTTGCGAAATAGCCGACGCTTGATTCTTTGCTGGGAAATTCGGTCATCGGTTCTGGTCACGCTGCTCCGACAAGACGGACGTATCCTCTAAAGAGTTTGTCAAGCATCGGAAAAACCACGACTGAGGCCAGCCCCGTGAAAAGAGACCTCAGCAAGACCCAGATTAAGACCATGAAACTCACCTGCACAGGTCCGGTAAAATATCTCAGTGCCAGCGCCAGTATACTTGAAACGGCAGAAAACCCGAAAATGGCAACGATCCTGCCGGGCGGAGAGTCCATTTGAAGCAACGCGTTATAGAATCCGCACACGATAAAGGCCATGCAATAGATTATGGGAAATAGGCCGCTGGGGGAGCCGGACGTCGCGTCAATCAGCGCTCCGCCGAGGAACGAAAAGAGAGCCCCGGGCAAGAAATCTGTTCTAAGGCTCGCCCAAACCACCATAATCATCATCAAGTCAGGTTTGTAAGAGACCGGAGTCAAAAATCCGATCCACGCGGTCTGAATGACCAGAATCGGAACACTCCAAGCGAGCAAAAACAAAAAAACTCTCACCGCATGCCTTCCAATCCGGGCGGAATGTCAAAACCACCTTTCTGCCCCAACACCACTAGAACCTCTTCCAACTCGGAAAAATCCACCGCCGGAACGACTTTGGCTTCCAGGAAAAGGTCCTGCGACCCTTTCCGGACGCTTTCAATTTTGCCTACCGTCAGTCCTCTAGGGAAAATTCCATCCAGGCCGGAAGTGACCACGTCGTCTCCCGGAGCCACTGTCGATTTGAGATTAATATAGTCCAAAACACACCCGCGTTCCAGTGAACCGCTCAGCAAGCCACGATCACGCGTGCGCACAACTCTGCAGTCTATAGACAAGCCCGGATCGGTCAGCAGAAGGACACGGGACATCTCGGCAGCGCTTTTCACCACCCTTCCTACAACTCCTTCCGCCACCGTTACCGCCATATCAGGCCCTACACCGTCCTCACTTCCCCGGTTTATAAAGATGCTTTTATACCATCCATTGGAGTCCTCCCCAATAACCTGAGCTACGACAGATGGGAACTGCCCCTTAAGTTTGAGATTAAGAAGCTTTCGTAACCGCTGATTCTCGGTTTCTTTAGCGGCAGCGGCGGCGCGCTCGCTTTTCAGTCTGTTAAGTTCTTCTTTCAGCGCCTTATTCTCAGTCCGTACGCCCCTAAGATCGATGTAGTCCTGCCAAACTCCACCTACTCCAGAGCGGACATTGAATACGGTTTGCTGAAAAGGTCGGATCACTGTGTAAAGGATGTTGGAAATCTTGTGGGTTTCCGGATCACGCAATGTCGAAAAGAGCCAAATGAGCCCCGCGGCAAGGAGAACCAACACAATGGCTAAATCACGAGCGGACTTGGGCATGGGCGGTCAGAATCGCGAAGGGTCGGTTGGATATGCCGTATCCGGCAAAGGGGGTGGGCCAAAGCAGACCGTCAGTCTGGGACAGTTCGATGCCCAGGTCATCGGAGGGGCTTTTGAATCTATAATCGTGTCCATAGCGAATCGCTCCAGGCCTTGCGGAATCCCAATCTATCTCAGACCTTAACCAATACATCTTTGAGCAGTTCGAAATTCTCGAATACCCTTCCGGATCCCAGGACCACAGTTGACAGGGGATCATCCGCAACCACCACGGGTAAACTGGTTTCCCGTCTTATGACCTCGTCAAGATTCTTCAGCAGAGAGCCTCCTCCGGTCAAAACTATTCCATTATCCACTATGTCCGCGGCCAATTCAGGAGGGGTCTGTTCCAACGCAGTCTTAATCGTTTCCAAAATAGCTCGCACCGGTTCGGCGATAGCCTCGGTCACTTCCCCTGACCTTAGACCTATAATCTTCGGGATGCCGGCTATGAGGTCTCTGCCTTTGACTTCTATCAGTGTCTCTTCTTTCTCCTGGCATGCGCTCCCTATCATCATCTTGATCATTTCCGCTGTGCGTTCTCCGATTAACAAGCTATATTTCTGTTTTACGTATTTGATTACCGCGTTGTCAATCTTGTCTCCGGCGACCCTCAATGATTTCGAGTACACGATGTCGGACATCGAGATCACGGCCACTTCAGTTGTGCCGCCTCCGATATCCACGATCATGTTGCTGGTCGGCTCGGTTATCGGCAGGTTAGCGCCGATGGCAGCGGCGATGGGCTCCTCCACCAAGTAGACTTCCCTGGCGCCGGCGCTCTTTGCGGCTTCTTTGACAGCCCGCATTTCGACTTGAGTTATACCGGAAGGAATACACACAACAATCCTTGGCTTCACCAGATATCTGCGATGGTGGATTTTGAAGATGAAGTGCTTGAGCATCGCCTCGGTAACTTCGAAATCCGCGATGACGCCGTCCTTCATCGGTCGAATTGCTTTTATATTATCGGGAGTCCGGCCCAGCATCTTCTTTGCGTCCGTGCCTACAGCCACAATTCTGGGGCCACGCTTCAGATCCGTCTTCACCGCTACCACAGAAGGCTCGGACAAGATGACTCCGCGACCACGGACATAAACCAAGGTGTTGGCGGTCCCCAGATCAATTGCCATGTCGTTGGAGAAAATTCCGGATACCGAATCAAAAAAACCCATAATTTCCAAGTTTTCTTTTCCTGAGGAAGTTCGCAAAACTGTATCAGATACTATATACACGATCAAGGTTTATCGGTCTTGTCGGAAATCTATTAGGTTGAGACAGCGCATGCGCCAATGACCAATCCGCATTACTCAGAGGCCGGCTTCCCAGCTTGCAATTTCGCGGCGGCAAGAGTATAGGGCGGCCAAACAAAAGGCTTCCGCACATCCGATAACTGAAGTAAGGTCACAAGGGATTATTGACAACAGGGCTTAAAATCCTTATCATTCCGCCTCGATTGAAGAGGTGTTAGGGAAAGGAGATCTCCGTGCTCGATCTTATGCGAAGACATGCCCAGTCCTGGCTCATAAAAGTGGCTTTGGGCGGCATCATTGTTGTTTTTGTGCTCTGGTACGGCTGGCCGGCGAACAGAGATAAGTCTAAAGATTATGTGGCAAAAGTGAACGGCACGGTAATCAGCGAACAGCAGTTCCGCAACATATACGATCAGGAGCAGGACAAAATCCGAAAGAGATTCAAGGGAGCGGTTCCCAAGGAACTGATGGAAAAGATGAATCTCAAGAAGGCCGTTTTACAGGGTTTGATCAATCGAGCCCTTCTATTGGGAGAGGCCGAAAGACTGGGGTTAACGGTCACTGACCAGGATTTGGTCAACGATATCAGATCCAATCCCATGTTTCAGAGAAACGGTTATTTCGACCCAGGCGTGTACAGCGCGTTCTTGAGTGAGATAAAGACGCAGGCCTACGATTTTGAGGCGTTAAGAAAGCAAGAGCTATTGGAGCAGCAACTCGTGGGTCTTCTTACAGACTCCGTCAAAACCAATCCTGATGAAATCAAAAAATACTGGCATTTTCAGAATGATAAACTCCTCTTATCCGTGTTAGTGACGCCTACCGTTCCCATACAGGAACCGCCCAAAATAGACCCACAGGCTCTCGAAGCCTTTTATAAAGACAATCAGCAGAAATATCAGATTCCTCTCACCTTGAACTTGGCCTACGCGGCCTTTTCCTGGCGTGATATGGTCAAAGATACCAAGGTTTCGGAAGAGGAAATCAAGACGTACTATCAAAACAATCCCAAAGAATTTACTGTGCCGGAAAGCGTGAAGGTAAGGCACATATTCTTGAGCTTTCCCGATAACGCAGATTCTGAGAAGAAAGAGGAAATACGGAAAAAGATCGAAGGCATACGCCAACAGGCGGTGGGAGGCGCAGACTTCGGCGAACTGGCCAAAAAAGAATCCGAGGATAAAACCACGGCTGAGAAGGGTGGAGAACTGGGTTACGTTTCGAAAGGCTCCGTAAGCCCTCAAATTGAGAAGATCGTTTTCAAACTCGAACCCGGCGCCATATCCGAGCCAATTCCGCTGGAAGCAGGCTACGACGTAATCAAAGTAGACGAAAAGAAACCCGAGACACAGACTTCATACGAAGAAGCCCATGACAAAATACTTCAAAAGCTTCAGGAAGAGAGAGCCAAGAAGCTGGTGGGAACCGTCTCGGAGGAGTTCTATGAGCAGGTCTACAGAACCGAGGACCTGAGCGCTCCCGCGCAGAAATACGGTTTTGAACTCAAAACAGGTTCGGCCACCAAGCTATCGGGTATTGCGGACTTGCCACCGGACCCGAAGCTAGTGGAAGAAGCGTTTTCCCTTAAGACCGGTGATATATCCAAGATGGTGCGGACCGGCGATTTCTTCGTGGTGATGAAACTGATTCAGAGGGACAAAGAGCGCATCCCCCCGCTCGAGGATATTCGCAGCGCCGTGGAAAAGGACTATCTCAAAGAACTGGCATCGAAGGAAACTCAGAGTAAAGCGGCTCAAATCCTTGAAGAGCTTAAGCAGCCCGGCGCTAATTTTGAGGCGATCGCAGAAAAACACGGGCTGAAATGGGAGCAGCTTGAACCCGTCGCCAGACTGGCCAACTACATTCCAAAACTCGGTGGTGGAGCGGCCGTCTCCGAAATGCTGACGACGATCTCACCCATTTCTCCGTTATACCCGACGCCCATCGCTGTGACGGAAGGGTCCGCAATCATCCGACTGATAAAGGTTGAAGAAGGCACTGACGAGCAGTATGCGAAGGATGCGCCCGCCATCGAAAAATGGGTCCTGGACGTGAGAAAGCAAGAGTTTCTGAAAGGTTGGCTGAAGATGATGGAGTCAAAATCCACGATAGACGTTCACGACAAGAATCTGTAGGAAAGCCGTCGATTACTCGCCCGGCGTTTGACTTGCGCCATCGTTATTTAGGAGTTTTTCGAAGCATGGTTTGGAGGCGCGCTCCTTGAAAGAAGTGCGCCTCCAGCAGCTATTTTCATAGGAAGCTCTTAAGTCACGCCACAGGTTCCAGCCCTTTTCTAATTCTCTTGAACTCCGCCTCTTCGGCCAGGAACGCGTCCACCAGGTCGGGATCGAACTGTTTACCACTTTCCCGTGCAATCATGTCGAAAGCCTCTTCGTGACTGTATGCGGTCTTGTACCGCCTTTTCGTGGTCAGAGCGTCGTACACGTCCGCCAACGCCACAATCCTCGCTGCCAAAGGTATTGCCTCCCCTTTGAGCCCGAAAGGATATCCCGCCCCGTCCCAACGCTCATGATGGTAATAAGCCACGTCTCTTCCCATGCTCAGAAAACTCTCCGAACCCAGCTTTTCCACAGCCTCTTGAAGAGCCTGCCCTCCGTAGACCGGGTGCAGTTTCATGATAGTGTATTCTTCTTCTGTGAAACGCGAATGCGAAAGCAAGATGGAATCCGGCATTGCGACCTTGCCCACATCATGGAGAACCGATGATCTGATCAAATCCTCCATGAACCGGTAGGTCATTACCTGTCCGTATTTAGCGGATCTGGAGAGGTGTAAACACAGAATCCTGCAATAGTGCTGAATCCTGCCCAAATGTAGTCCCGTCTCTTCATCGCGGGATTCGGCCAGCTTGGCCAACGTGAAGATGGATACATCCTGGGTTTTTCTTAGGAGTTCGAAGGATTTTATCAGCTCCTCATTGAGGCGGGTTTCTTGCGTCACGTCTTGCCCGATGCCGAGAATCCCCTGGACTCGGCCGTCGAGCCCCACCATGGGAGATATCGCCAATGAAATGGTCAGCTCCCGTCCATCTTTAGCGAGCTGTCTCATTTTGCCGTGCACGGTTTGTAAAAGACACTTTACGTTGTCCTGGAGGTTCCGGACGATTTCGACACTTCCTGTGTCTTTTGGATAAATCTTAGTTATTTTTGAGCCCAACATTTCTTCCGCTTTGTAACCAAAAATGTTTCTCCGCGCCCTTGTTCCAAAACCGGATATTTTGATCCAAATCGGTAAGAATTACGGAAACCAATGTCGAGCTGTTGAGTATTCCTTGCAAAAAATCTCTGCCGCGGGTGATTTCGAGCGTCTCCTGCGCCACGGCGTCCCTAACCGCCCTTTGGTAATTGACTTGCTGCGTTTTCAGACTGAAGCGCTCTAGAGCCCGCTTTATGGCGAATCCGAACAATCTCGGATCCACGGGCTTGGTCAAATGATCGAAGGCTCCGGAGGCCAGCATGGTAACGATTTTGTCCATTTCGGACGGACGGCCCAAGACTATGAGGGGAATCGGAGATTCGGCCTCTGCGGCGGCTTTCAGGAATGCTGAAAGGTCGGCTTCTGCGTCCAGATCCACAATGATAACGGACGCGGAACCGCCGGCAATGCGCTCCAATACCGAGCGGGCATTGTTTATACGTGCGACTTCATATTGCGACTTTTCGGGGAGAGGCGACCCAAATTCGTCAGGGCAGAAAAGTATAACGGGTGGGAGATCGCCAAGATCTTCAATACTCCGGCCAGTAGCGTCATTTTCCAAATACATGCTTAGCTCCCTACTTACTGGTCGTTTTCGTAGATACCTGTCTCCGAGTTGAGGCTTATCTCGTTCCCGTAGGATGCGCCGCCTGAAGTGGAGCTCATTTGTCGAGAAAAGACATCGACCGAATTTACGAAACGCAGTACTTAGTCGCCAAATACTCCTGGGCTTTTTTCATATATTGCGACACGCCTACTTGCTGGACAATATTGGAAGTCTCACTCGTGAGCCGCCAACGCGGCGGCCTCCAATCTGTAAAGCACTGCTTCGGAAATCACTTTTTTTGCTCGTATCGTTTCAGGGCACCCATCAAACAGCTTTTGGAACCGCGTTTTGGGCTCCTTGGCCAGCATAGCTTCCAAAAGGCTGCGAAATTCCGGATGAATCCCGTTAAAATCAAACCTTGACAACAGGATCGCATGGATAATTTCCGTTGCGCTTTTGGGCTGCTTAAAGGGAAGTCGGCCTCCGCTGAGAAACTGGTGAAGTGTCAGACCCAGCGCCCATATGTCGCACATCTGTGAGCGATTGAGAGAAATGGTGAGAGGCGTTTCCGGACGGACGCGTTCAATGACATACCTGCGGTGATCCTCTTTCAATGATTTAAGGAATTGCATGAACACTTCGGGAGGTATGAACAACCAGCTGCCTATGGTTCCCAAACCCTTTGCGGCACGGTCGGTTGCGGCCACAGAGGTGTCGAAATGATCCACCAGAACGAATTCCGTCGTGTTTGAAGGGCCTTCGTCTCTCTTGGCAAACTTAGCCGGGTAATGAAAGAAAGAAAACTTGGGGAGCCTGTCCTTGGGCTTTACTTCATGGCGAATGAAGGCTTCAGGCCTTATGTTCAGGTGCAGTCGCCGCTCTTCCACATGCAACTGGCAAAGACCTACGGCGCAGTCTATGGCCCAATGGAGCAGATCGGATACATCGGCCCCGGTATCGTCGGGTCTCACTTTGCTCAATGGATCGACTTCCAGAAGGTCCATGAGCAGAAATATGTATTTCCCCGACACCCCCAAATTGTGGATTTTGACAAGCTTCTTGCAGCGGGCGTACATTCCGGAGGGCTTCTTTGCCAGGATCCGCTCGCCGACCTTACTCAGGAACGGCCGGCCATCCTCCTGGGAAAGCTCCAGCAGCATTCCGCCGAGCCCGAATCTTCCATGAACGGCTGCAATCTCCTGCAGTTGATCCACTGAATATATTTTCAGAGCAAAGGGTTTGTTTTCGACGTTTACGGCGAAGACGGGTCCCATGTTCCCATAACCTAAGAACTTTTGGATACCGCACGTCACGGTGGCCTTCGAAGGGCCTTCCATCGCCTTCAACAGTGAGGGAAAGACAACCTTGCTCTCCTTGTCGATCTTTGCCATAAGCTCGACAAACAGCTTCTCGACCGCAGCCCGCTCCTTGCGATGTATTTCGGCCACGTTCTCGGGCGTGGAGATTAATAGTTCGAGACGCTCTATGGTCTTGCTGTCGTACACTTCGGCAGCGATTAAGTCGACAATCAACTGCTCAGCATGAACTTTGCCGTCCACTGGCCCCTCCGTCGGTTTTGCGGATCGCATGTCGGTGGGAATTCTTCACTTCGGCAGCAAAGAATCTGACTCCGGCAGTCCAAAATATAGCAGATTTTGATTATGGGCTCTCGGAATTTCTTGCTCGCAGGTAATGAGTTAAAGACCAAGTTGTTAAACGCTGCCATGGCTGTCTCAGGGAGGATTCCCCGTTTCGAGGAAACGAAGGCAAGCTGCGACGCCAACATGGAAGCGCGTGCCGTTACGTTATCCCGTGGGCAGATGAAGCTTACGTCATCAAAAGGAGCTGAGGGGTCTGTTCAAAGCACGGTTGTTAGCCCCTTAAAAGACGTATATATACGGATTTTTTGGTGAAGAGTCCAGGAAACCCCTTTTTACTAATAACGTTCGACTTCTTGTTTTCGCGAGAAGAAAATGGCCTCACGTCGCTATAGCCGACCGTTACTACGATATTAAGGCTCATCAGGGTCATGCGAACGCGAAAGCCGACCCCCCTAAATCTCCCTTATCAGGGGGACTTACTGATCCCCCCTGCCAAGGGGGGCCAGGGGGTTAGGTTTAGGTTGCGGCCGAAGGCCGCGTTTTGCAAAAGGGGTTCCCCGGCGAGCTATTACGTTCTTGAGGCCCGGATGGGAACTAATTGAAAGAAGTTCCACTCCATCGGCTAAAGCTCCCGGTAAAGATCGCGTATCTCTTCTATTCCTCTGGAGAATTCAAATTGCTTTTCAAATACCCGCCGCCCCGCCTCGGCTAGCCTCATCCGCAATGCGGGGTCTTTTTTCAACATAATAACAGTCTCCGCTATCCTGGCCGGAGCCCCAGGAGGTATCAGTAAACCGGACTCCTGGTTTGTCACCATATCAGGGACGCCACCCACCGGGGTTGTAATTACAGGCAGGCCGTGAGCCATGGCCTCGATAATGGAAATGGGCATACCTTCGATGTAGGAAGGCAGAAGAAAAACATGAGCCGCCCTCAGGAACACAGGAATCTTGGAGCGTTCTACCTCCCCGATCACGCGAACGCGGTCGGTCAAGCCGCGCTCGGAGACCATTTCCAGGACTTGCTGCATTTCACCAGGCCGCTCACCGCCGCCTACCAGCACAAAAAGAATTTCCGGATCCTCCCGGATAGCTTCAGGCGCCGCTTGCACGATATCAAAGCTGCCCTTTCGCCAACCCACACTTCCGACAGTTAGCGCCACAAAATCCGACGGTTCTATGCCGACCTTCCGTTTCAGGGCTTCAACTTCCAGCGGAGTTACCGGCAATGGCTTGTGGATAAGGTTCCTGATTACTCTTACATCCGCATTCGGGTTAAGCCCCTTGATATTACTCAACCACCGCCGGTAAAGCACTACAATTTTGTCGGGCAAGTAAAACCCGACACGTGTGTAAAGCCGCCTTACAGTCGGCGCTTTGGAGTAGAACTCGTCCCAGTCCGTTCCGTGCATGTGCATAAGGACCTTTAAGCCGCAGGCCTTTGCAAGCAATGCAAACAGTATGGAGCCAAGAAAAGCTAGATCCGCGGAATGAATGTGAGCGAAGTCATAGTTTCCTGACTTGGCTTGTTTCAAAAAAGCCCAAAAACGCCTGAGCCGTATCATATTCCGGTCGAGAAAGCAGCCCGCAGGAATGTCCGATCTGTAGAATACGTCGAAGGAATACTCTTCCTTTAAGTCGGAATTAACAATGTCTGAAATCACCGACGCTATTCCGCCGAAGGGTGGCGGCGCCGGGCCTACCATCAAAACTCTTTTCACTTGATTTCCTCCCGGCTCAACGGAATCTCAGGGCAAATCGGCTATTAGACAAGTGAACATGGAAAGCGCAATGAAGGATCAAGAAGCCTTCATCGGATTGGTATCTGCTACCATGGGCGAAGCCCATGGCTATTCACGGGGACTCTCCGTACCGGGGGAAATAACGAGAGCCCGATGCGTAGCCATATTGGAAGTTTCTTGAGGGGAGGTCCGGAGGGGAACTTCTTTCAAGAAGTTCCCCTCCGGAGACACTAAACCTCCAAGTAATTCCGCCAGCCGGGGTGCGGCTGATAGTTTAGTAACCTGTCCTTGGTCTCGAACATTGAGGTCATTTCGGGCCGTTCCGCCACCACCTCGATTTCTTTTTCGCTTCGCAGCCCGAACATTCCGGATTCCAGCAGGTTAGTGGCCCACTTCAGTTGCCGGAAATCCATTCCCATGAGCCTGGCGCCGACTATGTCCACCGCCAAAGGGTTAAAGCCGCAGACAACCACGCCCGAGGGCGCTGGATCAGGGGAGAGAGGGCCGTCATTTTGGCCGCCTATGACGCCATCTAAGAATGACAAGATCCGCCGCCGGGGAATCTCCCTGATCCGCCCGTCCTTGTCCGCGTAAGTTATTATTCGCATTAGGTCGGCAACCATGCGCCAGGCGCTGTCATTGCCGTGCCAATTGCCGAAATCCATGACGCGCTTTTCGGGAGGCAATGAAAAACGCATGGGCTGAATCAGGGTCTTATACGTTTTAGCCAGGCAATGATACAAGCGATCCAGAATCGGATTCTTTTTTGAAAGGAGGACGTCATAAAGAAACCGTTGGAGCTTGATCACCGATTTGTCTGTCGCAGACATCAAATCCGGAGGATATTGATCTCCCCCCTCTTCCGGAGTTCCAAGTGTATAGTGGACGAGGCAATTCTTGTTTGTGGTGATTCCAACAAGACCCTTTGCGTTCAGGGTGACTCCGACTTTCTTGTGTGTCTTGAGCTTGGGCACGGAAATGAATACATCCGCTTCGAGAATGGTTTTCGAGATTACGTATTCGTGGACCTCGTCATGATGGCGCCTAATGGTCTCGTCGCGGGTATAATCAGCCCCGTAAAACGAATTCCAGTTGTTCTTACCGTAAAACGCGCTCTGTTTACCCAGATCGATTACCGCGTTTCCCAGCGGGTCGCCGGGCAAGGAAAATCTCCTCGTGGAGTAGGCTGCTGTGTCCCCGGGCCTGGCGTCCAGCCAGAAATCCCGCAAATCAATTATGTCGATCTCAAAGCCGAAATTTCGGCGATATAGATCTTGGACTGCGGCCAGTTTAGTGGCCTGCAATAATTCTCCGAAATTGCAGTCCATTTGCGGAGCGTCGGCTATTGTTATTGCGCCTCGGCCCTCCAACGCCTTGTAAACATAATCAATTACCGCTCTGAGAATCGATGGATGAGTAATTATGGAAAACAGGTCGCTTCCCTTGGAATGACGGCTCAAGACAAAGTTGGGCTTCAGGACGACTTTATCACCCGGCCGGACGACTCCTTTCAGGGGGTTCCACCGGGGGCTCCCGTAATTGTCTCGGTCTAGACCCAACATCCGCAGGCAGCCGCGGACGCCTTCGTAGGCGGGATTGGGTTCGGCCCCTGTCGCTTTGAGCACGTATTCCGGATAAGCTTCAGCAGGATGAAACGGAGCGTCTGACGCGTAGCAGGGGCGCCCGGTGAATACGGCAGTCCTGTAATCCTGTAAATAAGAAAATGGGTCCGGATTATCCGTATGTCTCATTCGGATGGCTCCTTTACCCGAAAGTGTCTTCGGAGGACAGCCTTTTCACATGAACTCCCCTGACCTGTCGGCAACGACGAATCATGAAAACCCCTCATTAGATCGCGGTCCATATCTTGGGCAACGGCGTCTCAAGGAATTTCCCATGGGGCAGGTTTTCCAGCCTGCGGCCAATTGGTTTGTAATATCGGCAGGCTGGAAGAGACTGTCTCAAAACTCCCGAATTGTCGGGAATCGTGGCACGGTGATCGTAGGGGCGGGGTTTAGCCCCGCCAGCCCAGCAGGCTTGTGAATAACGGGCTGGGATAAACCCAGCCCCTACGAACGTTTTCCGAGATTATAACGAGGACCGCAATAATAATCCTCACGCAAGGTATCATGTTTCAGATAAAGATCGTGCTACGAATTACGAGGCGCCAATAATTTTGAGACAGTTTCAGAAAGCCTGCCCCACACAGAAAATATAAGGCCTAACCTTTAACTCACGAGCACTGGGTCCGGACCCCGCGTTTCGTGGGGTTTCAAGAAGTCCCTCCTCCGGCGTCATTTTTACACAACCTTCCTCCCCGGCCGCGGTTGATCTACAAATCATGGTATTTTATGGGTAGCTTCTGATCTAGGAATCTGAATTTGCCTGCCGGGCTCTTCGGGATTTCCTCGACAAATTCGATACCAAGTATCATGTCTTCGCCTAGTTTCTTCTTCAGCTCAGTGTAAATTCTGGTTGTGTCCCTATCGGAATAGGTGTCCTTGCGCGCCACACGGAATGCGACCTCACCGGGTTTGTCCTGATAAAACTGAAACTGCCGCACATGGTCGAATATGTCGCTGTGCATATTCAGCGCTGTCATGGATATGTAACGCCCTGTCCCTGTGACAATGACCTCGTGACTTCTCCCCACGATTCTCTCGATCAGTCGAAAGGAACGGCCACAGGACGGGCAATACGCTGCGCCTTTTATGGCCCTGTCATTGGTCCTGTATCTAATAAACGGGGTTCCCCGCATATGGAAGCCTGTGCCGACAAGCTCACCTTCCTCGTCCTCGGAAACTTCCCTGCCGTCCCCTCCTATGATTTCCGTAAATCCGTAAAACGGACATATGTGATAGTCCTGAGTCTTCTCGCACCAGGGAGCAAGGATTGACCTTTCGGCGTGCCCGTAGAATGAATATAGTCTCGCTCGGGGGAATACGCTTTTAAACTTATCGAGCATCCAGTCGTATACGTTTTCCGAAGCCATGATAATCAGATCGAACTCAATGTCCCCTACTCTTCCGGCATCAAGTAACAGGTCGCACAGAATGTTGAGCGATGACGGGTACGCCTGGAGGACCTTTGGCTGAAAACGTTTTATCGTGTCTATGTAAGTTCCAAGAGTCTTCGAGCCCAGATAGTATGAAGAAAGCAGCAGTTCGTTCCGAAACGCGTCGATCTTCCAGATTGAAGCTTCGGTCCCGATAAACGCGCCCCTGAGCACAGCGTTCAAATCGTTCGTGTTCCACCCCACGCGCTCCCAATAGGAATGGATAAACGCGTCTTCAATCTCGCCATTTTCATAGAGCAGGTAGAAACCGAATGGAATTCCGGTTGAGCCCCCCGTGGTGGTATAGAATCTCAATCTATTCGGAGCGCTGAAGTCTTCTATATTATCCCGGAGCAACTCCTTGGTCGTAAACGGAAGGCGGCTAATATCGTCAAGAGTCCTGATATCTTGCGGCGTCACTCCGTGCTGGGTGTACAGCTCTCTGTAACCTCTGGTGTTTTCGTAAGCGAATTCGATGATTTCCTTTAGATGTCGGAGCTGCCATTGTTCAATTTGTTCAGGTGAATAAAATTGGGAATCGGCTAGAAAACTCTTCCATTTCCAGTATTCGGACCCTCTTCTCCACCCATACGGCATCCAGGCCAGATAGGGTTTAACAGCGTCCTTGACCCCTTGTAGCCAGTATTTGACCAATTCCCTGATCATTATGGCGGCCCCTTCTGTCGACACAGTCGCAAAACTTAAGCGCTTTAGTAAGGAAGTCCGGGGAGCATGCATTCCGTTACGCGGGGGAGATTGCTTCGCTTCGCTCGCAATGACAGGCCAAAGTGTCTTTGCGAGGAGCGAAATCCCGCGTTCCGTGGGAAAGCAATCTCAGCTTGGCCGCTCGTAATTGAATGGTTAGGCCGGGGAGGGCATTTTTGCAGAAAGCGCCTCCCCGGACTCCCAATGCCGGCGCCATAAGGATGGAAAGTAACTTGATGAGCCACGGAGACAACGTTATCCGTCATTCCCGCAAAAGCGGGAATCCAGTTTTTTCGGCGTTTCCTGGACCCCCGCTTTCGCGGGGGCGACGATACGACATGATGCTATTGCTATGTTTTTCCTCAAGTCTCCGGAATTACACCCACCCCGTGCCCAAGAAACTCTTAGTGATTGCAACTAGCTTTACGAAGCCCCCTTGTCGGAGTCACCTCTTATCAATGAGGCAAGAAAACCCAGCTCATCGTAAGTGACCGCTCTAAGAATCAGTATTAGCGCGCCGTATATCAGGGCAGAAACCGCCACATTCATTGCAATATTATAGTCCTTGAGTAGGTAAGTGATTATACCCATTCCGCATGCGGCGCCAAGCGACTTATAAATTATCGAGAAAAAGGGTAGCGGAAAAAGAAATTTCTCCAAATAATAGTACCTGAAGTTGGTTGAAAATTATAATGGAAGTCAATGTGGCGATTACCGCTCCCATTTCGGCGAAGGGTGGAATCAGAACAAAATTCAAAATGAAATTGGCAAGAGCCGCCACTATGTTGATGATTAAGTCCACCCGCTGATTGTCCGTCGCAATCAGAACCTGAGCCAGCAAAAAGACCATGCTGAATGGCAAAAGCGAAATAATATGAAAGCGCAAGACCTGCCCGGCCCTCGCGAACTCTGCGCCGTAGATAATTGCAATGATATCGTTGGCCAGAATCATCGTGCCGACCACTATTGGCGCCAGGATAAGCGCCAAGTAACGCAACGCATTGCGAGTCTGATCCTGAAGCGCTTTCAGCCCCTCTAAGCGCTCGCGGGTAAAAAACGGCAGGAGCGCGGAGGCAAAGGCTATAGGAAGAGTCTTGCATATGGTGAGTAAACGGTCCGCGGCGCTGTAGACGCCCACAGAGTCAATGCTTTTCAACTTTGAAAGCATTATGGAATCCAAGCTCAAATGTATGGTGGAAAATATGGCGATGCTGGTGAATGTGGGGGCTTCTCGCGCAAGAACACGCCAGATTTCACGATCCAATGAACACCCCGGTTTTCCGAGAACACGAGAATAACAATAGGCCAAGATCGACAGGGAAAAGAACCTGGTTACCAGCACTACAACAAAGAGCGATGGAATTCCGTACCCTTTCAGAAGCAGAGCGACGCAGGCTGCGACCTTTGTGGCGTTTTCCAGGACAAATGCGAACGCGATATACTTGGACCGTTCCACGGATCGAAATATCGCTTCAAGGTAGGTTATGGCGGTCGAGGCGACCAGAGAAAATGAAGCTATTAAGGACGCTCGAACGAGTTCTCCCTCATACCCCATTGCTAGGACCATCGAATTCATGGCAATCAAAGAGATAACAGAGGTTATTACGCCGAACACCCCGGCGTTAAAGAAAAACGTGTGGAGTTTGTCCGGACGTCTCGCAACTTCTCTGACTACCAGGTCGGCTAATCCCAATGAGGCGAAGGTCCCGAATATCCCCAAATACGCCATCACCAGGGAATACTCGCCTAACCCCGTAACACCCCTATATCTGGATATTACAAGTATCAGCAGGAAGGAAATAAATGGGTTGAGGAGGTTTGGGACCGCAAGGGCCAGCGTATTCTTGAAGACGTTTGCTCGACCACCCATTTTGTTCACTCAGCGGAAATAGAAATGAGGCAGCATACTGAGCGTTCGCCGAGATCATCGTCGGCGGCGCCGCAGCCTGCTGCCCCTGTGCTGCCAACTGCTGGCCGCCGCTCCAACACCGGATGCGCCATCCCCGGACGCCATCGGTCCCCTGTGGACGTGCCCGCATTGCGGCGGCCCGGAATGGCGCTGATCGAACGTCTCACCCCGGCGCAAACTCTCCTCCGCTCGCCTCCCACCCTCCATCCCGGACGGCCATGACCCGATCTTTCTCAACCTCTATAACTCACCAGCCAGCGCATCACCGCCAGGCGTGCGCCTACGCAGCGTCCCCGCATGCCCACCGCAACTCGACCCTCCCGCATCGATCTCTCGGCCCGCGGGCTCACAGCCCGAATCCCATCCGCCGACCGCCGCTCCCACTCCGCTCCAAGCTCACGCCCGCCATTCAAACCCCATAGCCGCACCGTTCCAAGACGGCTTCCTTCAAACGGCTGTATCGAAAGCGCCCCGACGATCCAAGCTCGCCCATCCCCGAGAGATAATCGCGCCGGGCCGCTCCCGATACAGCACTAACGTTTACCGACCACTCGCGCCCTCCGTATGAGCTATGATCCGACCGGAATCCTCCGTACTCCACGCCATCATCGGTAGAACTGCGGCCGCACGAGTCGGCGACGGTGTCGATCCTGCAACTCAGGAAGATGCACTTCATCGTGTGCAGCCCC
>CAVVHK010000091.1:0-130754 GCA_963747865.1 uncultured delta proteobacterium | reverse complement strand
AAAGTAAACCCCAATCATCTCGCTCCCTGTTGAGCCTTTTCAGTCCCTTTCGATCTCTAACAGACCCTACATTTGTGTACACCACGCGTACAAGTACCGCCAAGCCCGTACACGGAAATCAGATGTTTCCCTGAGGTGTACCGCTCTGTCAAGGACCGATCGCGTCTTGGCCTTGGCATGGGGGGGCGACGTGCTATCTGTCGGCGCCAACAAGACCGGACAATGGCACGACCTGACAATTGATGCCATATTGCGGAAAAGCCATCAGGCGCCCACGATCGATCATTAGTCGGCCAATACGGTTCACATCGACTCCATGTCCGTTGTCTGTGAATGCGGCTGTAAGGAAGTTCTTGATGTAGCGTTGGAGACGATTGGTCCTCATATCGAAAATCAGAAGATCACGACCAAGACCGACAAACAGCGTTTGATCATGAAGAAGTGGCGCAGGTATCCGTGAGGGGCTTGTCGGGAGGCCGAACAACGTCTTAATTGCTCCGGAGGGAACGCTAACCAATTTGAATATCCGATCTGTGCGGGTCGACTCGAAGACCAATATTGAGTTGCCGCTGATAGAACTCGGCCGATAAAGTAAATCGTGCGGGCTCAGTCGGATGGATATGGGCTTGCCGTCGAGCGCTCTTGGATAGAAGAAATATGGGGCGTCCATGCCTTCGGAAGAGTGCGCTACCAAGTAATCCTTGGTCTTGGCGACAAACCGACAACTCTCGGCCCGATCATTCGGTAAGCGGACCACCATATTGTCATCCGCCTCGCCCGCCACTATGCAGATCTTATCTGGCGCATCGACCGGATGAGCCGTGACCGGGTCGACTACCATGCAGCTCTGTTCATGTGTAAAATCGCAATCGCAATCGCAAGCAAATAATTGGTCGTTTTCGAAGATTAGTGTTGAAGGGGCCGCAATTTGAGCCTTCTTCAGAATCTTCAGCGACGCTTTGTCAATCACGAAGAAGTCGGGGCGTCCTTGCTCGGGTTCAGTCGTTTCCTCATCTTGCGATTCGTAGGCATATTCCACCGAGACATAAATCCGATTCTCGTCCGAAGTGATTGATCTAATGGTGGGCTGATACTTCTCATCATAAGGAGCAATCGGAAGGCTTGCGATTTCTTTGAAGGTGTTTCGATCAAGCACGTCTATTGCTGTCCCACAATCGGAACAGTGCCAGGGATAGTTCCGCCCGACGTAAATATGGTTTCCTGAAAAGTGAAAGAGACCCGAGAACGCCTGAAACTCAATATTTCTCGTCTCGGCGATCTTCAAATGATTGACGGTAGAAAGGATACGGGCAAAGTTCGTTTGCTGTTCCTCGGCTGTTAGGGAGTCAACTTCGGTATTTTCAAGGACTCTCGTTTTGAGTCGAGCTTCGCCCAACGCTCGATTGATTTCTTCATCCGGCGCAGTTCTCTGTAGCGCTTCCAATATTCGAACCGTGTCACGGCTTCGATCAAGAGTCTTGCTGAGCCAGACAGCGTATCGTTTGACGGCGGTTAAGATGGATTTGGGATTATTGGGCTCATCAACCAGCCCCTCAATTCCGGCTGACTTACATAGCTCGATTGCCCCATATAAATCGCCGGAATCAACCCATAGCGCTTGGGCCTTCTGAGCAGCCTTCAACACGTGGTCAATTCTCCACCGCCCGCTACGAAGGGCCGCCGCGTCTACTGAATAGAGAGTCATGTCCATCAAATTGACAGTCTCGGCAGACGGTCTTGTTACCTTGGGCTCTACCGCTAACAATAGATTGCCCTTCACGAACAGGCGGCTTGCTTTGATGGGCAAGACGGCCAGCTCTTTCCCCGTGTAGAGATCATAAACATGGGCGCTGTCTATTTGCCTCGGTTCACTTGTGGGCGCAGTGAAGATCAACCCGTTAACAATAGCGAGTGTATAGAGATTGGCATAGGACGGAATCGTGTGTTCGAGTCGGCGTGTCGGCAGATCGTATATCAGAATCTCGCCGCAGTTGTGGACGATCACGGCTTTGTCACCATGAATGCGCAAAGCGTGCGGAGGGCAAATAAATTCCTCTACGTTCTTTTGCGCCGGTAAGGCAATCTTGAATGCTTCGTTGAAGTCATCGTCGTAGGCCACCAGTTCTCGTTTAGCGCCAAGCGCCACAATCTTTGCTTGCCAGGACGGAACATCGTTGCCGGCAGTAATTTTGAGAGACTTAATGACCTTGAGGCTTGGCAGTTCGAAAATCAGCGCTTCCGCTTCGATGGGGTATCCACCACCAAGCCGGTCACCTTGAATCGCGATGAGTCGGTTACCTTTGATTTTGGCCCAAGAAATGATGTGAAGTAGTTTGATTTGACGGATTCGTTTCCCACTTGCCCTATCTATCACAACAAGCGGCTTGGCGAATCGGTCTGTCTCGCTGATCACCAGGTACTTATCGTTTTGGGCGACAAACTGAGCGCTTGGCCGGTCGCGAAGGATGTATTCGCACGACAATTTCTCAATGTCGAGGGCGAGAATATCCCTGTTGTCTCCCTTATTACCGTTTTGCGAAAAGAAAAGGCGACCATCGTAAGGAACCATTCGATGGTCAGACGGGCGGTAATCTGAAATCTTTTTTATGATTCTTAACGGCGCCGGCGGTGTCTCAGACTGCACACCGGATTCTTCGCCGGCTCTCGTGACCGGTAAGATGTTTTCCAGCACTTCGAGATGATTGCGGTATACCTTCTCCAGACAGGCGCTGTCTGCGCATAGATTACGCACGTCACGCAGCCACTTCGCCTGTTCCCGCTTGAGGCTTGCCGGGTCGGCCACAGAGCTCAGGACTTTCCGATAAGTCTTGGACAGATTTTCATCCAATTGCGAAAGATTCGGATCGGAGCAGATGAGCTTCTCGACTTCAGAGGTCGCTTTTCCGCAATCGAAGCTCGCCGCATAGATGTCTCCGGCGACCATGAGAAGAACGAATGTGGCCAGAGCCAGATAAGAACCATTCCCCCAATCTGTGTGTAACGCTGTTGGGGCCATTCTTAATTCGCTCTTTTGTCCTTATTTTTACAGTCTGATATTTTCAATAAATAACACAGGTCTTCTAGTTGATTCTCAGGTGTAAAGCGGAGAATAACTTCCCATTTCTCTTTTACAGACTTCTCATACTCCGTGTCCCACCACTTCCCAACATCCGGCAACCAGTCATGCATGCTGGTAAAATATTTGCCTTGGTAAACAAATGGATAAAAATAGAACCATCCACCTAATGCATAAAATGCCGGTAAATCGTGAAGTCGATAGACATTCGCTCTAAATGGATTATTATCTACATCAACACCCCACACGCCTATCGCTTTCTTGAAGAAACTCTCATTGATGACAATCTTATCTTTGAAATCGGCAAAATCTTTTTCTCTAAAAATATATAAGGCATCGGAATCCCATCCGCTTAGAGTCCGGTGTCCATATTTAATGATTATCTCAGGCTTGCCGTCATTATTTATGTCGAATTTAGATATTAATATGTCATCCTCCTTTAGTGGAAATTCACCAGGCTCAAAATAGATTTTGTGTTTCTCCCACTTGATCGCCTTAAATTCCTCGTGCTGATCGTAGCTTATTTCCCCGTATTCCTTCAAATCGTCGTTGTAAGTCTCTAACATGTGTTGGCAAACGCAGTCGTCTTTGCTCATCACCAGCACATATTCGTCATTACTCGCTGACGACCCTAATTCTCTAATTCGAGTCCCATAAGTCTTTTTCAAACACTGCGCATCCCGACACCTGTTGCGTTCATTCTTCAGCCACCGCTTTTGGCTTTGAATTGTTTGCTCTTTGATGTCGGGCCGCTCAAGGGCTTTTAGATAGGCCTCGTTCAAGGCGTCATCCAGCTTCGATAACGCAGCGTCGCCGCATATTATCTTCTCGACTTCAGAAGTCGCTTTTCCGCAGTCGAAGCTTGCCGCATAGATGTCTCCGGCGACCATGAGAAGGACGAATGTGGCCAGAGCCAGATAAGAACCATTCCCCCAATCTGTGTATAACGCTGTTGGGGCCATTCTTAATTCGCTCTTTTGTCTTTATTTTTACAGTCCGATATTTTCAATAAATAACACAGGTCTTCTAGTTGATTCTCAGGTGTAAAGCGGAGAATAACTTCCCATTTCTCTTTTACAGACTTCTCATACTCCGTGTCCCACCACTTCCCAACATCCGGCAACCAGTCATGCATGCTGGTAAAATATTTGCCTTGGTAAACAAATGGATAAAAATAGAACCATCCACCTAATGCATAAAATGCCGGTAAATCGTGAAGTCGATAGACATTCGCTCTAAATGGATTATTATCTACATCAACACCCCACACGCCTATCGCTTTCTTGAAGAAACTCTCATTGATGACAATCTTATCTTTGAAATCGGCAAAATCTTTTTCTCTAAAAATATATAAGGCATCGGAATCCCATCCGCTTAGAGTCCGGTGTCCATATTTAATGATTATCTCAGGCTTGCCGTCATTATTTATGTCGAATTTAGATATTAATATGTCATCCTCCTTTAGTGGAAATTCACCAGGCTCAAAATAGATTTTGTGTTTCTCCCACTTGATCGCCTTAAATTCCTCGTGCTGATCGTAGCTTATTTCCCCGTATTCCTTCAAATCGTCGTTGTAAATCTCTAACATGTGTTGGCAAACGCAGTCGTCTTTGCTCATCACCAGCACGTATTCGTCATTACTCGCTGACGACCCTAATTCTCTGATTCGAGTCCCATAAGTCTTTTTCAAACACTGCCCATCCCGACACTTGTTGCGTTCATTCTTCAGCCACCACTTTTGGCTTTGGATTGTTTGCTCCTTGTCGTCGGGCCGCTCAAGCGCTTTTAGATAGGCCTCGTTCAAGGCGTCATCCAGCTTCGATAACGCAGCGTCGCCGCATATTATCTTCTCGACTTCAGATGTTGCTTTTCCGCAATCGAAGCTTGCCGCACAGGCGCTTGCCGGAATTATGAGAAGAAAGAATGCGCTCAAAATAAGGTTATGTATCTTCAAGGTTTACTTCCCCAACGGTTGAAGTCACCGGCGGCTGAAAGCCGACCGCTGCGCTATCTTCTTTAGCGAGAATTCATGACTGGCCGGCCATTTTCCCCTTCAAGCCCAATCCGTTTAGATACTGCCAGTTCTCAGGCTTGTTTCCCATATCCGCATAGTCCGCTGCGTTGAATCCTTCCTCGTCTACGGAATCCAGTTTGGCGCCACGTTGCAGCAGCAACTTGATGAGTTCCACATTCCCGTGTTGAGCCGCATGCATCAGCGGTGTTCTTTTGCCGTGAGCAAGAGCGCAGTATGACTGGTAGAAGGGCACGTTGCCCTCATTCTCAATCTCGGTCATGGCCTCTTTGCCCTTATAGGAATGGTTGACGTCGGCTTTGTGGTCAAGGAGAAGTCGTACCATTTCGATGTCCTTGAACCCGATAGCATAGAAAAGGACGGTCTTGCCGAATCCGTTTTCGTAATTGACATCGGCGCCCCGAGCCAGCAGGAACTTTACGTGGTCTCGATTGCGCAGCGCGAAGAACAGGGCGGACTCATCGTCGGTATTGATGCGGGCGCCCTTTGTCAAAAGCAACTCCAAGACGCTTTGTGGTCTTTGATGAAGTAAGGCCACTCTTAACGCTTGGTCCAGTTCATCCTGAGACGCCGTTTGTTCAATGATGTCAGCTAAATTCTTTTGCGTGGTATCAGGACTTGCTATCGCTTCTTCGATCGGCGTTATCCTTGGTTCGCCTCCCTGAAGGTCATATTCGTAAGATCCGGCGGCCCATATCACAAAACAACCTAAACCCTTATCTGCGTAACCAATCGCCTTCTCATGGGGCGCTTTGAATCTTTCTTCGTAATGTTTGATTAACGCAGGTCTAACGTGATTATATTCCTCCCAAAAGACGTTATAGAGCTCAAAATTGTAAAGGCTTTGATGAGCCCACAATCTAAAATAGTGGAGGGCATTTTCGTATTTTCGATAAACCTGCGCATCTTTTTCCCACTGTTCTCTGTGTAAGGCATACATATCCGGCGCCAGCCCCGCTTCGAGCAGCTCATAAAGAAAGCTCCTCCGATACATGTGCATACTACTCCCTGAGCAAGTCCCCTGAGGCCCTTGGCTGCGAATCGAGTCCGATAAGGTATAGAGCTTCTCTAAGAAACCTAAGGACAGCAGTCCGCCCTCACATTTGTAATCGACCACATTGGGCGAGATAGCGCCACTGCCCAAGTAAACGGACCGCTCTGCAAAAACCTTTTCAGGGTATTTTTGCATCTCTTCGCAACTTACGTAATGGTCGTCCCAGGGTTCTCTCGCCAAATGAAACTCCAGCGCCTTGCCCTTGCCCTTCCAGATACCGTCTATCGCGTCATCTATGGGTTGGGGGGCTCCGGTAATCCTGTCGGTGAATTTTGTGGTATAACTTCCATCGAATGTTTCCAGTACAACGCCGGCCTCATTGTAAACTTTCAGGGCAACGGCGCCGCCGTCAATTTTACCGCTGAAGGGAATCTCTTTCTTGTGTGCGTCGTAGGAGTAAACTCCCTTTACATACCCCTTTTTCGACACGCCCAGTCGCATTGACACGGAATAGGCGCCGATCTTACCGAAAAACTTCCTCTCCTCAAGCGCCCCTTGATTTTTCATGAGTTCCGCGATTTGAATGTAGCCTGCGTTCTCCGCCATTTTTAGGGCCGTGTCGCCGTAATTGTTTTTTGCATTCATGTCGGCCCCTTTGTCGATGAGGACCTTCACCACCTCGACATTTCCTGAGCTTAAAAGAGTGACGGCATACATGAGAGCCGTCAAGCCGTCGTGACTCTCGGCGGCGTTCACGTCAGCCCCTTTTTCGGCTAGGAGTTTCACAACTTCGCATTTCCTGGATTTGGCGGCGGAGAGAAGGGCTGTCCAACCGTGTTCGTCCTTGACATTCAGGCCGGCGCCTTTATCCACGAGCACCTTCACGACTTCGAGATTTCCCCTATCAGCTGCGCGTATGAGGGCCGTTTGGCCATCCTTGGCTTTTGTGTTCACAGCGGCTCCTCTATCGATGAGGAATCTCGCCACTTCAGGGTTTCCGCCATCGGCGGCGCTCATGAGAACCGTGAACCCTGAGGGGTTCGTGGCGTTCACATCGAGGCCCTTATCGGTGAGGAATTTCACCATTTGGAGTTTTCCGGAAGCGGCGGCGGCCATGAGGAGTGTTTGAGCGCCTTTGGTCTTGGCCTTGACGTTGGCCCCTTTGTTAATCAGCAATTGCGCGACTTCGAGGTTTCCGGCCCCGGCCGCTTCCAGAAGGGCCGTGCGACCGGTGAGGTCCACAGCGTTCACGTTCGCGCCCTTATCTACGAGGAGCTTCACAACTGCGAGATTTCCTGATCCAGCGCCGAACATGAGGGTCGTATAATAGTATTCGGCTTCGGCGTTGACATCCGCCCCCATGCCGAGGAGTAGCTTCACGATCTCGGGGTCCCCGGCCTCGGCGGCGAGCATGGTAGCCGTCCGGCTCCCCGGGCCTCTTGCGTTCACGTCGGCGCCTTTATCAATCAGGAATTTCACGACTTCCAGATTTGCCGACTTGCCTCGGCCATCGGGTTTGACGGCGGTTTCGTCGAAATTTATTAATTTTCCACCGGTAGCGCACATCAGCACGGTCTGGTCGATGCGATCTTTGGCGTTCACGTTGGCGCCTCTATCGACGAGGAATTCTACAATTCCGAGTTTTCCGGCCCTGGCGGCGAACATAAGGGCCGTACGGCCTTTTTCGTCCTCAGCGTTAACGCCAACACCCTTACCGGTGAGGAATTTCACGACTTCGAGATTTCCCGACCGAACGGCGCTCATCACGGCGGTATTACCCAATCGGCTCTTGACCTGCGGGTCTGCGCCTTTCTCGACAAGGAATTTCACGAGGTCGAGATTTCCGGACTGCGCAGCGGCCATGACTGCTGTTCTGTATGACCGCTTGGTGTTTACGTCCGCGCCTTTTTCAACCAAAGTTGTGACCTGCTCCAGGCTCCCCTTCTCGGCTGCTTCAAGGAGTTCATCATTCACTGAGAGCCCGGCCACGGACGACATAACGCAACCCAAAATTATGACCATTCCGAGCATTGTTACAGCCCGGGTTCGATTTATTCTCATTGGCCGTTTTTCCTCATTGTGCAGATATAGACTAATTCCATGTTCCAAGTCGGGTAATGAATTCGAGTTGGGGCGAAGCCTCCAGACACGCCTGCCCAAGCTGAAGCCCCCGAATGAGGTTAAGAACCAGGAAGACCTCATTCCTTCGCACCGTGGGATTTGAGGAGTTCTACGATCCGAGTGTCACCTTTGTTCTGCGCAATATTAAGGGCTGTGCCGCCATCTTTGGCTTTTGCGTTTACGTCGGCTCCCCTATCGACCAGGAATTTCACCAGCTCAAAATTTCCGAAATGGGCGGCGTCCATGAGGACCGTTTGTCCGTTGCTGCCTTTGGCGTTCACGTCGGCGCCTCTTGTAACCAAGTTTTTGACCTGCTCCAGAGAGCCCTTCTGGGCCGCTTGCCGCAATTCTTCAGTCACAGAGGGCTTCGTGTCGGATTTCTCCGAACGATTCGGCTTGGGCTCATGCGGTGGTTCGGTTCTTGTTCGGCTAACAGCAACTCGCGACTCTATCATCTGTGGTTTTGATATGTTCGTCGGATCTTCAGAGGACGACTCGCTTTGATTGGGGGGCTTATCAAACACGATACCAACGAATGACGACAGGCCCAGCTCCTTGATTCGCGTTTTGTACGCCTTCCTTATACACTGCGCATCCCGACACGCGTTTCGCTGATTCTTCAGCCATTGCTTTTGGCTTTCGATTGTTTGCTCTTTGATGTCGGGCCGCTTGAGCGCTTTTAGGAACGCCTTGTGCAGGGACTCGTCCAGCCTCGATAAGTCGTCATTGCCGCAGATAAGCTTCTCGACTTCAGATGTTGCTTTTGAGCAATCGAAGCTCGCCGCGAAGATTATGGATGGTAGAAGAATAATAGCGCCTATAGCGCAAAGACTGAAACTGACCATCTTTTTATCCATCATAGAGTTCTCCTTCCGAGTCCGGCCACGCATGACATAACGGCGGTCAAAATTATGGCCGATTTAGGCGTCCATGGCGCTCTGGCTCGCGTCACGAATTCCGCTGGGGCGGCCAAGCCTCCGGACACGCCTTACCCGACGGGGGCTCCCGAACGAGAAAAACTTTATCAGGGAATTGTGCAACCGTGATGGAACGAGCATGAAATTATCGCGGAGAATTTGTGCAAATTCCGTGCAATTGTTGCGAGCCTTCCGCTTTGTGCGCTGGCGGTCGTTCGCCAATGCGGGTCACTTCGCGCCGTGAGCCTTCAGGTAACGGATTATTTCTCTATTTCGCATTGGGATGGCCCTCGCGAGAGCAGTTTCGCCTTCGCCATCCTTGAGGTTAACCCGGGCTCTTCTTTCTATGAGAAACTTCACCACTTGCATCTGGTGGTTTGCAGCGGCTTCCATGAGGGCCGTTCGACCGCGATTGTCCTGGCCATTGATGTCCGCCCCATGATCGATGAGAAATTTAACAACTCCGAGATGGCCATGGAAGGCGGCTTTCGTGAGGGGAGTGTCGTATTGGCCCTTAGCATTCACATCGGCGCCTCTATCCACGAGAAACTTTACAACTTCGAGACTTCTTTCCTTGGCGATCGCCACTTCACCGGGTTCGTACCCGCGACCACACATGCCCTTTCGAAGGTGAGCTACTAAGACTTGATAGTCCCAATCGGCAGCGGACACTAACGGCGTTTCTCCGTTTTCGTCTTCGGCGCTGATATCCAGGTCTTTATCCACGAGGAATCTGACCACTTCAACGCTGCCGCCACGCGCGGCGTCCATAAGCAGTGTTCGGCCCTCGTTGTCCTTGGCGTAAGCGTCAGCCCCTTTATTGATAACCAGTTTTACGAATTCCAGGCTTCCAATCGAGGCGGCGGCGTTCAGGACCGTTTGGCCCCTATTGTCCCTGGCTTTTACGTCTAGCCCCTTGTCTATAAGGAATCTTACGATTTCAAGATTATTCCAGTCCAGTGGGTTAGTGAGAAGCGTTTCGTCATACTCGCCTTTCTGATTGACGTCGCCTCCTTTATCGATCAGGAGCTTGACGATTTCGATATGTCCTTGCAAAACAGCCCTGCTCAGGGGAGTATGGCCGTAGGTCATCTTGGCGTTCGGGTCTGCGCCTTTTGCCAACGAGCTCTTGACCTGCTCCAGCAAGCCGTGATCGGCTGCCTGCAGCAGTTGTTCATTCAAAGAAGTCTCAGCCGCGAATCCGGCCCCGGATGACATGAGGCAACCCCAAACCATAATCGACGCGAGCATTCTTAGCGCACGGGTTCGATTGTTTTTCATCGGCAGTTCTTTCCCCTCCTGAAGGCACACGAGTGTCGATCAAGGCAAGTCGGTTAAATTCCGGGACATGTAGACATTCTTGAGCTCAAAAACCCGTTTCGTAAGTACGAGCGCTGATTAGGAGTGCAGTTTATAGCCCACAGAGTCAAAAAGCCTGATCAACAGTTGTCTTATCGAATCCAGTTCTCTTTGCCTTGCTTGAAATTCAGTGAAGCCATAGGTGGTAGGACAGTAGACGGTCCCGGCGCTATCCGACCACGGATACTCGGGATTGGGATCATCGAAATCGCTTCCGCTGGGATGCAGATCTTCTACCAGCCTGGCGAACGGCAATATGCCGTCCATGCAGGCCCAGAAAGATTCCTTGCTCTTATCCTTAAAACCCAATTGATTCTTATAGAGTCTGTGATGATTCTTGAGTCCCTGCAGGAACTTTACAAATACGACATGGGTCTTGGCATAGGGTCCACCACCGGTTTTGGTTTGAAAACCTTTCGCAATCTTTTCCGACACCATTTTGGAGATAGTGCCATTCATGGCAAAATGGATGCGACTTCTTACTCCTCATTTTCGCTGACACTCCGGTTCGCGGAACACCGTGATCCAGCGCTCGGGCGCCTCGGGGCCCGAAGAGTCCGGCTCCGACCGAACCTAGCTAACGTATGATGGGCTTGGCATAAAACAGGACCGCAAAGTAGTGAAATGCGCTGCCGGCCAATACGAAGAGATGCCAGATGGCATGGTGATATGGCAGCTTACGCCAGACGTAGAATACAACTCCGCAGGTGTAAGCGAGGCCTCCTGCAAGCAGCAGAATCAGGCCTGACGGAGCGACAGCCGCAAGCAGTTGTTTGATGGCCACCACGATTGCCCAGCCCATTAGAACATACAATGCGACTGAAATTCCCACCCATTTACGCAACAAAGTCATCTGAAAAATAATTCCCAGAAGCGCTATTCCCCAAATCACGCCGAAAAGCGACCAACCCCACGGACCCCTGAGATTCACCAGAGTAAATGGAGTATAAGTGCCCGCAATAAGCAGGAATATTGCTGAATGGTCCAGAATCCTCATCAACGATTTGACGTTCGGAACTTGAATACCGTGGTACAAAGTGGACGTAGTGTAAAGTAGGATGAGCGCAATTCCGAAGACAGCGCAACTCACTATGCGCCAAAAATCTCCCGAACCGCTTGTGGAAACCATGAGAACAACCATACCGGTTATCGAGAATATGATTCCCAAGCCGTGAGTAAGGCTGTTCGCAATCTCTTCTCCGATGCTATATCGCGCTGAAATCGATCCCTCGTTCATTCAATCTCCAGATGTGGCAATATTTTCGGCCTTTCGATAATTGCAGGCCGCATTTCGCAGACAAAAAACCGCCTACTTAGGGACTGATAACTAAGCGGTTTGTCTTATGGTTTATGGAGCGCCCAAGAGCTGCGGACTCCCGACCTTGTGATTCGTAGGCCAGCTCTCAAGGCGTAAGCTAATCATAACGAGGTGTTACGCCGAGCGTCCGCTGCGCCCGAATCATTGCAAATCACAACTTGTCACTACTATATCCGGCAAAGGTTCCGCACGATTCCTCCATCCTGTTCGTATCCCCGCGCGGTCCTGCAGTCGGCGCGAAAAGGTTCCAACCAATGTTCAACTTGACCGTAAACCCGTTCGAGCAGGTCCATCTTGCAGACGGAGCAAAATGTATAACACAAAACCCCAGCCCACGGCCATCTTTCAATTTTATACGCCCTTGTCCCCCATAGTGTGCGGGCTCCCATTGTGGTAGCAATTCGTCCTAACAACCGCATCGAAGCCGATTGTGGTTGCCACCCGTGAAGAAGGCCGGTGGGAGACCGCAGATTGGCGCACAAATGCGAGCTTACACGCAAATGAACAAAGGCTCTTTAGCTTCCAAGACCCAAGATTTCTTCATAAGCAACGCGACATCCCCAGCCGTATCTTAACTCCGGTTTAACAAACGCGAGAAAAATCCGTCTATTGTGGTAGAACTAAGAAAACGGCGGGAGGGACATCCCAAAATTGTCGATGGCCCTTTTCCTGACTTGGAAGCCAAGACGAGGGAGGTGTTGATTATGATGAAGCGACGAAATGTCTTTGCGATTTTGATAGCATTGGCGCTGTTGGCAAATATACCGAGTGTGTCTGCGGCGGAGCAAAATATGCAGTCCAGCCAGCCGCCGGCCGTTCAAAATTACACGACTGGGCAGCCAGGTCAGGATGGGAGCCGGCCTTTGCCCCAACCTGCCGCAATCAATCAGAATCAGAGCGGCCTGGGAAGTGGCCAAACTCCTCAACCAAATTGAGGGTTAGCCACAGTTGTGGGAGTGGATCAGCCGGACAACTGTCTCCGCATAAGAAGCGGTCCCGGCAGTTCATACGATATTGTCGGATGCGCCAATATGGGCGACCAATTGAAGATCACAGGCGTGTGGACCTCAAATGACTGGGCCCAGCTCGCCGACCACGGATGGGTTTACGGACCGGAGATCCAAACTAATTTGCGTCCTCCGAAGACTGCCTATAACCGGGGGCCGAGTTACGTCGTCACCCAGGAAATAACGCCGGATTACGATGATTGGGCATATTTGCCGAATTATGGCTACGACACTTACTGGTATGGAGGAGCGCCGGTCTTTTTTTACAATATTGCGGTTTGGTACAGATTCCATCCATGGTGGCGCCATCATGGATATCAGGCGTGGTGGTGGCAAGGTGGCCATCATGGCCGCAGAGCTTGGGATCCTAAGGCGTTCGGCGCCTTTGCGAGGACCGGACGGGGAGGAAACGCTTTCATGAATGGCTCAAATGTTTCCGCATTCAGCAGGAGTGGAACTGTTCGAGGTTTCAGAGTCAATCGTTCCAACATCTCGTCTTCTAACGTAACCCGGTTGAATGTCAACAGATTCAATTCAGGATCTACCAACGCCTTTCGCTCCCGAACTTTCTCGAGCGCCAACACCCTTCGGTTTGGGTCGGCAAACGTGTTTCATTCGCGGAATTTTGCAACGCCGCACACGTTCCGCAGCGGCGGTTTCAGTGGAGGACATTTCAGTGGCATGTCCAGATCCGGAAGCTTCAGCATGGGAGGCGGACGAGGGCGCCATAGATAAGCTTACTCACTGTTCAATTCTCGTAAGAAAAGAGGCCATTCTAGATGAAATGGCCTCTTTTTTTTTGTCCAATTATGCCAAGTATCAGCGCCGGGCCCGTTTGGTCGTGGTGATAAGGGCGTTGATGTGAAATACCTCAAAATTTTCTCTTGACTGCTCCTCATGTGTGATCTAGAGTCCGACGTCAGATTCTGAACGCTACGTCAGAAGGAGAACAAATGACTCCGTCACTGCTTAAAGAGCTAAACACGAAACACGAAAACTCTCCCCGTAGAGAGAGAGATAATCTTCGGCAGCGCACGGAGATACTACAGGCCGCTCTAAAACTCTTTGCGGAAAAGGGGTATCTCAACGTATCCATGCACGACATCGCAAAAGAAGCGGAGTTCGGAATGGGGACACTGTACCAAATATTTTCATAATAAGGAAGATTTGTACAAAGCGCTCGTAAACGGGCTGTCGGAAGAGTTTCACCATGCGATTCTGAAGGCCCTCGACCAGGAACCCAATCCTCTTCGAGCGATTGAGAGACACATCGCAGTACGGAGGGAAGTGTTTTTCAATAACCTTCCCGTCGTGCGGCTATATTTTGCCGAAACGAGAGGGGCGAGCTTTAGCATTAAGGCGGGTCTCGACCGGGAAATTCTTAAGAAACACGACGAATTCATCGAACGATTGGCCTCGGTCTTTGAGAGAGGTGTAAAAGAGGGTGTCTTCCGAGACCTTGAACCCTATCACATGGCGCTGGCGCTTGACGGAGTTATCAACGCTTTCCTTTTCCGTATGCTGGAAGACCCTGAGGGATTCGGAAAGGGAAAGGGGGATAACCTCACAGCTGCAACGGATATTTTTCTCGGAGGAGTGCTGCGGCAATGACAAGATATCTTCCGGCAGGCGCTTCGGCGCCTGACTTCAAGGACAGCGCGAACACGGAAGAGGAGGCGCCATGGAAGAAAAGAAGGCTGTTGTCTCCATAGAAAACCTGAGCGACGAAAAGACTCGGCTCTTTTCGGGCGACCGATACAAATACGAATTCCAGAAGAAAATCGCGGAGCGCGGACGCGTGGAGAAATCGCCGGCTGAAAATCAGCATAGGCTTGAGCTTTCCTTGGGAGGAGCTGAGTTGACGCTGTGGGAAGTCGATCTTGAGAAAGACACAGTGTGTGTCGATCAAAGTTGGGCCGATATTTTCGGTCATCTCCCCGAGGAGGTCCAACTGAACACCGACTTTTGGCGGGACCTGATTCATCCTAACGACCGACCCGGAGTTCTCAAGGCTTGGGATGAGCATCTTGACGGATTCACGGAGCGCTTCGAGGCCGAGCACCGCATCAGGAATAAGGTTGGAGAATGGAAATGGCTGCTTAGCCGTGGAAAAACTGTGGAACGCACGAAAGAGGGCAAGCCGCTGAGGGTTTCAGGGGTTGCGCTTGACGTCACTGATCTCAAGGGCTCAGAGGAGAGGCTCCACGACCAAATTAAGGCCCTGGAACGCAGCAACAAGAATCTGGAGGAATTTGCTTATGTGGCGGCTCACGACCTCAGGGAACCTCTCATCGGAATTGCGGCTTACATAAAACTCCTGGAGCGGCGCCTGAAATCTAAGCTCGACGAAGAGGCCCAAAAGTTGATCTCACGTGCGCTCGATACCATCACTCGGATGGACCGTCTCATTCAGGGCCTGTTGTGGCATTCACGGTCGGCCGACGATACGAGTCATTGGGAAGCCACAGATTGCAATGTCGCTCTGGAAGAGGCTTTGGCTAGTTTGAGATCAGCCATAGAAGAACGTGGCGCCGTCGTGGAGAGTGAATCGCTTCCCACGGTGATCGCCATTCCGCCGCTGTTCGTTCAAGTATTTCAGAATCTTGTAAGTAACGCAATCAGGTTTGCCGCTGATGAACCCCTCAGAGTTCGTATTGGAGCGCAGCGGGATGAGAAGGAGTGGCTTTTCTTTGTCAAAGACAACGGGATCGGAATCGAACCGCCCTATTTCGACCGAATCTTTCGTTTTTTTGAGCGAGTTGACGCAAGTCCTGATCGGCCTGGAGCCGGCATAGGACTGGCCAACTGCAAGAAGATTGTCGAGCGTCATGGAGGGCGGATCTGGGTCGAATCCCAGCCGGGGAAAGGCTCGACTTTCTTCTTCACCATCCCCCACCGGGGGCCTGAATGGGAATCGGACTCGATCGGGAACGATGGTTCCTACAATCGTCCACAGTGACAACTGGGGGCCGTCCAACGACACAAAGTTGGGGCGCCGCTATTTCTTGGGCGCTAGACCGCCGCACAGTTCAGATTCAAAGGAGACAGTCTATGTCAAAGATCAGAGAAATCAAGGAAGCCATCGGCACAAAACTGGATCAATGGGATGCCGGCGCGACGGCGCTAGAGGCTCAATTGCAACAAACCAAAGCACAAGCTCTAGAGGGACTCGAAGCTCGAAAGAAACAATTGAACGAGACGCTGAAGGAATTCAAGGCAGAGGTGGTAAAGGCCAAATGTCTTGCCGATGAAAAGAAAACCGAAATTCAGGCGCAGTTCGATGATTTGCAGGTTCAACTGGCCTTAGGCAAAGCTGAAGCGAGGGACGCATTCGAAGCCCAGAAAGAAAAGATCCAACGTTCGATCTCCACACTGGAAACAACCATTGATAGAGAGCTGGACGCCGCCGGCCAATCCATTGATGAATCGCTTAAAAAGGCCGCCAACAAGTTCATCGTAACCGCAGTAAGACTAGAGGCTGAGATGGAGGCGTTGGGGGTTCAACTTGAGACGAAGAAGGCTGGGGTTAGCGCTCAGTTTGAGCACAAAAAGAAGGAACTCCTTGCACAGATAAATGAGTACAAAAGCCAAATCGAGGAAAAGAAGCAAATGGCCAAGGAGAAAGCGGCAACCTTTGAAAGTGAGCTGTCGGATGGCATGGCCCGGATCAAGCGGGCGTTCAAGAAACTCTTTGATTGAAAAGAAAGTCCCGGAGAAGGCTTCGGCGTCTAACCGAGCCTTCTCCACTCATGGGATAAGCCCCTTGAACGAAGGTAAGAAAAGCAAACATCTTATCCGAGGTTTCATTATGCGCATATTGCCAGGAGCCGCTATACTATTCTTCCTTATGGTTGCGGCGCTACTGCTTTGCGGGTGCGACAGGGAGCGCCAAGCCGCTGCGCCCGGTCCGCCGGAAGTGGTAACTATGACCGTCCAACCACAGGAGATCGAGCTGACGACCGAATTACCCGGCCGCACGTCCGCATATCTGGTTTCGGAAATCCGACCCCAAGTCAATGGCATCATTCAGAAACGCTTGTTTGAAGAAGGCTCGGATGTCAAGGGCGATCAGGTGCTGTATCAGATTGATCCCGCTCCCTTTCAGGCGGCTCTTGACAGTGCCAAGGCCAACCTGGCGAAAGCCGAGGCTAGCCTGATTGTGACGCGGCTGAAGTTGAACGCTATAAGGGACTACTAGCCGAAAAAGCGGTCAGCCAGCAAGATTATGACGACAGAGAGGCGGCGCTCAAACAGGCCGAAGCCGACATCGAATACTGCAAGGCAGCGGTGGACACCGCCCGCATTAATCTCGGTTATACCCGTGTAACTGCGCCGATTACCGGTCGCATCGGCAAGTCCAGCTTCACGGATGGCGCCCTGGTGACGGCGTATCAGGCTGTGTCGCTGGCCACCATTCAGCAGCTTGACCCGATTTACGTGGATGTCCCTCAATCGACATCCGAACTGTTGCGACTCAAACGCCGTCTCCAGGACGGCCGCCTCAATCAAAACGGCATGGACCAGAGCAAGGTCAAGCTCATCCTGGAAGATGACGCAAATTATCCCATGGAAGGGACTTTTTTGTTTCGAGACGTCACTGTAGATCCTACGACCGGGTCTGTCGTCCTGAGACTTGTGTTTCCAAATCCGGAAGGAGTTCTCCTGCCGGGAATGTTTGTGCAGAGCGGTGGTGGAGGAAGGAATAAACGATCAAGCCATTCTTATTCCACAGCAAGCAGTATCACGCGATCCAAAGGGGAATCCCACCACGCTGATCGTGGGAGCTCGCGAAGAGAAAGTCCAACAGCGATGCTGGCGCTTGATCGCGCCATCGGTGACAATTGGCTGATTTCCTCAGGGCTTGCATCCGGCGATCGTGTGATCGTCGAGGGCATGCAAAAAATTCGGCCGGGCGTTTCCGTGAAGGTTGTCCCTTGGTGGGCTCCTCGGGAAAGCTGACCTTCGGAACCCGGGAATTCGGCCCAGCCGACCGGAAAAATCAAACTAACGGGGAACTAATGTTATCGAAATTCTTTCTGGACCGTCCGGTCTTTGCCTGGGTCATAGCAATTATCATGATAGTAGCGGGCGGCTTGGCGATATACGATCTACCTATATCACAGTATCCACCCATCGCTCCGCCATCAATCGCCATTGACTCCATTTATCCTGGGGCTTCGGCTGAGACGGTTGAAAACAGCGTGACGCAGATCATTGAGCAGAAGATGACCGGCTTTGACAAAATGCTGTATATGTCTTCAACCAGTGATTCATCCGGAGCCTCCCGCATTGAGTTGACCTTCGCTCCGGGAACCGACCCAGACCTTGCGTGGGCTCAAGTGCAAAACAAGCTCCAGTTGGCCACCGCCAGCCTACCGGAGGTGGTCCAAAGCCAGGGCGTAAAGGTCAGTAAATCCACCAAAAACTATCTTATGGTAGTGGGCCTCATCTCAGAAGATGGCAGCATGGATGGGAAAGACCTTGAAGACTATGCCCAATCCAGTCTGGAGAAGGTTTTGGCCCGGGTGCCGGGGGTGGGCGAAGTGCAGACGCTTTGGTAGCCAGTACGCCATGCGCATCTGGCTGAACCCGGACAAGTCTGACCAATTATCATTTGACCATAGAGGACGTGATCACAGCGCTTAAATCCTATAACGTGGAAGTGTCCGCCGGCCAGTTCGGCGGGTTGCCGGCAGTGGAAGGCCAGCGCTTGAACGCCTCGCTGGTGGTCCAGAGTCTTCTCAAGACGCCCGACGAGTTCGCCGCCATTCCCATCCGAATGAATCCGGACGGGTCCATGGTGCGGATTAAAGGATGTCGGAAGGACGGAATTGGGCGCTGAGTTGTACAGTCAGTCTTCGCGGCACAACGGCAAACCCGCCGCTGCTCTGGCCGTCCGGCAGGCCGCCGGCGCAAACGCTCTTGACACGGCTGATGGGGTGAAAGCCAAACTCAGTGAGATGAGCCGATACTTCCCTCCTGGGAATGAAGGTCACTTATCCCTACGAGACGACACCTTTTGTCAAGCTGGCCATATACGAGGTGATAAAGACGCTTCTTGAGGCCATCCTGCTGGTCTTCGTGGTCATGTATGTTTTTCTGGGAAGTCTGCGAGCCACACTGATCCCGACCATCGCAGTGCCGGTGGTATCTTTCGGGGACCTTCGCGGTTCTGGGATTCTTCGGGTTCTCCATCAACATGCTTACTATGTTCGCCATGGTCCTCGCCATCGGCCTACTCGTGGATGACGCCATCGTGGTGGTGGAAAACGTGGAACGCATTATGGCGGAGGAAGGACTGCCTCCCGAAAGAAGCCACACGCAAATCGATGGAAGAGATTACCAGCGCGCTTGATCGGGATCGGGTTGGTTCTGTCGGCGGTATTCGGTCCTATGGCTTTTTTTGGCGGCTCCACAGGTGTTATTTATCGACAGTTTTCGGTAACCGTCATCGCTTCCATGCTCCTTTCGGTGGTTGTCGCGTTGGTTCTCACGCCGGTTCTCGTGCGCGTCTCTTGCTCAAGCCTGTGGCGGCCGGACATCAACCGTCGGAAAACGCTATCTTTTTCATGCGGCCGTTTTTCCGATGGTTTGATCGAATTTTTTCTTGGACGAGAGACGCATACCTGGCGTTGGTTGGCCACGCTCTTTCGAGGAAACTGCGTTACCTATGTGTTTTTATGCTGATCGTGGTGGCGATGGGATATCTATTTTACCGCATGCCCACCGCCTATCTCCCGGATGAAGACCAGGGAGTTCTCTTTGTAATGGCGATGCTCCCCGCGAACTCGACACTTGAGCAGACCGAGTCGGTCCTGGATAGGGTTCAGAAGCATTTTCTGACGGACGACAAAGATGCGGTGGAATCCATAATGACGATTGCCGGCTACAGCTTTTCCGGAAGCGGACAGAACGTCGGTATGGGGTTTGTAAAGCTCAAGGACTGGGATCTTCGCCTCCAGCCGAATTTGAAAGCTGAGGCTGTGGCCGGCCGCGCCATGGGGGCTTTTTCGCAGATCCGCAACGCTATGGTGTTCGCTTTTCCACCTCCGGCCGTCATCGAACTGGGCCAGGCAAAGGGTTTCGATTTTCAGTTGCAAGACCGTGGCGGTCTCGGGCACGCCGGCCTAATGAACGCCCGCAACCAGCTCCTGGGGATGGCTATGCAGGACCCGAGATTGACGAGAGTTCGTCCCAATGGTCTGGAGGATGTGCCGGAATACCGCATCGACATAGATTGGCAAAAGGCCGGAGCGCTTGGGACGCCGATCACAACCATTCACAATACCATATCTGCGGCCTTCGGTAGCTCTTATGTAAACGATTTTATACAATCCGGCAGGATAAAACGGGTATACGCTCAGGCGGACGCTCCCTTCCGCATGTTGCCCCAGGGTCTGGAAAAACTCTATGTGCGCAACTCCGCGGGCAAGATGTCACCCTTTTCTTCTTTTGCGTCAGGGCACTGGACATCGGGTTCTCCGAAGCTCGAGCGGTTCAACGCCTTTCCTTCCATAAACATTTGGGGCGAGGCTGCCCCCGGCAGGAGTTCCGGTGAATCGATGCGGGCCATGGAGGAGTTCGTCTCGAAATTGCCCAAGGGTGTCGGCTTTGACTGGTCCGGCATTTCTTATCAGGAGCGTATGGCCGGGTCTCAGACTACCGCTCTGTACGCGTTTTCAATGCTGGTGATCTTCCTCGTGCTGGCGGCTCTTTACGAGAGCTGGACCTTTCCAATCACAATCTTGTTGGTGTTGCCCCTTGGCGTCATCGGAGGAGTAATAGCTTCGTCGTTACGTGGGCTTCCCAACGATGTGTACTTTCAGATCGGGCTGCTCACAACCCTGGGTCTATGCACTAAAAACGCCATCCTAATCGTCCAGTTCACTCAGGCCAAGGTGGCGGAAGGAATGGGTGTGACGGAAGCTACCTTGGAAGGGACGAAGCTGCGGTTTCGCCCCATAATCATGACCTCGCTGGCCTTCGGATTCGGCGTTCTTCCACTGGCCATTGCCACCGGGGCCGGCGCGGGAGCGCAGAACGCCATCGGCACGAGCGTGGTAGGCGGAATGGTCACAGCCACATCGCTTGCGCTGCTGTTCATTCCGATCTTTTACGTGGTGATTTACCGGATATTTGAGAGAAAAAAACTACAGGACAATTAGAAATTCAGTGATCGACGCATTAGTCAGGCGCCCACTCTTGGACCTGACTCCGTCCTATTGTCCAGCGGCGTTTCATTGCGAGGGAGCAGGTATGACAAGAGCCTCGCGTTCGAGAATGTTCATGACCTCGTCCAAAACCGACCATCGCTTTTAGTGCGCTATATCTTATAGCGTTGGATCAGTTCTTTGAGAGATCCGCCCAACTCCTCCAGCTTTCGCGCGGCGGATTCCAATTGAGAGGTGCTCTCCATGTTTTGATCCATAGCTTGAGCTATGCTGGCCATAGCCGAAGCCACTTGATTAACGCCCACGGCCTGCTGCTCGCTTGACGTATGGATTATAGTCGCCGCTTGGGAGGAGGAAGAGACGCCTTCGGTAAGCAACCGAATGGATTCACCGGCCAGAATGGACTGTTTAACTCCCGCGTCCACGGCCTTGCCCCCCTGCTCAGTGGCCATTACGACTGCGCTCACCCATTTCCGGGTATCATCGAGAATCGATTTGACCTGTTCGGTGGCTCGCTTCGATTGATCGGCCAGACTTTTAATTTCTTGAGCCACTACCGCGAACCCTTTGCCCTGATCACCAGCTCTGGCAGCCTCGATAGAGGCATTGACCGCCAAGAGGTTGGACTGGTCGGCAAGATCCTGTACTGTGGCGATTATATCTTCTATTGCTTGACTACGTTCGCTCAGTCTCACCACGGTTTCGCCTATGGATTCCATCTGCTCTTTGATGAGATTCATCCTGTGAATAGTGTCCTCGGTTGCTTTATTGCCGGACTCCGAGATTTGCACCGACTGGAGTGATCTGTCCGCAACATTCTTAGCTTTGTCGCTCGCCAGGGCTGCGGCCTGCCTTACCTCGTCAACCGTTGTAACGGTTTGCGCCACAGCAGCTGAAGTCTTTTGCGTGCTAGCGGCGAGTTGAGACACCGTAGCAGATATTTGCGCCGCAGACGAAGAGAGCACATTTACCCCTTCCAAAGTGCGGCGGGTCTGGTCTTGCAGGTTGCCCAACATGGCCTGAAAGGCCTTAGCCAGAACGCCGACTTCATCTTCTCTCTTCTGAGCGGAGATTTGGACCGACAGGTCGCCCCCTCCAACCTTGCTTACTTGTCCCGCCAGGGCTCCTATAGGCCGCACCATCGTTCTACCCAGAAGGTACGCCACCGCAAACGCTAGAACAGCGATTAGAAGCGCTATGAGTGTGATCCGATACGCAAGGTTCACAGCCGGCCGAATGGCCTCATTCACATCGATTTGAGCAATGATTCCCCATTTGAAATCTGCTCCAAGATTTCCCATCCCTTTCAGTCCGAGATCCGCATAGGAGCTCAAGACAGACTCTCCTCGGTAGTCCTTGAGCACGGCTTCCCCTGTTTTCCCTTGAAGAGCCTGTGTTACCGCCTCAGTGTCCACTTTTTTCTTTATTACTGTCGAGTCACTCTCGAACCGAGAATTGGATCGCATGACGAAATCCTGTCCCACAAGATAGGTTTCCGCCGTCTTTCCAGCTCCCTGGCTCAACTTCATAGTGTCATCGATCCCCTTGGGGCTCAATCGTAGCGCCAAAACTGCGTATAGTCGGTCACCCTTTACGCCTAAAACCGGACCGCCTACGAACGCCGCGGGGCCTTGAATGGGTTCATAAACGCCAAAATCAGTCAGCGCAGGCTTTTGCGTCTTCACCACCTGTTCCCATACCTTAGCGACACCGCTATCTTTTAGTGCGCCCGTTTTGACATTCCCTCCGGAGTCTGACAACCGCTTTAGGGTATAAAGGACTCGACCATTGGCGCCGTCGATAACCAAGAAATCCTCGTACCCCTCGGACGCCCCTTTAGCCTTCATAAAGCTAGTGAAACGATCCTCCATTCTGGCCATGGCTTTCTTAACTTCTTCCGATTCTGAACCTCCGGCGCCGCCTGTAGATGATCCCGGCTGCGTCTTATCCGAAAGGGTCGCCTCCTCAGAAAAAGTACGGACGGTAATCGCCGTCATCATCGTCGTTATGTCGTCAATGGCGCCGTTGAGGTACTGCTGAACATTTCTCTTCTGTATATCTCTGATCACATCCAGCTTACGGAACTCCGCTTGCTCCAACGCCGTCCTTGCGCTGCTGAAAGAGAGATACCCCACCGCAACAATGGCGACCAGGGTCATAAGCTGAAAGGAAACGACAAGTTTGGCCACCAAGCTTCTTGTCATAAGGTTTGCCATGATCACCCTTCCTTGTGTCCATGCTGGCGATTCGAGAGTGAACGGCCCGTGAAGCCATTAGCGAAACGACGCTATCTTTCTTTCTGATCACGGAACGGAACCTAGTCCATTAGCGGCGGATTGAGCTGTCAAAATGCTCTCACCGTATGCGCTTCAGTGATCGGTCAATCGGATGAAGATCAGCGCGATCGTTGGGTTCCCCCATCGAATTATTCGCGAGAGTATAGATTTATGCCCGATTCTTCAGATAGGTCACCGTAAAAGGGTCATCCGGCAACGCCATTCCGCATTTCTTGCAGATTTACGGCCCGCTTGCCACTCCCAAAACGCCGCTACAGAATTGGATGCCCGAGTGGGGAGACGTTTCTCGCCTCAGAGCGGTGATGTCAAGAAGACACAACCACTATAAAACAATGCTCTTATCATACCGTGCGTGGATAATAAGACGCAAGTTTTATTCAGAGAGCCGGTGTTCCATAATGTGCACGTAAAAATCGTGGATAAAGAGGGTGGAAAGCGGGTTACGACGGCGCCGGCAAGCAGTGTTCCCGGCTATTCCGACACAAAAAAGATCAACAAACTCATTCAAAGAAACCAAGACGACTTCGGTAAAGATATCCGGAGAGAGCAATTTGCCCTTTGCAATCGCAAGACAATCCCATTTTGACTGCCGAGAGCGCAATCCGCGCCGCCATGCTCTCCAAGGGGCGGGCAAGGTATCTGCCGGCGTAGAGACTATATGGTCCTGAGTGAAGCGATGTGATGTTATCCTGGGAAAGAAACGAGATGGGGGGATGGGCCGAAATGGACCGCTTTAGACTCATGTTCCTAACTCGATGTTACCGCTAATCAAAAAGAGGCCAGGCTGATTCGCCTAACCTCTTGTTTTTTCTGGTGCGCCCTAAGAGATTCGAACTCCCGACCTTCTGATCCGTAGTCAGACGCTCTATCCAGCTGAGCTAAGGGCGCATAGATAAGTTGGTAACAATTATTAATATACTTGTTGCCCTTTCATGTCAATAGGTATGCTGAAAATCAGCGTATCCATGCGCTTGCGCAATGGCTGCGGGATTTTCCTTTTTGCAGAAAGGAGTTTCCCGGTGGACTATAACATGGTTTTTTGTTGTATTATTAGGGCGCACGATCTCGTTTCCAAAGGTAGACGGCAGTGGCGGCTTTTCCAAAATTCCGACCGGATCTGATTCTATGCGCCGAGGAAAACCAGGACGGTAAGAGCCGCGTGGTGCTGAAGGACCCAGTGGGAGAAAAGTTCTTCCGCCTATCAAGGTACGAATTCAGGTTCCTTCAGAGGCTGGATGGAGGTGTTTCCCCGGCGGACGCTCTCTTGAAGCTAAGGTCCGACGGATACTATTATAGCCCCGAAGACGCAAAACTGATCTTGGAAAAGGCGGCTCAATTAGGCCTTTTGCTGGGAACCGGATACAATACCGCCAAATTTCAAAAAAGCCTTAAGGCAAGCATGAAGAAGATGGAACGGGTCAAGCTGCTTTCAAATCTATACTATTTGTTCATCCCGGTTCTTAATCCCGACAAGTTTCTGGAAAAAGTGATTAAGGCCGCTCCAAAGATTTCCTTCAAGTGGATACTCTTATTTTTCGCGCCTATTTCGGTGGGGGCTTTGTACCTGTTGTTGCTGGGGTTCCCCAGAATTAGGCTGGAATACTTGTTTTTTTTCAATCTCCAAAATTTGATTTGCCTTTGGCTCACCATCGCCATCACGAAACTTGTGCACGAGTTTGCTCATGCGTTGACGGCCAAGTATTACGGGCTCCATGTCCCTGAAATGGGGATAGCCTTCCTGATATTTTTCCCGTGCTTGTATTGCAACACCACCGACGCCTGGCAATTGGCGGACCGTAGACAAAGGGCTTCAATCAGCGCCGCCGGCATCATAGCCGAAGCCGCTCTGGCTACAATTGCGATCTATTTCTGGTATTTTACCCAACCCGGCATGTTGAACTCTTTGACTTTTTATCTGATGGCCGTCTCTTTCGGGTCCACACTACTGTTCAACGGTAACCCCCTGCTCAAATTCGACGGGTATTTCATTCTTATAGACTACCTGAATATGCCCAACCTGGCCCCAAACGCTTTGAAACATGTGAAACATCTCTTCATGAATAGGGTCCTTGGTCATCCGAAATTCAGAAGCCCTGCCCAGGACCGCCGGGAAGCTATTATCTACACAATTTACGGTGTAAGCGCGTTTTGCTATCGAATATTCATCTCGTTTTCCATATCCCTGGGGGTTTACAACAGATTTGACAAGGTTTTAGGCGTTGTTCTAATGCTGATAGCCATGAGCCTTTTCATGGCCCGCCCGCTCTATCTAGGTTCCAAGTCTCTTTTCCTGAAGAGGAGAGATTTGCGTCCACAGCCCGCGGGAGTCGCCGTCTTGTCTATGGTCTTGGCGCTGTTGATTACCTCCGTCATTGTGCCCTGGTCTTCGAAGTCTGTGTACCCTTGTTTCGTCGGGTCCTACAAAACCCAGAAGCTGACTGTGCCTCTGCTCACGCTGGTCAAGGAGGTCAATATCAAGGAAGGTTCGGAAGTCCGCAAAGGAACAATTCTGTTCCAATTGGACACGTCACTGCTGGACCTGAAATTGAGGCAAAAGATTATTCAGAGAAACATCGTTCATCAGGAAATGCAGCTCCTGCTGCTCGATGAAAAAAACAGATTCAAGTCAGAGGGTAAGGAAATCGAAGTAAGACAAGTGGATGACGAGATAAATTTCTACAAACAGCAGCTTCGTTTGGCGCAGGAAAGCGCGGTCGCTCCTTTTGACGGAGTCATAACGAACCTTGATTATAGACTACAGGAAGGTTTTCAGCCCGGTGAAGGAATGGTGGTAGGAGAGCTGCAGTCAAAGAAGGATTATATTGTTCACGCATTGGTTCCCGCGTCCGATATGCACAAGATCAAGCCGGATCAGGATGTGGAGATCTGGCTTCCAGTAGGACTTGGGCTGTTTTTGTTCAATAAAATCGATTCAATCAAATCCTACAGCGAAACGGACCTGAAGAATTCGCCCTTTTCCAGTAGAGTGGGCGGTGAAGTGGCGACCGAAACCCATGACGAGCGGCAACAAGATGTTCCGCTGGAAGCCCTGTACGACTGCGCGGCGGTCGTACAGGGTTCCACGGAATTGCCGCTGGGAATGACGGGCAGGCTGGCGGCCTGGTCGGCGCCGAACAGTCTGGCAAAACGGGCCATGGATGCCGTAGCCCGGACTTTCAACCGGGAATCTATTTTCTAGGAGCCTTTAGAAAAGGCGCTGGGGAGGGACTTTTTGGCAAAAACTCCTAATATATTGGTTGTTTAAAAGGTCGTAACCAGGTTTTGACAAGATCCTTCAGGGCCTTGGGCCGACACAAGGCTCATGCCCGTCCAAATAGCACAATGGCGGGCGCCTGGTACGCCGGCCTTATGGTTGGAGTCTTTTGAAGGAAGCTCCCGGAGCAAAATTTCTTCGACAAGGAAGTTTCTTCTCAGGGACAGCTTACCATTTCTTTAAAGCCTATGACGCCAGGACAATCGAAAAGGAAATGAAAGGACTATAATGTCAGATGATAAATCGCCGGATTCAGACAAAATGGACCGGCGGGAGACAGTCAGCCCGGTCGGCAGTATTGACTCCAAACAAAAGGCTCTGGCAGCCGCTCTAGAATTCTCGAAACGTTTATTTGACGTCGAATCCCTTGACGAGTGCTTGTTTGCATTGACCAATGACCTGCGGGTCCTGATACCGTTCGATCGGGCGCTCCTGATAACCCATTTCCGGGGAAAATCGGAATTTGTCGCGGCAACCAACCAACCCACGTTGAAGAGCAAATTCAGGTTTTTCCAAAATGCCACGGAATTGGCCCGGCAGATCAAGGACGCTGATGTGGCTGTCCTCATCTCCAGCCAATCCGAGACCGAGAGTCTGGCTAACGAGAATATTTCGCCCGAAGCCCGAGAAGCGCTCCTCGGGTACATCAGGGATTCCGGGTGCTCTCTGATATTATGTATGCCCCTAAAGCACAACAACAACTTGATAGGACACGAGATTCTGGAATTCTACGGTGAGGCCCGACCATCACAATTGGAACTCCTTGCAGTGTTGAGCGTAGCTCCTTTCTTCGCCGCCGCTCTGTTGGAACAATGGATGGCGGATCAATACCCTGAGCGCCGGACGCCGCTTGCCGCTCTCCAGCCCGGATCGGGAGTCGTGGAACGGTATTTGAACAGGCCTTACATCCTGGCGGCGGTCGCTCTCTGTTTTTGCGTCGTCGTGTTCCTTATCCCGATTACCCGCACGGTTGGAGGCGACTGCGACGTATTTCCCAAGGAAAGGTATTTGGCTTTTGTAAAAATAGACGGGCTGATTGACCGCATTTTCGTTAAGGAAGGCTCCAAGGTAAAGGAAGGAGAAGTTCTCGCCCTTTTGGATCGTAAGGAGCTGGATCATGAGATCAAGATTGCTGAACGTAAGCTCGAAGCCCTGACATCGGAAATGAACCTGTTGCGCCGAGAATCCGGCCAAGATCCCTCCAAGCTCGCTGAGAGCAAGCTCGTGGACCTCAAGAGGACAAGCGCGGCGGAAGAGCTGGAATATCTGAAATGGAAGACTAATTTCCTGGAAGTCAGGGCGCCCGTCTCGGCAATAGTTGTAACCAAAGAGGTGGACAGCCTGGTGGGCAAGAAATTCAGGGCCGGAGAGCCGTTTTGCGAACTCGCCATGCCGGGGGATTTGTGGGTTGCGATCCTAGCGCCGGAAGACAAGATAAGTCTTATAAAACCAGGGCAAACCGAGTCTATCTACTTGAATACCGAGCCGTACAGGCGCTTCGAGCTGAAAGTCGCAGAAATTGCGCCCATCGCGCAAGTTCAGACCCCGAATCGGCAATGTGTACAGAGTCATGGCTCCGTTCAAGAATGCGCCGGAGTATGTAAAAGTGGGAATGAAAGGCATCGGCAAGATTGAAACTCAAGCTACCAGTGTGTTCAACATAATTTATCAGAGGATTCTCACCCGCTGGAACCATCTTTCAATATATCTATGAAGCGAGAGACGGGCGTTCTATCATTTCGAGAAGATCGGCCCTTACTATGGTGCTCGGCGTTGAAAATTGCGCCGTTTTTCGCACTGACGGAGCCGTAAAGTTGTCATTGCGAGCGCAGCGAAGCAATCTCTCATCCCAAATCACAGGGATTGCTTCCTCGCTTCGCTCCTCGCAATGATATTTGGTCTTGTCTTTGCGAACCCGCCTCCGGTGGGCGCCGAATCTCTCCCGTGTAACCGAATGGTCGCCTCCCTTCCAATCTTTCTCGTTGACCTTTTTCACTCGTTGTGATATTTAAGCTCTGAAAACCATTCTATTTTTCGGATGTGATGCGTTTATTTCGCCGATCATTTTTGGCCGGATTGAGCAGCGCTATTTGGATTGAAAATTCTATGTATTGATATTTCAAGCGGTTGCCGTGGTCCAATATGTACTTACTAAGGCCTCTTACCATTCTTTTGATCGGATGCCTGTTATTTCAACTCCAACTCAATTCGGTGAACGGAAGTAGCCAAGCTCCGCCTGCGCCCGGGGCTCCATTGGCTCCGCCCCCAGTGCGACCCATTCCGGAACAAAACGACTCCCAGGATTTAGATGAAAGAGGAACGGAACGATGTGGTTGAGGCCACAATAATAAACCCCTATCGTTCGGCAAATATCGGCGCCGATACGGGCGGAATCCTTGATTCCGTGAATTTCGAGGAAGGGGACGCAGTGAAACAAGGCCGGGTCATGGCTGAGATCTCAAGAAAACGCCATACCTTGATCGCTGAAAAAGCAAAGGAAGCCGTGCGCGGTATGGAATTCGCCTTCACCCGGGGCGAACAGCAGGTGGTCTTGATGAAGAGCTTACTCGATAAGGGCGCCACAACTCATCAAGAATTACTGAAAGCCGAAACCGAGAGGGACGCGGCTGAGACTAGACTGGCCCAGGCCGTGAAAGAGTACAACTGGCCAAATTGAATCTTGACGCATGCGTCGTGAAGGCTCCTTTCTCGGGATACGTGGCAGTCAAATACAAACAGGCTTTTGAACCGGTAGAGCGTCTGGAGAAAATTTTTGCGCTGATAGACACTCGAAAGGTTTACGCGATCGCAAATGTTTCCGAGAACTTGCTTTCCAAATTTCGGGTCGATGAGCCGACGGTGTTTACGGAATCTTCGGGGAAGCGGTTCTATGGCGTCGTAGAGCGGGTAGGGAAGGTTATTGACGTCAAGTCCAAGACGAAGAAAATATTCGTTTTGATCGATAATCCCACCGGAGAGCTGGAAGTCGGCATGACCGGCTCTCTTAGGCCTGGTAAACCGGAGTCGAAATGACTCCCTCCCGACTGATCATATTGCTTCTCTGCGTCGCATTGGCCTTCGGATGCACACCGTTGCTCCAAAATCTGAGGGTTCAAGCGCCAAACCTCGCTGAGACGGTAGGCAAGGCCAAATCCTTCGTTGCCGATCCGGTTCCCAAAGTCGATCACATACAATTGACTCAAGTGGCCGCTGAGGACGCTGTGGTCAACAGACGACTGAAGCCGGCGTCCGTGGCCGCCGGGAAAAAAGTGCTGTCTCTCCAGGACTGCAGATCTCTGGCCCTGACCAATAGCATAGAAATTGAGCAAGCGTACATAGATGAATTTACCCAACGTGCTCTGAAAAAGAGCAACATCGGAAAAATGCTTCCTCATCTCGCTTTCAACGGGGAGCTGAGTAACCGCGATAACGAAGCTTATTCTTATAGCGAGGTTCTCGGTCAGGAAGGGTCGATTCCTGCTCCGGGTTCCACAGCTACCGGCGTGAACCAGTACTCGATGGGCCGAGAACAAGACACCTGGAGATACTCTTTGGAGGCTCGTTGGAGCCCGACCGACGCGGCCCTGGCATACTATCTGGCGGGCAGCAGTCATAATGATAAGCTCAAGCAGCATTATATCAGAGTGAGAACCGCTCAGCGGCTGCTGGGAGTCGTGGACGCCGCGTTCGCACGGCTTTTGTGTTTGCAGCATGTGACTCCAATGGCTGAAAGGCTTCTCGGGCTACGGAAGAAAGTGGCGGCGAATATGGACAATCTGTTTCGGCGTCGCTTGGCCGGCCCGGAAGATTTCCACAAAGCCAGACAAAAGCTCATTAAATCTCAACGCTTGTTTTCCGCAATACTCAACGAATCGGAGCAGCAACGCAATATTCTTGCTTCCTCAATGCATTTGTCCCCGGACTCGTGTATTGACGGCGGTTTCTTTCTTGTGGGAGAAATCGCGGTCCCCACTTTTCACGAATGCGTTACCGACCTTGAAATGATGGCGATAAAAAACCGTCCGGAAGCCTATAAAGCGGGTCTGGACCACATAAATACGGTTAATGATCTGAAAAGAACTATCGTCAAATACTTCCCTAAAATCACCACGTTTTGGAGGTACACCAGGGATAAGGACAAACATCTATACAACAGGGATTGGAAAGAGATTGGGGGGCTAGTCTATTTTGACCTGCTGGATTTTTGGGTTAACATATGGGAATCCAAAGCGTCACAAGCCATTACGGCAAGAACCTATAAGGAAATAGGAGCGGTTGCCCTCGGAATAACCAGCCAGGTCAGAACCGCCGCGTTCAAATATTACGATGTTGTGGATCAGCTTAGAGCCGGTCAAGCATCTCTCGACTCTTCGCAAATGTTGTTAAGCATTCAAAAGGAAAAAGCGGCAAGCGAAGCTCTTCAGACGCTGCTGCTGATCGAATCTGAAGGTGACGTCCTCTCCGAAGAAATAGAAGTATTTCGAGCCATTGGCGAGGCAAACGCAATGTTGGCGGAACTCCGGGCAGCCATGGGGACCAATTATAGTGAGCGCTGCCCTGATTAGAGCCGCAGATTGCGTCGCCGCATCCGTTGTATCGCGGAAAGCGCGCAATATGGTAAAAAGAGCGGTTGAAATATTGCATTTCGGGATATAACATCCCCATCAATCTTGTAATCGGCATTCTTGGGCGAACAAGTGTGTTCGTAATCTTAAATACATTCTCACAGTACCCGCAGCGGGCACGGATTTTTCGATCTTCTTGCCATGATACGCATTTTCTACAGGGGACCAAGTATGTGGCCTACTTTGAGGCCGGGGGATGTCTTACGCGTGGAAGTCGCTTCGCAGGAGCTGTTTCGCGTCGGAGACATCCTGGTGTTCGCCGACCGGATATCCGGCGAATTGGTCGCCCATCGCTTGGTCAGCGCAGGGCCTCACGGACTGATGTTCAGAGGTGACAACAACGATAGTATGGATGCGGTTGTCCTAGGCCCTGGGTCAATCGTAGGCAGAGTGCTCCAGGTGGAGAGAAGAGATCGGATCGTTTCCGTTCCAGGAGGGCTGCGCGGACGCATTCAGGGACTAAGACGACGCATCGCCAAAAGGTTTCGAAGGTATTTCTCAACGGTTATAGCGTCCGCGTTGACGCGGGGTTCATTGGGGAAAAGGCTGTCAACAATCCGTCTGAACACCAGATTGGTCTCCTTTGAAAGTTACGCCGGCACAGAATATCAATTGTTTTGGCGAAGCATTTCCGTAGGGAGGTACAGGGCTGACAAGAAATGCTGGCAAATTCGATTTCCCTTCAGGCTTTTCATCGATGAGACCAAACTGTTAACAGACAAATAGGGCTTCGCGTGTTTCTCGATCGCGATTTCAGTTGCAAACCGGACAAACCTTACGAAGCAGCAGATGAAAGGGGAATATTATCATGGCCGGCTCGGAGGACCGGAAGGCAGCGCAGCGGACTAAAAGCAGAATCAGCCTAAATGATTTTGCCTCGAAAGTCCGGGCCGGGATGACCGACGCTGAATTGATGCGAGTGTACTCCCTTTCACCTTCCTCACTAGCCGCGTGCCTGAAAAAACTGGTTGAAGCCGTAGTGTCGCAACAATGCGCGCTTGATTCCAGGCGATCAGCAGAGATTCAGCAGTTTCACGCGTCTCGGCAGTGCGGTGGTCGCGGGTCGTCCATGGAAAGCGATTCCGGCGAATGTCCCCGTTGCGGTCTTATCATGGGGAATTCTTCCCAAAATGACGCACCCTCAAGCCCGGAGGAACTGAAGGAGCTCGACGCGCCAAACCAGCCTTCGGCAAATGAGGCTTTACAACGGATGTCGGCTTTTGAGAGGTTCTGGGGGAGCAGGCGGCTCGCAAAGAGAAGGAAGAATTCAAGAGAGCCCAGCGCCCTGAAGAGCCGCCGGCTATAACAATCATCCGATATCGGCGCGTATGGGTGTTGTTGGGTGCCCCTTTATTCGGCGGTATCATTGCCGAAATTTCGGAGTTTCGGAATGCCTGCGCACATACTGCGGGGTAATCGTAAACCTGAGCGTTGAAGACGGAACCTACATGGCTATCCGGCAAAACATTGTTCGTTAAGATCGCCTTGGCAATGTTGATCCTACACTGCGCCGAGTACGCTTATGCCCTTGCATACTTTAAAACCACTAAGGGTTACCTCGACCGCTGGGAGACCAAAAGGGATTCCGAAGGGAACGTAAGCCACAGGACTGTAATCAAGTACGTCGCCGACGAGGGCGTCCCGAGAAGAAGCACGGGCATGGGATTGCCGTGGCAGGGTGGGTCTCTCGGACCGGTTAAAGTCTTATATCATCCACAATATAGTGATTGGTCTTTGATTTATTCTCCGTTACGGATCGTTGGACTCCCAATATTTGCAGGATTCGTAATTCTCTGGGCGCGGTCTTTCGCCTGACCTGATCCTACGTGAACTGAATCACGGTTTATCGCCCCGCCGGAATAGTCTCGCGTCCCCGCTGGTCCCAATCTGAGACCGATCAAGATGATGAAAAGATTCATGAGAACTTGTCGTCCTAGTCAAGTATGGACTGATCGCTTCGACTAAGGAACTCCTACAACCAAGTCGTAAAGTCATGGAATCGGCTTTAGGATTCCCCCAAAAGTCCAGTCGGGAATACGATAGATCCGCCCAGCTAGTGAATATAGATTTCGCGTTGTTATAGCCATAATTTCAAGGAATGTGTTGACGTAGGCTCCTCAATGCAATAAAATAGTTTATGATTGACTAGGAGTATATTTTCATCTCTTACTGAATGGTTTCTTCCGCCGGCCTGGAAGGAGAAGTCCGAATGTCCAAAAGAATATTGATCCTCTCGGTAGTGATATTGATTTGTTCAGCGCCTTGTTCCGCCCAAACTTTCTTTGATTCGGTTTTGGGTCCTGGCGGCCTGGGTTTGTGGGGGGGTGATCCGAACACTATCAGCGATCCTGCTTACGGTTCACAACCTTCGTACCCAAATCAAAACCAACAACAAGGCCAGCAGCAAGGATACCCGCCTGCTCAAGGGCAATACCCTCCGGCTAATCCTCAAGGCGTGTATTCGGACTGGCAGAATTATCCGCCGGCCGTCCCGGGTAACACCTCCCAAATGCAATACACCGATCCGCAGCAATACCAAGCGGAGCAGCAGGCTCAGCAATATCAACAGGGTCAGGCCGGCCCTCAACAATATCCACCGCAACAATACCCCCAACAGCAAAATCCGAACCAAAGGCCGCTTTCATGGCAAGCTCCACCGGGCGGTCAAAACCAGGGGCGCCAATTGCCTCCGGGCCAGTATTCCGCCGGTCAACCTAGACAAGGGCAGTACGTTCCGAATCAATATCCTCAAGGACCTACCTCAGTGGCTGCCGAGGATCTGCCCGCCGGATCTGTGAGGGTTACCACCACTACACCGGATGGCACTACTATAGAATTTTATCCACCTAACGGGGAATCTCAGGAACTTGCTCCGCCCAGACCATCGCCGAAACAGAAGCCTAGGGCCAGGCCTCAGGCGGCCAAACCTAACGCGGCGCAGCTACAACAGGGAACTGGAGCCCCCAAAGGCGCCATTGCCATGCCTAAACCGGTCCAGGTTCCGCAAGCCCAGGATCCGCGATTCGGCTGGGGCTCTGTGCCTGTGGCTCCGGAGCAATAGGGCTCCTCTTGACGTAGCTTGTCACAAAAGCCGGTGCTAGACCCCGACGCTTTTGGAAGAGTGATCGCGGAGGCCCTTTTTTTGTAAGAGGACGTCTCCTCAGTGCCCTCCCACACGAACTCATAATTATTGCAAGAAGTTACGGTGGGAGCCCAAATTAGAGTGTTTTGATCTTCGTCCAAGCTTGGAGAGGGATTAAGGTTGTGGCCCCCAATGAGACGGAAATTCCGGCAGTGACCGTAACCAAGCTTCCTCGACTAAAAGGATGAAGGTGTCTGCTGGTAGCGCCCCTGATTACCAATTCCACTGACAAAATAAATGACCGCACTCTCCCCGTTCTCTGCGGTGAACGCTTATGGCGCTTTATTGCGGCTCCCGCCCAAATTGTCATGGAACAATGGGCGCTGCTCCCTCCCTGGACGCGGGGCTTTATTCCGCGGCCAATCCGCTTTTGACCATTCGAGCGTCATGCTGTAATTTAACTATGTTTGGAAAGAAATTTCCGGAGAAAGAAATGTTTGATTCTCCTTCCAAGAAAGAAGCATGTGGGATTTTCGCCATTCATGGCGCAGACGATCCCGCTCGTTTAATATACCTTGGCTTATACGCCCTGCAACATCGCGGACAAGAATCAGCGGGCATAGTGACCAGTGATGGCAATGAAATCAAGGCCCACAAGGGAATGGGGCTCCTTACCGATGTTTTCAAAGAAGGCACGCTCCAAACGCTGAAAGGACACATGGGAATAGGGCATGTCCGTTATTCGACCACCGGCAGTTCCATGCTGCGCAACGCCCAGCCGTTCTTGGTTGAACAGATAGACCGGGCCTTCGCCTTGGGCCACAACGGCAACATAGTCAACATTGGGGCTCTGCGGCGCAAGCTTGAGTCTCAAGGGGCTATTTTTCAGACCTCCACGGACTCCGAACTCATCGCGCACCTTATACTCCATAAAAAGGGTTCACTCGAAGAGCGGTTGGTGAAAGTCTTCAGTGAACTGAAGGGCGCATGGTCGGTGGTCTTCCTCACCACCGAAGGGATTCTTGCCACCAGAGACCCTTTGGGTTTCCGACCTTTGTGCATAGGAAGGAAAGGGGACTCGATCATCTTTACTTCAGAGACTTGCGCTCTGGACATTATTGACGCCGAATATATCCGTGACGTGGAACCGGGAGAAATAGTCATTGCGGACCACAACGGATTGAGGTCCATAAAGGGAGCCAGAAGAGCCCATTCCGCCATGTGCGTTTTCGAATACATCTACTTCTCCAGGCCGGACTCGATGATCTTCAACCACGGAGTCTATAAAGTACGCAAGCAACTGGGCCTTCAGCTGGCGTTGGAGAGTTCCGTGGAAGGCGCGGACCTTGTGCTTCCCATGCCGGCTTCGGGCAACTACGCCGCGTTGGGGTACGCCCAGGGGAGTGGGCTTCCGTTCGAGTACGGCATGATAAGGAACCACTACGTCGGGAGAACATTCATCCAACCGTCGCCCGCTGTGCGTGACCTCGGCGTTAGGCTGAAACTCAATCCCGTTAGGGAAATCCTGGAGGGCAAGAAAGTTGTTGTGGTAGACGACTCCATTGTGCGGGGCACTACCAGCAAGTTGAGAACAAGAGCCTTGCGCGAGGCGGGCGCGAAAGAGATCCATATGCGTGTGAGCTGCCCCCCGATACGATATCCCTGCTTTTATGGAATCGACTTCTCAAGCAAAGGCGAATTGATAGCGTGCTCAAATACCGTGCAGCAAGTCTGCGATTTTATCGGCGCGGATTCTTTGGCTTATTTGAGCCTGGAAGGAATGTTCAAGGCGATGCCGTTGCCCGAGAAAGACTTCTGCTCAGCATGCTTTACCGGTAAATATCCAATCAAGATCACAGACGATTCGACGAAGAGTTGTCTGGAATGCCAACCTATGAGCACCGTGCGCTGGCCGTAAGGCGGTCCTTTTGGTAAGAGTTCACCGGGAAGCCCCTTTTTGCTACAAGTGGTTTCCCGGACCCTTCCCCAAAAAAAACTAATATATTGTTTGGCTGCTAAGTACAGCTCTTCGAGGTCTTTTCTCGACTGATGCGGTTCGCTGCGCTCACCACATCCTATGGGATCTATGTTCGAGGCTGAGGAATACGTGACTGTATTTATGAAATGGCATACTGAATGGACTACAATCGTGCTTCTTTGGGTACCGGCTGGGCTTTGTGCTGACGCCGCGTTTATAGCCCCAAGGAGCGGCGCATAGGCACGTGCCGGCATGCTGTTCTCATAATCAGAGATTTCTGGAGGAGGGTCCGGGACATAGGCGCTAACTTTTGACCTTGTCGGACGTGATTTCAAATAGTTAACACCAGCAGAATTAGGTCGCCCCCGCGCAAGCGGGGTCCACAAGGTATTGAAAACACTGGATTCCCGCTTGCGCGGGAATGACGGCCTGGGTCATAACGAATCCTCAAGTTAGCGCTTATGAGGGTCCGAGAAAAAGCTCTTCATACCATTCATCCATAAGCCTGAAATTGGGAGATTGCTTCACCGTTTCACTCCTCGCAAGGACATTTACGCTTGTGTTTGCGAGCGCAGCGAGGCAATCCCCGCGCGTAAGTGAATGGATGCGTTCGACGGGTATCCCTTGACTGCCCGCTCACGTTTATGTTATACAACTAGGCTCTGTTAAGGGATCCGTCCCACTACACGGTCATCGCCGGTGGTCGGGAGGGCGACCTGGAGTTAGTCAACCCGTCAGGTCCGGGAGGAAGCAGCGGAACTAATCTCGGGGGTCGGCCCTATCCGGTCACCGGCCATGACCGTGTCACGGCGGCTACTGAATTTGCCGGAGCCGCCCATCTTTTTTCATTTCGGTCCAGTCCAGCCTTGGCGTCCATATCTCTCAACGAGAACGACGCTGCTCTTCTAAAATTCTGAGAATTGCTCTATAGTTTATCACCTGACGGTTCCCGGTTGGATATAGGTTTCGGTGAAGTCGCGCTACTTGGAGCCGTGGCTAAGCTTTCGACCAAACAAAACCGGCGCCCAATGAAACGAAGGCGACGAACCTATTGCAATAATTAAGAAGTCTTAGAGGACCGCGGAGCCCCTTTTTGCAACAAGAAGCTTCACGGCGCCTCTGTCCAAAATTCTTAGAACTCACAACCGCATCCGCTCAAGAAACTGGAATATGTCCGCGTATCTTGTCCTTGCCAGAAAATACAGGCCGGCCACATTTAGAGATGTTGTAGGCCAACAACACGTTGTCCGAACTCTGTCGAATTCCATACTATCAGGAAGGGTTGCGCATGCATTCCTTTTCTGCGGGGTTCGCGGGGTTGGGAAAACCACGATTGCGCGCATTTTGGCAAAAGCGCTGAACTGCACCGGCCGACCTCAAGACGACGCCAATCCCTGTAACAAATGTCCTTCTTGTACGGAGATCAACAGCGGCATAAGTGTAGACGTGCAAGAAATCGACGGCGCTTCCAACACATCAGTGGATAACATCAGGGAAATCAATGAAAATATAAAGTATCCTCCAGTAAGCTCATTGTACAAGATCATAATCATTGACGAAGTTCATATGATATCGATTAACGCCTTCAACGCCCTTCTTAAAACATTGGAGGAGCCTCCTCCCCATGCCAAGTTTATGTTCGCAACCACTGAGTTGCACAAGGTGCCGGCCACAATAAACTCACGCTGCCAGCGATTCAACTTCAGGACAATCTCCCTCCAGGAGATCTCCACAGGCATGGCAGGCATACTGGAGAAGGAAGGGTTTACGGCTGATCCGAATGCGTTGGCCATTATAGCCAGAGAAGCTCAAGGTTCATTCAGGGACGCTTTGAGTTTGTTGGACCAGGTTCTTGGCGTCGGCTCCAAACATGTTTCAGTGGACGATGTAGTCGCAGTATTGGGCATCTCGGGGAGGGAATGTTTCGGGAAGCTCATGGACGCGGTCCTCGACGGAGACGCCGCTCGCGGCTTGCAGACCGTTCACGAGGTCTTTCAGCTGGGTTACGATCCTGAACAACTGTACATGGACCTACTTCAGTATCTGAGAAATCTCACAATAATCAGGACAGTGCCCAAGGCTTCGCGCACTGTCGATATGATCGACGCTCCGCCTTCGGAAATCGACGAGCTTGAAGCGTTGGCCTCAAAGGCTTCAATTGAGGATCTACAAAATCTTTTTGCAATGATGCTTCGCAGCGAATCAGAGATAAAGCGGTCCATGAATCCTTTAATAGCGATAGAGATGATGATTATCCGGATGGCGCAAGCCCCTAAGGTAGTGGATCTGACCGAACTCTTGAAGCGGATTGATAGCGGCGGGGCGGCCACGTCATCACGAGGAGAGCTCCCCAGGGCGGCGAACAGACATACTGCGCCGGACCCGGTTGTCCGAAAACCGGTCGCTCCCATTTCGACCAACAGGGCTGAACCAACCTTGAGTCAAGTTCCCGAGGAGAAGGCGCCTCAGGAGGAGGTTGCCCCCCGCAAAGTCGGCGCTCCCGTGAATGGGACGCCTGACGAAGTCTGGGACGAGCTCAAGAAAAGGATCGATAAAGAGGGAGGGCGCCCTTTTGCCTCCGTTTTGGAGCACGGGACCATGATCTCGTACGGCGAATCGGTCGCTGAAATCGGTTTCAACAAAGAAATCTATAAACAACAGTTTGAAGACCACTTAGCTTCCAAGCCCGACCTTAAGAGAATAATCGATGAATACCTGGGAGGGGTCAGGCTCAAGATACTCACGCTGTCCCAGGCGACGCCCCTGAAAGTGCAGAATCCATATAGCTTGGCCCCCAACGGTTTAAGCGAGCGAGACAGGGCTTTACGCACTGAGGCCATGGATAACACTGTTATTTTAGGTATTTTGCGTGAATTTGAAGGAAGTTCTATAGAGGATATAAAAATAATAGCCAAAACATAGGATAATCTGCTATTCTAAGTAACACTTTGGATCAAATGACCGTCAGTAGGTTGACATACTCAGCCCAAGTCCTTAACCTTGAAAAATGAGTAGACAATTACCAGAGGAGTTTTGAAGATGGCGGGATGCAAAAGTTGTTTCAGTTGTTCCCCGGAACGTAGCGTTAACACCCCAAAAAAAGCAGAAAAATTGGAAAAGGGAGAACGGTCGGATAATCCTCGTTATCCGCATATATTTGTAGGCAAGCAAGCAGTTTATTCTGACGGCAAAGTGCAGTTGCTGGTAACTGTGCTTTCGGATAACTGTGATGACGAATGTGATTGTTTCGAACTCCAACCTAATCGCGGTACGAAGAAATCAAAGCAACGGACTTGTCGCCGAGCAAGTCTTTGAGGTCAGCAAAGTCCCCGGCGAAAATTGCTGGAAACTCCAAGCGTTACTGTAAATCAGCGCATCCGGCTGCAAAATCACTATGAATCGTTTCCGGAACAGTCCTGCCCGTGTGGACCGGCGGCGTGTCTGTCTTCCAAACTGCCGGCAAACAGGAAATGGCGTAATAGTCCGGAATTCTAGGCGGAGCCGCGAAGTTTCTCATGAGAGGGTTGCAGGAGGGAAGATTCTTGCCAACACTTTCCCTCCGGACGTCGCTTTTGGCCGTCCGCGTTGAAAACAGCGTGGACTTCGACCCGCGCAAAGCCTTAGCTTGTCATCGCCCGGAGAGAAGCGACGAAGCCGTCTCAGCGTGTGTGGCCCACGGCATTGCCACGGGCTGCCGCACTCGCAATGACATGTTGGTGGGAGCGCTCTATCCAAGGTAGTTGAAATATTCCGAGAATTTCACGGATGAAGACTATTGAAGGACTCCCAGTATAGCTGCTCCACGCGTAGGATTATCCTTGGCCCCCTTCATTGGGGCGCCATGATAATGGCAGTTCGCGTGTGAGTCCTGTTAAGATCGAATGATTTGCTGTGTAATAGAGAATTATGAGTGTGGCGATAAGCCCCTGAGCGCAGGATCATTGTAACCGATCGCCTCCTCACCGTAACTCTGGGGAAGGGATGGGGGAGCCAACGCGCCGGCCATGAACGGGCTTAGCGCTAAACGCTCGCGAAAGTGGTTTTGGTAGCGGCCGCAGGCTGCGTTTTGCAAAAAGGGGTTTCCCGGCGAACTATTGCGGATCATTTGCTATTGAATGTGTAATTGCGTAACCGCCGAATGCGATAATACTTGCTGATGTCGAATTCTCCATAACTTTCGAAGCAGAATGGGCCGCCGATTCCGTATTGTTTCGATTCTCATTTCGAAATTCATTTATGTATCCTGCAGAATATCGCGGAGGGGTGCACATTGAGAGTCTTCACTTCAGAAAATCTTGCCCAATGTTCCGGAGAGGCCGGAAAAGAGATTCTTGTGGCCGTCAACGGTAAAGTCTATGACGTATCCAAGAGCAAGAGGTGGGCCAACGGCGTCCACATGAATCGGCACAAAGCCGGCAGAGACTTGACTGTAGATTTGCAGAGCGCTCCTCACGGCCCGGAGGTCCTCCAGAGGATGCCGGAAGTCGGCTCCCTCGAGGTCAAGGCTGCCGAACCGATTCCAGGATTCAAGGGTCAGGTCGACACGTGGCTCAACGGACATCCATTTTTCAGACGACATCCCCACCCGGCGGTAGTCCATTTCCCAATAGGCTTTTTAACGGTTTTGCCTTTGTTGCAAGCGTTGGCCCTGCTGACCAAGTCCGCGTATACCGAATGGGCCGCGTTCTGCTGCCTTATGATAGGCTCGCTTTCATTGCCCGTGGCTATTGCTACAGGCTATTTCACCTGGTGGATCAATTACGATTGCAGTGATTCGGGAATAATTTCCGCCAAACGCAAGTTGGCGTGGTCGGCCCTTGTAATCGCAATCGTCTTGATGGTCATGAGAATGGCGTTGGCGGCTAATCCCCTGGATACCGGCAGCGCAAAGGTGATCGCCTATGCCCTGCTGACAGTGGTGGCCGCGATTATCGTAAGCTGTATAGGTTACTTGGGAGGCAGGCTTACTTTTCCTTACGAAAACTAGAAGTTGTCACAAAACTTAGGAACTTTGGAAAGAGACGCCGGGGAGAGACTTTTGCAAAAAGTCCATCCCCGGACCTCTTCCCAAAAACTTCTAATATTTGCCACAAGTTCCACTGCTTCTCAGATTCAGGCTATTGACAGGTTTGGTGATATGAGCTGTCAATGGTCTTGGAAGTGTCTGAGCCTGGTTTTGCAATCGGTTCCGGTCGCATTATTAATATTAGAGTGTTTCGACTACCCATAATGGAGACAAACAATGAATCGGGCTGTGGATTCCACCTTGGGCTACGGAACGAGCGCCGCAATCAACTGGAAGCTGTTGCTTGGCCTTTCGAGGACGCCTCACGGCCTTTTGGACATGGCCACACCCGCCATGGCTGCGCTTCTTTGGCTTGGTCACTTCCCCGCGGCCTCCACAGTCATTGTGGGGCTGATTACGGCCTTTGCCGGATACACCGCTGTTTATGCGCTAAACGACATAGTGGATTGCAGAGTCGACATCGAAAGGCTGTCTCTAAGTGAGGCGTCCGGAGAATTATTCCATGTTGACGACATAATGATCCGGCATCCCATAGCCCAAGGCCTCTTGCCATTCAAAATCGGATTTGCCTGGATGCTGTTTTGGGCGATCGTGGCGCTCGGCGGCGCCTGGTGGCTGAATCCCTTCTGCGCGTTAATTTTCTTAACTTCAGCGTCCCTGGAGATGCTGTACTGCAAGTTGCTCCGTATTACGCACCTTAAGATAATACCGTCAGCCATAGTAAAAGCGACAGGAGGCCTGGCCGGGGTCTATGCCGTGGACGCGAATCCTTCCCCGGCTTTCGTGGCGCTTATGTTCATATGGCTCGCGGCTTGGGAGGTCGGCGGCCAAAACATAGCGAATGATCTAGTGGATATGAATGATGACGCCAAAGTGTCGGCGAAGACAACTCTCACCGTAATGGGAATCAGCGAATCGGTATTTATCATGATTGTCGCAGTATCCATGGCGGTCCTGGCCGGTATGGCTGTTTATTGGTTCACCAGCGGGGACCTCGGTATGGTTTATATAGCGGGCGCGGCTGTGCTGGGCTGGAAACTGCTTCTCGAACCCGTCAGGAATGTGTACCGTGATCCCGGACCTCGAACCGCCGCTGGTTTATTTAACAAAGCCAGTTACATGCCGACAGGATTCTTGATTCTCGCCATAATCGACATATTATTGCGCGGGCGCTTCGGGGGGTGAGTCATTCACGGTAACAGCAAGGACGACATGCTGATGAATTGGCCTGAACGGGTTTGGATATATAGCCCCATTCGGGTCTTGTTCCAGAAGCGGGAAGTGAACCAGTGGTTACGGCTGGCCAGACCTCCTGTTGGCGGAAGCGCCTTGGAAATAGGCTGCGGTTTGGGCAAAGGCGCTCAATTACTGGCCGGTAGGATGAAGTTTGCGGAAGTTATAGCATTCGACCTCGAACACAAGCTGGTTAGATGGGCCGCCGGAACCCGCCCCTACGCATATCGCGACGCAATACATTTTTATGTAGGGGACGCCCAGGACTTACCGTTCAAAGATTCATCCTTTGATTCAGTCGTAAATTTCGGGATAATTCACCACGTATTGGACTGGCGGCGATGCATAAATGAAATTGCCAGGGTGTTAAAGCCTGGTGGGTTATTCTTTTTCGAGGAGATATATCCCCCTCTTTATGCCAACTTTCTCCTGAGGCGCATGTTGCGCCATCCAACAGAAGACCGATTTTATGGGCCGGACTACCTGCAAGCGCTTCGGTCCGCCGGTCTCAATCTTGTCGAGGGCGTGAAAACCACGTCAAAATACGGCATTGTGGGCATCGCCGGGAAAGAGTGAAGCCAATAATTTACCGGGAAACTCCTTGTTGCAACAAAGGGTTTTAGGGAACTTTTCCAAAAAACTAATAATATATTGGCCCCTTAAATGGTCACAACTCTGCTTCGAACCGATCCTTCAACGCTAGCCGCTGAGACCGGACTCATCGGCCTTCCCGAAAACGCTTTCATAGCAACTCCTCCTCCGACGACACACTTGACTGTTAGCCTCATGAATATTACATAAATACATTAGTTAAGATTGCCTCCCAGGCGCCGGGCTTCCACATCAGCCGGCAATTCATAGGAGAAATGTCATTGATTTCCCAAGAAATTAAGGAATACCCAGACTCGGACGGCCGGTACGGCAGAGTCGTCACCCATTACGCGGAGTTCGACGGGATTACCCTTGACTCCGGCACGTTTCTGGGCCCACTTAGAGTTGCTTACGAAACATACGGCACACTTTCTCCTAACAAAGACAACGCCGTGCTTGTCGTGCATGCGCTATCTGGGGACGCTCACGCGGCCGGGGTTGATTCCAAGGACCGCATAGGATGGTGGGACGCCATGATTGGCCCCGGAAAGGGTATAGATACAGACAAGTACTTTGTAATCTCCTCAAATTGTCTTGGCGGGTGCAAAGGCACAACCGGTCCTCCCAGCATCAACCCGGCCACAGGCAAGCCTTACGGCCGAACTTTCCCGCTTATTACCATCGGAGACATGGTCAATGTCCAGGCCATGCTCGTGAAACACCTGGGAATAGAGAAGCTGCACAATGTTGTTGGAGGATCCATGGGAGGCATGCAGGCTCTCGAATGGGTCGTGAGTTATCCTGACATGCTCAAATCGGCCATAGTTATCGCCGCGACCGCCAGACTTTCACCCCAAGGGATTGCCTTTAACTGGGTGGGTAGAAACGCCATCTATAGTGACCCGGCTCAGTGTCCGCCGGCGTCCGGGCAAGTCCAGGAAGAGCCCAGGATGGGCAGGGGATTGGCGGTGGCGCGTATGATAGGCCACATCACTTACCTGTCGGAAGAAACCATGGAAGCCAAATTCGGACGCCGAACTCTAAAGGATATGAACGGCTTTAGATATCATCTGGGTGAGAACGGCAAAGAGGACGGCTTGTTCGAAGTGGAATCGTACCTGGAGCATCAGGGCAGCACTTTCATGAGACGGTTTGATGAGGATTCATATGTAATTATAACCAAGGCTATCGACTATTTTGACCTGGGGATTTCCCATGGCGATCTGGCGACCGCCTTCGAGAGCATAAAGGCCAAAATGCTCATAATTTCTTTCAGTTCCGATTGGCTTTATCCCACGGCCATGTCTCTGGCCATAGTGAAATCGTTGCAGGCTCAGAAAAAGGATGTGTCCTTTGTGGAGCTTGATTTGCCGTACGGCCATGATTCGTTCCTGGTAAGCGGCGCAATGCCCAGTTTAACGCGAATAATGAAAGGATTTCTTCAGGGTGTTTCAAGAAGCTGGAACGGGCCGCACGCCATTTCATCAGTTTGAAGTGGGTTTCAACATTATTATTGATCTCATCGAACCCGGAACCAGGGTGCTGGACCTTGGTTGCGGGTCAGGCACTCTTTTGCAGCGCCTACGTGACGAAAAGGACGTGGAAGGCTGTGGAGTTGAGCTCGACCAGGAGAAAGTTATCAAGAGTATCGAGCGCGGAATACGGGTGATGACGCTCGACCTTGACCAGGGGCTGGAGGGCTTTCCGGACCTTAGTTACGAGTATGTGGTGTTGAGCCGCACACTGCAGCAGTTGACCAATCCGGACAGGTTGGTGCGCGAAATGCTTAGAGTAGCGTCAAAATCGATTATTACGTTTCCGAATTTTGGACACTGGAGAATCATGCTGCACTATCTCGTCACCGGGAGAACGCCGGTTTGTGAGGCTTATCCGCACCCCTGGTACAATTCTCCGGATATACACAGAATCACCATAAGCGATTTTCGCGATTTCATAAGCAAAATAGGCGGCAAAATTGAGCATGAGATTTTCATGCTGAACAACAAGCCCAGGGAAAAAGCCTTCTGGGCCAACAGGCGTGCTGAATGGGGCTGTTGCTTGATCAGCAAGGCCTAAAGATATCGGCTTGGTCCCTATATTACACAATATCTAATTTTTGTATTGAAGCTACCGATAAATTTACTATAGTATCCATGACTGGGCGCATCAGGAAAAAATCCGCGCTGGATCATATATCTTGACATCTCGTGGGGTTGCCTGATGCGACGCTATACACGGGCAATATTTATGCGCTATTTGCGTGCAACATCTAGGTCAGCGCCTATCAATCCGGACAACTTGGAGCCATTTGCGGGGGAATATGAGTGGGGTTTAGTCAGATGAGGTTTTTGTTCGACTATGAAGAGATGATTTTCTCCCTTGTTGAGGAAGCCGATTTTTTCCGAATGAAAGTGGAAAAAACGGAGATCGAACAAGAGCATGTGGAAGAGTTTATGGACAAAACCGTCGAGTGGCTGAGTTCGAATCCTCAAAAGGGTATTTTGATAGATTTTGATGGCGTGCGATCCGTCTGCCCGGACTTCACAGTAGTTTTAAATCGGAATTATCAGGACATAAAGGCTCGAGGCCTACATGTCCGATTCGTCAACGTGGACCCTCTCATCGAACCTTATATAGACGTGTCAAACATCACGGTGGTTATGAGCATACCCGAAAAGCCGGTGCTCAGCGCCAAAGCCCTGTTGCGGGACCTTTCAGAGAGTCTCACCGACAGGGACTTGATGAGAAAATACGGTTTGTCGCGTAAGGGCCTGGCGAGCATGTTTAAGAAAATGTTGGCCAAAGGGCTTGTGTCCAGGAGAATGTTGGCCAAACGGTGGGGAATAACTCCGGGGGAGATCACTCTGGCCCTCGAACACCGATCTCACAAAGCTACAGTGGAAGCGGCGCACGTTTTGAGGGACTTGGCCGAAGACGTGCCCGACGTCGCGCTGATGGAAAAATACAAGCTCACTCAAAAAGGTTTGCAAAGCCTGATGCGTAAGCTCTACAAAAAAGGCCTTGTCTCAAAAGAGACGCTCATCAAACGAAAACATAGCTTATCTTAATCGACGCTCTGCGGGCCGGGTAGTTTGTCGCCAACCCGTGCGCTGTCATAGGCCCCTGTCGATCTCAAACGCATCCTACTGATCCCGCGTACGTGCCAAACTATTCAAATTTTCAGTATGAACGGGCCAATATCTTAGTGAACGGAAAAATGATGACCGCGGCCGCGAAAGTCAGGGTTCCTCGGGAGGTAAAATCAAATATTCCCTTTAACCCTTTTGTGGATACCGGCTTCACGTGGTTTTTTTCAAAAGCATTCACTGTGGACCGGTCTTACCCGACCTTGGCATGGTTCCTTGAGGGGCCAAGCCTGTCCTGTTACAACTTGTAGTGCTGAACCAAATCCATGAGTTCTCGTCCCAGGTCTGCTGATCTCTGAGCGGCCGTATCCAATTGACCCGTGCTGTCTCTGATTTGTCGCATGGCTTGTTCGATGCTCATCATCGCAACGGAAACCTGGTCTACAGCTACAAACTGCTGTTCGCTCGACGCCTTAATCAGAGTAGCCGATTGATAAGAGGACGCCACATTACCGGACAGTGCGCCGATTGAATCTCCTGCCTGAATAGACTGTTCTACTCCGGATTGCACCGCCTTACTGCCTTGCTCTGTAGCCATAACAACTGCGCTGACCCACTTCTGGGTATCTATCAGGATGCTTCTGACTTGTGTCGTGGCCTGTCTGGATTGGTCGGCAAGGCTCTTTATTTCTTGGGAGACTACTGCAAAACCCTTTCCGTGGTCCCCCGCCCTTGCGGCCTCAATGGAAGCGTTGACAGCGAGGAGATTCGACTGATCCGCAAGGTCTTGCACCGTGGCAATTATGGAGCTTATTTGCCGACTGTGTTCGCTCAACCGCACGACGGTATCTCCAATGGATTCCATCTGTTCTTTTATCAGATGCATCCTATTGATAGTGGCATCGGTAAAGCTCTTCCCGGATTCGGCAGCCCGGACAGCGTCTTGTGTCCCTTGTGCGACTGCATTTGCTTTTTCGCCGGCAAGCCTTGCGGACTGCTTCACCTGCTCAGCGGTAGATGTCGCCTCGGTTACCGCCGAGGAGGTCTGGGAAGCGCTTGTGGCGAGCTCAGAAACGGTGGCGGAAAGTTCGGTGGCCGCCGAACTGAGAAAATGTACTGTTTCCATTATGCTATGGATCTGTTTCTTCAGATTATACGTCATGTCGTTCAGAGCGGATCCAAGCTTTCCTATCTCATCAGATCTCCTCACTTCAATCGCACGGGTTAGATCTCCGTTTCCTATGGCTTCAGCCAATCTCACCGATTCGAGGATCGGGGCGGTGAAACTCCCCGCCAATAAGTAAGAAGTCCCGAGAGCCGTCAACAGGACAATCAGCGAGCCCCAGAGCAAAACCCGGTGAGCAAACGTTTCCGTACGCTCTACTCCACGGGCCCTCTCTGCGAGCAGAGACTCTTCTTTGGCAATGAAGGCTTGACCCATTTCGCCTATTCGTTCCATCAGCATTTTGCTTTCATTTTTCGCTATCAAGGACGAAAGCTCGTCCAGCGCCGTACCTTTGGATAGTTCTTGTTTCAAGGCAATCTCGGCTTGAGCCGACCGGCTCCATTCGCGAACGTCCGCTCCGATTTTGTCCAGCAGCTCCACTTGTGACACAGTTCTCAGCTTCTTTCTCACATCAGCCATGGTTGACCGGAGTTCTTTTTCTTTATTAGTGTATGCGTCGAGGAACTTGACTTGACCAGTGAGAAGATATCCGCGGACCGTGGATTCCATTCCACTGCAAAGCATATCCATGTGGAGCGCTTGCTCGATCATCCTGTGAGTATGGTCGGTTTTTTCGTTGGCGACGCTAAGGGAATCGATGCTGAACCATGAAACGATTGCAATCATCGCAACCGCCGCAATTGGGACGACAGCGCAGCTCATCATCTTACTCTTTATTCCCAAGTTCAAGCTCAAAGCAAAACCTCCTTTTATCAAACCGGGTAAGATGACCAAAGCCTGCTCTTTTGAAACGCAGGCCATTAAAAGTAGCTGTCGGGGGCTATTGGGCTTTTGCGCCGGTCAAGCTACCAACATCACCGGATGAGAGGGGCGCAGTTTGGGAAAAGCGCGTTTGGGCGACTTGGTTCCGGGATCAAATGCGTCTAACGGCTACCTCTCCAGCCTAGGCCTAAGTTAGACGAGCATTCCGTATTCATCCCGGAAATTGTTCAGTGGGGCGATTGGGAAAAATAACCCATTCCGGCTGCTAAATACAAACTTAACAGCCCATGCCGTCCGAGAATCGGGCAAACATATTCCCCACCGATCCACCGGCTACAGGTCGCCCTCCCTTTGGAGCTTCGATAGTTTTAAAGAACCTCATTTAAGGCGAAGGTTGTGAGTGAAAACAAAACCCCTGACAAGAACCATAAAAAAGTGGCTTGAAAAGTAGATTCTGCAATCACATTTTTCCGGAGAAGACGCCTTCCATGAATTTGCAGAGCGTAACGCAGTCCTGATACTTTTCCTTTGCCGATCCTTGCACTCGTCCTCTACATAGCGTGCCGGCAACCTTCCAACATTCCCGTCCGTTTTCGGGAAATGCGGGACATTTATCCCGAACTTTGCAGTTGTTATAATCCCAACAATTAGTGTTTGCCATGTTTCATCCCCCCTTTGGATCTCCATTCTTCAGGCGACGTCACGAATTTGGTAGGGTGAGGTGTAAAGAGCGAACGTCATTTGTCAGGAAAGATCCGTGATGACGTTTCCCATTACCCCACGATCTACGCGACTCATGCTTGCCGGAACAGAGTTAATCAGAGTAGTTATTCAACATCGGATTTTGTATTTAAGGTTGCCCGCAAATGTAGCTACAATAATTTTATGCATATAACTATAATTTTTGTCAAGAAAATAATGGGAAGTTCTTAATTGGTTCAGTAAAGTCAACAAATCCCTGATGTGGACTGCACGGCCACGCAACTCCGGGCAAACCGGGTTTGACGGCTGAAGCTCTGTTCACCGTAGCCGGCTTCTTCAAAAAACAAATATCTTGATAAGTAACATCCTGAATTACCTGTCGATCAGGCGAATAGTTTTGAATTGAGAGTTAAAGGTAGGCCAAGCGCCAAAATCGATCATATTGAGCTCATCGATTTGTTCGATGCGGCTTCAAGTTCGGAAATGACAACTAGCGTCGCGTCCCGCAAAAAAGAGGCCTAATGAAATACGATTAAAGCTTTTACTCAAGACGCTTTGCCGCCGAGGTAATAGGTACTCTTATTTCAAGATCGCAACACTAGCGTCGCGTGGCATGTTAAAAGTGTTGGAAGGAAGGTCAGGAGGGAAACTTCTTTAGCAAAGTCTCCCTCCAGCCGTCTCTTCTCGGAAGGTATTCTACATCAAGGTAATGGCCTTCTCCGGACACATTTCCTGACAGCAGAAACAGGCGATGCAAGTGTCCACATCCGCCACCGGGACGCACTCGCTCATGGACAATGCGGAAACAGGACAGTGTTCCACGCAGGTTCCGCAACCCGTGCAAGACTCGGGATCAGCTTTAGGCCTGACAATGGTTCGCTGGTGGATGATCTGTTGAATGGCCTCATTCGTGATAATGGCTTCTCCGCCCAGGGGAGGAAGTTTGAAATCGGGCAGTCGTTTAAGTTCGCCTATGATTTCAATCGCGGTGAGGTCATAGTCCCCCAATCCCACTTCTTTGGCTTTTCTAAGGAACCCCAAACGGCTTGGTTCGCATCCCATCATTGTGGCCACTACAGCGTCCAGAGCCACCGCATTGTCCGATGCGAGTATCAAACCGATGTTTCTAAGGTCGGGGGAAGCAGGGCCATTGCCTTCCATTCCTACGACCGCATCCATGATGAACAGGTCCGGGACGCGCAGTCGAAACACATCCACAACCATTTCGTGGAAGTGTTCCGGGGAGCCCGCCGCTTTGTGCAGCATGGCTTTCTGAGCCCCCGGCAAGATGCCGTAACTGTTCTTGATCGCTCCGGTGATTACGGTCAGCCCGTGGGTTTTGAATTTTGGCAGGCTGATGACGATATCCGCTTCCAGCACGGCCTTGGAAACGCTGACAGTAGCCATGTAGTCCGGGTTGAACGCCACTTTTTGTGACTCATTCCCAATATTGGTATAGTATTGTTTGGCCGCCGCCATCAGGCCGGCCTTTTGGAAGCTTTCCTCATTGTCTCCGTAATTGAAAAGCCCGGGATTGTCGCCCACTACTATGGAAGCGGGTCCCATGGTTTCCGTCTTTTCCACCACCGCTTTAAGTACCGCGGGATTGGTGCAAATGCCCTCGTCGGCTTCCGAGGCCCTTAAGACATTGGGTTTTATCAGGACTTTCTTCCCCCGCAAATCAAGGGGGAAAGTCTCGAAGGCCTTGTCAACGGCGCTTCGCACATTATCGTAAGAGGACGGATTAATTAAAACTTTAGACATATTTTACACCTCGTTCTCAATTGGGGGTCTGAATCTGAAACTCGCCGAATAGGGCAGCGAGACAGAAGTTCCTATAAAATATTTCTGGAGGGCGCCTTCTTGAAAGAAGTTCCTCTCCAGACCTTCAAGAACTTTCAATATGGCGACATGACGCGTGGTCATTCCCAAACTAAAGGGCGCAACGAACGACTGAAGGCATTTTCATTTTTCGTTGTAGCCGCCCTGCGGTCATGAAGGTTCCTATTTGATTATTCCGGCTTTCTCCATGATTGCCGGGCTAAAGCTGATTCCCAGCGATTTCATGGAGGCCTCGTTTATCAGTATTTCCGGATTAGGGTCGGTTTTCACCGGCACTTTGGATACAGGTTTGCCTTTGACTACGACATCCACCACGGAATCGGCCAGCATGTTACCCAGAAATTCGTTTCTTGCTACAAGAGCGGCTACGGCGCCGTTATGCGCCGGTCTTTCCGAATAAGCGAAAAGGGGTGTCTTTGTGTTATAGCTGATTGAGGCAAAATTGGTCGTGTTGTCGAGGACGAGTTTGTTGTTGGCAAGTATGAATAAATCGACCTTTCCCGCAAGATTCTTCATCCCGTCCACAAGTTCCTGCACCGTGGCGCCCGACACGTCATGGTATGTCAGCCCGAGCTTCCGGCACTCTTCGCTGGTCTCTTTCTGATCTATGATTCCGCCCGGATGCCCTTTCTCAGTGACCAACGCCACGCTTTTTATATTCGGAAACAGGCTTTTGATGACTTGAAACCTCTTTGTGTAAGGAATGTCGTAGGTTACCCCTGTGATCTTTCCCTCAGGAGCATTCAAGTCTTTTATCGCCCCCAATTCCAAAGGGCTGTTGGTGGCGCCGACAAAACACGGAATGGTCGGATTCGCTTTCCCCAGGAATTCGGCGCCCGATGAACGAAGAAAGATTATTCCGTCCATACTTGCCTCAAAACTCTTGAATAGTCTTTCGGCTTCAGGCATGTCGGCCAATTCTCTCTTAAGGGTAACCGCCAGTTCGGGGGCCAGTTCCTTTTGCCTGTGGAGAAAGCCGATGAAGACTTCGTTGGGCATGCTGGCCTTGCCCACCCACATAACGGCCACGCGTTTCTGCTCGGCAAAGGAAACGGAGTTGACACCAAGCACGGGGGATAACACAATCAATATCCAGAACGAAAAAAGCACTCTTTTCAACGGATTGTCCTCCTCTTAGATGAAAACCGCGCCCCGCATGTCGTTTGAATGTAAGCTCAGTCGCCAGGCCTGAAAGACCATAAGGCCACGCTCGGTTCCAGCACTCCTTACAAGCGCCCGTCAGTAGTGCTTTCCGCTGTAAGCATAGCCTCCGGCCGGTTAATGGTCAACACCCGCACAAATTGTTCACGTTACGTTTCTGAGTAGACACCTGCTCCATTTGTCATGTCGGCCCGGTGGAAGCCGCCGGCGCTGCGCGACGAATTCAGCGCCCTACAGTTCTTATCAATGATTACAGGGCAGATCGGCGGGCCTATGTGTGGAAGATTGATTGGGCGCGCTTGAAGTGGAGGGAGGGGAGGTCATTGCGAGCAGCGTAGCGACAAAGCGTTCGATGGCACAAGGTCGGTCAGGTATTCTGGTCATTTGGCGCCCGCTCCCGGTCCCCAATGCTTGTGACTTATGAATTCGGCCTTGAATTTCCTATGTGGGGCAGGCCTTCTAACCTACCGAGTTGACATATGAATTAACCGAAGGCTGGAAAGCCCGCGTCACACAAATTGCTTTAAGTCACAAGCATTGGCCTCAGCTGCGCCCGTCAAAGGAGGGGAGTTCAGAACCATCTCCACCTGTGAGTGAGCTGGAAGAGGGGCGAATCTAAAACCGGAAACAGCTCCAGGTCAAGGCTCACGCGAATAAGTGAAGGCATTTACGAAAGCGTGTAATAAGCTTCCGATAACTATCCTTTCTCGATAAATCGAGACCCCAGTCTTACTGTATTCATCTGTATTCATTCAGTTACGCGCGGGAGATTGCTTCGCTCCGCTCGCAAAGACCAGACCAAATGTCATTGCCAGGAGTGAAATCCCGCGTTCCGCGGGAAAGCAATCTCTGTATTCGCCGCTCATAAGTGAATGATTACGTCTCACTGTATCTTGGCCCGCTCCACCAGCCCTTTGAGCGATCCTCCTAGGGCTTCTATTCTTCTCGCAGCGTCCTCAAGTTGGGAAATGCTGGAGACATTTTGTTCCATAGCCTGCTCGATACTGAGCATGGCGGTGGAAACCTGGCCTACGCCTGCAAACTGCTCGGCAGTCGAACTATAAATCACCGAGGCTGCCTGAGAGGATGTCGACACGCTTTCGAACAGGGATTGAATAGACGCGCCGGCCATCACCGATTGGTTCACGCCAGCGTCTACGGCCTTTGTACCCTGTTCGGTAGCCATGACCACCGCGCTTACCCATTTTCTCGTATCTTCCAGGATTGTCTTCACTTGCTCAGTCGCTCCTCTGGATTGATCCGCCAGTGATTTGATCTCGTGTGCGACGACAGCGAAGCCCTTTCCCTGATCGCCGGCCCGAGCCGCTTCTATAGACGCGTTCACAGCCAGAAGATTGGACTGGTCCGCAAGATCTTGCACAGCGCCGATAATCTGTTCTATGGCTTGGCTGTGCTCGCTTAAGCGAACCACCGTTTCTCCGACGGATTTCATCTGTTCCTTTATGAGATTCATACGGTGGGCCGTGTCACCGGCGGCTTTTTTCCCAGTTTCGGATATATTCACCGCTTGTTTGGCGCTGTCGGCAACGTTCTTGGCTGTGTCGTTGGAGACCTTTGCAGCCTGCTTCATTTGTTCTATGGTTGTAATAGTTTCCGTGACCGCCGCGGAGGTTCGCGAGGCGGTGGCGCCCAACTGGGATACGGTGGCCGCTATTTCTGCGGCGGATGACCCCAGAATGTTTATTCCTTCCATGGTTAGGCGAGTCTGTTCTCGCAGGTACTGCACCATTTCGTTTAGCGCGTGAGTGAGTCTGCCCACTTCGTCGTTTCCCTTTACCTGGAGGCTTCTGGTGTAATCGCCGCGGCTGATCGCCTCCGCAAGGCCCACCGCTTCTCCTACGGTATTTGCGATGGCTCGGGCTATGAAATATGAAATAGACAAACTGGCAAGCGCCACAAGGGCAAGTCCCAGGACCAGAATATTCCGGGTTGTGTCGGTGGCCTGCGCGGACGCTGAACGGCGATCCAGCAGGAGTTTTTCTTGCTCCTCTTTGAACGCCGCAAGCGCCTCATCGAACTTGCCCATCTGGGCCCGGGTATTTGTGCGGGTGAATAAACTCATTAAGTCGGCCATAGTCTTGGACGCTGAAATTTGTTTTCGCAGAGCGATTTCCGGTTCGGCGGCATCCTTGACCCACTCCTTTAGGCTGTCCTCGATGGTTCGAAGCAGTTGCAGTTGAGGGGCGTTGGCAGCCATTGCGTGTATCTCACTCGCGATGAGCGCAAAGGCTTGCTTGGAAGCATCCTCGTAGGCCTTCAGGGATTCATCGGTTCCAGTCAGCAAATATCCTCGCTCCGTGTCTTCCATTAGCAGGCCGGCCGCATAAATATCGGTGGCCTTTCTGTGAGCCGCAGTGGAATTACCGACGGTAGATTCCGTTCCATCGCTCGCGGGTTTGTCCGGAAAGTCTTGTTGTTTCCCAGCGAACTCCTGGGCCAGCGTGCGAAACCGGTTCAATTTCCGCGGCTCGGTCGCCACAAGAGCCGCCAAATCGTTTAGAGATTTGCCGCTGTTGATCTCACGGGTTATGTTGATCCCCATTTCAAAGTTCTTCTCAAGCCCCGCTAGTATTTCTTCGGCTTGAATGAGGTTCTTTGCCCGCTCGCCAGCTCCGACCATTCGTTTCAGATCCGCAAATCCCTTGTTGATGCGGTCGACCCTACGCCTGTACTCCTGGACCAAGCGTTCGTCCCCGCTCAAATGGAATCCCCGAAGCCAAGCCAACATACCCATGCTGTCGGCCTGGATTTCTACGGTTTCACGAATTACCCGATGTGTATCGTCTACCCATTCCACGTTTCGCAGAAGCGAATGCAAACTGACTAGGACTACTCCGCACAATATTGCCGCCAGTATGATGGGAATGAGTTCGGCTCCCATCACCTTCGCCTTTAGACCGATATCTCTGAGTTTCATTCCTGTCTCCTCCCCACTGTCACAGTTGATCGCAAGGCATGATTCTTAAGATCAAGATTTGACAGACTCAAAGGAATGCCCGAAAGGAACCATTCAGTTACGCGGGGAGATTGCTTCGCTCCGCTCGCAATGACATTCGAAGTTTTCTTTGCGAGCGTAGCGAAGCAATCTCGGCCTTCGCCGCTCGTACCTGAATGATCACACCCCAAAACCCGTTCCGACGTCATGGTCCGTTGTCCATAGGACCCCGCTTCAGAATGGCTCAAGCCACAGATGGGCAGCGGACCCAAAGGGAATAGCCGGTCACAAATTCGAGGTTCAAGTCCGCCGACCATGGCGGACGTATACTGCTGAACCGCTCCAGACAAAGCTTCACACGCTGAGAGCTGTAGGGTTCCAAGAACCCGACAGCCCCCTGAAATCTGAAGCCCCATCGGACAGAGGCCAATAAAACCGTCAGAGGTGTTACCATCTCAGCCTGCATTTTCATTTGAGAAGCTCCCACTTCCCCAATGTCAGGGTCAACCGATAACTACCAATTCGGCAATCGCAATGTTTTTCGAGAGTCTGCCCGGACTCGCAACTTACGCTATGCCATTATCATGCCAAATAATGGATCCCTATGCAAGTGTTTGTTAGCTAACGATTAAGCCTATGTCGGGGGTGACCTAACCGCGGGTGTCAAGAAGTTTGACAGTATGTAAAGGGTGGAGAGGCCGAGTTGTGTTTGCGGCGCCGGTCTTCTGTTTATCCTGCCCGTCTTCCGGCAGAGACAGGTGTGGGCAATTAGGTGCGGGTACGGAGGGTTTGATGGGTTTTCCGGGAACGAGTCAAGAAGGTTACGGTATTAGCAAGGGTGAATTACGCGAATTATCAGTCTTGCGCCGGCATTTGAACAAAATCCCGCGCAAATTCCTCTGGAAGCCTCCGGATAAACTTGAAAGCATGGTCCAAAAACCGTTTGGCGGCCACGGAAGCGTCAACAATGCACTCATGCGCCTTTGTCCCCAATTTCCCGGACCAGTTCCGTAGAGTCTCTACAAACTCGGCCAATCGCCTTGCGTATAGCAAGAGGGCGCTCCAGTAATGCTCTACGATCCGGAGAAAATCTCAATCTATCTGTGGATGTTTTATCCGGTATTTGTTCGGTCCGAGTTTCCATTCTCATCTTCCTTATTTCAAAGAATCCGCCTCCTTAGACATTCCGACAGCCTATTAATTTGATGCTCTGCCCAAAAGCCCATGTCAAGGCAGACCCAAGGCCGTGGGAGTAAGTGAGATTCGCTCAGGCTCCTCAGAAAGAAAAGCCCATTCTCCTTCAAAGCCCTTCTTGATTGGGAATCAGCATGACCTTGCGGAATTGGTTGAAAAGCGGTTGGTTGACGAGCATAAATCCACGAGACAAGGAGTGTTTGATCTTCTTAGCATTGTGGATCGGGATCTTCAGGAATGTCGGATTGCGGCCTAAATTTCAGGTCAAGAAAGCAAAAATAAATCGTTGTTCGCAAGCAGTGGCTCACAGGGGGAGATTACTTCGCTGCGATCACAAGGATAAACAGGCCCTATAGGATGCGGTTCGCTTCGCTCTCCACATCCTATAAAAATGCTTCCTCACTCCCAGGGTAACCAATCGAAACCCTGATCGCACGCTCCCCACTTCCTACTGCTTACTCGCTGCCGAGGCTGTCTCCGGCCGCTCGTTCAATTCAAGAGGTTGCCCCGAACTGAGGATTTCCTTGCCTTCGACCACCACGCGATCCCCAGGTTCGAGACCGCTTAGCACTTGAGCGTAATTTTTGTCGATCACGCCTATCTTTATTCGACTTATCTCAGCTTTTTTCTCTTTGTCGACAAGGACCACAGCATTTGACTCATTGACTCGAATCTGCTCCAGCAAAGCGTCCAGGGGTATCCGAATCACATCGGGAATGCGCTTCACTATAACCCGGGCTCGTGCGTACATGCCTTCCAGAAGCTTCATATCCTCGTTTTCGATATAAATACGGACTTCGAAGAGTCGGTTGACGTTGGACACCGGCTGGATATATCCCACGTGGCCGTTAAAAGTCTCCCCGGGCAGTGAATCGACCATGACTTCGGCGCTGACCCCGCGGCCTTCTTGAATTACTTTGGTAATGTTTAACTTGGCGACATCCTTGTCACTCAAGAAAGTCTGCAAGTACACGGTAGTATAATCGCTGATTTGGAACAGCTTTCCCGCTGTGGATACCCAATCCCCTTTTTCGACGTACCGGGTCGAAAGCACGCCCTTGATAGGCGCCTTTGCAACCGTGTGCTTCAGGTCTTCCAGGGCCTTAGCAAGGGCCCCTTTGTCGGCTTCCACCTGGCCTATAGCGTTTTGGTAAGCGGAGAACTTCTGATCGTAGGTGGACTGGCTTATGGCCCCGGTCTGAAGGAGCGGGGCGTTCTTCTCCCAATCGGTCTTGTTGTAGGCCAACGTGGCCTCGTCCTTCTGCAAATTGCCCTTAGCCTGATCGGCTGTAGCTTTGATCGTGGAATCGTCGAAAATGAGCAGTGTTTGATCCTTCTCCACTGGTTGACCGTCACGCACCTCCAGAGATTTCACCTGAGCGGAAACCTCCGAAGAAACCGTCGTGTTTGCGATGAAATGAAGATTGCCTGATATTTCGAGGAGTTGGAGAATATCGCCCTTTTCCACTTTGGCATAACCCACTGTTATCGCAGGGGGGGCGAGCGTCTTCTCCTGTCTCTGCCCGCAACCGGCCAGAAGCGACAAAGCAACGAGGAAGATTATGTTGAGTCGAGCGCCCATGGAAACTCCGTTATATGTAAAAATTCATTACGATTGAAGCATTTATCCGGAAACGCGCCCGTCCGGCGCTGCTGTCTTACTGAAAGCTCTTTGGCGTCAGCTCATCTTTCGAGCTACTTCGCTGTCCAAGTCGTCCATGGTGACCGGTTTCACTTTCCAAAAACGACTCCTCGCGTCATCAAGCATAGTATAGACAACGGGGATGAATATCAGAGTGAAAAGTGTCGCCACGGAAAGACCGCCCACGACAGCCATCGCAAGACCGTTGTATATCTCGGCGCCGGCTCCTCGCTTAAGAGCCAGGGGTAGCATTCCTAAAACCATTGCTATAGCGGTCATGAATATCGGGCGCATCCTTCGCTTGCTCGCCAGAAGCAGGGCTTCGTCTCTGTCTACACCTTCGTCTATGAGTTGCACAGTGTAGGTTATCAAAATGATGGCATTTTTGACTACCAAACCCACCATCATAATGTAGCCCAACATCGTGAAAGAATCGAAGTGAACTCCACTAACATTCACCAGGACATTTGCGCCTATGATCGAAAGCGGCACGCTTAAGATTATTGACAACGGCCTGATGAAAGATTGGAACTGCATAACCAACAGCAGGTAGACTACTATCACGGACAACGGGAAAACAAAACTGATAGCCTGCATCAATGTGCGGAGGTTGTTAACCGCACCGAAAGGGACCACGTCATACCCGATCGGCATAGGCACACGGCTGTTGATTTGCGAAATGACCTCTTGAAAGACTTCCGACAGAGGTCGTCCCTGAATCGTGAATTGAATGCCGGCGGCCCGCTTCGAATTGAAGTGGTTGATCTGAAGCGGTCCGAAAGTTGTTTCCACGGCGGCTACGCTCGAAAGAGGGACCTGAATGTCTGTGTTCAAGGGCGAAGTAAGGATGATTCTTCCAACGTCGTTTACCGATTTCAACTCGCTTTCCCTGCCCATCACCTGAATATAAAAGTAACGGCCGCCTACGTCATACTGGGTGGTCGTATGTTGTCCCCCGCCGGCCGCCTCCACGGAGTCGGCAATGTCCTTTCCCTGAAAACCGAAATTAGACGCCCGCTCAGCGTCCACACGAACTTGGATCTCGGGCTTCCGCAGGGCAAGATCGGTATGGCGGAAGGCGATTCCTTTGACGTCTTTACCGATGTCCATTATCTGTTTGACCAACGGCTCGATAGCCGTGTAGCTGTCTCCCATGACACGCACATCCACAATGTTGGATCTGGTGTCGATGTTTCCGAACAATGGGAATTGAATGGGGTTCACGGATTTGAAGGGCAGGTCCCTTGACTTATCAAAAGCCTGGCTCGCTATCTTCTCTATGGGAACACCGCTGTCCTCTTCTTTTTCACATACCAGAAAAATCACATTGCGGGTGACATCTCTGTTCGGAGTGGCCACTATGTCCTTCACGCCCTTAATCTGTTTCCAGCGGTCCTCTAGAATACCCATCAACCGGGAATTTTCATCCAAGCTGGTCCCTTCAGCCGTCTCTATCATGACCTTTATGAGGTTGGTTCCGCCTGTAGGAAGGTAACCCATGCCCGGCAAAGCCCAATAGGATAGGACAAAAAGGACGAAAACAGTAGCCACCAGAGCTATTTTTCTTCCCCATCCTCCCAGGAAGTATTGCAGGACCCATATCAACGACTCCGATACCTTTACCCCTATTTTGTCCAATTGACTCAGGGGATACATGATCCATTTCCAGATCCCCTTTGGTTCGCTTTCTTCCTTCATCCATCTTGATCCCAACATTGGAACCACGGTAAAAGCGTCGAACAAGGACAGGAAGATTGCGACTGAAATTATGAAAGCCACAGGACCGAATAGCGTGCCGACCTCGCCTGTGAGCATCAGGACGGGCATGAATACTGCCGCGGTTGTCAAGGTGCTCATGAAAACGGCCATTCCCACTTCACGGGTCCCGTCTACGGAGGCCTTGATTATGCTCTTTTTTTCTTCATATCTATGTCGGTAAATGTTTTCCAAGACAACGATAGCGTCATCCACGATTATGCCGATGGACAGAGCCAGTCCGGATAGTGAAAGCACATTGATTGAGTATCCGAAAAGGTACATTCCAATGAAAGTCCCTACAACGGACACTGGGATCGAGGTGGCCACGATAAAAATGCTGCGCCAATTCTTAAGGAAAACGAACAGCACTAGAAGAACCAGCACAATGGCTTCTATGAGTGATTCCCTCACAACTTTGACCGCGTCGCGGATATAATTGCTGGAATCGTAAATCTTGGTGAATTTGGCTCCTCGTGGTCCATAGTCTTTCTGGAGCAATTGGAGTTCCCGATCAATTGAGGCTATGGTCTGAAGAACGTTTGCCCCTACTTGCCCGAGAACGCTGAATATGATTCCGCGTTTGCCGTTGATGCGGCAATATGAGTCAGGACGGTCATACAGATCCTGAACATCCGCCACGTCCGAAAGATAAACAATTGGCTCACCAGGCTTTGAAATTATTACCTTGGTGAAGGCGTCCGCATTGAGGAGCTCGCCCACCGTGCGTGTAGTCCATTCACGGGTTCCCTGTACGAAATAACCTCCGCTTTGGTTGAAATTCGTTCTGTCTATGAAATTCTTGACGTCGTTGGTGGTCAAATGCCTGGATTTGAGGCGTTCGGGATCGTAAGTGATCCTCATCTGCCGGGTGAGGTTGCCGTCGAATTGACAGTCACCCACTCCCGATATTCTGCGTATCCGGGGAGCTATATCTTTGTCAGCCCATGTGGACGCTGTGACTATGTCCACATCCCCCGTCAGGGCGAACTGGTATATGGGAAGGCTCACCTGGTCGCTGGCCTTGAAAATCTGAGGCTTTTCAATAGTTTTCGGCAGGTCCGTGACCCGGCTTATGTTCCGCTGCAACTCGGAAGCCGCAAGGTCAAGGTTCGTTCCGGGTTTGTAAAATACTGTAACCGTTGAAAGCCCGTAAGAGGACAGGCTTTGCGTATACGCCATGTTTGAAACACCGCTGATGGCTTCCTCGAAACGGGTCGTTACCTCACCTTCCACTTCTTCAGGGGCCGCTCCCGGGAATGTGGTCGACACCAGAAGTATGGGCTCCTCGGTGTCAGGCTTGAGTTCCACGGAGAGGAAAGTCAGGGAAACGTACCCGAATACAATCACGAGCAAAACTCTTACGATGACTGTTACGGGATATCGAACTGATGACTCAGCAATGTTCATTATATGGCCTCACGAATACCAGCGCGCGTTCCTGGTTAACTCGTCTTGGGAACTATCTCGAAATAAATACGCCGATTCGGGCAAACCGTCGCCCCGGACTCAATCCGGGGCCCAGAGGATTTTCAAAGCCCTGGATCCCCGCGTTCGCGGGGATGACGGAAAGCGCCTCCGGCGCCGTGATTACCTCCGACGTTTGCTACGCTTGTCTTACGCCGGACCCTTGGGAGCGGAATCCTCCTCGATTTCTTCCAGATTGACGGGTTGAACCTTCCAGAAGCGCGTCCTCAAGTCCTCGAAAATCGTATATACAATCGGGATAAATACCAGTGTGAATAGAGTGGCGACGGAAAGACCGCCCACGACAGCCATAGCCAAGCCGTTATAAATCTCGGCGCCCGCGCCGCTCTTGACGGCCAGAGGCAGCATACCGAGCACCATCGCAATTGCGGTCATGAAGATGGGGCGCATCCTTCTTTTGCTTGCAAGGATGAGAGCCTCGTCACGGTCCATCCCGCCGTCCGCGAGCTGAACGGCGTAGGTGATTAATATGATGGCGTTCTTCACCACCAGACCTACCATCATGATGTAACCCAGCATGGTAAAAGAGTCAAAGTGGACTCCGGTCAGATTCACGAGCACGTTAGCGCCGATTATGGACAAGGGCACGCTCAGAATAATAGACAGAGGTCGAATGAACGACTGGAATTGCATTACCAGCAGAAGGTACACCACGACCACGGACAACGGGAAGACGAAGCTGATCCCCTGTATGAGCGTCTTCAGGTAGTTGACGGCGCCGAACGGCACCACGCTATATCCGAGCGGCAGAGGGACAGTGCTCTTGATCTTGGAAATAACATCCTGAAATACAGATGAAAGAGCACGTTTTTGAATGGTGAACTGAACACGGGAGGCTCGTCTAGAATTGTAGTGATTAATCTGAAGCGGTCCGAAAGTGGTTTCAACTGTAGCGACGCTTGTAAGAGGCACTTGAACCTCGCGATTGAGCGGGGAGGTGAGCACTATTCTTTCCACGTCGCCAACGGTCTTTAGTTCGCTTTCCTGCCCCATAACTTGAATGTAGAAGTATCTGCCGCCCACGTCGTATTGGGTAGAGGTTTGTTGGCCGCCACCAGCGGCTTCAACGGCGTCCGCGATATCTTTACCCTGAAACCCTAAGTTAGCCGCTCTTTCAAGGTCCACCCGGACCTGAACTTCAGGCTTTTTCAAGGCAAGATCGGTGTATCGGAAGACAACTCCCTTGATGTCTTTGCCCAATTCCATAATCTGGTCCACGAGACGGCTAATGATGGGATAGCCCTCCCCGACGATGCGGACGTCCACGATATTGGATCGACTGAAAATGTTGCCGAATAACGGAAACTGGACTGGGTTTATGAACTTGAATGGAAGATCGAGAGTAGATTTGTAAGCTTCGCGCTGGATCTTCGCTATCGAGACGCCGCTCTCTTCTTCTCTATCACAGACAATAAAAATCACATTTCTCGAATCTTGGCGGTTGGGGATGGAAATGAGATTGCGCACTCCTTTGATCTTCTTCCAGCGGTCCTCAAGAATGCTCATGAGTCGGCTGTTTTCCTCCAGAGCGGTTCCTTCCGCAGTTCCTATTTGGACTTTGATCAAATTGGTTCCGCCGGTGGGAAGGTAGCCCATGCCTGGTAGGGTCCAATAGGAAAAGACAAAGAGCACCAGAACGGAGAGCACCAGCATTGCTTTCCTGAGCGGGCCTTTGAGGAAGAAACGTAAGGTCCATATCACCCCGTCAGATACTCTAGCGCCTACGGCGTCAAGAAGTTTCAACGGAGACAAAATCGTCTTCCAAACTCCTTCGGGAGCGGTTTCCTCTTTCATCCAGCGGGAGGCGAGCATCGGCACCACCGTGAAAGCGTCGAACAGCGACAAGAAGATGGCCATCGAGATTACGAAAGCCACGGGGCCGAAGAGAATTCCGATTTCTCCTTTCAGCAACAAGACCGGCATGAAAACCGCAGCAGTCGTCAAGGTGCTCATCAACACCGCCATTCCGACTTCGTGGGTTCCGTCGACACAGGCGCGAACAATACTTTTCTTCTCTTCGTAGCGATGGCGATAGATATTCTCAAGGACCACTATGGCGTCATCCACGATCATCCCGATTGACAGAGCCAGCCCGGCCAGAGAAAGGACGTTGATGGAATACTTGAATAAATACATCCCGATGAAGGTACCGACTATGGACACGGGAATAGAGGTGGCCACAATGAAGATGCTTCGCCAGTTTTTCAGGAAGACGAACAGCACTAGAAGCACAAGGATAATGGATTCGATCAGTGAGTTTTTGACCACGCGGACAGCGTCCCGAATGTAATCGCTGGAGTCGTACATCTTTTCAAATTTCGCGCCGCGGGGTCCGTAATCCCTCTGGAGACGGACCAGTTCTTTGTCGACCGAGTCAATGGTATCGAGAATGTTCGCGCCGGCCTGGCCGAGAAACATTGAATATGATTCCGCGCTTTCCATTAATTCGACAGTAGGAATCAGGGCGGTTGAATGAATCCTGCACATCGGCCACGTCCGACAGGTAAACTACAGGGTCACCGGGCTGCGAAACGATGAGTTTTCGGAAGGCTTGAGCGCTGAGCAGCTCGCCCACCGTGCGAATGGTCCATTCCCGGGCGCCTTGGACAAAATAGCCGCCGCTCTGGTTGAAATTAGCCCGGTCTATGAATTGTTTGACATCGTTGGCGGTCAAACCCCTTGCCTTGAGGCGCTGAGGGTCATAGGTAACCATCATCTGCCGAGTCAGGCTACCGTCATATTGACAATCGCCAACCCCCGGTATCCGTAATATACGAGGAGATATATCCCGATCCGCCCACGTGGAAGCAGTAACCAGGTCCGCGTCACCGGTCAGGGCGAACTGATAAATAGGTAAACTCACCCGGTCGGAGGCTTTCAGTATTTTAGGTTGCTGGATAGCGCTTGGTAAGTCGGGAACTCGATCAATGTTGCGCTGGACTTCGGCGGCCGCGAGGTCAAGATTGGTCCCGGGGTTATAGAATACGAGGATAAATGACTGGCCATATGTTGAGAAGCTCTGGGTCCAAAGCATATTCGAGACGCCATTGATGGCCTCCTCGAAACGGGTGGTTATTTCTCCCTCCACCTCTTCGGGCGCGGCGCCGGGAAATGTGGTGCCCACAACCAGCGTCGGTTGCTGGGTGTCGGGCTTCAACTCCACCGATAGAAAAGTGGATGAAACATATCCGAAAACGAGGACCAACAGGACCCTGACTATGACGGTTATAGGAAACCTGACTGATGATTCTGCAAGGTTCATCGGTCGCCTCAGAGATGACTCAACCCGTATCATTATGAACGACGAACCTCAACCGGAACTGCTGGGGCCTTATGAACCGTGTTGAGGCTTATCGGGACTCCCGCAGTCCATGCCCGGTCTCAATTATGAAAACAGTTCACCGGGATCGAACCCGTCCGCGCAAGGCGCATGTGGAGAGAAGGGCCATCAAAGCTGTTGAATCGGGAAAAAGCGCAACCTTTGCTTATGCAAAGAAGTTTGCTTCGCAGCCCCCGCGATGACATTACAAGGTGTCTTTGCGAGGTTTGAAACGAGACGCCAAACCGGGCGCTCGTCGCTCATAACGAAATGGCTACGAAAAAGGCGCAATTTTTTGCTGTGAGACGGTTATTCCGTGGAGCGACCGTCTCACACGACTATTAGTTTCGTAAGCGGTTCCACAAATACCTAGAAGCCGCCTTCACGCATCATGCCATGGCGTCCGCCATGAGCCCACTTCATTTTTTCATGAAAGGCCTTTTCCGCCTTCCACATGGCAATTTTGTCCAACTGTTCCGGAGTCATAAGAGCCAAACGATCTCTCTGCATTTTCATTCTTTCCCGCATGACGTCACCGACGTATTTGACAATCTGGTCGTCGATTTGAGTCAATTTGGCTTGGTCGATCTTTCCCGAGAGAATCATGGTTTTCTTTTCGTCCTTCAGAGAGAATAGTTCTCGCGCGGGCTTTGCGAGTTCGGTCCTCGAATCCGACGTAAAGAGCTCGTAATTGCTTCTTCTGATCGTCGGTGATACCCAGTTTCTTCATTATGGCCTCAAGGGAGTGTCCATGATGCCCGGCGCCGTGGAACTCTTCTGAAGAATCAGTCGGTTGTGACACATTTCCTTGCATGCCCATCATTCCTGACATGTTGGACATTGTCGGAGTGGAAGGCGTCATACCCGCGTCGTCTTTGGCATAGGAATTAGCTGCCACTAAGCCTAGGGCCAAAAAGGTTACCATCGACATCACTAATAAAGCACGATTGTTCATAGCGAAATTCCTCCGTCTTAGTTCAACTTCTTTTTATTGGACGTACTTGACGGTCTTTTGTTAAAAGGGCCGGCTCTTTTTTTGCGATCCATTCGCTTTCCGTGTTGTACCCGAACACGTTATCCAAAGTGGAATATACATTACCACGCTCAATCGCCGGTTTGAGCGCGACGGACGCTGGACTGCTCCATTGACAATTGCCACGGATTCGCTTAGCAAGGTAAGACTCTGCCGGTCTATAGGTCGCAGTTTCGATATGAGGATCAAAGGTCAATGCAATCCAATTTTATGAGAGGTTATTTGCTGGTTTTGGCGGCAACGGCCATTTGGTCGGGCAATTTCATTGTGGCCCGCGGTCTGTCCAATTCAATACCGCCCGTTACACTTGCTTTTCTGCGCTGGAGCATAGCCGTGCTCGTGCTATTTCCCTTTGCGATAAGACACTTATACCGCGACATCGGAATCGTCAAGAAGCATCTGGGTTACATTTCATTGACGGCGTTCTTGGGGGTTACGACATTCAACACGATGGTCTATATAGCGGCGAGAAACATCCAAAGCTTTGAACCTCTCCTTGATCGCCATTTGTTCTCCGGTTTTTCTGGTGGTGTTTGCAAGATGTTTCTTGGGCGAGCGTTTTACCCTTAATCGATTGGCCGGTCTGATAATCGCTACCACAGGAGTCATCCTGCTCATAACGGACGGACGATTGAGCCGGTTAACGGATTTGACCTTCTCTGAAGGCGACATTTGGATGTTAGTCGCAGCGGCGATTTTCGCCCTGTACAGCATACTTGTCCGCGTCCGGCCGACTGAGCTGGACCCTGGAGTATTCCTTTCTTCAACATTCATCCTTGGGCTATTATTCTTGCTACCCTGGTTGGCCTGGGAATTATCAGGGAGACCCCGCGATACACATTTCTCCTGTAGCCTTTGGATCAGTTGTTTATCTAGGTGTAGGGCCGTCTTTGGTCGCGTTCCAATGCTGGAACAAATCCATAGCAATCATCGGCCCAGTCCGGGCCGGGTTTGTCTATTACTGCCTTCCTCTGTTCAGTGGTATTGAGGCCTTGATTCTGTTGGGTGAACCTGTCGGGGGAGTCCATATCCTGAGTGGCGTTCTGATCCTGGGCGGCGTCATCATGGCCACGCGGGAAGCCGGGAGTCAGAAGGGGTGAGAGAATCTTGACACAGAAGGATCTAACGCGGGCTTCAGCCGCACCAACAAGTATCGGTCGACCCATAACGGCTCCTCTCCCGGATGAGGTTGTCAGAATGTTCTGCGTTGAAAATTGCGGCGCCTTTGCATGCGTAGAGCAATAAAGTTGTCATCGCGAGCGCAGCGAAGCAATCTCCAATCGCAAATAATCGGGATCGTGTCGTCGCTTCGCTTCCCGTAATGACATCGTTAGGTTTCGTACCTTTGAAGCAACACTTTAAGTCCCCCGCGAAGCTCAAGCAAGACGACTATAAACCTTTCGGGGATCGCTTCCGGAACAGTCTGGACCGGCAGGCGCTCTTCTGCAAATTTGTCAGGCTTTGGAACCGGTTACCGGCTTGCGTTTCTCTATTCACAGGCTTATATCTAGTTTATTAGGATCGAGGAGCAACAAGATGGAAATGCTTGAAATAGCTGGATGGGCAGCGGGGGCCGTCCTGGTCGTCATCGCGATATTAAGAATTTCCGATTACAAGGACGAAAGGCCCGAAGACGTCGAATTCAAGTGATAATCTTTATGTAAGCCGGTCGGCTTGCCATGTTGTTGGAAGCGGCGTTAGGAAACGGGGGACGCTGACGATAGATGACTGACATTTTGAGAAGTTATTTCGCACGTGGAAAATTTTTCGCAGCCTGCAGATAGACCGGTGACAGTTCACAGCGAAACCCTTTTTAGCAAAGATTGGCTCCCGGACCCTTCCTCCAATACTCCTTATATTAATAGATCAAGTATTCCCAACCGTACCTTCGAGCGGATCCTTTCGCTATTTGCGCTCACTCTGCGCTTATAGGCTCTGGAGGCGGCGCATCGGCGGCAAATCGACGCAACAATTAGAATTCCTTTAAGGAACGGCGAGGGGGAAACTCTTTTGCTCAGATAAGGTTCCTTCCGGTGAACACTTAGCCGGATTGTAAATTTTACGAAAACCTCTCATTCCAGCGCTCTCGCCCTTTTCCAGTCCGGACGGATGAGGGTAAATCCGCTCGTTGGGCCAAAGGGGAAAAGAGATGGCTGTGGCGCAATTATATGGCGGGTGAACACAGGCGCCGTTTCTCAATGCCGTGGTTCCGGAAGTATTTGTTCTCCGACTCTGGTGTGCCGCCACATGAGTATTATTCTAAGATACAGGTTAGGAGATTCTTGGTATGGAAATTGCTGTAATTGTGCAATAGACCGAAAGGAGATGACATGTTCTCCATATACGACTCTGAACAGCTCAAGCAAATAGAATTGCTGCTTCTGAAAGAGATGGACCGCAATGGCCGAATAATGGTGCGTAGCCTTGATAAGATACATGCTAAGACGGGTTTGAATTATGCGACAGTCTCGGAGATAGCCAGGAGGTTGCAGGAAAGAGGATTTGTAACCATGAAGTAGCCACTGCCCTAATTCATTAACATTCCAATTCGGGGTCTCCTGCCGGAGGCCCTACCATAATACCAGATACACAGACTAAAACAGTTGACGGCCTACCTGAAGAATCCGGTTTCCGTTAGTCGATGAGGCCCTGGAGCCCAGACGGTTAAGCTTCCTACTTCGCCCCGTGTTTCTTTAGAAGATCCAACATTTCCTTGTCCCCGAGCAAACTCGCAACAATCCACGCTGATCCCCCTTCGGGCGTTTTCGCTGTGACGTCCGCTCCTTTTTGAATAAGAAGCCGAGCCACGCCTGCGTTACCCGCCTTGAAGCATGAAGCGATTAAAGGCGTCAGCCCTGTTACGGATTTGACGTTGACTTTCGCCTTTGCATTAAGAAGCAGCTCCACCATTTTCATCTGACCCTGTTGCGCCGCTAAAATCAGAGGAGTGATCCCGGCTTTGTCGGCAGCGTCTACCGGCGCTCCCTTTTGAACGAGAAGTTTGGCGGTTTCTTCACTCCCGGAGTCAACTGCCATCAGCAAACAAGTGGTCCCGTCATCAGTCGCGCTGGTCAAATCTGCGCCTTTTTCCAGGAGAATGCGAGCAGTCTGTGTGTCTCCATCATAGCAGGCCACGATTAAAGGCGTGATGTCGGAGCTACCTCTGGCGTTAACGTCCGCTCCTTTGGCCAGGAGCAACTCGATCAGCTCCGGGTCGTTATTCAGAATGGCGGTAATCAACGGCGTGTTCCCGTTCTTGTCCTTTGAACCGACTTGTGCCCCTCCTTCGATCAGTTTCCTGATTTTGGGCAGGTTGTCCTCTTCGAGATCCTGGGAACGGGCTTCTATCTCTAAGATCATTTGCTCGGTCAGGCCGCCCGCCAAAGCGGACGTCCAGATTAATCCCGGAAACAGCAATAATCCCAAAATCATCCTCGCTAAAGTCCGACTCACGGCGGCCTCCTTAGACTTGGAACCTGTTTCAAGAGCTTAATAGAGCTTCCGCACGTGTCAAGAAAAAAGACGCAATAGACGCGAACATTCGTTTGCGGACGATATGGTCCGAAACTATTTTGAGGTTTCGCCTCTCACAAAGACGAGTTGGCGTGCCCTCGCCGTCGAACTGAAACAACCTTCCGAGCGGAGAATACGCCGGATGAATTCCCCCGACCAAGTGAAAAAATGGCTTGCCTCGCTGGAACTCTTTCCGTTGACGGATGTCAGGATTTTGCAGGGCTTGAAAGGAGGTAAATAAATGGACCTACTTGCTGAACTCATAGCCGTAGCGCAATCAATGCTGGATGGCGGCGGGTTCGATCCCCAGGTCTTCTTGATGTGGCAGATTTTGGGATTCTTGGTTCTGCTGGGCTGTTTCGGCCCCTTTCACTACTACACGGAAAATTTCAGGCGCCTGACTTCTGAAAAGGATAAGCGTGGCCTACTTGCAGGTGAAGGAATTCTTGTGGCCGCAAAAGAAACCATGACAACAGGCCCAACTGAAATGGCCCATGGAACCGGCGCCGGTCCTGACGCCGGATCGGTCAACGTAACTCTGCCGACCCACCTCTTGGACAGACTCAGGCATATGGCTTCCACGTGTCTTGGAACTCAGGAAACATAACGTTCGTGGTCTTCTCCCGGCTGATGCGGTTCGTAAAGCTCACAACATCCTATAATAATATGTGGGCGAATTTGCCTAATGGACGAGTGTTCTGTTCCATAAATTCGGTCGCGGATTTGGATGGAGTTGTCGGCGCCCAGGAAGGCTGTCGGCGCCACAGGCGTCTTGGCCGTCATATACGGACAGGCGAGACGCCTGTGGAACCAGGCCAAGGGAACGTTTGACCTTAAATCCGGCGTCGCATTCAGGAATACTATAATTATAGCGCTCCGCATTGAAAATTGCGGCGTTTTTCGCATGCGCCGGGCGCTAAATTTGTCATTGCGAGCCCAGCGAAGCAATCTCTAACCGCAAATAACAGGGATTGCTTCGTCACTTCGCTCCTCGCAATGACATCGCTAGTTTTTCTTCCTTTGAAGCGAAACTTTAACTCCTCCGCGAAGCTCAAGTAGGACGCCTATAGTTTACGCCACGTTCACAAACCGGCAGGGACGCCGGCCTCCCCCGAATTAACGTGGCCTTGACCGGGAATCTTGCATCGTGCTCGCAAAAATGAGCGGTGAGTTTCAAGGCGTTCCGCAAAGATAGACGCCAAATTTGCGTCGTGGCCGATTTGGCTCGGAGTTTGCGTTCCTCCGCTTTCCTCGGTGCGACTTACTTGCAGACCAGTCTTTCCCATAGCCCCATTATTGCCGACAAACTGAAACGGTCCTTAACCTCAGAAGCGTGTTCAGCCATTAGTTGTCTACGTCGCTCGTCGTTCATCAGAAGCTCGATGGTTTCAGACAAGGCCATCACATCGAGAGGGGGAACCAATACGCCGTCAATCCCGTGCCGGACGATCTCCCGCGGGCCTGTAGGGCAATCAAAGCTTACGACCGGTAGGCCGCAAGCCATCGCTTCGAGCAACACCATGGGAAAACCCTCAAATTCCGAGGACAAAACAAAGATTTTGGCATCCTTGAGGATAGCCCATGGATTTCTGAGGGTTCCGGTGAACAACGCTCGCGATCCGAGACCGAGATCGTCTCGCAATGTTTCCAGATCTTTTCGGAGAGGCCCATCTCCCGCTATTATGAGATTCGCGTCCACGCGTCCTGCTACCGCTGTGTAGGCTTTCAAAAGCAAATCGATTCTCTTTTGGGGAACAAGCCGCCCGGCGGTGACGATACAGCCTGTTGCAGAGAAATCCGGTAATGGCTCATCCGCATTATGGCTGAGGCGGATTTCAGGAACGGCGTTGGGAATCACCGCCATTCTTTTGCGCACACGCTCGCCGAAGTAATCTTTGCCCGCTTCCGTCAAGACCACTATGGAATCTGCAAGTGGATACAGGAGCCATCTCAGGGCGTTCCATATCCAACCGTTCTTTATGGATCGTAACCGCGATGGCTCCAGGTGCTCAGAGACCACCACGGGAATTTTGAGTCCCAGCGTGGCCAAAATGGTTCGGATACCGTCAATGTCACCCATTGATATTACGCTGGATGGGCAAGACTTGACGATCTCTTTGCGAAGCCTCAGGGCTCTAGCTAGGTTCCTTACCAATGCCTTGACGATTCCGGAATACGGACTCCCGGTGTTCATGGGGACTCTCCGGACCATGGGATGAATTTCATAAAACGGAGGTTTCGAGCCGTCGTTGTACGTGAGAACCGTTACCTTCCATCCTTTTTCGGCCCAATAGTTAGCCATATAGGCCAGAACCCGTTGCGCTCCGCCTGCTACGGACACCGTTGAGATGACAAAGGTTATCCTCATGTCATGTCTCATGATTTGTGTCCGGAAGTCGGGCGGCCATGGACGAATCCCAACACAGGGCCTGCAACGCTGGTATGTTTGAAAACACGCGTGATAACGCGTTTGAGTTCAACCAAAAAATAATGGGACATTGCGGACGGATTCATCCTTATAAGCTGCATAGCGAGATCGATGCGTTCACGAGGGGGACCGTCGCAATTGCGCGCCAGGGACCTGAGAGCGTCGCCCGCTACCTTTCGGGTCAACTTGAGAGTAGCCTCTTCGTTCAGCTCGTATTTTTTGCAAAAGCCCGCGAGCGTCGCAGGGATCTCCGCCAATGCCACCGGGGAGGCGAATTCCCGCTCAAGAGTCCAGTAAATGGCTCTCATTTCTGCGCACATTTCCTCCGTCAAAGCGGGGTTGAGCGTTTTCAGGGCTTCGTTGCTGATGCTCGCGGCTTCATCCACCATCCGGCTCCGACGCTTGAGGGTCAATTGTGTAGCGGAGGCGGATATCCGGTACTTGCTTAGAAAATTCGCGATCATTCGAGTATTTAACGGGTGGGCCATGGCCAGGAAGAGCTTGTAGTCGTGAGCCACGATCATATCTTCCGGGAATAGGCCGGCCTTCAAGGCCGAGTCCAGCTTCAGCATGACAGTCGAAGTCAAGTATATGCATTGGAATTGGAGTCTCCACAGAATGTACACAGGGTCAGTGGGCAAACACGCTCGGTCGAGTAGTCTTCCATCATCATCGATGATGTCGTAAAACGACCCTACGAGCTCCAGATGTTGATTTGCCGTCATCAGCTCGCTCTGGTTTTTCAGCCTTCCGGGGAGGCTCACGTCATCGGCGTCCAGAAACGCCACATAGGGGGACCTCGCCAACGACAATCCGTGGTTCAGAACATTGCTGCGCCCAAGATGCGGAGTCCTGGAAACAATTATACGGCTGTCCGTGAAGGAATCCATGATCTCGGAAGACCGGTCCGTGGAGCCGTCATCGACTATGATGAACTCAAAATTGCGGAAATCCTGAGCCAGCACGCTTGAAATTGCCTCACGCAGGAAGCGGTCTCCGTTATATACCGTCATCAACACTGTAACTTCAGGGTTCGTCATGATTTAAGCCGCCCATTAGGACCAGTGAAAAGCATCTGCCGCGCCGTGGGTAGCGCTCTGCTCCGGAAGTCGGTCGGCGTCAAGGAGAAAGCCCACCAACGCAATTCTACCCTTACGAATTCGGTACAGAATCTGTGAAATCCGCCGCTAAGCCCATATTCTCATTTCAAAATTCGGCTGTGTCAATACGCAGCCTCGACGGACAAACACTTTACACAAGTTCATCAATGGTTTATAACAAATCTCCGGATCATTCGTAAGAGATCCTATATCGAACTCAACTTGATCACTCGCCGCGGAAAGCGGTCTCTTCGGATAAATAGGCTTTTACAGAGCGCCCTATTGGAGCCGAAAAGACTTGCGGACGACAGGAAGCCGGCGCCGCGCAAGCCAAGCGCATCCGAATGCAGTGATTAGGGCGCCTCAAGATTCCTCGGCCTTATAGTGAAGCGGAAAGATATTGTCATGAGGGATAATCCCATCGAACAGTTTGATGATCTGAGATCAAGTCGCAGAGCGTTTCAGGAATACTCCGAAGCATTCGTAGTGGCTGTGATTTTGGCCATTGTGATACGAGCTCTACTGTTTCAAGCGTTCAAGATACCTTCCAGCTCTATGGAGTCCACATTGCTTGTGGGAGATCACATACTCGTGAACAAATTGCTCTACGGGCTCCGAGTGCCTTTCACGGATATTAGATGGCCGAAGTTCACCGAGCCCAAAACGGGCGATGTGGTGGTGTTTATCTTCCCTGAGGACCGCACGAAAGATTTTATAAAACGGGTAATAGGAACACCGGGAGATACGGTAGAAATCAAGGATAAGGCGGTCTTCCTGAATGGTAAAGAACTGTCGTGCCCTTACGCGGAATTCCGGAGCAAAGACACTTACAGTGGGGAAGTATCGCGGCGCGATAATCTGAAGGCGTTTAAAGTGCCCCGCGGGAAACTGTTTGTAATGGGGGATAATCGCGATTTCAGCCATGACAGCCGATTCTGGGGATTTGTTCCCGAGGAGGACGTCAAGGGGAAAGCGTTTATAATCTATTACTCCACCCCTGCGTTTTCTGCCGTTAGATGGGACCGACTCTGTAAGCTGATCAGATAGACCGCCTCGGTAGCCTTTCAGTTTCCAATGAATTGTTCAAGCTCCCGGTCACTCACTTGCGCCTAAAGTCAAAGGCCTGGTCTCTCCGACCTCCAGTAATCCCGAAGACAGCAGTCGGCCCAGGGCCTTTCCCGTGGCCAGCTTGCCGTGGTTCCACGATATCAGGTTTTTTGCGTACGTTTTCTTCAGACAGTCCGAGATAGCCTCCAACGCAGAAATCCCCGCTTCAGAAACCGCCTCAATTTCAATTTCGTAATGAAGAATTTCCACATTCCCAAACAAGAATCTCGTCTTGTCAAAATCCAGCTCGGCGATATCGGAGCCGGGCGACCAGCGGCTCGCCAGGCCCGACTCAGGTTTTTCATCTTGCTTGAATGTGACCTGCTGTACGGGGGAACAAGCTTGCTCCAGCCCTTTTGATCGACTTTCTAAGATATCGAAAGACCTGCGAGTCGTTTGCCGCTCGTGGACTAATCTAAAACCGGATTCGATGAGGACTTCCCTGGGGTCGTTCAAGCCCAATCCGGCGTGAGGAACTTCTATTATCCCTCTGTCTTTCAGTAAGCGACAAACAGAAGTAAACGATTCCTCAGACCAAGGTCTTTCAAATTCAAATCTGGAGATTATCCCTTGCCGGAGAGATTCGCCGGGACCCTTAAGCGTTATCAAGGTTTGCCGGGAAGTTTTGCGAAGTCTCAAAGCCCACTTGCGGATCGCAAGGGCTTCATGTTCGGTGTCAAAATAGGAGTCCTCAATAATGTCGCCGCCTTTGGGCTTGATCAAATAGTCGTCCATCGCGGCGGCGTCTGCAATCTCGTAAAAGATAGACTCAGGGTCGGTCCCTGTGACCACAAATTTGGCCTCTATTTCTGTTTCAGTCTCCCTCATCGACGCCTCCTCAGGCATAATACCAACTCCCATAACGCGTGGCGCCGGGACGAAGGATGACACAACGTCTCGTCGGACAAATTTCATGTCATGCGATTTCGCACACTTAAAGATTGTGGGTTTCGGCTAAACAAATTCCGTCAAAAAGGCAAGTTCCATGAGACATCCAGCTTACCGCCGACAATCAGGGAGCTTATGTCGTGAGACCAAGCGACGGTCCCGGAGGTGACGTTTGGGTTTGCGCCGCCCTCATGGCGCTCTATGGTCATAGGGGTGTGTCCCTGGTAGAGATTCCAGTCAATAAACGCCGCAGCTTCCACGCCCGAGAATAGCGAGAGACCATACTCCCCGGAAATTTCGAGAAAATATCCTTGGTAGGATTTCTGGTTGCCGGTATGCGCAAAGGGGACCCCGTTATTGTTGCACACGTTAAGGTGTTCAATGGTCGTAAAGAGGTAGGGGAACCCCACGACCTGGAGGCTGAGGCCGGCCCGCCCGGGATCCCGCTGCAAACGCATGCCCACGTACGGTTCACAAACCGCCACGGTGGTCTGGGCCTGCATTGTAGCCACGGTAAACAGGTAATCCGGGTTTGGGTCGCCGAAGTTGCTAAGAAGAGACTCGAATCGAAATCCACCTACTGCGCTCATCTCGCAGGACACTCGATATAGAGCTTCTCCTCCAATTTTATACCACTCCGAATTGCTGGTGCGCCATACCCGGGTTCCGGGAGGGTTAGTGGTCCAGGTGATTTCTTGGCCGGCTTCCGGATTGTTGGGAATGAGGTAAGAGCCGTACACTCTAAGAGCGTACCGGTCCGCCAATTGGACCGGCAAGGAGCCCCCCACCTGAACTCCAGCGAGTGGGTAGACGAAAAATGACGATATGCATGATCCCGGGAGCACAAGGCCGTCGTAACCCACGTGGATTTTGTTTGGAGTTGTCAGCCGGCCCACCTGGAACGAAGCGGTCGACCAGCAGTCTGCTCGGCCTGACGCTCCGGCGCCGAGCCAACTTCGGTATGACGAAAGAGTGGGTAAAGAGGGTCCAGGGGCGCCGATGGTCTGACCCGCGGCATCCGAGACATGGAGAGTAATCAGCAAACAAAGCAAGCCGCCAATCGCACACACAAGTTTAGAGCTCATAATCCATTCCTCTCTTCGTTGCGATAATACTTGTGAAGCTGAAGCGCGCAAACATACCGCCGTGGGCGTCCGTGAACAGCCAACCTGACCTTAAGAATCCGGCGGCCTCACAGGTACGGCTCTACGCCCTATGGGGACGGCTAGACCACAAACTCGGATGAGCTCAGCTCATCAGTATGCGAAAATTTAATGAAACGGATTGATCGTTGCGGATATTAGTGAAATCCCGCGGGAAGTGTCAAATGAAAACTCCGGTAAAGCGTTTTGACTTGTTTCATTTTCTCCGGTGATATAATCTGGAGTCATTGGTACTGAAAATGGTCTATGCTGATTTTATCGTAACAGAAAAACTGGGCTCAATTGCTGACAAGTTCTAATTAAGTATTTTTCTGAACACTGACTTTTGATTTGATTTAATGATTTCGTAGGGGCGCCGGTTCAGCGCAATCCAGTTAGGAAAGGAGATCGCATTCTTGCCTTCATCCCCTGTCCCCGAACCAGGTATGTGGCCCCTCGCAGTTTACTCTTCCATAGCCGTAGTCATAGTTGTGGCGATGATTAGTATCTCCTATTTCCTGGGCGAACGGCACAAGGAGCGGACCACCGACGATCCGTACAAATCCGGGGCGCCGGCCTGCGGCTCAGCCAGACGTAGCCTTGATGTAAGCTATTATTTGATAGCCGTTTTCTTTGTAATCTTCGACCTTGAAGCCGTGTTCGTCTTCGTTTGGGCTGTGTCCCTGCGCGAGCTGGGTTGGCTCGGGTACATCGAGATTGTTATATTCATAGCCTTCCTGCTTGCCGGACTGATATACCTGTGGCTGGTCGGGGCTCTTGACGCCTCCACCCCACGGCAACGTATTGATAAGGCTGCAATTCGCCGATAAACGAACCCGGAGACGCATAGCTCCCGGTTCATTGGAAAAGCGTGAGCGCAAATATGCTTTGGTCTCTAACAAAAGCAACGGATTTGCCCAAGGAAACGGCAACAGCCGATTATGCGGCCAGAAACGGTATCCTGGTTACGAATTTACAGAAGCTGGTCGCCTGGGGGAGGAAGAATTCCTTGTGGCCTCTCAATTTCGGCTTATCATGCTGTTATGTGGAAATGGCCACAGCCTTCACAAGTAAATATGACCTGGCACGCTACGGGGCGGAGGTGTTGCGTTCGACTCCAAGAGAGGCGGACCTTATGGTGGTCGCGGGCACGGTTTTCATAAAAATGGCCCCGGTCGTGCTCAGGCTTTATCAACAAATGATGGCCCCTCGGTGGGTTATATCGATGGGCTCCTGCGCAAACTCGGGGGGCATGTACGACATTTACAGCGTGGTGCAGGGGGTGGACAAATTCATGCCGGTTGACGTCTACGTGGTCGGCTGTCCGCCGAGGCCCGACGCGTTTCTCGAAGGATTGATGCTCCTGCAGGAGTCCGTAGGATCGGAAGAAAGGCCTTTAAGCTGGATTGTCGGACCTCAGGGCGTCACAAAAGGACCAAAGCCTTTCATGAGAGACCTGAAAAAAGAACTGCGCTGCAATATGACTGAAATGCGTCCCCCGGATGAAGTGTAGACTTCCGGCCTGGGAACGCCTGCAAGACCAAGAGCTTTCGGAAGAAATACCGGGGAGGGCCTTTTTGCAAAAAGGCCCTCTCCGGACCCCTCCCAAAAAACTCTAATTATTGTAGCCGACGCCGTAGTTCATCCCATTTACAAGCCGGACGCCGTTACGGGTTCGCATAAGCAGAGGGCCACGGAACGGACCCGAAAGAGGTTTATCAACCTGCCCTGTAATCGACAGGCGGAAGCAACCGAGGCGGAGGAATTTGGTTATTCATGAATGACGCCTTGAACTCGATCAGGGAATTTGGGAACAACTTTCCTGAGGCCATCATTTCATTCGAAGAGACCAAAGACCGCATAACAACTGTGTGGGTCCGAGCGGAAAACGTTCGTGACGCCTTGAAGTGTCTGAAATACGAATGCTCCGCCCACTACCGCATGTTGTTCGATCTCACCGCTATTGATGAGCGCCTGCGTTCCGACAAAGCGGGGCCGGCGCGTGACTTCACGGTGGTTTATCTGCTCCTCTCCGTGGATCAAACCGAATTCGTCCGGATAAAAGTTCCGTTGTCCGGGGAGTTCCCCACCACGCCCAGCATAGTGGATATATGGCCTTCAGCGAATTGGTACGAACGCGAAGTGTGGGACTTGTTCGGCGTAAATTTCACCGGCCATCCCAACCTACGCCGTATCCTGCTGCCTCCACAATGGACGGGCCACCCTTTGAGGAAGGAATATCCCGCAAGGGCTACTGAGATGGGGGAGTTCCGCCTGTCCGAGCCCAAGGCTGCTCTAGCGGAGCAAACATTGCAGTTCCAGCCTGAAGAATGGGGCATGACGAAGCACAGCGAAGGCAGCGACTTCATGTTCTTGAACATGGGGCCCCAGCATCCGGGCACCCACGGGCCGTTCCGAATCATTCTCGAACTCGACGGCGAGGAGATAATAGACGCTGTTCCGGATATAGGCTATCACCACCGCGGCGCGGAAAAAATGAGCGAGCGTCAGACTTGGCACACTTTCATACCTTACACGGACAGAGTCGATTACCTCGGCGGAGTGATGAACAATCTGCCGTACGTCCTGACAGTGGAAAAGCTGGCCGGTATTGAGGTTCCTGACAGAGCGAAGGTTATCCGCGTCATGATGGCAGAATTCTTCCGTATATCCAGCCATCTGGTCTTTTACGGCACCTTTTCCCAGGATCTGGGCACGATGTCCCCCGTGTTCTTTATGTTCACAGACCGGGAGAAGGTCCTGCACATCGTGGAAGCCGTATGCGGCGGAAGAATGCATCCGAGCTGGTTCAGGATCGGTGGAGTTGCCGCCGACTTGCCTAACGGCTGGGACAGGCTTGTGAGGGAATTCCTGGACTATTTGCCCCCGCGCCTTGATGAATATGAAAAGCTCGTAATGGAAAGCGGCATTTTTAAGGCCAGAACAAAAGGGGTAGGGGTGTACACCGCTGCAGAAGCCATCGAGTGGGGAGTCACCGGACCCGGTTTGAGGGCGACGGGTGTAGAATGGGATTTCCGAAAGAAGATGCCTTATTCCGGGTACGATCAGTTCCAATTTGATGTCCCTATTTGCCAAAACGGAGACTGTTACGACAGAGCGCGGATTCACGTTGAGGAGATGCGGCAAAGCCTTAGAATAATAAGACAATGTCTGGAGAACATGCCGAGCGGCCCGGTACAAGGCCGAACATCCTCTCACTACGCCTCCGCCCAAAGACCGGACTCTGCACGACATCGAAACACTGATTCATCACTTTCTGGGCGTCACGTGGGGACCGGTGATTCCCCCGGGCGAAGCTTTTTCCGTGGTGGAGGCGACCAAAGGGGCAAATGCGTATTACCTCACCAGTGACGGTAATATAATGTCCTATAGGACGAGAATCCGCACCCCTTCCTTTGCTCATCTACAGATGATTCCGTTGATGAGCCGCGGACTGGCCGTTGCGGATCTGGTGGCTATACTGGGCAGCATTGATTTTGTTATGGCTGATGTGGATAGGTGACGGCATATGCTGACTGACGACATGAAACGCGATCTGATAGCCGAGATGGCCACTAGCGAGACAATGCAATCCGCATGCATTGAAGCGCTGCAAACAGTCCAGAGACGAGTCGGCTGGATTTCGGACGAAACCATCCACGACATTGCCGACTTTCTGGAAATGACCCCGGCCGAACTGGAATCCGTGGCTACCTTTTACAACCATATTTATCGCAAGCCGGTGGGTAAGCACATAATTCAAATCTGCGACAGCGTGTCGTGCTGGATACTCGGTTACGACCAACTACTTGAACACATTTCCGATTCACTTGGGATCAGACTTGGAGAGACTACTAAAGACGGTCTGTTCACATTGTTGCCGATACAATGCCTGGGCGCGTGCGATCAAGCGCCGGCGTTGATGATTGATACAGAGCTTTTCACCAATCTGGATCCCGGGAAATTCGACGAAATCGTGCGGAATTATAAGTAGGAGCAGCCTCTTATGGAGAGACCCCTGACCCAAGACTTTCGCCCGGACGGACAGGCGCTCACAATAAAGGAGTACAAAAGTGTGGGGGGCTACGAAGCCCTGGGCAAAGCCCTTAAGACCATGACTCCTGAAGAAGTGCTGGACATAATCAAGAAGGCGAATCTTAAGGGCAGGGGAGGAGCCGGCTTCCCCGCGGGGACTAAATGGGCGGGTATTCCTCAGGGGGATCATGTCAGATCTCCCAGATATCTTATTACCGACGCCGACGAGATGGAACCGGGGGCCTTCAAAGACCGTTTACTCCTGGAGAGAAACCCTCACCAATTGATTGAGGGCATGATAATAGGGGCATACGCAATAAGGGCCGAGTTTTCCTTCATCTTTATACGGTGGGAATATACCGAGGCCCAAAAACGGCTTAGGTTCGCCATCGGCGAGGCTTACGGCAACAATCTTCTCGGGAAAAACATACTGGGGTCAGGGTTCAGCTTGGACCTGCATGTTCATGTCAGCGCAGGCCGTTACATCTGCGGCGAAGGATCAGCGCTGGTTGAGTCATTGGAAGGCAAGAGGGCGATACCCCGCTCCAAGGTCCCCAGACAGACGGAGGCCGGCCTTTGGGGAAAGCCCACGGTCATGAACAATACGGAAACCCTATGCAACGTGCCGCATATTATCAAGAACGGAGTGGAGTGGTTCAAGAGCTTGAGTCTCACCGACGACCCGGGCACCAAGATTTACGGAGTCAGCGGCAAAGTAAAGCGTCCGGGAGCCTGGGAATTGCCCATGGGGACGGCCGCTCGTGAAATCATCGAAGAACATGCCGGTGGAATGTGGGACGGCCTGAAACTTAGGGGATTTCAACCAGGAGGCGGATCGACGGACTTTCTTCCGGCTGATTGCCTGGATGTTAAGATGGATTTCGGATGTGTCCAGCACGCGGGCAGCAGACTGGGCACCGGAACCATAATAGTCCTGGATGACAAAACCTGCCCAGTGGGTATGGTACACAACCTAACGAGTTTTTTCGCCCACGAATCCTGCGGCTGGTGCACTCCGTGCCGTGAGGGGCTTCCGTGGGCGGCGAAGATCCTCAAGGGAATTGAAGAAGGTCATGGGCAGGCGGAAGACCTGGACAGGTTGGAATTGCTGACAAGACTCTTTGGTCCGGGTCGGACCTTCTGCGCCTTGGCTCCGGGAGCAGCGGAACCCATCCAAAGCGCTCTAAGACTTTTCAGAGAAGACTTTGAACGTCACATAAGAGAGAAGCGGTGTCCCTGGAGATAAGATGGCCGTAATTTTCATAGAGAATAAGCCCTACGAAGTGGAAGACGGACAAAGCCTTCTTTCCGCTTGCTTGTCTTTGGGCTTCAATATCCCATATTTCTGCTGGCATCCCGCCTTACATTCCGTTGGAGCCTGCAGACAATGCGCTGTCAAGCAATTCAGGGACGAAAAGGACACCCGCGGCTTCATCGTCATGTCCTGCATGACCGCGACATGCGACGGAATGAGAATATCCATCGATGACCCTGAGGTTAAACAATTCAGGGCAAGCATAATAGAATTCCTGATGGCCAATCACCCCCACGATTGTCCTGTCTGCGACGAAGGCGGCGAGTGCCATCTCCAGGATATGACGGTCCTCACCGGCCACGCTGCGCGAAAATATCCGTTCAAGAAACGCACCTACCGCAACCAGGACCTGGGGCCTTTCATCAATCACGAGTTGAATCGCTGCATCCAGTGTTATAGATGTGTGCGTTTTTACAGAGATTATGCTGGGGGCCGCGATTTAAACGTCTTCGGAATCCACCAGAGGCTTTATTTCTGCAGGTACTCCGACGGGGCGTTGGAAAGCGAGTTTTCCGGGAATCTCGTGGAAGTGTGCCCTACGGGCGTTTTTACGGACAGATCCTTGAAGGAGCATTACACACGTAAATGGGACCTGCAGACGGCGCCTTCGATTTGCGCACACTGTGCCGTGGGCTGTAATACTATTCCCGGGGAACGCTATGGAACTCTGAGGAGAATAAGAAACCGCTTCAATTACGATGTAAACGGATACTTTCTGTGTGACAGAGGCCGTTACGGGTATGGTTTCGTAAACGGCCCGGAAAGGGTCCGCTCCCATTTGATAAAAGGCCCGGGTGGAAAGCTTGAGAAGGTTTCCGAAGAATCCGTTGTCACTTTCATGAAGAACCTGATTTCCAAAGCTTCCACGATCATCGGGATCGGGTCGCCAAGGGCCTCATTAGAATCCAATTTTGCGCTCAGAGAGCTTGTGGGTCCCGAGAATTTCTCCAACGGGCTTTCAGCCGGGCAGGCGCAGTTAGTGAATCAGGCGCTGGACATTTTGTGCCATAGTGGAGTTCCCAGAGCTACTTTGCGGGAAATCGAGGAATGCGACGCTGTTTTGATTCTGGGAGAGGATGTCTGTGACACAGCTCCCAGAACTGCCTTGGCGATCCGTCAGTCGATCCGCCAAAAGGCTTACGAACTCACTGACAAAATGTGTGTTCCCAGATGGAACGATATTGCGGCCCGTCAGGCCGCGGGATTTCGAAACCGGCCCTCTTTACATTGCCGGATTCTCAGCGACCAGGCTGGATGACGCCGCTACACAAACTTACACAGCGGCGCCCGCTGATATCGCTCGTTTGGGATTTGCGATCGCCAATGTACTGGACCCTGACGCTCCTACTGTTGACGGATTGCTGGACGATGTCCAAGAACTGGCCTCGAGGATCGCCGGCGCAATGCAGGGAGCCGTTAGTCCCCTTGTCGTGACCGGAGTCTCCTGTGAAAGCGCCGAGATTATTCAAGCCGCAGCCAATGTGGCGCTGGCTTTGAAGAAGCAGGGCAAGTGTCCCAAGATATGCGTGACTTTGCCGGAGTGCGACACGATGGGGGTAGCGCTGATGGGCGGTTGCGATGTCCAAGCCGCGCTTGCCCGGATCGAATCCGGAGAGGCCGACGCTGTCATAATTCTTGAAAACGACCTATTCAGGAGAGGCTGCAAAGCGCCGACGGAAAAAGCTCTGCAAGCCGCCAAGCAAGTGGCCGTTTTTGATCATATCCTGACTGATACAGCCAATTACGCGGATATCGTCGCCCCTGTGGGCACGTTCGCCGAAAGCACTGGAATATTCGTAAATTCCGAGGGTCGGGCCCAAAAGTTTTACGAGGTAATGTCCCCTGATAGCGCGACAAAAAGCATGTGGCGCTATGTGTCCCAAATCGCTGATATTATTGTCCAGAACAGCAATCCGGAAACCATTGCAAAGCTTGGAACAAAACTTCAGGAACCGAACGACTGGAAGACAGTAGATGATGTTGAGGCTTCCCTGGCAAGACAAATTCCCATATTTGGAAACGTCGCGGAAGTTGCGCCGCCGTCCGCCTTCCGTGTCTCGGGAATGAAGGTCGCCCGACAATCCCACAGGTACAGCGGTAGAACCTCAATGCATGCGAACGTTTCCGTCCATGAGCACAAACCCCCCGAGGATGTCGATTCGCCTTTGGCTTTTTCTATGGAAGGCTATCAAGGCCGACCTCCTTCTCCGGTGATAACCAGATTCTGGGCTCCCCACTGGAATTCGGATCAGGCTGTAAACAAGTTTCAGTCAGAGGTCGGCGGCAGGCTGGTCGGCGGCGATCCCGGGAAACGCCTTCTGGAGCCGTCCGACGAACATCAAATCGGATATTTTGGCTCTGTGCCAGAAGCCTTCCGGAAACGAGAAGGCCAGTGGCTCGTGGTCCCATTCCACGAAGTGTTCGGCTCGGACGAATTAAGCGCTTTGTCGCCGCCTGTTGCGGAACGGATTCCAAAACCATATCTGGCTCTTAACACTGAAGACGCCCGCTCCATGGGGTTGAGAGCCGGCAGCGCGATCGAGCTAAGTCTCGGCTCGGATCTATATTCGCTTGTCGTCAGGATTGAGCAGTCCCTGGCCGCAGGCGTCGCGGGCTTGCCCGTAGGACTCAAAGGTGTGAATTGGGCGGAATTGCCCGCGTGGGGCGTAATCAATGTCCATCAGCCGCAATTAAAGGCATAGTATGAGGCAGCTCATTATCATCGTCGGCGTGCTTCTGGTGACGTTGGGCATTTCAGCGAGTCTTATATGGCTGGAACGTCGGCTTCTCGGATTTTGGCAAGACCGACTCGGCCCGAACCGGGTCGGCCCCTTGGGCTTGCTGCAAGTCGTGGCGGACATGATCAAAATCTTCACCAAGGAAGACTGGATACCGCCGTTTGCCGACAAACCGGTTTTTGTTATCGCGCCGGCAGTCATCATGGTCACCGTGCTGCTGTCTTTTGCGGTGATTCCGTTCGCCCCGGATATTCAGGTTGTCGGCCTGAATGTCGGGTTGCTGTTCATCCTGGCTATGTCTTCGCTGGGAGTGTACAGCGTAACGCTTGGAGGATGGGCTTCTTACAGCAAATACTCCCTCTTGGGCGCGATGAGGGCCGCGGCCCAAATGCTGAGTTACGAAGTATTCATGGGGCTTTCGCTCATGGGAGTCGTAATGCTGGCCGGGTCCTTCGATTTAAGAGACATCGTCAAAGCCCAGCAGAAAATATGGTTCTGTATTCCCCAATTTCCCGGATTCGTCCTATTTCTTATCGCCGGTTTCGCAGAAGCTCGCCGCATGCCGTTTGATTTGCCGGAATCGGAGAATGAATTGGTGGCTGGATTTCACACCGAATATTCGGGAATGAAGTTCGGGATGTTTTTTGTGGGCGAATACCTGGGCGTCGTGCTGATTTCCGCTCTGGTTACGGTTCTGTTCTTCGGGGGCTGGCTGGGGCCGTCCTGGTTTCACCCCTTGGGATGGTTTCTTCTGAAAACCTTCGCGTTCATTTGTTTCTTTATTCTGGTGCGCGCCACTCTCCCGAGGCCGCGTTACGATCAGTTGATGAGCTTCGGCTGGAAGGTCATGCTGCCGATTGCTCTTCTGAACCTCGTCATAACCGGGGGAATCATCCTGGCGGGAGGATTTTGAATATGATGGGTTACCTGAGGGCCATGTGGCGAATCTTTTTGCACCTCTTCAGCAAGAAGGTAACCATACAATATCCCGAAGAAAGGCCTTACATTCCACCGCGATGGAGAGGCAGAATCATTCTGTCCAGAGATCCTGACGGCGGTGAGCGCTGCGTGGCATGCTACTTGTGCGCCGCCGCTTGCCCGGTGGATTGCATATCTCTACAAGCCACTCAAGATGAGACTGGTAGAAGATACCCGCTGTTTTTCCGCATCAATTTTTCGCGATGCATATTCTGCGGATTTTGCGAAGAAGCTTGCCCGACCTGCGCCATTCAGCTCACAAATGATTTTGAGATGAGCGAATACAATAGGCCGGGCCTGGTATATGAAAAGGAGCACCTATTGATCAGCGGAACGGGCAAATATCACGATTACAATTTCTATAAAGTCGCGGGAATGGCGATTGGCGGCAAGGGCAAAGGCGAGGCCGAGAATGAATCCGAACCGGTCGATATTCACACGCTAATACCGTAGCAGGCTCGAGGGCGCAATGAACCGGCTCTTCTACATATCTGCAATCATCGCAATAATGTCCACGGTCATGGTGGTCACGACAGCCAACCCGGTGCATGGACTCTTGTACTTAATCGTATCCTTATTCGGCGCCGCTATGGTCTTTTTCTCCCTCGGGGCAAACTTTGCCGCCGTATTGGAAGTAATCGTGTATGCGGGCGCCATCATGGTTCTTTTTATATTCGTGATAATGCTGATAAATCCCGGGCCTGAAGGAATCGCTCAGGAACGGAAATGGATGAGCCCCAAATTCTGGCTCTTCCCTGCGATACTGGCGGCGATTCTGTTCTTCGAGCTTGTGGTGGCAATAGTCACGGGGGCGCCGGCATCGGCCGGAGGGACGGAAGTGAGTCCGAAAGCCGTTGGTCTGAGCCTGTTTGGTCCGTATTTGCTCGGAGTGGAGATTGCGTCAATCCTGCTTCTAGCAGGTCTCGTGGGAGCGTATCACCTCGGGAGAAGAAAATCCAACCATGGAGACAATCCGTAATGGGTTCAGTTCCTGTGGAGCACGGCCTTATCCTAGCCGGAATATTGTTTGCGATAGGCGCTACGGGCCTATTAGTTCGCAGAAACATTATCTTCATGCTCATGTGCATAGAAATAATGCTTAATTCCGCAGGGCTGGCTTTTATCGTGGCGGGTTCCAAATGGGCTCAGGCGGACGGACAGGTCATGTTCATCTTCATCTTGACCATGGCTGCCGCGGAGGTGTCTGTGGGCCTCGCTCTGACGCTTCAATTCTATAACAGCTTCAAGACATTGGACTCAAATATCGCTCGTGGAATGAGAGGCTGACATGTACGAGATCCTGTGGATGGTTCCCGCTTTTCCGTTTTTGGGATTTCTCGTGCTTGTCGCAACCGGATCAAAACTGCACAAGCGTCTGATCGCCTTTGTCGGGGCTGGGTCGGTCGCGATGTCGGCGGTGGTGGCCGGCCTAATTGGATTCAAGTTCATCGTTGCGCCGCCTCCGGGAAACCGGTTCAATCAGACACTGTGGAATTGGATGGACGTGGCGGGGTTCCACCCTACGTTTGGGCTTCATCTGGACGCTCTTTCCGTGGTTATGATCTTTGTCGTGACCTTCGTAGGGTTTCTGATTCACGTGTATTCTACGGAATATATGGGCGAGGACGAGGGTTACGCCCGTTTTTTCGCCTATCTCAACCTGTTCATGTCGGCAATGTTGGTTCTAGTCCTGGCGGACAATCTGCTGATGTTATACCTAGGCTGGGAAGGGGTGGGGCTGTGCAGCTATCTTCTCATCGGTTTTTGGCACAAAGCGCCTGAAAACGCTCGCGCCGCGATCAAAGCGTTTGTGGTAACCAGGATTGGCGACACTGCGTTCGCTGTGGGACTATTTCTCATATTCACCAACCTTGGCACGATCAATATTCAGGAAATCCTGGAGAAGGCGCCTCAAGCATGGGCGCCCGGCTCCACTCTGGCTACCGCGGCCGCGTTGCTGCTGTTAGGCGGAGCCTTGGGCAAGTCCGCTCAATTACCTCTCCAGACATGGCTCCCGGACGCAATGGCGGGCCCTACACCGGTAAGCGCCCTCATACACGCGGCCACGATGGTGACGGCTGGTGTGTATCTCATCGCCAGGATGAACGCTCTGTACACTTTAGCTCCAGTCGCCCAAACTTTAGTGGCGATAATCGGAGCGCTCACGCTATTCATGGCCGCTTGCAGCGCTCTGACCCAAACGGACATTAAGCGGGCTCTCGCTTACTCCACCATCAGTCAGGTGGGTTATATGTTCCTTGCCCTGGGCGTAGGAGCTTGGTCTGCGGCGATTTTTCATTTTGCCAATCACGCTTTCTTCAAGGCCCTATTGTTCCTTGCCGCCGGCGCTATCATAAACAGCGTCCATCACGAGCAAAATATGTTCAAAATGGGTGGGCTTCGCAAGCAGACCCCATTTGTGTTTTGGGTGTTCCTGATCGGAGCTTCGTCCCTGGCGTCCCTCCCTCTGGTCACCAGCGGCTTTTACAGCAAAGATCTGATCCTCTGGTACAGCATGGGCGTCGCCGAAAGGCAGTTTCTGGCTCTGGTTGCCGGGGGCCGTCGGAGCCGTGATCACCGCCCTGTACTCTTTCCGAATGGTATTTCTCGTGTTTTACGGCGAACCGAAAATCACCACGCATTATCGGCCGGGCCCCGCAATCAAGATACCGCTGCTCATTCTGGCAATTTTGTCGGTGGTTTCAGGCTTCATTCAAATGCCGGAAGCGTTAAGCGACGCGCAGTTCTTCTCGAAATTCATACAACTGGCTTTGCCTGCCGCGCAGATCGTCTCCAACCATGCTCCGGAGATGATACTAATACTCCTGGTAGGCGCCGCAACAGTCGGTGGAGTTATTGCGGCTTACGCGGGTTACATCAAAGACCCCAACCTGCCTACAGCCGTCACCCAGGATAAGCTTGGAGCCGGAGCTTTCCGGCTCTTTTACGAAGGGTGGGGATTTGACCGAATATATTTCAGATTTTTGGTTGATCCTTTCGTAAGGGCCGCCCGCGCTGGGAAGAGCGACGTGATAGATTTGGTGTACGACCTGATAGCCTTGGTCGCCGAGAGGCTCAATCAGCTTTTGAGCTTGTTGCAGAATGGAAACGTTCGCAGCTACGCGACGGGGATAGCTTTCGGCGCAATAGTGACTCTAGCCATATTGGTGTTTACATGACCATGATATTGTTGATAATAATTCCCTTTCTAACCGGATGCGTCGCATGGTTTGTTTCCGGGATGCGTTCGGAATGGTCACGGTGGGTTTCTTTGTTAGGGCTGGGGCTGGACGGAGCTCTTGTGATCGCCTTGTATGCTCAAGCGGGGACCATCGACTATTCGGTTCGGGGACCTTGGCTTGCTCAGATAACTATGCCCTGGATACCTCAACTGGGAATCAGCTTCCAATTGGCTATGGACGGGGTAAGTCTGCTGCTGATAGGCCTCAGCGTTTTTCTGGGAATGGCTTCTGTGTTGGTTTCTTGGAACGAGATTCAAGACGCTGTAGGCTTCTTTCACTTCAATCTGCTTATAGTGATCTCAGGAATCATAGGGGTATTTCTGGCTGTTGATCTTATACTTTTCTACTTTTTTTGGGAGGTCATGCTTGTCCCCATGTACTTCCTGATATCCGTCTGGGGACACGAAAATCGGACTTACGCGGCGCTGAAGTTTTTCATTTTCACCCAGGTGGGAAGCCTATTGATGCTTCTTTCGATACTGGGCCTATATTTCATGCACGGCCGGTCAACGGGGATTTATACTTTCGACTTTTTCCAGCTACAGCACGTGAGCCTTTCTTTGGAAGTCTCTGTTTTGCTTGCTTTGGGTTTCATCGCGGCCTTCGCCGTAAAATTACCTGTAATTGTCCTGCATACTTGGCTGCCTGACGCGCATACCGAAGCTCCAACCGCCGGCAGCGTGATTCTTGCCGGCCTGTTGCTGAAAACGGGCGCTTTCGGGTTCATTCGTTTCGTCTTGCCCATTTTTCCGGCAGCGTCGGCTCATTTGGCCCCGGCGGCCATGATCCTGGGGATAGCCGGAATAATCTACGGAGCGGTAATGGCCTTTGCCCAGACTGACCTGAAACGTCTGGTGGCTTATAGCAGCGTCAGCCATCTCGGTTTTGTCTTGGTCGGGATTTTTGCTTTCAATGAATTGGCCCTCCAGGGCGCGACAATACAGATGATCGCCCACGGCATCAGCACTGGGGCTTTGTTCATGGTGGTCGGCATGCTCCAGGAGCGTATTCATACTCGTGATATGGATCGCATGGGCGGCCTTTGGTCGACCGTGCCCACCATGGGAGCGGTCGCGTTGGTGTTTGGGCTAGCTTCCCTCGGATTGCCGGGCACCATCAATTTCGATGGCGAATTCCTTATCTTGGTAGGCGCATACAAAACGAGTCCTGTGGTCGCTGCATTTTCCGCGACCGGGTTGGTTTTCTCGGCGGTATACTCGTTATATGCGATTTACAGAGTCTTTTTCGGAGAGAAAAGGGTGGACTGGACAATCGCCGATCTCTCAACCAGAGAGTTTGGCGCCCTGGCTGCCATGATTGCGGCAGTTTTCTTCCTGGGGTTTTATCCCAAGCCGGTGATTAAGGCAGCGGCGCCGGCCATAAAGGCGGTGGAAACCAGGATGCTCCTCGCACGTGAAGGCTTGAACTCGATTCCCTCGAAATTGGTTGCCGACAAATGACCATATCGGATTTTCTCCAATTAGCGCCCTTGGTTATCCTCACTCTCGTCCCTGTGGTGTTGTTGTTGGCTATCGGCGTAACGAGGCGCGGGGCCTCCACGATAACGGCCTGCAAACACAATGGAGTCGAGCGCCCTTCAGAGGACTGCGGATCTTCCGAAATCGACAGGCTTTTGGAATCGGATAAGAATCATTTCAGGATCATGGTTATGAGCCTGATCGGCCTAGGTCTGGCATTTTTGTCAATTTTCATTTTTGTCGGAAGAATCCCGAGGCAGGTAACCCCACTATTGATAATGGACGGGTACGGGCTTATGTTCATGGCGATGATTATTGTAGCCGGCCTGCTTATTACCCTGATTTCATACGGATATCTCAAGGAAAAAGACGAACCCGCTGAGGAATATTATGTGTTATTGCTGCTCGCCACGCTGGGAGCGGCAATCATCGTATCGAGCAACCATCTGGCAGGATTCTTCCTGGGATTGGAAGTCCTTAATATCTCGCTTTATGCGCTGATCGCATATACCAAATCCTATTGGAAGAGCCTCGAGGCCGGATTCAAATACATCATTTTGGCGGCAGCCTCGGATGCGTTCCTACTGTTCGGCATGGCCCTGATATACGCTGAAACAGGATCCCTGGAGTTTTCCGGGATTTTTGGAACGCTAAATCCGCTTTCAGTCCCTGCTTTTTCCGGCTTGGCGATGTTGTTCGTGGGCATTGGGTTCAAGCTCGCATTTGTGCCGTTCCAAATGTGGACGCCCGACGTTTACGAAGGAGTCTCCGCGCCTGTAACCGCATTCATCGCCACCATATCAAAAGGGGCCGTTTTTGCGGTTTTGTTCAGGCTACTAATGGCCCTGCAAGGCGCCGATAATCCTCGGATAGTCCTGTTATTAACCATTGTCGCCGTAGCCTCGATGTTTGTGGGCAATCTGCTGGCTCTGGCGCAGAATAACATCAAACGTATTCTCGCTTATTCGTCCATAGCCCATATGGGTTATCTGTTGATCGGCCTGTTGGCAAGAGACATGACTGCGGTGGGTTTTTATTTCGCAGCTTACTTCATCGCGGTTCTGGGGGCTTTCGGAGTAGTGGCGATGCTTTCCGGCGCCGAGGGCGACGCTGACGACCTCGATCGGTACAGAGGATTGGCCTGGCAAAGGCCTTGGCTCGCCGTCGTGCTTACAGCCGCTCTTCTGTCTCTCGCGGGCATTCCGATAACAGCGGGTTTTGTAGGCAAATTTTTCCTGATGGCTGCTGGAGTCGGATCTTCGCAATGGTTGTTGGTGGGCGCCCTCGTGATCAATAGCGTCATCGGGCTGTATTATTATCTACGAATTATTGTTATAATGTACCTAGTCGAAGAGGGCGGCAGGATTCAAGCGCCTGCTCCCCGTTCTTGCTTTGCGGCGGGAATCGCTCTGAGCGCCCTTATGGTGTTTTTGGTTTGGCTGGGCGTGTTCCCTGGGCCGTTCATCAGCATCCTCAATTTGGCTTTTTCAGGCATGTAACCAAGGAAGGGCTACCAACAGGCGTTCACCTTCGCGGTTCGGAAGTATAACCTTTTACGCCTCGGCGCGATTCGGCGCCGTAGGTTTCCTGTAAGCCTCTTGATACAACCGTAAGGTCTATATAACTGGAAAGTAATTTGTCTATCTTCAACGCATCCTTCGTTCACGGGCTGTTTCAATCCCCTGTACAGCTAGAACAAATCATAAACAAAATTCCTGTCGGCGTAATAGCTCTCGATCTGGACAGAAGAATTCTTGCCGTAAATCGGGCTTTCGAGGCTTTGACAGGATTTTCTCTTGATGAAACCTATGGCCTGCCCTGTTATTACGCTCTGAGAAGCAGTCTCTGCATGACCAATTGCCCGCTCAAGCAGCTTCAAGTTGACGCTGAGCCCATGTCCGCCGACGCGAATATAATCACCAGAAATAGACAAAAGGTGTATGTAAGGGTGACGGCGGCGCCCATAACCGACGCTGCGGGGAACTTCGTCGGATACATGGAGACTCTCGAGGAAAAGAAGCATAGGGAGGACAGCGTACTCAACTTTGGCGAGGCGCTCCAAACAGGCCGAATAATAGGCATCAGCACCGAAATCAGACGCATTTATCAGAAGTTGCCCTCCATCGCTCAAACTGATTCCGCTGTCCTTATCCATGGTGAAACCGGCACGGGAAAGGACTATATAGCTGAGTCAATCCATAAGGCTTCAGACCGCAGCAGGGGGCCTTTCATCAAAGTTAACTGCGGAGCCTTGCCGGAATTGTTGTTGGATTCAGAGTTGTTCGGTCATCAGGACGGGGCTTTTGCCGGCGCTGTGGGGGACAAGGTGGGCCGTTTCAGACTCGCTCATAATGGGACCCTGTATTTGTCCGAAATCAGCGACTTGCCGGTCACGGTTCAGGGAAAACTGCTTTCCTTTCTTGACGAAAGAAACAATTTATCCTCTCGGGAGTTCCAAGGGAATTCACCTGGATGTGCGGCTGATAGCGGCCACCAGACGTAATCTGGATAATATGGTCCAGGAAGGGACGTTCCGGGAAGATCTGTTTTTCAGGCTTAACGCCATCCCCTTGAGATTGCCCCCCATCGCCGGTAGAATCGACGATATAAAGGTTTTTCTCGATCATTTTCTCAAGATCTTTTCTCAGAGGTTCAACAAGAGGGTAAAGGACTTCGGACCCAGGGCCCATCGAGCGCTCCTGCATTACAGGTATCCCGGCAATATCAGGGAGCTCAGAAACATAGTGGAGTTCGCCGTGGGTATCTGCGATTCCGACCACATCGGCATATCGCATCTTCCTGAGCACGTTACAAACGATGATTATACGCCACTGGGTCTAGATGAGATAAAGTCCGCGCGGCGTCCCGTAGGGCAAAAGAATCTGGAAAGCGTGAACTGGGCGTCCACGGAACGAAGGATGATCATAGAGGCGATGAAAAAAGCAGGTGGGCGCAGATCCAAGGCTGCGGCTCTCTTGGGGTGGGCCCGCAGCACTTTGTGGCGAAAACTCAAGCAGTACGGCATCGAGTCCTAATCGTAATCGTCCGCCCGACATCTCGCAGCCGGACGACACACGGCGACGCAAATCAAAGGCCATACATCCAGATGAAAAGAATTCTGATTCCTCTCATGGGAGATTTCGTTGCGCCTCGCTTTGACCTCGCCCCGGAGGCGCTGATTGTAACCATGGACGACGAGGGCCGTATTATGGAAGAACGGACTCTGGTCATGTCCAGACCGTCCCCGGAAGCCCTTTGCCAATTGATAACAACCGAACGGATAAACATTCTTGTGTGCTGCGGCATTGAAGATGAGTTTTATCAATACCTCATTTGGAAGAAAGTTCAAATCTACGATTCCACTATAGGCTCGTACATTGAGGTAGTCAGGCGGCTCAAAGATGGGACTCTCAAAGATAACGAGGTCTTGCTGGAACGACTGAAGCCCAAGAACGGCGCCTCTTCCGGAAGATAGAAAATAGGGCGTCGGGAAACCCCTTTTGCAAAATGGACTATATGTCTTGCTCCGCAAGACGCCAAGACTCTGACCCTGCTTCGCCGGGTCAGCGCCACCCAAATGTTCACGCCGTCTCCGAGGCCGGTATCCACCGTTTACTGGGTGGCGCTGACCTGGTTTCCAGGTCGGTGTTGAAGTTGACAACAAGTCAGCGTCGCTGTTTACGGAGCTAAGGGCATGATCCTTCGCAAAAAAAGTTTCCTCCCGGTGAACTCTATCGAAAACATCTTCACACCCCCACAAAATTGAACTATAATTTCTGATCCCAAAGCCAAGGTCAGCATTAGAGGTGTCGGTTATGGCAATGAAGTTGCTCCTTGTGGATGACGAAGAACAATTTGTGGATGTTCTTGCCCAACGCCTGTCCACACGGGGTTTTGAGGTAAAGACGGCATTTGATGGGGATCAGGCCATTGAAGTGGTAAAGGCTGAAGATGTGGACGTTGTTATTTTAGATGTCCTCATGCCGGGGAGAGACGGTCTATCCACATTGAAGGAAATCAAAGCTATAAGGCCGTTTGTAGAAGTGATAATGCTGACCGGCCATGGAACCATTGAGACCGCCATAGAAGGCACAAAGTTGGGCGCCTATGATTATCTGATGAAACCAACCGACACGTCGGACCTGGTGAACAAGATCGGAAAAGCCTATCAGAGAAAAAAGGATAACCAGCAGAATTCTCAATGAGGAGTGGATTTTCGAGGCCGCATTATTGTATTGGGCGCAATCTTGGCGCCTAACCCTATAAGAAGCCTTGCCGTGACATCGCCGGCCCAGCCAAGCCATCTCGAAATCCGCCACCCTGCTGAATCCCAACCGACGAAGAGGTTTTGCTGACGGTACTATTGATGGAAGGTAGGAGCAGGGATTTCTTTATGTGGGCGGTGAGGCGCTCAGAAAAACAGCTTCAGTCCTGTCTTTCGTGCGCCCCTCCGTGTACGCGGAAAGGATTATCTGCGCATCATCTTTTCCGCGTGGGCGACATCCCTTGGACCCATTGGGGGACTGGCGAGTATTTCCAACTGTTCCGGGGTGAGCATAGACAGGTTGTCTCGTTTGAGCTTGAGTTCTTCACCCATAACTTCCGCCCTAAGCTTGACCGTGTCTTCGTCCAATTTCGCAAGCTTGGCCTGATCTATCTTACCGGATATCAGCATGGTCTTTTTCTCATCATCCAAAGTCATCAAAGCTATACGAGCCTTCCTGGTTTTGTCCTGAAAACCGACAAAGGCCAGCCGCATCTGCTTTTGTTGATCGTCAGTCAGCTTGAGTTTTTCGAGCAAAGGAGGGGGAAAACCTCCATGCCCCATGAAGGCCTCTCCGTGGGGCGGCGGAAACGGAGGGGGTCCCATGGGACCACCAAAAGGCGGGCCATCTCCACAAGCCATAAGTTCTCCTCCTCCATGGGGCGGAGGGCACGGAGGCGGTCCCATCGGCCCGCCAAAAGCGTGAACCCAAGTAGACGCAGCAATTGCGATTAGTCCGAGAATCAAGATGATTGCCGTCTTTTTCATTGAAGTCTCCTTCCGTGGTTGTGGGCGCCGTTTGCCGTGGGCGCCGAGTCGGGGTATGAAACAGGGGCGCCTCTTCCAATCAAGTCATAATCCTCCGTGGCGTCGGTCCTGCGATGGTTCTCGTGGGAGACGAAGCTCAATACGTCTCCAACCGCTTCGCGGAGCTGCTTGACATTGTAGGGCTTAGGGGTCCAACCCCAAGAGGAGGCCTGGAGCAGTCGCTTGGTCGCGGCGTCCAGCGAAAAACCAGTGGCCACCAGGACTTTGACCGCGGGATTAATCCTTAGAAGTTCGTCCAAACATTGTTTTCCATCCATTTCCGGCATGATCAGGTCAAGTATGACGAGGGCAACGTCGGAAGGCCTTTTCCCGAAAATATCCAAAGCTTCTTTGCCGTTTCCGGCGCACAGCACACTGTACCCGGCTCTTTCCAGGATTCGTCTTCCCAGCTCTCTCATGCCCTCCTCGTCGTCGACCAAGAGGATCGTTTGTCCGTCGAACTTGAATGTGGGGCTATCTAAAACGCGATCAGCCTTCTCAAACGCTTTCAGAGCGGGAAAATAGATCTTGAATGTGGTCCCTTGCCCTGGAATGCTCTCACAGGTTAAGTGACCGCCGAGTTGCTCAACGGCGCCCCGCGCTACGGAGAGCCCCAGGCCGGTTCCTTTTCTCGAATTTCGTTCCTTCGTCGTGAAGAAGGGATCGAATATCCGCTCCATCGTATGTTGATCCATTCCCCGGCCCGTGTCGGAAACGGTGAGCGTCACGTACAGCCCTGGATCGACCCCGCGACTGGATCGGCAGTATTCTTGATCCAATGATGTCATTCCGGTTTCAATGGTAAGGCGGCCTCCCTCAGGCATGGCTTCGACCGCGTTGAGGGCAAGATTCATCACAATCTGATCTATCTGCGTCGGATCAGCGGTTATAAGGGCTAGATCCTCGGTCAGCCGGAGATCTATCTCAATCGTTTTGGGCAGTGTTCTGAAAGCAGCCTTTTCACCCATTCGATTCTGCGGTTCAGGTCTATTGAAACGGGCTTAATTTCAGCTTTTCGGCTGAACGTAAGCAATTTCTGCACCAGCTCCCTTCCTTTGCCGGCGGTAAGCATGATTTTCTGAAGATAGTCGAAAGCCCGGTCTCCTTCGGTCTTGTCCAACAACAGGAGTTCGGAATACCCCTGGATGACGGTGAGCATGTTGTTGAAATCATGAGCGATCCCACCGGCCAACGTGCCTATGGCTTCCATCTTCTGGGCTTGCAGCAGTCGACGCTTCAGTTTGTCACGTTCCCGCTCCGAAGTCTTTTGTTGGGTGATGTCTCTGGCGACGCCTCCGAGACCGATGATTTTTCCTTCAGCGTCGTGGACGGGAAATTTAACCACATCAAACCACCTGGTGTTTCCCAGGGCATTGGCCACAGCGTGTTGCCCATGGTCTGAGGCGGCTGTCGCAAGGACGCTCTCATCCCCTTCTTGAGTTTTCTTGACGGAGGCCGCAGGAAAAATGTCTCCGGCCGTTTTTCCGATTATCTCCTGTCTGGTGAGCCCGCAGAATTGTTCGTAGGCCTTATTCACGATGAGGAGTCGCCCTTCGCAATCCTTAAAGAATACTACGTCCGGGACAGCCTCGACGAGGCTGTTGAGGCGAGCGAGGGTGTCCTGTAATTCGTCCTCGTCACGCTTTCGCTGCGTGCCGTTGACAACATATTTGACCACGCCCTTCACATCGCCTGAATGCTGGTCCACCAAAGGAAAAACGTACAGATCGTTCCAGCCGCAGACCCTTCCCTCGGAATCCGTTACAGAGGCCACTTGATGGACGTTTTTTCTGGTGTTCAAAGCTTGTACGCAGGGGCAATCCAGGCAAGGTCGTTCAATTCCGTAAAGGGCTTCGTGGCATTTTCTTCCTTCCAGCGGAGCAGCCGCGGCATAGTGCTCTTTGAATGCGCGGTTGACGCGAATGATTCGGAGATCCCCGTCCAGGACGACGAGACCTTCCTGAATGCTTTCAAATATGTTTGAGAGAAACTGTTCGCCGGCCCGTAAGCTATCCTCGGACCGCTTGCGATCGGTTATGTCACGGGAAATCGTTGAGATTCCTATGACTGCGCCCGCAGAATCCGAGACGAGGGATAGGGTCAGAGAAACATGGATCAGAGTTCCGTCTTTTTTCTTGTGAGTGGTTTCATAAGAGGCGCCACAGGCGTCGCTCATAAACAGACTCAATATACTGGATAGGCTGTGCCCGGAATCCAATCCCTCGAGAATTGCGATAGATTTTCCTATCACTTCGCCGGCGGCGTACCCGTACATTCGCTCCGCTGCCGTGTTCCAACTTAGGATGGTCCCATCGCATGTCTTGCCGATGACCGCGTCATGGCTACATTGAGCAATGGCGGCAAGAAAATCTATGTTTGCGGAGTCCACGATTTAGCCCTCCCTCCTCATTCAGCAATCCCCGGCAAGTTTTGCAGGGGGATAGTCATTGCGAGCGGAGCGGATCCCGTATGCACCCGGGACCTGGCTCCTGATGGCGTCCTCGCAATGACATCCAGGGAACCCGGATCTACCGAGTCCTCACCTTCGCTCGTTAAAAGGGAGTGTAATCAATAAATGTGGAAAAATTATGGAGGAGATATGTGAAGGTTGTGGAGAGAGGTAGGTCGGGGGCAGCGACTTTGTGTGGGAATAGTTCACCGTGAACCCCCTTTTTGCAAAAAGGGGGTTCACGGTGAACTATTCCCACACAAACTCCTAATATATTGGTTGGCTAAATGGTTCCAAGAGTCAGGGTTTCTTGAAGGAGGGTCCGGGAATCGACGTTTTTGCCCAAGAAAGTTTCCTCCCGGCGGCGCCTAACTCCTGTGAAGCTGGAGGTAGCTGCCGGGAGTCGTCCCGACTATCCGTTTGAAGGAGCGCGTGAGGTGGCTTTGATCTACGAATCCTGTGTCGACGGCCACGCTGGCTATGCTATGGCCTTCACGGAGAAGTTCTCCGGCCTTCTTTATCTTGGTCCGGAGAAGGTATTCGTGAGGCGAGACTCCGGTGTGTTTGACAAAGAGGCGCTGAAAGTGGAACGGACTCAAACACGCGACTCCGGACAATTCATCCAGGGACAGGCTTTCGGCAAAGTGAGCCTTGATGAATTCGGTGGCGCGATCAATAGCGCCGCGTTGCGAACTCATTCGGCGAGGGGTGGGTGGGGAGTCTCCGTGGCGAATAATCAGTCCCGAGAGCATGGAAATCAGGATGGATTCTCGCATCAGAATGGAATCAGGCTGTTCAAGTAAGGAAAAGAATTGATATATCTTAGAGAACAGCCTTTCGTCGAACAGAGGAACATTCCTGACGCAGGAAAAGGTCCGTTGCCTTTCGGAGATCTGTGAAGAGATGTCGTTCATCTTTTCCACGTCAACACAGATCGCAAGATAGTCATGGCCGCCCTTGCCTTGCGACTTACAGGTGTGGCCGGCGCCGGGATTGACTACAAACACGCCATGCTCCGGAATGACCGCGGACGCGCCGGCCTGCGAAATGATACGAGCCCCTTTGAGCACGACGCCGAAGCAGAACTTGTCGTGGGCATGCCGAGCGAATTCATTGGTCACATTTGTCCCACGGACCACCCGAATATATGGCATGTCCGGAGGGCTAAGGAAACGGATGCTTGATCTATCTTTTCTCTTCATCTGTAGCCGGTCGCAAAACCACTTGCGATTAAGTTCCTGCGTCGTCCGTACTCCGCGGAGGCGCAAACATCCCAGTTAGATAAAGCTGCGGCGCCTTGGAGATGGGCGCGATATTAAGAGTTTTTGGGGAGGGGCTCGGGCCCCGCGTTTCGCGGGGTTGCAAAAAGTTCCTCCCCGACAACTTTTCCCGAAACTCTTACTTCTTGCCTACAGCAAAGCCGGGCAAAACTTCGCGAGCAAGACCAGGCCGCTTTCGCCGGCGACTACTTTGTGGCTCGTCCCCTTCGGGATTATGGCCATACGCCCGGGATAGTAGGTTGTTTCTTTGTCGCCAAGAACGAAATTTCCGGAACCTTCAACGACTTCATGCAGTTCCAACTGGTTTTCATGAATATGGTCCTCAAGAACGAAGTTGGGATCTATTCTCACCAGATGGCAACTTAGCATATCGCCCGTATCTTGGCCTTTGATCAAATGCTTCAAGTAAACACCTTTGAACTTGGGATGTTCATTCCACTGGAGGTGCTCGGCCTGATCATCCCTGTCCATATAGGTTATAACGCCGTTGGCCATACAAGTCGAAATTTCTTTTGTTTGCATGTCGTTCTCCTTTCCGAGAGGTTGGGGCGGCTCTTGGGAAACGAGTATAGCGCGGGGGAGGCGAGCGTGTATTGTATGATGTTGCTGTTTTGCAGGGTTGCTTCCAGCGAGACTGCAAAAGCCGAAAGAACTATTGTTTGCCTATCGCTAATTTGCGATCCTTTTGCGAGAAATCCGGCTCTTCAGAGGGTGTCCTGATATATTATAGTCGTATGAAGTCACCACCGAAGTTAATCCGCCGAAAGTCCGCTGAGCGCCGGAACCCCTTCGGGTACTCCCTACCTTGTCACTCTTCCCAAGATTCAGCCGCAAGCCTCTCACCAACATCCTAATCTTGTCGGGGGCGGGATTGGTGTGGCGGTGGGTCTTCGAAGCGCGATGTTCCCGCAGAAGATATCAGTTTACGTGTTCGGCACGTTTTAATGATCGTGCTTGTCGCAGGTCTGAACCATGTTCATCCGATTTATTAAGGGATTTAGGATATTGAGCTACGTGACAATCACGTGAATGTGGTAGGTCTGGCTTCGTATCCAAGTCCGATCTGGTCCCAATGATTCCAATAATATGCTGATTACACTCGCATATGTTGAAAATCTTCCCCAGGAACTTTTTCGGCACAAATTGTGCAAAGAAGAGAAGAAGAATCATCTTACAATATTCCTGTTAACAACAAGGCAAGGCGTATTGACCATACATGCTTCTTGTTCCTCCGAGCGTTTGATAACGAGTGCAATGCCAGGTTATTTGCTCAATCATTCCATGTGAAGTCGCTTACATTCCAGTACATCTCAAGGGGGGCTCAAGCCGTGGGCAGTCAATTCGCTAGAGAGTTCAACGCATAATCATTAAGAAAAGGAGTTGATCACATGGGTAACAGGATCTGTGTGTCTAATGGCTTTGTGGCAACTGCAGTAATACTCGCTGTTTTCATTGCTTGTCCGGTCGAAGCGCAGGATAAGACCATAGTCCGAATCTGCGGAGCGAGTTTGCTTGCCGGCGTTGTTGATGACTTCCACGAAAGTTTCGACAAGACGAGTCCTCTTTGTCAGCTTACGGTATCAGGGGCGACTACTGGAGTCGGGTTCAAAAAAATGATCGATGGGGACGTCGAAGTGGCTATGATGACACGACAAGCCACTTCGGAAGAAACGAAATTGGCTGAGGCTAAAGGTATCACTTTGTCTTCCAAGCCCATAGGCAAAGTCGGCCTGGCGGTTGTCACCAACTCGAAGAACACCGTAAATGAACTTACCATGGATCAGTTGGCCAAAATATTCAAGGGCGAGATTAACAACTGGAGCCAGGTGGGAGGGCCGAATGAATCTATTAAGGTTACCACCCGAGCCGTTCCTGACACGGGCAGCGGAGTTCTGTTTCAGGAAATAGTGCTCAAGGGCGCTCCCTACGCGAAGGATGCGCATGTAATGAGCTCTTTTCGCACCACTCTCCAAGTATGCGGAAAATCTTTTGCCATCGGCTATGTGCCTACAACCACGGTCCATTTCGACAAGCTGGCAGAAACAGGGGTCAAGATTATCAGAATCAAGAAAGACGCCAATTCCGAACCGTACCAATTGACCAGCGGCGTGGCCAAAGACAGCTCATACCCGATATCTGTGGATTTCGTTCTCTACTGGAATACTAAACGGGAAAACTCTTGTATAAAAGGGTTTGCGGAGTTTTGTGAAAAGCAGACACAGTGAACACTAATTGGAAGGGAGTCTAAGGCAAATCTGAGTATCACACGGGATGCGACTGAATTCTCGATCCACTTTTTTGGAGCTCATGGACGAACTCCATTCGTAAGGGTGATTGGGCTTCGGGTCATCATTTCATCAAGCGTAAGGGGGCATCGGAGGAGGGTGTATTGTATTATATTGCTGTTTTTGCGGGCTACTTCACGAGAAGACTTCCCTCAAGTCCTCGGTGGAATAAGTCGGGAAATCCTCGTCTTCCATGCCACGCATCGCTAACGAAAGAGACGTGACGTGGAATGCAAGCTGATCCTCGGACGGAATTTCCCGCTCTACCTTTGAGACTAGATATTTAACGAAATCCAAGACTTCCGCTTGAAGTGGTTCCGGCAACTTCTTGACTTCTTCGCATCTTTTCTCACTTACTCTCATGACGTCCTCGCGTAGTTCCAACTGGATTATGTGAACACCTCTTTAAAGAACGGAGTTAGGATGCTAATTCCATTTAATTTGCCCGGTTTGATCATCCCTGTCCGTATACCTTATCGCGCCGTTAGCCATACATGTCGAAATATCTTTTGTTTCCATGTGGCTCTTTTTTCAAAGAGGCTCGGGGCGACTTTGAAGGGAGTGTAGCGCCGAAGAGAGAGTGTGTATTGCATGATGTTGCTGTTTTGGGGGTGGAATAGGACTGCGCGTTCGCAAGGCTCAATCCGGCGGAGCTGGGACGGAGAGTGGTTTGACGGTATATTGAACACATTATTAGCGCCCCCAGCGAATGCGAGAATTAAGGAGTCATCCTCATCTGTTTCTAGAGCTAGAGACGCCTAGTGTAGGCTCAATGGAACATGGAGCGAACTATTGAGGCAGCGTCAGGGCTCCATCTTGAACTCGCTTTCCAGCTCTGCAAGGTCGTAAAAACGAACTTCTATAGGAAAAGGGAAGTCGGACCGATACCGATCAATTTGCGACGCCACAGGAGCCCCACTCAATATTCCGTCCTCCGTTGCCACAGCAAGTAATAAGCGCAGATTGAGGCCTTGCTCATTTGGCAGCATCTCAACCGCCTTTTGAAGGCTCCGAAGCGTTTCTCGTAATTTAAGGGACTTTGGCATTTGCCGGAAGTACTTAATCTCAATAATGGTTGTCACACCTTTCTGGCGAACAATACCATCGATAATAGTGGAAGCACCCACCTTTACGTCTCGCTGAATCTGGGATCCGAACTCTTTGCTCAGCTTGGCGAAGATCAGCTCCTCCGCTAACATGTAGTTTGCCTGCGAGTTACGTTGGACGAAGGTCGGGCACGAATGGGACATTGTCACCGAACTGTCCGTGATTTCGGTGGATGGGCCTGACGATGGGGATTCCGTCTCGTCCTCGGAACTCCCGGATTCAGCCAGATCGACGTTTATCTTGCGAGCCTTTTCCGCGTACGTGGATCGTGGAAGGTTGCGGAGGAAATTGTCCTCGTTCGAATAGTCGGAAGGGGCGTACAGAACCGTGTGGTTGAAATTGAGCGTTAGGAAAAACAGTAGGATGAGAAGGATTGGGAAGACTATCAAGAACCAGACGTACGTTGCCTGGTTAGTTGGTGCGATAAAGGGTAACACCCCTGTCCCGCTGATCTCAGCGATGGCCGCAAAGATGGCGATAATAGTGAGCGGATTTTTGATCGTGCCGATCTTCTCAATCACGGCGTCTCCTTAAATGATAACTCCTCAATTTAACAGTCTATAAGATGCAAGGTTTTCTACGGAAGTTTCATAACTGCAAGTCCTTGCCCGTATTCAAAATAAGTTCTTCCGAGATGTGCTTTAGAAGTGGTATTTCTTTCACCAGAATTTTTTCTTGACCGGAGAACGGTATAAACCGTGATACCTCCCCCTCTTTGTTATGTACCAGGGCGTTGCGAATATGGTAGATGCGATACCCAACTGTGGGGAATAGCTGATTGTCAGATGTGTCAATCTTGTTGCGCTCCCCAAAAAGCTCGCGTTCCGTTGTGAAATAGCCGGCATTATCTCTGTCAAATTCTTCAATCCAGCTGCGCAAGGCCCCCTTATCGATGTGGTCTTCGAAAACCGTCTGGAGCATCTTCCTTTCATCCATCTTCTGATCGAATCTTCTAATGACTTTGGCCAGGTCACGCAGCTTTCGGACTTTGGTGTGTGAAAAATCGGGAGCGACTAACTGCTCTTTAATTTTCTCGTGCAGCAAACGCTCAGCTACGGATGTGAAGAAAAATTCTAATATCTTGTAGAATGCAAGATAGGAAAGGATCATACTCTCACCGCCTAGGGCCATTTGGTAGTAGGCAACGAGTTCCTCTTTGTAGGCTCGCAGCGGAAACTGAACTGTCTCTCTTCTTCTCTCGTCAATGAAATGAAGAGAGCGCTCCCAAGACTTGATTGGAACCAGTCCTATTCCATAGCCGTAAGAAATATGGTACAGACTTGACTCGGCAATTGATTTCAACTGCTTGAAATTGTTCTGAAACGGGTGGCCATTCGGCGCGAAAACCTTAACGGACAAAATTCGTGCAAAGCAATCCCTTAGAGTCACGTCCTCTTTGCCACGTAATATTGGCACTCTGAGCATCAACAGTCTCCTGAGATCTTGCTGCATGGAATCGGTGTCTGCCAGACTCATGGCTAATTTGGAGGAGATCCTACTAATCTCAACGGCAAATCCTGTCTGCTGATGTTCCAGTCTGATTTCGTCGTTGGTTTGGAAGAACCGATAGGCTTTAGGGCCATTCACGTGAAGCTCTATCGCCTGCTCAAAGTAGCCGGCCGCGATCAAACTGGTATCAGTAATTTGATTTGGTGCCGCTTTGACTTGCAGGTAATCCTCAAATTCGGAAACGCTCTCCGATACGGCTACAGTTCTGATTTTACATTTAACGGTTTCGCCTGTTACCTCTATATTACTCGGGCGTAACCCTCTCAGGACCGACTGGACTTGTTCTAAGGTAATCATGTGCTTGCAACCCTATATTCAACGGGCTTCCATACAAACCCGCTTCCAACTTTTTCGTCCACATAATACTCTCCTTAATTTTCCGCGCAAACCTTTTCTTCTCAATAACTTGAGACCTATTTGGCTTGAATGCTGCGTATCCTATGGTTCCCTCATAACCCGCCCCGCCTTCCGTGTGCCGCCTGACCGCCTTGCCTCTCAACTCATTTGGAAAGCTTTAAGATTGCTCCAATAACGTCCCTTATTCTCTTGCTCGTAAGAACGGACTTGAGAAATTCCTCCAGTTTGTCTGGGTCTTCAATTTTCTTGATGTATCGTTGGTTCGCGGAGGTTTTGATACGGAGTTCTTCGCCCAGTTGGCTGTCCAGGAAGAATTGGACCGGATAAAGGGTTATGTCATGAGCGAAGCGCATCACCGTAAACTTGTACCCGTCAAGCAACTTGCCGACAATATTGAACTGGAAACCAAACTCGCCGAGCGTTTTGCGCTGTGCGAAGTCGTCAGTGATCACCTCGGCGAAAACAATGTCACCCGTGAGTTTTGACAAAAACTTTGCTTGTTCCTCAAGAATAACCTTTGCGGATGTCAGGGGATTTTCTTCGAAGGCATCAGGCCAGAGATTCTTCATGATAGACTCCAATCTGTATAACGAGAGTAAGAGATGAAGGCGGATGGGCGCTTACGGCAGGTCGGCAGTTGTCGCTTATGCCGAACGGATCGCGCGAAAGCGCGCCGGAAGAATATCATCCTCACGGCGCAAGGAACCCTATATTTTCCTATAAAAAGGCCCCCAGAGAGAAACTTCTTGAAAGAAGGTTCGCTCCAGCTGCCTTTTCATAGGCGCAGTTTTCCGGCGCCTGATTTCAGCTACTTCTTCGGAACACTTACTGCCGGCGCCGCTGTCTCATGGCCGGGCTTAAACAATCCGCTGAGAAACTCACTTACGTTAGAAGGAAGCCACCACAGCGAAACGTTGGTGGGGAGCTTGCCGTCAGATTTGCTGGCAAAGGTTCTCAAGGCCTCGGCGGTCGCCAGAGCCTGAATGGTTGCGGTGTGCGGAGCAAGCGTCTTTGCGACTTCAACGTCTTGTCCGGCGATATAGCGACGATTGATCGCGTCCTGCACCGGTTGGTCGAACGAGAACGTGCCGGCCCAGCCTATGTAGTCCAGAGTTATGCCCCTGGAAGTGAAAAACGCGGTCGCCGCCTTCTCGACCGACTCCATGATCTTGCCGGCTTCGGCGTTCGCCTGGTCCAACGTGCGGGTGGTGAACTCCTTGCATATCAAGGCTTGAACTTTGCCTCGTCCGACGGTATCCATGATTTCTGTAAGAGTTCTGCCATAGAATACCGAGGTAAATATGACTTCAGGTTTAGTGCGATCGCCGTGCGGAGGTTTGACGCCGAAGTAATACAAGTATCTGGCTGCGTTCTCTTCGAGCACCGACGTGGCGATTGAGATCTCGACCGTGATGTTGAGGCCTTCCGAGCTTTGACAGGGAAAGCATTCATCCTTCGGGGAAGTGCCCCGATGGGAAGACTTCACCCATTCCCGGTTGTACGGCGTGCGATCCACGATGATCAGCCGACCGGTCGGGACGTAGAAGTCGTTCCAGAGGCCGGAACCGGCGAATTTGGCGTGCGGAACGATGAAGCGCTTGGCCGCGATCTTGTTCGCCTTCAGATACTCTTCAGAGCCGAATTGGGCCTGACTTTCCTTGTTGGCGCCGACGTCCGGGATAAAGAAAGCCGATTCGTTTGGAAGAATGAAATAGGCTTCCGTGTAGTCCTGCTTGTCGTAGTAGGCGAAGGCGTTTGAGCCGGCGCACACAATGAATAAAGCCATTAAGGCCGCTCCGCCGCCGGACCTAATGAGACCTTTGAGAGGCTTCCACCAGATCGCCACAAAGACGATCAGCAAGATAAACGCGGGAACGCCCAAGTTGCTGAAAAAACTCATTCCGAAGTAAGAGACTAGGTAAGAACTGTCGCTGTTCTCGAACTGTTTTACGGCGACTTTCCCCGAAGGCAGCGCGCCCATGGCATGAAGTAGGAAATTTATCCATCCATACAAGAGGATAGCGACCAATGTGGCGACGCCACGAACAACATAGTCAGCAAACCCGTTGTTTCTTTCCGTCTCATTATTCATCACTTATCTCCTTACGGGCTCGGAAGCCCAACAATGATTATGCGGTTTGTATAAGCCGGGTCAAAGCCCTTCCAGCGGCAGTGACGTTCGCTTGATGGGAGAATTATACATGACGTTCCACCAGCCTTTGAATATCCTCGTAGAGATCAGAAAACCGACCGTAAATGTCAACATCCGCTTCATAGAATTGCTGGTTTGCGGAGATGCGCTCTGAGGCGCTTACAAGGAGTCGTTCAATATCGGGAGCCATGATGGCGCGTCTCGCCTTGAACATCCAAACAACCAAATGTAAGAACGACGAAGCGCCATCAGAATCTCCGCTAGCGCGCTCCGAGGTGATGTAATCGGCAAGCGCCGGAGCGTAGAAGTTGAAGGCGGTGGCCGGCATAGACTGGAGGTCTTCTTGGTAGTAAAGGGCGTTGCGTTGGAACATCGCTTCGGCTTCGTCAAACGATTTTCCGAAGAACTGCTTAAACGTCCACTGAGCGTCAAGATCGTTTTGATCTATGTCGCCCCAATCGTCACGGCTCGGTATTTTCATAGCGCCTACGAACGCTCCCTCCGCCTCGCCGACCCGCCCTGGGTCGACGGAGCGGAGGGAGCGTCTTGTTTAGCCAAGTTTCGGTATTACAAGATTATAGCATAGCAGAAAACGTCGGACGGATCGCCGGGCCTCAGGTTCGGGAACTCGGTGTGGCGGCGCAGCGTTCCTTCCAGTAGGAACTCACCCTTCTCGAGAACGCGACGGGAAGCGTTATTCTCAGTGTGGCAGATCGCGTAAAGCCGCCTGACACCAACAGCGTGAGCGATCTCAACCATGGCGTGGAGCGCTTCGGTCGCATATCCGTTCCTCCATGCGTCTTTCGCCAAGACGTAACCCGTAGAGGCCCGGTACGCAGTCTCAAACGCAAGCCCCGTGCTTCCCAAGAGGGCGCCATCATCGCGTGATCGCAGAAGGTATGGACCCGTCGGCCATCGAAGCCATTCGGCGTCGCTGAACCTGAGGAATGCCCGCGTATCGGCCAAAGATTCGTGTCTTGGCCACTCGATGAAGCGGGTGACATCGGGATCGCTCGCGTACCGAGTGAATATATCGTCGATATCCGTCGTGAGCGGGCGCCGCAGCACAAGCCTTTCCGTCTCGATCCTTTCCGGGGCCTTCAAATCTAAGCAACCTCCATGTCGAACAGGCGCTTAGCATGACGTGTCCGAAACGTCTGAACGCCTGGACTCAATGCGCTGCGCCGGCACGAACTTGTCATTTTGTCCCAACGTCTCACACTAATGAGTATACGGGTCGCTAAGACCTGTCAAAGATAATCGAGCGGGTTTCGCGCATCATGGCTTGATTCGAGCACGCGCTTCGCTCCGCAGGCCTGCTTTCAGGATCCATGAGGCGGGCGCCAATCGACTTTAGCAGTCTCCCCGTCTTATCTTGGCCACTCTGCCGTTCATCCATTTTCGGACGACGTGCTTGAACAACAGGCGCTTGAGGCCGCTTAAGTTGGCTCCGTGCTTCGAGTAGAAATCGTCGGGGGAGTCGAACACTCCGAAGTCCCGGTTTATACCCTCTTTTTGGATGTATGTGTCCGAACCCTTCCATTCGACCGGCGGATTCTTGAGGCTGCGTGTGGCGACGGCATATCCGCAAAATGAGCCTTCAATACTACAAAATCGATCCTGCACACTCTTGAGGTAAGGACGATCCAGAATAAAACCTTCCAGATTGACCCATTTCTGATCAAACCAAACCTCTACCCAACTGTGAATGATGTTTCGCGGGGCCAGGTGGTAAGCGAGACCGGAAATAGCCCCCTTTTGCAGCAGCTTGTCTATAGTGAAAGCGTGGAAGCGGCATGGAACGGCGCATTTGCGGAGCAGCGTCATCAGCAGCGTGCCTTTTGTGTTACACTGGCCGTATCCATCGCTGTAAACACGGGAGGCCGGGATGTCGTCGGCCTCGTTGTAGCCGAAGTCGATTTCGTTCTGAACGAATTCGTAAATGCGGGCAATACGCTCGAATTCGGGAAGTGTCGCCCAACCTCGACTCTGCGTCAGCTCCGTTAAGGACGGATGATCAAAATCGAGCAGCCGTGTTTCTCTTAGATAACGTTCCATCTGTTCCACCTAACTCTCGGGGGCTTAGCCGTCAACGGAGCCGGCCGGTTGCGGCGCCTCTCCGAAAGCTTTTGGGCTTTCAAACGCCTCTAAATCCCCGAAGCCAAGCTAAGTTTATAGCCTACACCGTAGACCGTGATTATGATCTCTTCCTCCGGCAACTTATCCGCCATTTTCTTGCGCAAGTTCTTGATATGCGAATCAATAGTGCGTTCATACCCATCGAAATTGTAGCCCTGAACAAGATCCAGAAGCTCCGCTCGGGAAAACACGCGGTTCGGCCGGACCATCAGCGCTTTGAGAAGGGCGAACTCGTTGGGAGTCAGGTTCAGATCCTCTCCGTTCACGCTGACCTGTCGGGTGGCGCAATCCATGGATATCGGACCCACGTTGAGCAGAAGCTCTGCAGTCTGTGCGCCGCTGCGCCTGAGCACGGTTTTTACGCGGGCCACCACTTCCCTTGGACTGAAGGGCTTACATATGTAGTCGTCCGCTCCCAGTTCAAGGCCGATAAGTCGGTCAATCTCTTCAACCCGCGCAGTGACCATGATAATGGGAATGTCGGAGAATTTTCTGATTTCCCTACATACGTCCATTCCGTCCATCCCGGGCAACATTATGTCCAGAAGGACCAAGGCGGGTTTGCTTTTGCGCACTTCCGCCACCGCGATATCTCCCCGATCGAGGACTGTCACCAGAAAACCTGCTTTTAAAAGATAGTCACGTAGTAATTCCGCAATCTTATACTCGTCTTCTACTACTAATACGGATTTATCCGTCATGTCCGCCTCAGCATTATTCGCACTCCCGCAAAAGGTGAAACTCCATGGATATGAGCAATCCCCCCAAAGACGAATGTCCGGCGTGAATGGACCCTCCATGCGCTTTTACGATACCCTTACCTATGGACAAACCCAGGCCACTGCCCCCGAGGGCTCTGCTTCTCGATTTGTCCACACGATAGAGTCTGTCGAAGACTAGATCCAGAGCTTCGGACGGGACCCCGGGAGGCGAATCTTCAAACACGAGCGTGATTTCATGGAGAGAGCAATAATGATTGATCCGTAGTACGCCAGGGCAGTCGGTGTATCGAATCGTATTCTCGATAAGATTTGCGAACAACTGCGACAAGCGATCCGCATCCCCAGAAATCACGGAGCGGTGGTCTTCGACCGCGTTCATCTCAACTCTAATGCCCCCATGAGCAAGCCTTGTCTCAAATGTATCGATGACGTCTCGAAGGATTCCGAGAAGGTTCACTGGACGCTTTTGCTGGATCAGATTCTCGGAATCAGCAATGAAGAGAATATGGAGATCGTCCACGAGTTTGCCGATTCGGTTTGTCTCGTCATGGAGCGAATTGAGCCTTTCGGGGCTCAATTCCCGCACTCCGTCCTGCATCGCCTCGATCTCTCCGCGAAGAATGGCCAACGGGGTTCGTAGTTCGTGAGCAACGTCACCGATCCATTGCTTCCTGACTCTTTCATTCTTTTTAAGGGCCTGAGCCATCGAGTTGAAAGCGTTTGCCAAGTGGCCGAGTTCGTCGGTTGTCTGTACGTCGATTTTGGTGTCGAAGTTCAGGGAACTCAGATTCTTGGCGCCTTCAGTCAACTCCTTGATGGGCGTCAGGAAATGCTTCGACAGGAAAAACGAAGTCAATCCGGCGAAAATGAACACGCATAATCCCGACAGCAAGATCGCCCTGGTCTGTTGCTGAAGAAAGGCCAGTTCTAGTGGGTGTGACCGGTGCTTTAACGGCATCAATCCGAGCCACCCCACGGTGCGATCGTCAACCTTGATCGGGCGAAACAGGTACCCCAGGGTAGGAAGGCCCGCAGGACCTGTTATGAGTTGCTTATTCTCGTCGAAGAGCGCTAGGCGAGGCCCTATTAGGTCCCTCATGGGTGGAATGAGAGGCGGCCCTCTCCTGCCGGCGTCTTCCCTTTTGGCAAATTCCCCAGGGCTCCCGTTACCTTGATGTTCCGTCGGACTCTGGAATGGGGGACCTGGCTGGAGCCCTCTGGTCCAAAGATCCGGAAGAAGTCTGAAGTCAGGCGGAGGCGGCAGCGGATGGCCCGGCGTTTCAGGCGCATATTGCCATATTAATTGCCACCAATTTGCAGGGGTTTCCCGAAACTGATCCCAGGATTGCTTCTCCTGGTAAACAGCGCCTAGAGCGTCCGTCAGATCCTGGAGTTGACCTATTTCCACCTTGGTCGCGTATTCGGAGAAGCCCCGACTGGCGGACAAATACATGATCAATGCCGGGACGACTATAGCGACCAGAATAGTAAGCATGAACGCCGAAAAAATCTTGGAAAACAGGTTGAGCTTCACTATTGTAACCTTGTCTATCCTATTCGAGGCGGTTCAGTCAAAAGTACGCGCGTTTGACTCACTCCCGGACTCCGGGAGTACCGATAAAACGGATCATTGCAATTTGATATTATAACAGCGGATCAAAAGCAACAGTGCGCAATAATATTCAAAATCCGTTAGAAATGGGATATACATATTCTAGGCGCTGAGTCAGGCTGTGCGTAGTCATGATGAGACCTCCGGCCGAAAGCTTGGAGACCCCGGGTGTCTCTGGAGGAATCCCGCAAATCATATTGGGAGAGATCGCATGTCGATAAAGGTGATGCTTGTTGACGACGAAGAAGCGTTCGTGGAAACGCTATCCAAACGCCTTAACAAAAGAGGTTTGAATATAAGCACGGCTTTCGGCGGCGAGGAGGCTCTCCAACACTTGGAACAGGAACAAATCGATGTCGTGATCCTGGATGTCAAGATGCCGGACATGGATGGCATCGAAACCTTGACGGAGATCAAGAGGCGTTTCCCTTTGGTCGAGGTTATAATGTTGACGGGACATGCGACCGTGACTTCGGCAATCGACGGGATGAAGCTGGGAGCCTTGGATTACCTGATAAAGCCATGCGATATGGAAGTGCTTTTGGCCAAAGTCAACGAAGCCAAAGAGAAGAAAAACAAGCAAGAGGAACGGATAGCTGAAGCGCATGCCATCAACGTTGCGCTTCAGAACGCAGATTAGGCAGGGGCCACAAGCGGCCACAAAACCTAAGAGCGTTGGGAAGAGTTCTCGGGGAGGGACTTTTTGCAAAAAGTCCCTCCCCGAACCCCTCCCCCAAAATTCTTATTACTGCGACCTAATTTACGGAACGAAACTCCTATTACTGGTTTTAGTAAATAGGGTCATATATTATCGCACGCCATCGCCAACGAAATTCGTAGCCTATTGAGCCCCGTCAGGGCAACTGCCACAGAATACGACATCTAATTTACAGAATGGAACGCTTAGCTGCAACGCAAGCCTTTATCAGATCTCTCGGCCAAGGTCAAAACCATCATCTATGGCATTGCTTATTCGGCCTATTTTCTTGGCGTCCCCGATTACCACCACCTTAGCGCCCGAGTCTTCGAGCTTCTTGGCCAGAGAATTCTCCGGTCTGGAACCCATGGCCAGCACCACGGAGTCGGCAGGGATTGTGATTTCCTCTCCCTTTGAATCGGTATAGGTAATTTCGCCCGGGCGGATGTCGGTCATCTTGGCCTGGGTAATTATCTCCACACCCCGCAATTGAAGCTCCTTGAGCAACACCCACCGGGTGGACGGCCCAATGTCCTGCCCGATTCTACGCAGCATCTCGATTACGGTTATCTTCTTGACGCCTTTCAATAGTAATTCCCTTAACACTTCAGGAGATTCGGCTTCGTGTAAGGTCAGAAAATGCAACTGATCAGGGGATATCGTTCCCTTGGCGGCTAAGTAGATTGCGGTTTCCAGCCCTACCGAGCCGCCTCCGACTACCACGACATTGGCTCCGGTCCTGACTTTACCCTGTAGCACGTCCCAAGCCTGATGGACAAAGGGTTGGTCCACAACATCGATGGGTGGTTTGAAAGGAGCTGAACCCGTGGCTACGACAGCCAAATCCGGCCTCTCTAGAGCTACCAGTTCAGGGGTGACTTGAGTCCCGGTTCGAATCTCGACACCGCATTTGGGCAGCGACGCCTGGTAATAGTCGAAAATATAATGGAAATCGTGCTTTGCGGTTGCCATCTGGAACCACTTTACCTGACCCCCAATTTGATCGTCCTGATCGCACAGGATGACCTGATGCCCTCGTTGAGCGGCGGTCAAGGCGAATTCACATCCCGCCGGACCTGCTCCCGCCACGAGAATTTTCTTGGGTTTGTCCGTAGCGGTCAGTTCGGTGGAAGCTTCTCTCCCGGCCCTCGGGTTAACCATGCATCCCACGGGAAGTAATTGAAACACATGATCAAAGCACTTCTGATTGCATGCCACGCACCTTCGGATCTCGGCGGTTCTTCCCTCGCGGGTCTTATTAACGAACTCGGGATCGGTAATTAAGCCTCTGCCCATGCCGATTAAATCAGCAACGCCTTCCTCGAGTATTTCTTCTGCAATGAACGGATCGTTGATGCGGTTGCAGGCGACCACGGGCACAGTCACTTTCTGCTTGACGCCTCTGGCCAAGTAGGCGTATCCGGCCTGAGGAAGATCCATGGTAATCTGCGGGATCCTGCTTTCATGCCATCCCCCCGTTACGTTAATGCAATCGGCTCCAGCAGCCTGAGCTTCCGCTGCAAAAAGGGCGGTTTCCTTGTTGGTGTTGCTGCCGGGAACGAAGTCGTTTCCTGCGACCCTAACGATCAGGGCAGTCTGCGGACCGATTGCTTCCCTGACCCGCCTGATGGTTTCAAGACCGAACCGCATGCGGTTCTCCAGCGAGCCCCCGTAGTTGTCCGTGCGTTTGTTGGTCTTGGGCGAGAGAAATTGGCAAATGAAGTACCCTGCCGAGGCGAGGACCTCCACAGCGTCAAAGCCCGCTTCTTTGGCCCTGACCGCAGCCCTGGCGAAATCGCCTTGAACCCGGGAAATTTCGTCAAGGGTCATGGCCTTTGTCTGGGCACGCGTGAAATAGCTGGTGAATTCGGAGGGCGCTAACAATGGCAGCCCCTTCATGCTGCAAAATGAGTATGCGCCGGCCATATAAAGCTGAATGCCCGCCTTACAGCCTTCGGCCTGGATTGCCTGGGTGAATCTCCTAAGGCCCGGGATATATTTGTCGTCCTTAATTGAAAGCATCAAGTCTATTCCCGACGCTTCATCGTCAATTTCCGCGCCTCCAACGACTATAAGACCGGTTCCACCTCTCGCTCTGGCCGCATAAAAGTCTATAAATTGGTCAGTCACGAAGCCGTTTGGGGTGTAATTAAGATGCATAGCGGTCATTACGACCCGGTTGCGCAATTTAACGGGTCCAATGGAAATGGACTCAAAAAGTTTCGAAATCAAGATAACCTCCATTCGGGACGATGTTGGCGATTATATTCGTTATTGATGATCTTCTTAGTAGTCCTTTTCTTAACTACTTTATCATATTTAAGGTCACGATCTACTATCAGGTGGGTAAGCCCTGAAAAAAGCACTGCCCGACGGGGTGGGCCCGACGAAACGCCACCGTATTTATGCGACAGAGAGCTTAATTAGGTGTGGGCGCCTGAACGGATAGGGCCATGTTCCGCGAAAGGCGCCGGAAGATTATTTGGTATGCTAATTAAATGTCCCCCAAAACGATTCCACCGAGCCTCCTGAAAACCTATTCGAGTGAGTTCTTCTGAAGAAGACGCGCCTGCGGACCGCGTCTTTCAAAACCAATCGGAGCGCACGTCCACGTCGCATTCCTATCGCCGAAGGCGATCCGGTCTTCGCGTGGCTTCAGTGGGTCTTCCTGCAGGCACGGCGTCGGAGACCTATCATCAAAGCTCCCCTTTAGCCTGATGGGGGCAAGCGTCTCCACGGTCGCCATCAAATTAAGAATGAGCGCGCCGATGGCGCAAGAATCCGCCGGCAAATTTATGAGACAAGCCTCTCAGCCCGGCATCTCAACTGATACCATCGGCGAGTGGCGTCTCAAAATCAGTTAGTATACTAAGTAACCGGCGCTCCAATTCTTGTCAAGGGAAAATCGTAAAAACCGGCCTCCATTCACTCACACGAGGGAGATTGCTTCGCTGCGCTCGCAAAGACAAGCTCAAATGTCATTGCGAGGAGTGAAATGCCGCGTTCCGCGGGAAAGCAATCTCCAAATTGCCGCTGATGAGTGAAGGGTTACAAACTCGGGCACCGCTAGTGGACGCAGGGTCTCAGAGCTCTTTTTCTCACGTAGGAGGCGGAGCATCCCAGGCATACACTCCCAGGTTGGAGCCCGTGAACGAGAGGATCATCCGAAATACGGCACAATATTTACGCCATGGCCACTTGGCCTTAAAACCTCTCCTAAGCTCCTTGGTAATTACCTTTTCTCTTTTCCATGTGGGCGCTGACGGCTTCCATCAGGTCTTCGGAGGGCATGATCATGGTAGACCGCGCTGCGGTGTAGGCGAGCGCTTCATCCAGCGGAACCTGGTCGTTGTACAGGAAGACTTCCTTTGCGCCTTGAACGGCCAACGGCGGATTAGCGGCTATTTCTGCCGCCATGTCCATTGCTTTTTGGTTCAAAGTTTCGAGGTCGGGGAAAACTTCATTCACGAGATTGATGGATTTGGCCTTGGCGGCGTCGAACCTGTGGCCTCTGTAAGCGATTTCCCGGGCGTGGCCTTGACCCACAACCTTGGGCAGTCTCTGCAATCCGCCTACATCGGTGATAATGGCCAGAGTGGCCTCCGGCAGGGCAAAAACGGCGTCCGAAGAACACAGTCTGATGTCGCAACAAACCGCCAGTTCCAGGCCCGCGCCGAGACAATGGCCGTGGATGGCCGCGATTGTCGGCTGAGGAAGGCGTTCAAGGCTGTTGTGAATTTCCTGAACGCTCCTGACCACCTTGTAAAACTGGTTTTTTTGAGAAGCGCTCGGCGGGAGCATTATCATTGAAATGACTTCATTGTCCGGACTCAGATCAAGACCGGCGCAGAATGATTTTCCCGCGCCACGTAAGACCACGACTCTGGCTTCTTTATCCGCGGCGGCCTCTTCAACTGCCGCTCCTATGGCCTTCCAAAGCTTCAGGTTCAAAGCGTTTCGTTTTTCAGGCCTGTTCAGCGTTATTATTCCTACCTGCCCAAATCTTTCGTATATAGCCGGTCGGTTTTGGCTGTGTTCTTCATCCATAATGTTCTCCTTGGTAAGTAGCTAAACACTATATCCGTTTCCACTGTCGTCACTAGTCTTCGCCGGGTCCCCTGAACCCATGGACAATTGGGGGCGGAGCCATGCCTGCCCTTCCCATGGCTTCTCTTCCCAGCGCGGCTGTGACTCTCAAATTCAAGACGTGATGTTCTAAAGAACGAATCCTGCTGGAGGTCGGTCTGGCAGCTTTGAGACACTGCAACAACGTTTCCTGGAACTCCAGATCCGCCGATTCCTGGATGGACTCCAAGATGGACATGGCTTTTTCGGGCTCATTCATGTTCAACATGCAACGAACCGTCTTCAAAGCCGTTGAAGGAAGCTCGTCAGATAAAGCGCGGTAATAATCCAAAGCCCATGTGTATTTGCCTGCCCCCACAAGAGTTTCGGCCAAAGCGTTTACGGCCGTGGGTTTGCCTTCCAAGCGCTTCGCAAGTAGATCCACTTCGGACTTCTTGCCCAGCTTGGCGAGCTTATGGGCCAGCAGCAGAAAATGGCTCGGGGTTCGTAAGAGAGTTTCAGGGTCAGCGTCTCTGAGAGCCAAATAATACAGGATTTCGTTTTGTTCCCTTAAGAGATCAAGGTCGGCAAAATTATAATGATTGCGAATGCTAAGGTGTTTGACATCTTCCAAGCTACGCACAGCAGGCGACTTGAAAACCTTGTGGATCTTCGCCCGCACCTGGACCTCTTTGCCCCTGAGCTCCTCCTGCACATAATCATCCGGAAACGTAAAAGTGAAGTCCAATTCAGCGCCTTGCCTGCCGCCCAGGAATCCTGCTTCAAACTCCTGAAGCAAGAGGCCTCTGCCGAGCAGGATGTCCCAATACTTGCCGGAAATTCCTGTAAACGGGACTCCTCCTATCCAGCTCCTGGAGTCAAAAATGAGTCTGTCCGTTTCCTCGGCGGGGCCTTCCGTTTCCATGAAGAAGCCAAGGGCTGAAATCAATTCCTCCACTTCATCAGGGGCCACGGAATCAAGCTGAGAATAGCCCTCCAAAAAATTGATCAGAAGGTCAAATTCCTCAATTGCGCTCGCCGTCAAAGCTCCGTAAGCGTAGAACGCGGGATCGTCTTTCAGGTCCTGCCGATTGCTAAGCAGAAAATCCAGAATCTCGAATATGCGTTGTTTGTAATAGACGTCGCGCTCCATCTGCTCATTTGCCAATGCCCACATGTTGCGGACTTTTCGCATTTCCGGAACGGACATTCCCGCTGTTTCGTACTGGTCCCCCACTGAGAGGTACGAAGGCCTGAACGTTTCGAGAGGTTTTATTCCAAACCCTTTAGGACTTCGCTCATAAACGGATCCAAAATACAACTGCATCTGTTGAGAGCCCGAGTTGGATTGTATAGGAATGCCCAAAGATCTCACAAATTCAAGAGTTTGTCTCGCATCATGGACTGTTTCGCCGGGCAAGCCAAAAATGGAGAACAATTCGGCGTCCAGTCCCAACGCCTGCGCGGCTTCAATGTTTTTAGTAAGCTGCTCCAGAATTATTTTCTTGTTGGTCCGTTCCAGGACACCCGGGCTTCCCGATTCAAGCCCGAAAGCCACAGTGTCCGCACCCGCCCTCTTGAGCTGCTTGAGCAATTGGGGATCTATGAGGTCGGCCCGCGTCTGGAACCAGAAAGGGGTGGCGATATTACGTTTGATCTTCTCTTCGAGCAGCAGTTCCGTGCGTTCTCTGTTTTCGGTGAAGTTTGGGTCCGCGAACCAAAACCGTTCAATACCGGATTTCGACAACATCTCCATTTCGGCGATAACTCTTTCCACCGAATGGTAACGTATTTTCCCCTTACAAATCTGCGGCGTTATACAAAACCAACATACGTGCTTACATCCCCTGGATGATAGCATTATCGCCGTGTTCTTCCCGGCCAGGTTCAGAATTCCGCTAAGGTAAGGAGATGGATATTCATCAAGATCCTCCGGAGGTTGGGGGCCTGCGCCGGTTTCGATCAATTTACCGTTCGATCTGCATACTATCCCTTCAACCGTTTCCAGAGGTTGGCCCGCCTTGAGGACTTGGGCCAGATGAGGCATAACGACCTCGGCTTCTCCTCGGACCAGGACGTCGACATCCTCCAGTTCTTCAATGCCGCCGGCCGGCATGGCGACGATCTGAGGCCCTCCCAGAACAATATGTATTTTTCTTCGGCGGGATTTTATGAACCTGCATAGGAATCTTATACGCTCAATCGTGCTTTGATAAGCGGTGAACCCTACAACAGAAGGATTATTGCGAAGGATCCATTTTTCGAGATTGCGCAGCGAAAGGGGTCTATCGCGAAGATCGTCCAGAATGACGCCTTCGGCGCCGTGCTTTTTTAAAGAAGCCAGTATATATCCCATGGAGATCGGGATACTTTCCGAGGATTCGTATCCCACGTCGTGATTTACATTGATAAAAAGAAACGACACGGATCACCATTCCATAGTATGATTTGTTGGCAGAGAATAACATTACCGCGGCGTTCCCTCAACAGCTTATTAGTAACTGGTGGTATCATGGACTGCAAACAACTTGAAGAGATTGCGCCGCTACCATAGTTGAGAAATTTCATCCCGTGAGGGTTGTTATGTTCGGAAGTCATGCGAGAGGAGAGGTCGGAGAAGACAGCGACCTGGATCTGTTCGTGGAAATGGAAACCGATCTCCGCCCTCCGGCCCGTGAAGGAACGGATTTTAAACTCGATAAGGCCGACATGGGGTACGAGATGGTTTCAAATGTCTCTTCGCGTCGGGACTTCTTCAATAGATTTTGACTTTTGCGCACGCTGATAATATAGTTTTTAGCCGTCCGATTTCGGCGCTTTGCAGGCGCCCGTTAAGGACTCAAGGCGTCGGCTTCTTCTTCGGGATGGAATTCCCGCAGAATCCTCTTGTTCGGAACTACACAGCTTATGAAAAAGATAAAAGGCCCCTGGTACGGATTCCTTTGGATCGGCATTTGGACGGCGGCTCTGAGCTGGTTCTTGCTCGCGGAAAGGTTCAATACGAGGGAGAAAATCGGTCTCACAATCATTTGGGCGGTTCTGGTGGGTATCACGGTGTACTTGCTCATCAAGAATTATATGGCCACGAAAACCAAGCCGAAAAAAATCGCAAAGCCGGTGTTCCCGTTGAATGCCCTGTGCCCATGCGGTTCGGGCAAGAAATACAAACGTTGCTGCGGAGCCGGCAAGAGAGCGTGAACCCCTTCTGTCGAAGGCTCACGAATTTGCGTTCGCCGGGAAACCCTTTTTTGCAAAAAGGTCCTCCCCGACGACTCTTCCGGAAACTCTCAGGTTTTGCAACTACTTCTAGGGTTGATTCAGTATGCCTGAGCGAGCTTGCTCCGTTTCACTCTCAGCACGGTTATTAATCCATCCGCAAATACCGGGTCAGTGAGAGATTGCAGTTTTTCGCCCGGCTTGTCCCCGAATTCCAACACGATGTATTCAACGTTTCTCGACTTCAAGAATCGCTTCAGCCATTCATCGGGGGACGTTGTCCCCGGCAGCCTGTCCAGTTGCAACCTTATTTCGTTATCGGCCCTTTGAGCCTGGTTAACCCAGGACCATTCTTTGCCGAACCCCATATAATAGATCAGCCTATAATAGGCCCCCGTTTGCTGAGACATGGGGATTCCCGGTTTGACGCCGAAATCCGGCGAAAAGAATCTGCCGATCAATTCCTTGGATCTAGGGCTTAAGTCCACGAAATTGCCGTACAGGTATAGTGTCTGGGCGAACCGGTCCGGATAGTCGGGCTCCATGGCTATGCCCTTGTAAGCGTGGCCTTCACAGAGCATCTGGAGGCCGCTGAACGCGGATCTAGCAAACCCGGTTTCAGCCCATGTTTTGTTTCCGGAACCGAATGGATTTTCGTAATGCTTGCCGTAAACTACTATTCCTGTGGGTTTGCCGCCAAGCTTCCCAAGTTTCGAGTAAGAGTCTATCAAGTCCTTGTTTAAAGGAATCCTGAAACCCGCTGTCTTCATCGATTGTGGAAGGTGTTCGTGGACTGCTGTTAAGATTGTATACACAGGCGCCCACCTGAGGGTCCAAACAGCGGATACCGCCACAAGGCCTATCATGAACCCATACCAAGCGGTCCTTGGAACTCCGTGCAAGCGGTCCTTAACAAGGGTCATCCATTTCCAGAGGACGATGGCGAGAAAAAGCGGAATGGCTCGCAGGAACTGTTCAGCGTTCCTCTCGACAGCCTCGGTCAAGATGTAAAAGCCCAGCAACCCCGAACAGCAGATCGAAGACACGGCGAGCAAGCTCTTGTCAGCCTTGCATTTCAGGAAGATCCTGACTGAGGCGTAAGTTACCAAGGGAACCATCAGGACGTAACTCGCAAGCTGAATGTAATCCAGAGGACGTACAGGCGTCCCTGAAGAGCGTCCAGAGCCTAAAGACAAAATTCGGGAATACGAGCCAGTGGTTATGTTGGTGGGCCCCTGACAGAAACAATTTGTACAACACGACTGCAGATACTCCCAGCGCCAGGAGCAGCAACCAGGTTTGCCTGAATCGCTTCAGCCGAAAACCCCAGAGTAAAATTGCCCCTGCCAGAACAAAGAAGAAGCTTATCTTGGTCAGGATCAGTAATGCGCCTGTCGCGTATAGGAGGAGAAGTCTTTCTTTTATCAGATAACCGCAGGCGATGATGAGTAGTATTGCCCCCACATGGTAAGAGGCGTTCATATACACGGTAAGGTTGATAAAGTCGGTGTACAATTCGAGAAATCCGCAAGCAGTGGGCGCAAAAAGCAGCGCCGGCACCGGAGTTCTCAGCGATTCATTTTCGCGCAATAGGTCTGAGACGACTATTATCGTGATGACGCACAATAAAAGGGGCAAAATGAAGTACACGGCGTCAACCAGAGACACGCCCAGAACGTGGCTCAAGAAAATCGGGAGCCGGGTGCTCAGAAAGTGGAAACGCATGGGCTTTCCCGCATAGGACAAGTCCATTGCATGGAAAATCGAGGGCCCGTAAGAATGGCCGATTGAGGCTTCGTAAACAGGATGAAACGAATCGTGAGAAACCAAGCCGTCGTGGGTGACAAAGCCCAGTAAAGGAACCACAAGAAGCCACAGCGCCCATCCGAGCGAATCCCAAGGGTCTAACGCTAGGGCGCGGGAAAAGTCATCGTAAGCCAAAACTCTGAATTTGTGTAACCTTGCCGCAAGGACGCACAGGCATACGCCCAAAAAACATAGGCAGGCGGGTAACAGGTAGGAATTGTCCAAAAAGGACACTCCCATCAGAGCGGCGAGCAACCACAGAACTGCGTCTGTTGCGTCATCGGCGCCTATCCGTAGAGCGTAATAAACGGCCCCTGCCGCCAGGAGAGCTACGAAGGACTTGAGGAGAACATCCGGACCGTGGGTAAAGGTTGCGCATGCGATGAAGATCACAGCGCTTGCCGCGAATAGAATCAGGTTGAATTTCCAGGCGTCGCCTCTCGGAGCCAGGTTTCCGGAACACGATGAGAGCCTCTCGCTGCGGAGGTCGCTCTGAGAAGGAGGATTCACAGTCGCCTCCAGCGCAGTTTCTGGTTGAGACACACAAGGAAGACCAATTGTGTGATTCCCGAGATCCCGTCCGCAAAATCCCTTGTGACGGTAAGTTCTTCCACCGGAAAGAAGATCCTCGAACAAACCAACTTGAGATCGTCAACGGAAATGGTCCCTTTGATCCTCAACGCTTGCCAATTTACGTCCAAAAAGTCGTCATGCTCCACAACCAACGTCGGACAATTGCTGAGTTCATCTACGAGACCGTGTAGATCAAAACTGTTCAATGCCTTGATCTCAAGAACCAATGTGGGTTCAAAGTCGCAGGTCGCCGAGTCCGGGAGCGATATGGCGGCCAGTCTTATGACAAGATCGGCGTATTCCTTCTGGGGCTCGATAAACTTGTGTCTATCCGGTTCACGTAAGGACAAAGACTGCATTACCTGATCGGGGTTGTAACCCCTGCGGTCGCAGTCGCGCCGTATCTTCCAGAATCTGCGAAGATTGTCGTCAGGATCGAGAAAGATTTTAAAGTCGTACAACATTCTCTGATTCTGAATGGCAAGGGCGTGCAATCCCTGGAAGATGACGACCTCGCTTGGATCGAGGGTTTGTTCTTCCGTGAACACTCCTGTTTGGTGATCGTATACCCCTTTCACGACAGCCCCGCCCCGAGACAAGGCCAGGGCGTGTCTGTGCTGGTCATGAAGCTTGTTCGCTCGAACATCCAGGTGCGTGTAAACCTGCCACATGGAATGCCCTCTAGGCCAGTGGTGATAATCGTCTCCACATATGACGGTGACTTTGTTGCTTTCAAACATGGCGTTCAATAACCCTGTCAACGTATCCTTGCCCGAGGCGCTATCGCCGGCCAGACCAACCATTATGGGAGTGTCCCTGAGAGTGTGAGCGGCGGTGTTCTGCACTCCCAAAATGTACATGTGAAGGATTATCCCTGCCAGGCAGGCTTGCATGGTGGTGAAGGTCAGGTTTGCCAACAAGTTCGCTTTTTCAGGATCGATATGGCTTAGGATTTGAAGAGGGGTGGCCCAACGTGCGGTTTCCGGGCTAATGACTTGAAACGCTTCAAACAGATCCCCCTTGGGACCCAGCATGTAGAATGCCAGATAGGCCGCCACGTAAAGGACGTAAGGAAGCGCATGGGCTTTGCTGGATCGACACATGAAATGCACCAGGAAGGGGAGAGACCACATGATGTATCCCGGCGCAGGAGGGGCGAGCAGAATGAAAATGCTGAATAGGATCCCCAGATATAGCATCGTCAGATCCCAATCGGGCTTTTCATACGCGGTGAATCTTAACCATAGCAAAACGATGGCGGCAGGCGCCAGGTATACGGCCAGTTGAGTCGAGGAGCCGGTCAATTGGTAATCAAAGAGCCGGCCCATCTCCGGTGTCCCGTAAACCATAGCCAAATAAGCGGGGTTGGCGCAATAGGGGGCTACCATTAGCAAATAGCCGGCAAGCACCACCAGCATTGATTTGATGGAATTGCCGAGACCCTGGAATTGTCGGATATAAACAGCCAGAAAAGGCAGCGCCACCAACAAGTGAGACTTGGTCGCCAACGCCAGTCCGGCAACGAACATGGCCACATAAAAGTTGCCTCGGCGAAGGACGTAGAGGCTGACCACGAGCAAGGCGGTAGGAATTATATCCAGTTGACCGTGCCAGTAGGTTATGTGGATCACCAAAGGCGAGCACCAGTACAGCAGGAGAATTCTGTCGACTCTGGCCGGGAACCACCTCACCAGCACCAGAGCGATTGTTAAGTCGCAGACAAATAGCGGCAGCCTCATTACAAGCAGGTGGAGAGGAGTCACCGTGTCTATTCCGGACGCCAGCAGCGGACTGAAGAGCAGCCTTAAGGGGGTCAGAGCGTACAGCATCATGGGAGGGTAAGGAAATACGGTAAATCTCCCATGCGCAAAGAAATAGGACCAGGGATTAGAGAATCCCGATTCCACGAAGTAATTCAGGAAAGGGGTAAACAGATCGTGCAAATAATAGGAAGCGAGACAGGAACCCAAGATTAGTTTCAGCGCGGCGATTGTCCAAAAGACCTTGCTTCTGAAAAATCTGCGAATGGCAGGATCTTCCTTCCACCTGGAAAAAATCCCCATGGTGTCGGATAGGAATGACAACCCCGCCGCGCCCGTAATCCGAGGCCCTGTTCTTGACGGTCATATTACGCCGAACCGAATCTTAGTTTGAAGATATAGGCGATTGTAGCCAGGATGGTCCGGTACCGACCAAAGATGGTCGCCGCCCATTTCGATTCCCCATGGATGCGTTCCCCGAATACTACAGGAACGGTTTGTATTTCCAGCCCCGCTTTTTGGGCCATATACAGCACATACAAGTCGAACTGAAAGCCATCCGGAGGGTTGGTCAATCTGTCCAGTAGACTGCGGTGAAAGACCTTGGGTTGAGCGTTTATGTCGGAGAGCTTGGTCGTCAGCACGGCGCTGCTTAAAACGGACATTGCGCCTGTGACCAGCTCCGAGGCGAGATCCCTGGACGCTCGTTTCCCCTTCACAATACTTCGTGTGGGATCTGATTGGGCTATCAATAGCTTGTACGCAATGAATAAGTCGGCGGGATCACACTGCAAGTCCGCGTGTGAAAATCCAACGTATTCTCCCTTGGCGGCCTTGAGCCCAGCGAAAATGCCATGGCCATAGCCTCGATTTTTTTCCACCAACACGGTCCTGGCGAAACTCAGATCCGGTTTGCTCAACTCTTCTAGAAGCGTTTCGGCTGTGTTATCCGTGGAGCCGTTATTAACCAGGATCAGCTCCGCAGGAATGTCTTCCCATACTTCGACATAACGTTCCAACAAGGTCGGCAAACTTGCGCCTTCGTTATAGCAAGGCAACACTATCGAGAATTTTATATCACTCATGGGTTTTGTGGAATCCATTTAAAAATTCCCTGGGCGAGTTTTACGGAAATATGACGCCCAGTAGTTGTAAGTTCTTACATCGTCAGGGTTTCCTAGACCGACATAAGATTTTACATCGAATACACGGGCTGAATAGCCCAACTCCACCGCAGCCTCTATCGCTGAATCCACATAGAATTCATTATTGACGCGCCTGTTCTCCAGTAGCAGCTTCTCGGCGGCTTCCACGAAAATCCGGGCTTCCCTGAACCAGAACACTCCAATGATTCCGGGGTCATTCCGGACATCCTCACTTAGAGGTATTTTGCATGAAATTCCCGCAATCCTGCCGTCAGGTCCAACTTTGACCCACCCGTACTGTTTAGGGTTTCTGTTCGCATGCGGGTGATTTCGGAAGGTCCAGACCAGACAGTCCGTGCCCGAGCCGTTCACGATATCCGAAAAGTGGCTGAAATCATATATCATTGCGGCGTCACAGGGAGCGATCAGCAAAGGCGCCTTCATGTCCAGGATATCCTTCGCAAGGAGGCACGTTGAGGCCTGGCCTTCCGTAAGTTTTTCGACGGGAATGACCTGGAGGGAGCCGCCTTTGGTTCGGAACACGTCCGCGAGCTCGGGGTATTTTATATGCTCCGCTTGACATACGGCAACCCACTTTTCTGGTTGGGGCAGGGATTCGATTGACCGCTCGACCATCGGGAGTCCGTCAACGAGGACCAACGGTTTGGGCTCGTTGTACCCTTCCCGTTGAAATCGAACGCCCGCGCCGGCCATGGGGATGAGATTCGTTCCGGCGATTCTATCTACAGAACCGTTTCGCCGGACCGAGAAGTAGTTTGACCAGCTTTGATACTCTTCGAGATCTTCCGGCGTTCCCCATTGCAGAAAATGTTCGAGTTCGTAAACAAGAAACATCCAGTCCATCCGCGACCATCAGATTGTAAGGCAGGCTTGCGAAGAGCTCGCCCTGAACGGCAAGATTCGCCTCAAGGGCGGCGCGAAAATAACGCTTTATCAATGCCCCGCTCCGGAAATAATAAGTTCCGGCCGAAGCGTATTCGTTCATCCTGTTATCGGTGAAGCAATGTTTTTCTCTTATTTCCAGCAGGCGCCTGTCTTTCTCGCGTAGGTAACCGTACAGGTTCGGGCCAAGGCTGTGCGGATGGAAACCTTTGTACGCGGTAATACAGCCGCCGCAACCCTGTTCTTGCATTGAGGTTCTAAAATGCTCGTAATTCCAATAAACTGAAAAGTCACAATAGTTCAAGATTGTAGGTTTACCGTCATCGATATAGGCGGCCGCTTGCAGGACGCTATAAACTGGTCCATTTTTGTGAGGATCTATGGGGACGATCTTCCCTTGCGGGGCCGATTCCTCAAGCACGTTTGCGAGGGAGGTCGTTTCCAGGTGGTCCCGAGCGCAGATGAACACAAAATCGGTTTCTCCGGGAAAAAGTCGAATAACGTGCTGAATCATAGGGGCGCCGTCCACTTCGATCAGCGGCTTTATTTTTGTGTAGCCCGCTCTTATGAAACGGTCGCCTCTCCCTGCCATGGGAATAACTATCTGCATTTATGTTTCCTGCTACAGTTGAGCGACTTACGAACTTGGGGAAAATGTCCCCGGAGAGGAACTTTTTGAACTAGGTGGTCGTTTTCATAAATACAGTGTCGCTCGGTTTGGGCTTATCTACTTCCCGTAGGATGTGGTGACCGAAGGGAACCGCATCTGTCGAGAAAAGACCTCGAACGATGCGGTTCGCGGAATTCACCGCATCCTACAAGAATCTGCGACCGTATTTATGAAGAGCTGTACTAATTACACCATTTCGTAAATACGGTTTCGGATTCTTTCACAGATGCCCTGAAGGGGCATTCCCCTTGAGTAGCCATGGGCGGCAGCCCATGGATTGAAACAACAACCAATCTTTTCTTCAACCCCGCAGGGGTTGAAGAAGCCGGCGGATAAAGCCGCTTACCATGGGTTTCACCCATGGCTACCCATGAAGAGCGCCCCTCACAGGGGGCTATACGCGGCATTTCATTTGCGGCGGCTTCAGGGAATGCGACACCGTATTTATGAAAACGACCACTAAGGCAACAGCATTGGCCCTTTGGGCAGGCATGGGCGCAGCGACAGAGTCGAGTCGGTTGCAATAATAGGAGTTTTTGGGGAGGGGTTCGGGGCATAGGCGCTAACCTAAAGATGCGTTGTGACCAGCGCCGTCATTCCCGCGCAAGCGGGAATCCAGTGTTTTCAATACCTTCTGGACCCCCGCTTTCGCGGGGGCGACGTAATTCTGCTGGCGTTAACTATTTGAAATCACGTCCGACAAGGTCAAAAGTTAGCGCTTATGGGGGTTCGGGGAGGGACTTTTTCGCAAAAAGTCCCTCCCCGATTACTCTTCCTAAAGCTCCTAGTCTTTGCGCTCGCTTCCAGCCTCCGCCGCGTCGCGAGGTCGTGCGTCGCGAACGCCAGGCCTCGCGAGCAGCAGCTGCCCCCCGCCGTTCGCGGCGCGCGCCCGCGCGCGGCTCGACCGTTCCGCTGGGACCGCCTCTGCCCGGGCCGCGCTGCTGTCGCTGATCGCACGTGATCGGTGTGCTCTACGTCAGACGGGGGGATTGCCGCGTTCGAGGCTTGCAGCTGGACCGACAGGCTTGCGCTCGCGCAGCACACTGCCGACGCCGGTGATCGTCCCGCCCGTTCCGCACGCCGGCGGACAAAGATGTCCACCTGCCCGTCGGTATCGCGCCCAGATCTCCTCGGCGGTCGTGGCGCGGTGGACCGCAGGGTTCGCGGGGGCGAGCGCTGCAGCTGCGCTGACGACGACACGCTCGGTGCCGTTGATGACGGAACGATGCCGCGCTCGGTCATCCACGGGAACTCGCCCATGAAGACCGACTGCTCAGCGGATCTCGCCGGTCTCTTTGTTGATGAACGCGACCATCACCGTCAGCGGACGGGAAGGTCGTCGACCGTCAGGCACGGCCTTCTCGAGCGCACTTGCGGCTCGCCGGCGCGGGACCGGTGAGCATGAGGTCGTCGGGTCGGCTCCGGAGAGGAGCTGCCGGGAGGCGGCCGCGTGCACGTCAAGCTCGACACCGGCATGGGGCGCCTCGGTGCGCGCGACCCGGAGCAGGCCAGCGCCGTTGTGCGCGCAGCGCTGGCCACCGACGGCGCTTGTGGTCGTTGTCGAACCTCGACCTGCTGGCGCTGCTGTCGCTGTCGGTATCGCTGGCCTTCCTTCGACTTGCTCATCTTCGCGCCGTCCTTGGTCACCATCCGGCCAGGCGCGCTCGAAGCCGCCGAGCCCGTAAGTGCTCGATCATCGGACGGGCGCGCTGGCGGGCCTGCTCCCGGCCGACGCCCGCCAGCTCGAGGCCGATCGTCACGTTGTCGATCGTGGGCGGGGAATGGGGGATGGTGGGCTACGGGTGCCGGTCTGCGCGATGCACCAACCGCCCCGCGCGCGCTCAGGCGGCGGCTGGCTCGAGCCGGGCGAGCGCCCTCGGGCGCGCCTGTACCGGCCGGTCCGCGCCGGGGCCGAGTCGACTACCCGTGGACGGCGTCGAGCTTGAAGGGCGTGGCGTCAGAGATCTCCGAGCGGCCGATTCTCGACACTGCGGAAGTGTTCAACCCGACGACGGAGACGTTCGGTGAAACCGGGATCCCACATGAAGGACGCATGGGGGGCACCGCTGCGACGCTGCCGAACGGTGACGTCCTGATCGCGGGAGGGTATACCTTGGGCGGCTTCGAAACAGCGGAGGAAGTCTATGACCCGGCGACGGGAGATTTTGCATCGCTCGCACACGATCCGCTCGTGCCCCGGATTGGTGCGACGGCCGAGCCGCTTCGAAATGGCAACGTTCTAATCGCCGGCGGATGCATCATCATCCACGACCACGTGCTCGACGCGCTCGTGCTCGACGCGCCCGTCCCGTCGGCTGCGCTCCACGTCAGCTGCGCGGCCGGCCGACGTTCATCAACGCCGCCGTCGGCGAGAAGGTCGCGATCACCTCCGATCGGCCCCAGACCACGCGGACAGGGAGCGATCGGAGGTGATCGCGACCTTCTCGCCGACGGCGGCGTTGATGAACGTCGGCCGGCCGCGCAGCTGACGTGGAGCGCAGCCGACGGGACGGGCGCGTCGAGCACGAGCGCGTCGAGCACGTGGTCGTGGATGATGATGCATCCGCCAGCAGGAGATTGAGAACGTTGCCCGTTCGAAGCGGGCTCGGCCCTAGCACCAAATTAGCAGAACGACGAGGTGGTGAACAAAGCGATGCAAAATCTCCCGTCGCCCGGGTGATAGCTTCCCCAGCCGTTTCGAAGCCGCCCAAGGTATACCCTCCCACAATCAGGACGTCACCGTTCGGCAGCGTCGCAGCGGTGCCCCCCATTCGTTGTTGATGAGGGTCCCGGTTTTAGCCGAACGTCTCCCGTCGTCGGGTTAAACGCTTCCATAATCTCAAGAATAGAGCAGAATCGGAGATCTCTGACGCCACACCCTTCGAGCTCGACACCATCCACCGGTAGTCGACTCGGCCCCGGCGCGGACCGGCCGGTACAGGCGCGCCCGAGGGCGCTCGCCCGGCTCGAGCCAGCCGCCGCCTGAGCGCGCGCAGGGCGGTGGGCGCATCGCGCAGACCAGGCACCCGTAGCCCACCATCCCCCATTCCGCGCCCACGATCGACAACGTGACGATCAGCCTCGGCTAGCGAGCCGTCGGCCGGGAGCCAGCCAGCCAGCACGCCAGCCCGAATGATCGAGCACTTGTGGGCTGCGGCGGCTTCGAGCGCGCCTGGCCGGATGGTGACCAAGGACAGCGCGAAGATGAGCAAGTCGAAGGAAGGCCAGCGATACCGACAGCGACAGCAGCGCCAGCAGGTCGAGGTTCGACAACGACCACAAGCGCCGTCGGTGGCCAGCGCTGCGCGCACAACGGCGCTGGCCTGCTCCGGGTCGCGCGCCCCGGGCGCCCCATGCCCGGTGTCGAGCTTAACGTGCACGCGCGCCGGCGCGGGCAGCTCTTCTCCGGAGCCGACCCGACGATGTCGTGCTCACCGGTCCCGCGCCGGCGAGCCGCAAGAGCACTCGGGAGGGCGAGCCTGACGGTCAACCATATTCCCGTCCGCTGACGGTGATGGTCGCGTTCATCAACAAAGAGACAGGCGAGATCCGCGAGAGCGGGCATGCGTCTTCATGGGCGAGTTCCCGTGGATGACCGAGCGCGGCACCGTTGCATCATTGACGGCACAGAGCGAGTAGCTCTTCATCGTTGATGCAGCGCTCGCCCCCGCGAACCCTGCGGTCCACCGCGCCACGACCGCCGATTTGCTGAGCACGATACCGACGGGCAGGTGGACATCTTCCTCAGCCAGCATGCGGAACAGGCAGGACGATCACCGGCGTCGGCAGTGTGCTGCGCGAGCGCAAGCCGGTGGTTCAGCTGCAAGCCTCGAACGCGGCGATCCCCCGGGGTGACGTGTAGAGCACACCGATCACGCGCGATCAGCGACAGCGGCGCGGCCCGAGCCGGGGTGGTCCCAACGGAGCAGTAGAGCCGCGCGCGCACGCGCACCTTTCCCTTTTTTTGGCCGCTGCTGCTCGCGAGGCCTGGCGTTCGCGACGCACGACCTCGCGACATAAGCGAGCGCAAAGGCTTAGGAAGCTTTGCAGGAAGAGTAATCGAGAAGGGAGGGGTTCCAAAAAGTCCTCCCCCGAACCCCCATAAGCGCTAACTTTTCAGCCCTTGTCGGACGTGATTTCAAATAGTTAACGCCAGCAGAATTACGTCGCCCCACGAAAGCGGGGGTCCAAAAGATGATGAAAACACTGGATTCCCGGTTCCGCGGGGAATGACGGCGCTGGTCACAACGCATCTTTAGGTTGGCCCCCGTGCCCCGAACCCCTCCCCAAAAACTCCTATTATTGCAACCGACTCGACTCTGTCGCTGCGCCCATGCCTGCCCAAAGGGCCAATGCTGTTGCCTTCGTGGTCGTTTTCATTAATACGGTGTCGCATTCCCTGAAGCCGCCGCAAATGAAATGCCGCGTATAGCCCCCTGTGAGGGGCGCTCTTCATGGGTAGCCATGGGTGAAACCCATGGTAAGCGGCTTTATCCGCCGGCTTCTTCAACCCCTGCGGGGTTGAAGAAAAGATTGGTTGTTGTTTCAATCCATGGGCTGCCGCCCATGGCTACTCAAGGGGAATGCCCCTTCAGGGCATCTGTGAAAGAATCCGAAACCGTATTTACGAAATGGTGTAATTGGTCGAGCTTCTTCATAAATACGGTCGCAGATTTCTTGTAGGATGCGGTGAATTCCCACAAACCGCGGGGATTAGAAGTTGCTTTTCTCGACAGATGCAGTTGCCTTTCGGTCACCACAGACTACGGGAAGTAGATAAGCCCAAACCGAGCGACACTGTATTTATGAAAACGACCACCTAGTTCAAAAAGGTCCTACTCCGGGGACATTTTCCCCAAGTTCGTAAGTCGCTCAACTGTAGCAGGGAACCTAGAATGCAGATAGTTATTCCAGTGGGCGGGGTATGCAACCGTTTCATAAGAGCGGGCTACACAAAAATAAAGCCGCTGATCGAAGTGGACGGCGCCCGTATGATTGAGCACGTTTCTCGACTTTTTTTTGGAGAAAACCGATTTTGTGTTGATCTGCACTCGGGACCACCTGGAAACGACCTCCCTCGCGAACGTGCTTGAGGAATCGGCCCCGCAAGGGAAGATCGTCCCCATGAGATATTCACAAAAATGGACCACCATGCAGCATTTATGCAAGCCGCAGCCTATATCGATGACGGTAAACCTACAATCTTGAACTATTGTGACTTTTGAGTTTATTTGAAAATCTAGGAGCATTTTTGAACCTAAATGCGGAGGACGGGGTTGCGGCGGCTGTATTACCGCGTTCATTTTTTTTTATCCGCACAGCCTTCAGCCTATGGTTTACGGTTACCTACACCAGAGAGACGGGCGGCCTCTGCTGGAAATAGGAGAAAAACATTGCTTCACCGATAACAGGATGAACGAATACGCTTCGGCCGGAACTTATTATTTCCGGAGCGGGGCATTGATAAAGCGTTTTTTAGCACCGCCCCTGAGGCGAATCTTGCCGAGTTCAGGGCGAGCTCTTTGCGCAAGCCTGCCTTACAATCTGATGGTAGCGGATGTCGACTGGATGTTCTCTGTTTACGAACTCGAACATTTTCTGCAATGGGGAACGCTCGGAAGATCTCGAAGAGTATGGGGAGCCCGTCAAACTACTTCTCGGTCCGGCGAAACAGTTCTGCTGATAAATCGCCGGAACGCTCGTCCCCCATGGCCGGCGCGGACATTCGGATTTTCAACGGGAAGGTCTACAACGAGCCCGAACCGAAGGCCCCGTATCCGTTGACGAGACACCGGATGGTCGAGCGGTCAAAAAAATGAATGCCCGAACCCAGAAAAGTGGGTTGCCGTATGTCAAGCGGAGCATATAAAAATACCCCCAAAGAGCTCGCGGACGTGTTCCGAACCAAAGGCGGCTCCCTGCAGGTCATTCCCGGTGCAAGCGGAAGGCCAGGCCTCAACGTGCCTCCTTGCGAAGGATATCCTGGACATGAAGGCGCCTTTTGCTGATCAGCTCCCTGTGACGCCGCGAGATGATATATGATTC
>CAVVHK010000090.1:0-11083 GCA_963747865.1 uncultured delta proteobacterium | reverse complement strand
GGTATCGTGAAGTCCTGATGAGCTTATTGATGGTCTCGATCATGTGTACAGGTATGCGGATTGTCCTGGCCTGATCCGCGATAGCTCTCGTGATGGCCTGACGGATCCACCAGGTGGCGTACGTGCTGAATTTGTACCCTCGCTGATACTCGAATTTGTCCACGGCCTTCATGAGGCCTATGTTGCCTTCCTGAATCAGATCGAGAAATTGCAGCCCGCGATTGGTGTATTTCTTGGCTATGCTCACGACAAGTCTCAGGTTGGCCTGAACCAGCTCGCTCTTGGCTCTTCTGGCCAGATACTCGCCTTCCTGGCACTTGGACAGGGCCTTCTTGAGGTTGTCCTCATCCATACCGGCTTCGCTGCGGAGCTTTTGGATCTTACGAAAACTTCCTTCAAGTTTTTTCTCAAGATCCAGTATCTTTTGAACAGAGAAGTTGGTGTACTTTTTTATGGATTTCTTTTCGTCAATCTGCTTCCTGAGCAGAAAGAGAAACTCCTGCGCCTTCTCCACAGGCATTTTCAATTCATATTCCACAGCCTTAAGTTCATCTTGAGCTGATTCCAGCTTTTGGACGAGGAACTTCAGTTTGCCTGCGATATGATCGATCATGTTGCTGTTAAGGTTGATATTTCTCAGGCACCAGACTATCTTTTCCCTGAAATCGTCGAGTTCCGTCTCGAGTTGGCTCGCCTGCTCGAGGTCTCCTTCTTCGGTCGCGGCTCTTCGGTTGCATTCGAGGTTGTGAATCTTTACCTCGTATTCCTTCATTTCCTCAATGAGTTTGAGAAACTTTCTCGACATGCGTCGAGTCGTCGGCTTCCATTTCTTCTTCTTCGAAGCCGCGCACAACTTCCTTGAGCCTGATCGTCCCTTTTTGAAGTTTATCGCCTAGCGCCAAGACCTCTTTGATGGTGACCGGGCAATCGATAATTACGCTGAATACCTGCTGTTCACCTTGCTCGATTCGTTTGGCTATCTCGACTTCGCCTTCACGGGTCAAAAGCGAAACGCACCCCATCTCATGGAGGTACATCTTCACAGGATCGTTCCCGCGAATTATGGAATCAGCGTCCGCTGTGAGATCATCTTCCTCTTCTTCCTCGGACTTCTCTTCCTCTAATTTCCGCACTTTCTTATCGGAAACAGGAACTTTCTTATCCGAGGCGACGAGTTCCACATCGAAATCCGTCATCATCTTCATAAGAAGCTCGTCAATCTGAGCTTCTCCCACCACGTTAGCAGGCATTGCTTCGTTTATTTCGTCGTACGTAAGGTATTTCTTAGACCGTGCCAGATCAAAAAGATCCTTGAAATCTACTCTAGTTTTTGCTTCACCCATTAAAGGACTTCTCCTTGCATAGAGGTATCTTGTCCACGTTCTGCGATTCGGGGCCGCCACTTCTCAAGCGGACTTAAGATGTGCTATTGATTAAACCATAAGGCCGGCAACTTAGATCAATAAGATAAATGAGTTTATGCCGAAAACCAAACTATTTTCTCAGAAGTTGTCCTATCACCCGTAGCTCGTCCGCCAAAGAATTGAATTCTTCGTTGCCGGGAAGACACAGCTTCATGCTTTCCTTAATCTCCGTTTTACGTTTGTGTAATTTCTTCACTCTGATGCTGTCCAGAGAATGATCCAACGCGAGGTCGCCATCTACGTCGGGACGCAGATCGTCCTCTTCCGGTCTAGGTCTCAGCCAGCCCGCCACCAGGGCTGAAAGGTTTTCATCCTCCAATGAAGTGGAGAATGTGAAAGGGTCGAATGATCCTCTATTGTGTGTAAAATCCGCCATGAGTTCCGCTAATGCGGCCAGAGTCGGATCATGGAGATCTTTTATTATCCCTCTCTCCAAAACCTTATCTATGAAACCCTCCCTGAGCAGCATGCCTCTGACAATGTTTCTTTCGTCAGCGGGAAAATCAAATAACGTCCGCCTTCCCGGTTGCTTTGGCTTTTGACTTCTTTGGGAAGAAGAACCCGAGATCAGTCTTTGCAGACGATCTTCACGAATTTTGAGAGCGGATGAAAACCTCTCTATAAGATAATCGCGCTCTTTCGAATCGGCAATCTCCCGAAGCACCGGAAGACACTCCTCCAAAGCAGAATTTCTTCCCTCCAGAGAGTTTACGTTGTAATTTCGGGATATTGTGTGCAGCAAGAAATCCAGCATTGGGGACGCGTGACGCACCCAATCCCTGAACTCGTTTATCCCGACGCGCCTGACGGCCTCGTCCGGGTCCTTATCTTCCGTCAGAATGAGACAACGGGGTTCGAGTCCTTCAGACAAAAAAAGCGGGATGCTGCGTTTTACTGCGCGCAGGCCGGCTTCATCTCCATCGAAAACCGTAACAATATCCCTGGAAAACCTCTTCAGCAACCTCACCTGTTCAGCGCCCAGCGCTGTGCCCATGGTCGCGACACAGTTCTGTAAGCCTCTGACTCTCAATGAGATTTGATCGAAATACCCTTCGACGATAATTACGAAGCCTTCGCTTCTGATGGCCTCACGCGCCGTATCCATTCCGAACAGAACGCTTTTCTTACGAAAAACCGAGGACTCTGGAGAGTTTAGATACTTAGGGTCCCCTTCTCCGAAAATGCGTCCGCCGAAAGCAATGATCTTGCCGTTGAGGTCCCTAATGGGGATCGTTATTCTCGACCTGAAGGTATCGTAATAACCGCTACTTGAGCGCGCTTTGGCGAGTCCGGCGGAAACAGCGTCCCGCATATCCGTTCCGCGTTGTCTGAAATAACCGATCAGGCCTTCCCAGGCGTCCGGAGCAAAGCCTATACCCAATTTGTCCAGCCATTCTGTAGGGAGATCCCGGGATTCCAGGTAAGCGACCGCTTCTCGATGCGTTTTCAGATTTTGGAGAAAATAGAGCTGGGCCGTATCCAGCGCTCGGCAAAGTTTCTGTTTTTCGTCGGCCACGGCGTTGGCGCGCTCATCGAATGCCAGAGGAACTCCGTAGCGCTGAGCCACGAGCTGAACTGCCTCTACGAAAGAGACATTTTCGATCTTCATCAGGAAGTTGAAGACACTACCACCAACAGCACATCCAAAGCAATGAAAAATTCCCTTTTGAGGAGAAACGTAAAACGACGGGTCCTTGTCTCCGTGAAACGGGCAAACTCCTCGGTAGTCTTTGCCGGCTCTCTTAAGACTGACATAGTCCGAGATAACTTGAACTATATCGGCGGCAGCGCCTATTTCCGCTATTTTGCTTTCAGAAATCCGCATGTGTGTCTCTTAAAGGTTCGATGGCTAAGAATAGCGCTCGTGGGAGAGTTGCGCCCCCATATGCGGGAGAGCCTCCCTCACTATCGCCACATCAGGAGTTGTTCAAGGGCAATGTCGTTGACTTAAGGAAATTTGATGCGGCGCAGGCTTTCCAGTCTGCAGTCAATTCGGTTGTAAAATCGGCAGGCTGGAAGGCCTACCCCACATGGGAAATTCAAGGTCGAATTCTTAAGCCACAAGCATTGTTCATCAAAGGAGGTCCTGGGTGAAACTTCCGGCTGAAAACTTCCCCTCCGGCGATATTTGCACAGAAAGAGCCTCCTCCACGCTCCTTCCGAAGTATCTTAAGTTTTGCAGTCGTTTCCATAACCTGGACGACACCGTATAACGCTATTCCATTACCATCTCGACTACGGTAACACCCTCTCCGCCGATTCCGGCCTCGCCTGATTGAAAGCTGCGCACAAGTTTGTTGCCGGAGAGATATTCCCGAATGGCCTTTTTGAGCCGTCCTGTGCCTTTGCCATGTATGATGTTGAGAGAAGGTAGACCACCCAAGAGCGCTTGATCTATGGCTTTTTCCACTACCGGCAGCGCTTCGTCAACCCGCATTCCGATTACGTTCACCTCCCAGCGGGGGGAGCTGGGGGAAATATCTACCCCAATCCGTCCGATTTTTGAAGGACTTTTTTTCTCCTGCCCAATATTCAGCAGGACCACATCATCCAAATCGGCCACAAGGTTGATTCCGCCGATTGACACACCGAGGCGGCCTTTGTCGGTCACTTCGGTGACAGTGCCCTGTTTATCGAATTTCTTCACCAGCACCTTGCTGCCTACCTGTGGCAGCTTGATGGATCGTTCCAAGGCGCCGAGCTTGGCCACAAAATCACGTTTGATCTGCTCCAGAGTCTCACTCGGCTTCGGAACGATCTTGGTCTCCTTGCTGCGTTTCAATGCGTTCTGTAGATCAGCCAACTCACGACGAGCGCGATTGAGCATTTCACGAGCTTCCTTGCGAAACTCTTCCAAAACGTTTTCACGCTCAGCTTTGACTTTCTCCATTTCGACGTCCAGGGCAGCGCGCTTTTCCCAGAGCTCGGATTGGGTCCGGTCTACGTCGGCCAACTTTTCCTTCAGGTTTTGAATTAGCTGAGAGCTTCCACCTGCGGATTTGTCCAGATAGGAACGGGCGGCGGCTATGACTCCGGCGGGGAGGCCTATGCGTTCAGCGGTCACTATGGCGTGGGATTCGCCGGGCAAGTCGTATAGCAGCCGGAATGTCGGCTTAAGGGTCACGGGATGAAATTCGACGCTTACATTTTTGACCGCAGGCCTGGAAAGGGCGTACGCCTTAAGCTGCGTCAAGTGCGTCGTGGCGACCACCCTGACACCCCTGGAAATCAGGTTGTCCAGAATCGCCATGGCGATTGCGGAACCTTCCTCCGGATCAGTGGCCCCGCCCAGCTCGTCCAGCAGAACAAGGTCCCCTTTGGACGAATTCTCTACTATGGCCTTTATCCTTATTATATGACCCGAAAAAGTAGAGACCTTTCCTCTAATATCCTGCTCGTCCCCAATGTCGGCCATTATCCGGGTGAAGGGTTGGACTTGGGTTCCTTCACGCGCTGGGAGCAGGATTCCGCATCGGGTCATCAGAGCGAACAGCCCGGTCAACTTCAATGCGACCGTTTTGCCCCCCATATTCGCTCCACTGATTATAGTGGCTACGTTTGAGGAATCCTGAACCACATCCATAGGGACGACTTCCGATTCCTCGACGGGCAAGAGCGGATGGCGGCCTCCAATAATCCTGAATCCTTCCTCCGAGAGCTGCGGCGCGATGGAATTTGTGGCAATAGCCCACAGGGCACGCGCTTGGTAAGCGTCAAGCCAGACCAGGCCGTTATAGTTTTGAGCCATTTCCTCTTTCACCGCCCTGATGTGGCCCGTGACCTGCTCAAAAATTTTGCGGATTTCCTCCCGCTCTTCATCCGCCAGGGAGGCCACTTGGTTGTTCAATTCCACCACGCTGAACGGCTCAACGTACACCGAGGCCCCGCTCCTGGAATGATCGTGTATTATTCCCTCCAGAAGGCCCTTGAATTCAGGCCTTAAGAGAATCACATAGCGATCATTGCGCATGGTGATGTAGTCTTCCTGAACGATTCTGGACAGATCCCTGTCTTGGACGATTCTTTCCAGCCGATGCCGAATCCCTTCCCTCACGGCGCGGATTCGGTGATGTATCCGGATCAGCGCCGGACTGGCGTCCGAGCGGACGGCGCCGTGCTCGTCGAATATTTTGCTGATCTTATTTCTGAGTTCCGACAAGTAGACCAGTCTGCGAGTCTGCTCGCGCACGAGGTTATATCTCTCGTCCACGTGATCCAGCCCGAATTTGACCGCATCGCATACCGTGAGAAAATCCAGGATTACCAGGATTTCTTCCGAATCCAAGATCGAAGCCGAATTGTCCAGCTTGGAACTTATCCCCTCCATCGGCACAAGACCGCTAATGCCTAAAGGCCCTTTGATGGAGGTCATCTCCTTGAATTGGGTAACCAGATTGAGATGATAGAGAATTTCGTCGATGCCGCCCCAGGGTTCGGAACTCATTATCTCGGCTCTTCCGGGCTCGGAAAAGGCGTACTTTGAGATCTCCTCCAGCACCCCCGGGAGCTCCAGAGCCTCTATACTGTCATCAACAATATCTATTAGGTTTTCTTCAGCCATCTTTATTAATCTTAAAATGCCCAATCAGGGCCGGTAACCAAGGATTCTTATAGAAGGTTAAACACTTACCGCCGCGAGAAACCAGCCCGCCGAATAAATTAAGGCGCGTGGCGCGGACAATCTCCCTAACTCATGAGGGCTATTCGGGGATCGGCGTTATGTTCAAGCCCGCTTTCAAAAAGCGAGAGTCGGCTACAACAGGCAATGGTAAGCGTTCTCCCGGAGGAAGCTTTTTTCCAAAAAACGTATGCCGATAAACAATTGCATAAAATAGGCGCCGACCTGGAAAGCAAGTCAGCACCGCCAAAGATCCAAACAACATTCTGCCGGGATGAGGCTTAAGACCATTTAACAAGCCAATATATATGGTGTTTTTGGCGAAGGGTCCGGGCGCTGCGAAACGCGGGGGTGCAAAAAGGGGTATCCCGCCGAACTATTACAATACCGTGCCGCCCACCCCTCCATAGCGGCGCTACCGGCGCACTACAACCGCACAGGGATGCCCTCGCTTCTCAGGTACTTCTTGAGTTCCAGCACCGGGATCTCGCGATAGTGAAATATCGAAGCCGCCAAGACAGCGTCAGCATTCGCAAGAAGAATGGCGTCTCTAAGGTGTTCGGCCTTACCGGCTCCACCTGATGCGATAACAGGTATTCCGACTATATCTGTCACGGCCCGGGTCATGGGCAGATCGTATCCATCCTTGGTCCCATCAGCGTCCATGCTGGTGAGCATTATTTCACCCGCGCCCAATTCCTCCACTTTTATCGCCCATTCAAGGCAGTCAATTCCGGTCATCGTGCGGCCGCCGTGAATGGATATCTCGAAGCCCGAGTGGGTATTCCCGGTCTTTTTCGCATCAATCGCGACCACGATACATTGGCTCCCGAACATCAGGGACGCGTCGCGAACAATTTCAGGGTTTTGGACGGCTGCGGTGTTGATCGACACCTTGTCCGCGCCCGCGTTGAGGAGGTCCCTTATGTCTGAAGTGGCCTTAATCCCGCCTCCAACCGTAAGCGGCATAAAGACTTCTTCGGCCGTGCGCGCCACCACGTCCAAAATGATTTTTCTCTTCTGATGAGACGCCGTAATATCAAGAAATACCAATTCATCCGCGCCCTCAGCGTCGTAGTACCGCGCGTTTTCAACCGGGTCGCCGGCATCCCTAAGGTTAACGAAATTGACACCTTTTACGACCCTGCCGTCTTTAACGTCCAAACATGGAATAATCCGTTTCGCAAACATCATTCCACCAAATCGATAGCTTCTTTGAGATCTATGGTTCTTTCGTAAAGAGCCCTTCCAATTATAATGCCCATAATCCCTTCCTCTTCGAGGGGGATAATGTCGCGTAGATCCGTCATACTTGACACTCCGCCGGACAAAATGACCGGAGAGGCTACGCTCCGAGCAAATTCCCTTGTAGCGCCAATATTGGGTCCTTTCATCATACCATCTCGTTCTATATCAGTATAGATGAAGGCAAAGGGACGGCTGCCGTCAAATCTAGCCGCCAGTTCCGCAGCTTTGGTCTCTGTTGACTCGGTCCAACCCTGCACTGCCACCAGACCGTTTCGAGCGTCAATGCCTATGGCAAGTTTGCCCGGAAAATCTTCCATATATTGCAGAACAACTTCAGGGCTTCGTGCGGCGATGGTCCCGAGAATGAGGTTGCTGAGCCCTATGTCCAAATACAACCGGATTCCATCCTGGTCCCGGATGCCGCCTCCCAGTTGAACAGGAATGTCAACGGACCGCACAATGGCCTGGATGGTTTCCAGATTTATCGGCTTGCCGTGGATCGAGCCGTTCAGGTCAACAACATGAATCCTCTTCGCCCCGAGATCCTGCCATAGCTTCGCCTGATCTGAGGGATTATCGTTGAAAATGGTGGAGTCGTCCATGTTGCCCTGCCGCAACCGGACACACTTGCCGTCTTTGAGGTCTATAGCCGGGATGATGATCATTTTATTTGGTGGGAATATATCCTTGTGCGGGCCGCACGACCGCGCCGTGCGTATCTTGGACTCCTGCGTTAAACCAACAAAAAAACCCCCGTTCAGGGGGCTTTTTTGTAACGACTCTGTCTCCTGCTATTCAACAGGCAGATAGTATACGAAGGGCGGCCAAGGCACGATGAACTTCCACATGGGGACTGCCACCGGCATAGGGGGAGGGCCGACCGGTCCGCAAACGGGGGGAGCGCATACGGGCACCGGCATTTGCGGATATTGCATCTTAACTTCGATAGACGTTGTAAGTTTCTTCGGTTTGCAAGGTACCATCTTGGGCGGTGGGGGGCACATCCCACCCGGACAAGCAGGCGGAGCTGCCGCCGGCATCACCATAGGCTGGGGAGCCGGGATTGAACCCATATTTGCGGTCTCGGCCCACACCATGCTCGTCGCAGCCACGACGACCAGTATGAATCCGAGAATACCTAGCTTTTTAACCATACCCTAATCCTCCTTTCGACAAACTCATTATATCTGAGTGAAACTATTTATTACAGCCTCGCAACTAAGTTCTCAGCTTACTTCGTTACTTTCATAGGCATCATAGGAGGAGGCGCCATGGGGACAGGGCCACATGCCGGTTTCTGTTTCACATAGTTGGCCTTCACATACACGCAACGAGGCACTTTGTGGGTCTGGCAGCAAGGATCCAGGAATGTGTCAAAGTACTCATTCTTGACTTCCACTGCGGGAACCAGCCACTCGTAACGGCCGATTGCGATGGGGTTCGGGAAGGTCTGCGGATTGCCATAGAAAGCTAACGGGGTACGGGGCCAAGCAACACCAGCCAAATACGGGGCGACGACTCTAACCTTGCGGATTTGCGCAGGAACAGGAACGATCTCCTCTTTCACTGCGGCGTAGCTGGTGGCGGCAGGACCACATACAGGGGGAATCCCCGGAGGTCCAGGCATACATACATTGGGCCCGGGAGCGCAAGCGGGACCGCCAGCCAATGACATCACTGCGCTAGCGCCGCACAACGCGAGAACCATAAGGCTCAGAACAAACAAACGTTTAACCATACCCTCAATCCTCCTTTCAACAGTTCCTCCCAAAGTTGGGAGACCCGTAAAAAAACATTCCCGGATTATGAATCCGATATTAGTCCGGAATGTATTTTTGGTACCAAATCGACTACCTAATGTCAAGCTATTTTTTGAAGCTTGACTGCCCATTGCCTTCGCCTCAGACCCACAATGGAGGCCGCTTTGGATTATCATCGGGCGACTTAGCCTGCGCTAGGCGTCGGCCCTAGCACAGTCCCTCTCCCTGTGCGATGTCATGAGCTTAAGGCAGTGTTATTGTCTTGATTTACTATCAGATGCCAATATTCAAGTCAAGGCTTTTTTATTCATGTTTACTATCCATGCGCCCGGCGTCGTGGTTATACCATCCCGTATCCACCGTCCACGCACAGCACTTGCCCCGTGATGTAGTCGGATTCAGGCGACGACAAAAATACAAAAGCAGGGCTTATATCCTCGGCTTTACCGAATCTTTTCATCAAAATGCGATTCATATAAATCTCGGCGAGCTTCTCGTCCGTACGGATTTTTTCCGTCATGTCGGTTTCGACGATTCCCAGGGAGATGACATTCGCACATACGTTGTACCGCGCCAGTTCTCTGGCTACGCTCTTGGTAAAACTGATGATTCCTCCTTTGGCCGCCGAATAGTTCACCTGCCCCACAGTGCCCACAAGCCCCGCCACCGAGCTTACATTGATTATCTTGCCGTAATTTTGCTCCTTGAAATGCTTAAACGCCGCTTGAATTGTCAGGAAGGGACCTTTAAGGTGCGCGTCGACAACTGCGTCCCATTCGGCTTCCGACATCTTGTGCAGCATTGCGGGGCGCGTAAACCCCGCGTTATTCACGATGATGTCAACGCGACCAAACTCGTCTTTGGCCGTTGCGGTCATGGCTTCCACTTGTTCCTTGGAGGCGACGTCGGCTTTTACGGCGACCGACTTGCGCCCCATGGCTTTGATCTGTTCGACCACTTCCAGCGCGGGCCCCTCTTTTGAAGTGTAGTTTACCAAAACATCCGCGCCTTCCTTTGCCAACCCCAGGGCCACGCTCCGGCCGACCCCCCTGCTGCTACCTGTCACAATGGCTGCTCTGCCGGCTAGTCTCATGAAGTCTCCTTTTTAATTGGGTGTATCTCCGGCTGAATCACTTGCCGAAATAAAGACCTTTACCACATGCGTGTGTTGAAAAATCCTCAAATCCGTCTGTGTCCGATTGTGGCCGGACCTAAGTCGGCCACTTGCAAGAAGAATACATCAAGAGTTCTGTCTAGAGAACACAAAAACATCCTCCCTTCTCATAACTTGCCTTAATTCGGTAGTTATCCGAATGGTTCGCCTTAAGATAGTTCAGCATAGGAGAAAGCGAAGCTCGGCAACTTTTTTCGATCCGGCGAGATCACGGGGGGATGGCGTATTGTGGGCGGTAAATTTCTGCGCGGCCATATGGAATAGCGTTGCTCGATCCACACGGCTTGATTCAAAAAAATAGCCCCGAGAGGGACTCGGGGCGTGAAAGGAGGTATGGATATGGGTTATCGTGCTTGGTTTGAACCCCCGCAACCTTGCCGCACGGGCTGCCATGATGCGGGCTATTCTAAATGGATTGGGAGGATTCGGTTTCACATAACCCTTATTGATTATGACACGGGTATGCAATAAGGGTTCCGGATTTTTGACACTCCAAAGCAAAATATATAAGGGAGATCAGGAGCCGCTTTTCCGGATGGTCGTTGGAGGGATGTAAACAATCCCGCTTCTCGGGCCATTCTTTTGGCACACTTCTGGTAGGGACCGGACTATTTTGCTTGGAACAATTAACAACGGCTCCAGTAGCGGCAAATTGGCAGGTCTAATTTCTTCACGCGTTACACGCGCATAGTTTGCTTTCTAGTCCGCGGCCTTTGCCGAACCCGCACCAGGTACGCGCTGACGCGGCAGATCAACGTCTGAAAGCCGCCATTGGGGAAACACTGATGAGTAAACGGGCATGCGCCTGAAAGGCGCGAGCTCGCCGTTGACCGCATCAATCCTCTCCCCTATCCCTCTC
>CAVVHK010000089.1:0-42170 GCA_963747865.1 uncultured delta proteobacterium | reverse complement strand
AATGATTTGCTTAGGAATGCCGTGAAAATAACGCAGAAGTTCCGTGCTCCTTGCCTCCGAAAATCAAAGCCGACGACTCCTCGGCGCATGGTAAACTACCTTGGGGTCGGTCTTGCGATCCTTTTCGCGATGTGCTACCCGGCAAACGCAGGAGAAAACATGAAATCAACGGAAACCAACGATAGATATGAACGGGGTTTAAAGGCTCTCAAGGCTCTTGACGACGAGGCGTCCCAGAAAGTCCTCGATAGCCTGAAAGACATTGCTCCCGAGATGGGGCGCTTTATAATCGAATTCGCGTATGGCGACATTTACAGCAGGCCGGTTTAGACCCTAAGTCCAGACAGATCGCCACTGTGGCGGCTCTTACGGCCATGGGCAACGCCAAGCCTCAACTCGGATTTCACATAGGCGCATCCCTGAACGTTGGGGTAACGCCTGACGAAGTCATTGAAATCATGTACGTTGCAGCCGTGTTTGCCGGATTTCCCAGCGCAATAAATGGTATTAACACCGCGAGGGAAGTGTTTCAGGCAAAGGGTGTTTCTCTGAGCGGGGGCAAAGCGCTTACGCATGAAGGCGGAAGCAGGCGAGCGCGAGGTCTGGAGGTCATGTCCCGAACCAGCAAAGGGGCCGGGGAAAGGGTGATCAAAAGCCTTGCTGAGATAGCGCCGGACATGGCTGATTTCATAATAGATTTTTCTTACGGCGACGTCATCGCCAGAAACATACTGAGTCCTAAGCACAAAGAAGTCGCCATGATCGCTATATGCGTCGCCAAAGGGACAATGACGCCTCAGATGAAGGTCCACATTAAAGCCGCCCTGAACGTGGGTTGCTCTAGTCAGGAGATAGTTGAACTCATGAATCACATGGCGGTATATGCGGGATTTCCTGCGGCATTAAACGGTATTACGGCGACTCGGCAGGTTTTTGAGGAGTTGGACAGGAAAGAGGCGGAAGAATTGATCATGCGTTGATTGGGTGGCTGCTCAGGCATGTGCGGGAAAGGCGAGGCGTCGTCTGTCATCATATATAGGATTTCTTGAAGAGAGGTCCTGAGGGCAATGCCGGCGCCATAATAAAGGAAAGAGCTTCAATCGCCGTGAAAAGATCCTTGTCCGTCATTCCCGCGCAAGCGGGAATCCAGTTTTTTCGGAGCTTTCCGGACCCCCGCTTTCGCGGGGCGACGGCGCAACGTGAAGCCGTTACCGAGATCCCTCTTAAGTCACAAGCATTTGGGTCCGGAGGGAAACTTCGCGCATGGAGTATCCCTACTGCGATTTTCGAGGTCCGGCGCAATAATTAGAGTTTTTGGGGAGGGGTTCGGGGTATAGGCGCTAACTTAAAGATGCGTTGTGACCAGCGCCGTCATTCCTGCGCAAGCGGGAATCCAGTGTTTTCAATACCTTCTGGACCCCCGCTTTCGCGGGGGCGACGTAATTCTGCCAGCGTTTACTATTTGAAATCACGTCCGACAAGGTCAAAAGTTAGCGCTTATGGGGGTTCGGGGAGGGACTTTTTGCAAAAAGTCCCTCCCCGACAACGATTCCAGAAGCTCTCAAGCTTTGCGACAGCTCCTAGAGCAGCTCTTCAGCGAGGCTGGCTAACGGGGACCGGACGGTGTCTTTGAAATTAACGATTCCGACAATGCTTTGATTGACCATCTTGGTCATCGCGTAGGCCAGGCCGCTGGTCTTGGCGTCTAACCTTCGATTACGGTCTATCTGTCCCAAATCCCCGGTGAATACCATTTTTGTATTTGATCCGGCTCGTGTAATAATTGTCTTGACCTGGTGCGGGGTCAAGTTTTGCGCTTCGTCAATCACCATGAACGATTTGTGGTATGTTTCTCCGCGAATATAATCAAGTGGTTTAATTACTATTTTCTTGTTTTCTTGAAGCCTGGTTATGAGGTCGGAGTTTTCCGGTTTCAGCCCTCCCAAAAAGGAGAAAGCCTGCAATATGGGCTCTATCCATGGGGCCATCTTTTGTTCGAGACCTCCAGGCAAGTACCCGATTTCATCTCTGTCTTCCAGATGCACCATGGGGCGCGCAATAACTATGTTAGTGTATTTTTTTCTCTGCTCCAGGGCTCCTGCCAGAGCAATCAAGGTCTTGCCCGTGCCTGCGCCTCCCTGCAAAAACACAAGACTGATGCTCGGATCGAGTATTTGCGCCAGAGCGACATACTGTGACCAGTTTTTGCGGTTTTCCCTTCCGTGCGATTTATCTTTGTCGCCCCCGTTTCCGTTGGATTCCAGGGAAAAAGGTCTCAATCCGAGAGCTTCTATATCGGATGGAATAATTTTGAAGCGGTCGCCCTTGTAAAGCGCAGCGAACGACTCTTCCCAGGCGCCTCCGGACTTGCTCCAGCAGACGACCCCCTCATTGTGTTGCATAGGTTCAAGGTTTTGGGATGGGTGTTCGAAGGTGTCTCTGGTTTCACAGAGGATCTGCTCCGGGACATTGATGCGCTTCAGGCATGAGTGGAATAATGCGTTTACCTGATTATAGGGATAATCTTCGGCTGTGATGCCAAGCTCTCTTGCGAGAACCCGGACTATGGTGTCCCGGGACATTAATAAGACTTCGGATCTGGAATTGGGGTTTGACTGAAGAGAGCGAGCTGTGGCGATGATCTGATGATCGGCCTTGTCGCGCTGAAGATCGTTCTTGAAAAATTTGGAGCTGGGTTTTGGCTCTATCTTGAAGCCTTTGGCGTCACTTTGAGCCAAGTCTTCAATTTTCCTTATTACTTCTCTCGCGTCCCAACCGATATTGGGTTTGTTTCTTCAACTGATCTAATTCTTCCAATACGACCCAGGGAACAACGAGAAGTCCGTCCTCATTTCGCAGGATGTCCAGAGATTCGGGATCGTGAACCAACACGCTGGTGTCCAACACGATTGTTTTTTTTGCGCCGATTCTTGCGCATTCCTGGGTTTTCTCCTGCTGTAGTTTTGCGTTCCGAGAACTCGATCGCTTGCGAACACGATCGGTGTTTTCGGCGCCATTAGCCGGCGACCCTGATCTGTCTTTAAGAATTACATCAAAGTGGGACCTGTACCGAGTTTCTTGATTCAAGGCGCCGCCGAATTTGTATTTGATCATAGCTGACAATCCGCCTCCTTATCAATGCATGGAATAGGCAAGGCAAACCCTCTTGATACTTGGCTAATTTTCAAAGAAATTTGAACCCGCTTCGGTTTGACCTGAACTAACACGTTGTGAAAACGTTTTCAATGGACTTTGAACAATATTCTTTCGCGGCGGACTAGGATTGCGTTAGCTTTCGGTTAAGGCGGAGAATTTGCCTTGCCATTGGAAAGATGGAGAGGAAGACGAGATGATTGGATTCCTCGCAACACAAGAGGCAAGCGCATTGCAGGCCGTCCCGATCATTCATAGGTGAGATTCCGAGGCGACCGGCGTGGAAGGTTCCATCGGATCTTTCTACCTGAGGAACCGGAAAGTGAAGAATCTGGAAGGGGGGCTTGAGGCCGCAAGACATAGCCCAAGGGGAATAACCTTTGCCCGTGCCGCCCTCGCTCTCTGTTCTTCAAATAGTCCGGAGGTCTCGGTTCGTCTATCAATATGTAATTACAGGAGAGGGATAAACCGGTTGATTCGAGATAGGAACACTAGATCACCAAAGTCTCCTTGTCGCCAAACAGGGCACGGACCTCCGGTTTGCGGAAAAACACAATGTTGTAGGCGAAGAACAACAATAAAAGCAAGACGATACCCTTGGCGACCAGAGTCTTGATATCCTGCGCAGGATGCATAAGGCGGAAGAATATCGAAATGCAGTTAAATGCTGCAAGAATTAGGACAAGAGTAATTGCCCACTCTTTTCTGTAGCGCAGCCCAAAATATATGAAGCAGTAGATTGTCGCAAAAAGGACATCCAAAAGCGCCTGCCCAACTTCCGACTTTGCAAGCGCAAATGTCATAGCAAATAGACCCAACACTCCTAGAAGAAAATATACCTTTTGAATTTTCTGAAGGACGTTCCCAACGTCGCTTCCCAATAGTAGGTTCGAAGGATCTCTTATTGTGGTGTCCATGGCCGAAATGCCGAGAGATCCCTGCGGCAGCATCACAGAGTGTTTGGACCCACTCCTCAGATAGATCACTCGAGTGCCGATTCCGTTATATGTTGTTCCGGTTGTCAGGGCCGTGAGCCTGTCCATCGTGAGGTCTCCGATTCCTCTGTACTCGACGATGACGTCACCCTTTTCCATGCCCGCTTCGCGGGCGATGGATTCGGGATTGAACCCAAGAATAGAAATCGCTCTGACTTCCACTAGTTACCCCTTCTTAATCCCTTTCAGTCGGAATTATACAGCGGTCTTGCAATCTCGTAGGTCTTGGAAATCGTGACCGGGCATCCGATGGTTGCTCTCACCTTGAGGTCGTCGACGCCCATTTGTGATCAAAATCAACACTGGTCCGGCGAAGCCGGGTCAGTGTTTTGGCCTAATGCAGAGCATAAACTATAGCCCATATGGAAATAAGACCGGATCTTTCAAACCTCTATATCCAAACGCCGGTCTTTGAGCCGCCCGAGTGACTGAGAGATCGCTGCGCCGTGGAGTTCTCCGCCACGAATCCCAGCTCCTGCCCCGTTTTTAGTTTTGGACGCATTTATCAGGTCGGGTCGCCTTTCCGCAACACCGCCAATAGTTCTTTTCGTAATTCTTCGGCCGCCGGAATCGTCTGGGCAAAGACTTCTTCGATCTTGCCGAAATCGAGCATCCTGACGTCACGGATCTGCGGCCAGACATAGATGTCCGGTTTGAGTCTCTTCAGTTTGTCGGCGAGCATTGTTGTCTGCATTATGTCGAAGGTTCCGAGCACAGACTCCAGAGCGTTTGGAAACTCGGGTCCGTTGGTGATTCGGACTCTGCTGACGTTCACTGCGATGATGAAGTCGGCGCGGCTTGTGAGGAGGTCATAGGGCACAAGATTGACTACGCCGCCATCCACTAAAATTCTGCCTTCCACGGAAACCGGCGAGAAGACTCCCGGAACGGCCATGCTGGCCTGTATGGCCGGCAATAAGTCGCCCTTTTCAAATACAACTTCCTCCGCCGACCAATAGTCCGCGGCCACGACCAGCAAAGGAATCCGCAGATCTTCAAAACTGCCCGCCTTGATTTCTTCGAGCAGCGAGTTCAGGATGCCTTGCGCATTGATCAACCCGCTCCCCGAGAAGTCCGGTTTAAAAGCATGCACCCATTTAAGTAAATCGTCCCTTTTCTCTATGACGTCCCGCCACGTGTCGTTCTTTAGGATCAACCGTCTCTCGACAACCTCTCTAATCTCTCTTGCGGACATGCCGGACGCATACAGGGCGCCTACAATCGCTCCCATGCTGGAGCCGGACATAACGGTGGGACGCAACTGCAGATCGTCCAGCACCTCGAGGATGGAAACGTGGGCCAGTCCTCTCACTCCACCGCCGCCCAAAGCGATACCAAGCTTCATGACTTCTACCTCCATCGACGCGTCAACTTTCTGTTTATACCACGTCGAACGGATTTGAGTCATTCCATCGAAAGGCCTCAATCGGCAAAACACCACGGATCCGTAGCGTCGGTTTGACAGGGCCTAACCCTGGAGCAATCGAAAGTATTGTTCCCGCGATACCCCCAACGTGTCCATAACATTCTTTATAATTGAAACCGGTATTTCTGATTTTTCAGGTATGATAACAGGTCTAGGCAGTCCATCTCTAATATAGACTCTATGGCTTCCCTTCTGTCGCGCAAATTTGAGTCCCAGACCAAGAACGACTCTTTCACGCTCGCGCCAATGAATAGGGACAATTCGAGGCACGATCAAATACTCAGGGTGATTTCACGACGTTCAGGCTTGCTCATCACAATCCAGTTTCCTTCGATCGGGGCATAACCGGATTCGGCAAGAATGTCATCAAGTGTTCCCATTTCGTAGGCCGTTTCCAGGAACAGCTCAACTGCTTCCCGAAGAGATTCCTCAGCTTCCTGCCTTGTGTCGCCACAAGACATAACGTTCAAGGGATTGGCGCGGGCAACGAATTTGCCTCCCTCTGACCAGACCTCTGCTTCGAAGGTGAATGTCATAGAAACCCCAATGACCGCGGCGCGGCCACAACAAATCGCGAAAATGCCTTAATTTGTTGGTTGCGTCCGTATGTTAGTAATGATGACCCGTAACCTCGCCATTCTAGAAGTTCTTGAAGGGCGCCTTCAGAGGAACACTCCTTGAACCAATTCTAACTTTGGATCTGCTCAAATGCGACCGCCTTGTGGATTATCATATCAACCACAGGCGCCGCAAGAGGAGTGGTTTCATTTGCCCCTATAGACGCGCTGAGGTATGCTCTTAATCCTGAAAAATTCACTTATAGCGGGCGCCGTTGATCGCCGCGGCGCCCAGAGCCTAAAATTACGTAGAGATTTCTAATAAGGTCGAGAGAGAATATGGCAAAGAAAGAGCTGAGCGCCGAAGCGGTCGTCGCCGACATCCGAGCCCAAATGGACGACGCTGCCCTTTTGGCCAAATACGAGCTTACCTCGGCCCAACTGAATACCGTGTTCAAAGAGCTGATGGCAGGCGGATTCATCACGGAGGAGGAGATCTCAACTCTCACAAGCCTCGGACACCTTCAACCTCGATTGACCGGCCAAGGCTCTAACCCGGAACCGGTATCCACTCGGGATGCGCAGGAGACCTACTCGAATGCGGAAAATCCGGAAAGCAAAGTCTGGAAGAGCATCACGATCATCCATCGAATCTCTTCCACCACTACCATCCTCGCCACGAACGTACTGCGGTCCTTGCGCAATACGGATCGGCCTGTCCGTAGTTACGTTTGGAGGGCCTGGCTCATTAGCATCATTCCGACGTATGTGATCGGCTCAATAGTAGTTGGTGTGTTGGCGCTCCCGAGTCCTACGATACCGGATTCGTCACCGGTTTTCCTTGTGATTTTCCTGCTCTACATAGCTCCTGTGGTAGAGACGATGGTCATGTGGCCGATCCTGTGGATACTGAGGGCGGTCATGCGGAGACAACTCCGGGTAGCGCTTGCGTCGGCGGTAATCTGGGGCGTCCTGCATGGATTGCATTCCGTTGCGCAGGGTCTGACGATCACGTGGGCATTCTTCGTCTTCTCCATATGCTTCATGGAATGGGAGAAAAAGTCGAAACTGACAGGTATCGGAGTCACAGCCTTGCTCCACATGACACACAACTTGGTCCCGGCATGCGCGCTCATTGTGATTGCCTTATCGGGCGGAACCCCCATTGAACATAAGTCTGTCCCGAGTCCGGTTCCTCCGGCTCAGCGCGAAGCAGCCTCTATTTCGGTAGATAGAGAGGTCGCTTCCACTAAACCGTCGATTACCACTATGATCCCCGTGAAGATTAGGGAAATGGGCAAAGAAGACGAATACAAGCGCTTGATTCAGGCTTTTTCCAAATTTGGAGAGGAAGAATTCCTGCAGGCCAACGCCGATCTCTACCCGGACTGGAAGAAGAACCATGCTCCAGGCGCCACGTGGGAGGAATTTCTTGTGGTTTACAAGGAGTTCGTAAAGTGGTGGACTAATAGCGGGTCCCCGCCCGAACGTGGGTTTAAGCTTTGGAAGGATTTTCTGGCTCAAAGAAGGTGAGAAAAGGCCGGCTCAATGCAATGACGGTCTTTTGCATCCTGCTCGTAAATTCCCTTGCCATTCCGAACCCATTCTCCTATAGACCACCGCATCACGCTACAGATTCGGACCATAGACGTGACAAGGGAGGCAGGCATTGAATCCGCCGTCAGAACAGACCCCGCCTTCGGAACCCCTGCTTCCGGAAACTCTCCAGAATGTCGAAACGCCCAGGAAATGGCTGCGCTTGCTGGGTAGAATCGTTCGTTTTTTCGTCCTGACCACCTTAGGGCTCGTAGCCTGTGTCGCCGGCACGATCTTCGCTGGTTACGTCTATTTTTCTCAGAACCTACCCAGCGTCGAGAAACTCAAGAACTACTCCCCGCCTACAGGCACACAGTTTTTTGGAGACAACGGCGCCCTTATCGCCGAATTCGCTGCGCAGCGTCGGTTTGTGGTCCCTATAGATCAGATCCCTAAAATGCTGCAAAGCGCCTTTGTCGCCGCCGAGGACAGAGACTTCTTGAAGCCGAGCAAGAAAGCCTGGTGGGACGTTTTCCACGTTTTCCGTAAAGAATTCTGCGGTGTAAGCCGCATTCCACATCAAGACGCCAAGATGTTCCATCCAGTCACTGAAAGAGGGGGCCGCCGCATGATCAGAGAGGCCATTTTCTGGGGACGCATAGAACGGTCTCTGACTAAAGAGCACATCCTCTTCCTGTACCTCAATCAGATATATCTTGGAAGCGGGGCTTACGGGGTTGAGGCTGCGGCGAGAACTTACTTTGACAAGAGCGTCAAGGATCTCACGTTAGCGGAATGCGCCATGATAGCCGGTTTGCCCATAGCGCCTTCTAGACTTTCGCCCAAAGTTAATCTCAAAAAAGCCTTGGAGCGGCGGAGCTATGTTCTCAAGCGCATGTTGGAAGATAGCTACATAACCCAAACGCAGTACCGAAGAGGCGATGAAGGAAGAGCCTCGGATTTCCACCGGAATCTTGGCTGCGCAACGACCCGCCCCTGATTTTGTGGAGCATGTGCGGCGATACGTGGAAAATAAGTACGGATGGGACGCTCTGAACAAAGAGGGGCTACAGGTGTATACGACTGTGGACCTGGACCTTACCGCGGCCGCCCGAGCGGCTATGGACACAGGGCTCCGGGAACTGGATAAACGCCAGGGCTATCGCGGCCCCTTGAAGAAGGTGATAGCGGAACGCCTGGAGGAATGGCTACGGGGAAACTCGCCGGCCTTGGCGGGCGACCTGAAGGCCGGTCAGACGGTCGAAGGCGTGATAACCAACATCGACCGAGAAAACATTCAGGTGAGCATCGGCTATGTTGGAGAAGAGGGAAGCCGTAAAGCCGTTATCGGCAAGATCAAAATCGATCCCGATCCCAAGTGGTGGGTCCGGAAGCCGTTTCTTCATCCTGAGATGCTCTCACGCAAGTTTGCGGAGGGGGATATACCGTTTCAAGTCGGGGATGTGATTCTGGTTCGCGTTGTTTCGCCGGCCACTGAACAGCCGGGACCAGACCCAAGCGCATCGTTTCTTCTGGAGCCGGACCAGATTCCGCAGGTCCAGGGCGCTCTCATGACTCGGGAGAACACAACCGGTTATGTGCGTGTGTTGATCGGCGGCTCAGGATCAACTAAATCAGAATTCAACCGAGTGACTCAGGCGCGACGCGAGGCGGGGTCTTCGTTTCACCCCGTAATTTACGGGGCGGCGCTGGAAAAGGGATTGACGCCCTCCGATATGATCACCGGCGATTTCCTAACGCTGCAGAGCCCAGCTGGGGGAGAGGCTTGGCATCCCGTTAACGACCACCCGCCTCGTAAGTCCTCTGTTTCCCTAAGAACCGGACTTATCCAGTCTTTGAACATTCCCACTATCAGGCTCCTTCAAGAGATCGAAGTGGATTATGCCCGGAGCTATGCGCGGAGTCTCGGGTACATGGGGCCTCTGCACAATAACCTCACTTTGGCTCTCGGTACCGCGAACGTTTCCCTGGAAGAGCAGGTCAACGCATACTCCGTGTATCCGAACCGCGGCTATTACATCCCGCACATTTATGTGAAGAAAATTGTCGATCGCCACGGCAAAGTCCTGGAGGAGCATCAACCTCCGGTTCTGCCGGATGATTGGGACCAGAGCAATCTGCCCGAGGTGAGCAAGACTTCTGAGGAGACCGATTTACCTTCGGGCACAGCAGCTCCCAGCGAGCCTCCGGCAGGAAACTCTCCCTTTGTTCGCAGAGCCATTGGCTCCAACACTGCCTCCGCCATGACGAATATTCTTCAAGGTGTCGTTCAGGAAGGAGCCGCGAAAGTTCTCAAGGAGATCGTGGGCCGCCCCGATATCGCTGGCAAGACCGGAACCACCAATGACAACGTTGACGCGTGGTTTCTGGGGTTCTCTCCGGACTATACCTGCGGCGTTTGGGTGGGTTTCGACGACGCGAAATCCCTTGGCGATGAGGAGACCGGCGCTCGCGCTGCTGCTCCTATTTGGGGCTACTTCATGCGGGAAGCGCTGAAAGGAACCGAGGTAAAGGATTTCTCCTCATCGCTGGGCGGACACAGCACAGAATGAGATTAAATTCGGTCTCGTTTCTCGGGCTCCAGCCAGGGAACGAGCGGGAATGACTCGGACGACATTTTGGAAGTTCTTGAAGGGAGGCCTGGAGGGCAACTTCTCTCAAGAAGTCGCCCTCCAGAAGCATCTTTGTCGCCTCTCCCCTCCTATTTCCGTCGCTTGCTCTTCGGCCTCTCCCGCTTGATCTGTTCACGCTCATAGGGTTCGATTTCAAAGGGACCGAAGGCGTTGCGGTAAGTATAGTCCGCTCCCAGGTAAGTCGCTCCAAGAGCGCAGGCCGCTCCGAAAGCGCTTCCCCCGATTTTTGCGCCGCCATAGAGCAAAGCCAACAACCCTAACCCTTCGCCCGAGGTCTTGCACTCTGCCGATTTCTTCGTTTTGTCGCAATCGCAATCTTTGAGTTTCGAGGATGAGTCAGTCTCGGTCTTGGCCGTCTCCGTGGCCGGCTCTTTGCACGAGAAGATCGTGTCGGTCAATTTGCCGGGGGTGGTCCAGCGCTTTCCTTGAGGAGTGGCCCTGGCCTCGACTACGGTCGCGGGGCTGCGCCAGTTCCGCTTCACGCCGTCGGAATGTAAGCGCTCGACGTAACGAGTGTCCGGGCCGTGAGATTCGGGAATTTCAATAGGATTCTTTCCGGAAAAGAGCTTTTCCAAAGAGAACGGGACGCTCAGAGAGCAGGAAACGGCCTGGTATGACGGGCAAGCGCTGTCCTGCCCGTAAGCGTAAGACAGGCTGACCAAGCGATTAGGCGCCGAGATTTCGAATCCGCCCTTCGAGCCCAATATGAAGTCTCCATCGAAGAATCTGTATTTTTCCGCGAAGATCCGCATGTCCAGCAGCTTGTCGCATATCGGAAAGGTGAAGCCGGTCTGAGCGTCTATCCCGCCGCCCCGGTAAGCGTTCAGAACCAAGTCCCAGGCGCCGCCGTTCCAATGCGCGGCAGATTCGACGCCGAATCCAGGCGATGAATACCAGTCATCGGCCAGTCGGGAAACATCCCAGAAAGCGTTAGCCCCGACCATCAAACCTCTGACCGATGTTTTCCGCCATCCGAGCCCCAAGCTGACGTCACATCTGCGATCCGAGGGACTTACATTGTTGGCGAACGGGGATTGAAACTCCGTCCGTGACTCCAGGAACAGCGAAGAGTTGGGACTCAATTTCGTGGGCAGCAGAAAATCCACTGAAATGTTGGAATCGCCTGCTCCGCCCGAAACAAGATAGCTTGCTCGACTCATGAAAGTGGGCTTGAACAGCTCCGAAACGACGAACTGCTTCTGTTCCGCCGATGGGCTTTTCACGATCGGGGCACGAGAGGGCAAAGCCTTGCTGTCGGTGTTTAGAAGGTAGAGGGACTTCGTCTTGCTGAGAGGATCCCCGAGTTTTGCCGGCCGGAAAAGGACGCCGCCGACTTCGCCGGAAAACGGGTCGGTCGAATCGGCCCTCCCGAGGTTACGCAGACGGACGTCTTTGTCGATCCAGTCGCTCAACGATTTGCCGTCCGGCATGGAAGGCCTCGGCGACTCGGGTAGTCCGCCGGCGGGAGCGTCATGGACGAAAAGAAAACATATAATGGCGGAAATGATGAGGATGATTAATCGATTAGCTGGACTGGAGCACGACGTCGCATGTGACCGCAATAGGGGCATGGCAAGCCTCGATTTCTCTTTTGTCCATGCAACCATACCCAATTAAACACGAGGCGCCGCTCCATATAATCGGAGCCACGCAAAACAAACGCTTACGCCAGTGGTTTCATTATACCTACTGTCGGCCCCGACGCAACCGAAAAATTTGTAGGAAGCTCATCTCATCAGTGATATCGTTCGGCGCCGACTGTTTTACCGGCGGCAAAGGGAAGGGAAGTAAGCGGTCGTTTAATAAATACAGTCCCGGATTCTTGTAGGATGCCGGACAAGCGCCGGATCGTGCCCTGAAGGGGCGCTCTTCTTGAGTAGCCATAGGTGAAACCCATGGACACCAGGTTACCATGATCTACTTTTGTCTCCTCGGCGACCCTACATGGGTCGATCATAACCTTTGACCTGATGACCCCGTCAGGGTCAAGACATCTATCTATTTCCCTCCCTTTTCCATGGGCTTCGCCCATGGCTACTTATGGGGATTGCCCCTTCAGGGCAAGTCAAGCTTTGACTTCATCCGTCGCTTCTCTTGCGGCATATGTTGGTAATTGCAGGATTTTGCAATTACGGCACGGATGCTTATAGGACGTGGCGCCGAATTTATGAAATGACGCACTAAGTCCCAGCGGCGTTCCGGGGCCGCCGTTGTGACGATACGGTTTGCTTGAATCACCGGATTCATGGTTCCGCCTTTAGCAAAAGACTTTTCGACAAGACCTAGGGTTGATGAAGAAGTTCAGAGTGTTTAATTAAATCGCTACAAAAGGAAATTACGTATGGCAAAACGCGTTTGTCCCTGGTGGATCGGATACTTACTGATCAGTCCGATCCGTCGCCTGCTTCAAAATCCTGACAAGATCCTGGCGCCATATATGACCGAAGGAATGACCGTGCTCGAAATAGGTCCGGGAATGGGCTTCTTCACGCTTCCCGCGGCTCGGATGGTGGGCGCCGGCGGCAAAGTGATAGCTGTCGATATCCAGGAGAAAATGTTGAGCTCTCTTCGCAAACGGGCTCAAAAAGCCGGCGTCGCAGACCGAATCGTCACGAAGATGTGTGAGCCGGATAGTCTGGGGATTTCCGAGCCGATCGATCTGTGCCTGGCAATTAACGTCGTCCATGAAGTCCCTGACGCCGGCGCCCTATTGGCTCAGATCAAGGCTATTCTTAAGCCGACGGGAAGATTACTCATCGCGGAGCCCGGTGGATGGCATGTCTCGGAGAAGGATTTTGGAGAGACTCTGGCGTTGGCTGCGAAGTCGGGCCTGAAAGTCATCGAGGAGCCTAAGATTACCAGGAGTCGAGCTGCGCTTTTGGCGGCAGATTGAGCGATATTAAACGCTGTTTCTCGGACTTCCGGTCAGCGCTTTTAAGATCGGCCATGAAACGAAGGCCTGTACTAACGCTATGGCGTGTTGAGCCTACAGCGGATTTGGCATAGGATGCGACGGAAACCATTGCCACCAGGGGGAAAGTAAATGAGTAACTCGGACCTCGCCGCAATCATAACAGGGATTTTGATCGCTTTGACGGTTTTCTGTTCTTTGAGCTTTGCTGAGGATCAAGGTCAGACACTGATAGAGGCCGTTAAGAAAGTCGACTTGGGACAGGTCCGAGAGCTGCTAAACAAGGGAGCCGACGTCAACGCCAAAGATAAAGATGGCATCATAACCCGGAAGGGCCATTCGAATGAATGGATAAAGCGAACGCAAGGGTGGACGCCATTGATGCTGGCCGCCAACGAGGACCAGGCGAAAATCGCAAAGCTCCTCATCGAGAACGGAGCTGATGTCAATACGGAGAGTCCTCGCGACGAGACGGCGCTGACGAGCGCCTCCTATAGCGGGAGCGCCGGCATAGTGAAACTTCTTCTGGAAAAGGGAGCCGAGGTTAATCGGGTGGCTTCTCTCAGGTACGGGGGCGGCACGGCCCTCATGAAAGCTGTCTCCCAAGGGAGCCTGGAAGTAGCGCAGCTGCTCTTAGAACACGGCGCCGATATCAATTCTAGAGATGAACAGGGCAATACAGCGCTCACGTTGGCGGCAGCCAGGCGCTCTCCGGGAACCGCCGACGTGGTCAAGCTTCTTTTAGACAAAGGCGCTAAGGTTGACTCAAAAGACGAGAGCGGCCGAACCGCTGTTGTTTTCCGCCGCCGCTGCAGGCGATCCGGAGGTAGTGAGACTGCTGGTGGAAAAGGGTGCTGAGGTTGACTCAAAAGACGAGTACGGCCGGACTGCGCTGATGGTTGCGGCAGGCGCAGATAATGCGAAGGTTGTGCGATTACTGTTGGAAAGAGGAGCCGAGGTTAATTCAAAAGACAAGAACGACAAAACGGCTCTCATGTGTGCCTCGGAACCGTTGATCGAGGTAGAAGGAGACGGCCCGGAACCGCCACGAATTGAATATGACCATAAAGGAACCACTCTGAGGTTGAAAGTTGAAAACGGCGCGGCCCTCATCACGCCGAAACTGTCGATTGAAATCATAGAGCTACTGAGGGCGCATGGAGCGAAGGAATGAAGTCTCACGGGTGTCCTAAGTGGAATTCTTTCAATAGTTGGCCTCAGTTGGAGTTCGATTTTTATGGCCCATACGCACCGGCCTAGTCGGCGTCACTCCGCCCGAAATGGCAAGACCGCCGCACCCCTACAGGTCAGTGGCTGGACAACTGGTTTCAGACCAAGTCAGAAGCCCTTTGAGGTTTTTGTAATGAGAGACCTTCCGAGCCAACAGCTCGAAGAGTTGGAGACGGTCATCTTTATGTACGTAATGATGGCTCCTCTCTTGTCGGCTTTGTTTGCGGACAAGATAGACAACATGTTTGTTGCTTGCCTGCTGTTTTTAGCGCTTGTCGGCGCGTCTTTCGTATATCTGAAAACCCGACTGGGAAAACTGGGAGAGTCGCTCAAAGAGCTTGAGCGAAGGCTCATGGAACTGGAAGACGCGAATGACGAGGAGTTGAAATAAGGTGCTTCCAAATCACAACGTGGAGCACGGCGCTTTGTGTCCACAGATTGACCATCATCCTGAAATCAACCGTAAACATTGAGTAATGCCGGCTTTATAGTGATGACGATGTTCTCACGAACCTGGGATGCAATAAGTTTGCTAAACGCACCACCAGCAGAGACTAGCGGATTGCGACCATTCGTACGTTACAGTCAACCGGAAGGTTGGGTTATGAGGCAGCGCAACTTCTAATGGCACATATTTGGAGCATGAGCGGCATAGACCGACGTCATGCGACCCTGATTTTCAGGTGACGGTTTCTGTCGGGCGGATATTCCGGATTCAAGAACAGGACAACCATTTGAGATAATTTTAAAATGTTATGAAAAAACGGTAACTTTGTCGGCATGTAATTTGACGTTTATTGCTTGACAGGTTTTAGGTGTCTGGTAAAATAGAGGCATGTATGTCGCAACTATCCCTAATCGAAACTCTCCGCCCGCCATTCTTCTGCGCAAGGGCTATCGTGAAGACGGCAAAGCCAAGACGCGAACCCTGGCCAACATCACTCACTGGAAGCCCGAACGCATTGAAGCTCTGACTCGCGTCCTCAAAGGCGAATTTGACGGACTCATTGGAGGAGAGATTGATCCGGTCGTAGATCGAATATACGGGGTCCTGTTCATTCTCAAGGAGCTTGCTGATCGAGTCGGAGTCACAAAAGCGCTGGGCAAAACACCTCAGGGTAAGCTCGCCTTGTTTCTAGCGCTCGCGAGAATAGCCGATCAGGGATCTCGTCTATCGGCGGCGCGATGGGCCAAGGATCATTGCGTAGCGGAAATTCTCGGCCTGGATGAGTTTGACGAGGAAGATCTCTATCGGGCCATGGACTGGCTGGAGGCTCGGCAAGATAAGATAGAGAAGAAGCTGTTTCGGGCTTATGCGAAGAAAAAGGGGTCTCCCAATATGCTGGTCCTCTACGACGTCACATCTTCTTACCTGGAGGGTCAGAGCAACGAATTTGCGGCGTACGGGTATGATCGAGACAAGAAAAAGGGCAAAAAGCAGATCGTAATAGGCCTGTTGACGGGCTCGGACGGCGAGCCGTTGTCCGTAAAAGTTTTCAAAGGAAACTCCTCCGACCCCACCACCGTCTCAACCCAAATCGACACGCTCAAAAGGCGCTTCGAAGTCGAAGACGTGGTTTTCGTAGGGGATCGGGGAATGGTGAAGAGCAAGGGAAAGCAAGCCCTGGCTGAAAACGGATTCAAATATATCACGGCTCTGACGGACGCTCAGGTAAGGAAATTGCTCAAAGAGAAGGTCATTCAACTGGATCTTTTCGACAGGGACGTCTGTGAAGTCGCCCATGGAAATCTACGATTGATTCTTCGCCGCAACGACGCCGTGCGGCGCAAGGAGGCCAAGCGTCGGGAAGACAAACTTGACCGTTTGAGGGAATTAATAGCTCGGCGTAACGCCTTCGTGGCGACCTCTCGCCACGCGGATCCCGAAGCGGGCCTTCGGAATTTGACCAATTGGGCTTCTCGCCACAAGGTGTCTTCTTTTGTAAATCTGTTCCTCGACGATAGACGGGTCGTATTGGTAGTGGATGAGCAAGCCAAGTCCGACTCGGGGTTGCTTGATGGTTGCTATGCGCTTGAGACCGATGTCGGCGCGGACGCTATGGACTGTAAGACCGTTGACCGGCGTTATCGCTCGCTCCAGCAGGTGGAGAGGGATTTCAGGACCCTCAAGAACGGTTTTCTCGAAGTCAGGCCGGTGTTCGTCCGCAAACGGACCCGAACGGCGGCTCACGTCTTCATAACTATGTTGTCGCTCAAGATCCTGAGGAAAGCCGAAGCTCTTCTAAAGAAATCTTTCGGCCCCGATCAAGCCTCAGTCTACGATTTTAGTTTGCAGGACGCTTTAAGGACGATGTCCCGTCTGTGCTTCAATCGCTACAGAGTAAAAGGCGTTGATGTCCTGCGGCTGCCTCGACTGGACGACCGCCAACTAGCGGTTTGCGCAGCTCTGAAGATCACCCCTCCTTCCAATAGACCCTCGGCCCGATTGTCGGCAGTAACGAAATCAGCGTGATCTCTAATATTATCCTGTCATATAAGCATGGTGTCGTGAGCATTTCATAACAAATCTAGCGGAAAATCCGTCGGGCGATGGTCCAGCGACGGAAGAGGTTTCTAACCCGCTGGAAATTGACGCGTCAAGGCCTGTTCTCGAAGGGAATCTCGTTGATTCGGTACCTGCCCCTTTTCCGGAGCGGTCTTATAGTGAAGATTGCCTTTGACACAAAGGCGAGCGGAGAGTTATGCTCAACAGCAAGAAAAGCCGGGATTTCTCGACCACGCCTCAACGGTATTGTCTGGGTGGGATTTTATGGCAGTGAGCCTGGGGGAAACACATAGGGGTGTAAGGGAGCAATTGCTCACCCCTCATCGCCGGACAGACCCTCATAATTCAGGGTGATTTGAACTCTTATGCTCGATGGCGGGCCGGTCGGCGTCCCCAGCCCGATCCATTTTGTTTGGCCCGGCTCACACAGACTGTATATGCCACAAAGGCTGCGGCAAGAAACGGCGTCAACCCAATGAGATGACAGGCATTGCACGAAAGAGCTAGAAGACTTGCAGGATGCTCAAGGGAACCTTCAACCGACCGCTCGGCGGGGACCGGTTACACCACCTGTAAGGTCCTCGGAGGCGGCTCCGGGCATGTGTTAACTCACTTACTGGTTCAAACCCGTAGAGTCGAATCTTTACACTTTGAGAAAGAAAGTGCTCAAATTTCATTCATTTGGTCCTGGACATGCGCTTTTGACTCAAGAGAAACATCGCTACAGTATCGCTCCTTGGAAGCTGCGGAATTATTGATTCCCGGTGCCGACTCTGAACCGGTAATTGGGCGAATAACTCTATTTTAAGGTTCCCGCGAATTTCAAGGCGCGTCACTATAATAGACGGCGAGAGGATAGCCAATGCCCCAACTATTAGGTATTCGTATCAGGAATTATAAATCACTCCGAAATATAACACTTGGTCAGATTGGATATGGTCAGGGCGAGGCATTGCCTCCTCTTAGTTGCTTTATAGGTCCAAATGGATGCGGAAAATCCAGCTTGCTGGACGCTTTTGGATTTCTCTCTGATTGCCTGAGAGAAGGAGTGGAGGGAGCTTGCGATAAGCCTCAACGGGGGGGGTTCAGCAGACTGCGGACTCAGGGATGCCTCGATTCCATGCAATTTGACCTCTATTACAGAGAAAGTCTAAGCGCTAGACCTATCACTTATAACTTCGAAATTGAGGAATTCAATGGTGTCCCGTTCGTCCTTCGAGAACATCTACGCCAACGTCGTAAAGGTCAGAAGCATGGTCAACCATTTACGTTTCTACGCCTTGAAAAAGGTAAGGGTGTCGTCTGGGCCAGCGAAAAAACAGAAGATGAAGAAGGCGCAACCCAGCAGGAAATTAAACTTGAGGATAACGACCGGCTGGGCATCACAACGCTCGGCCAATTGTCTGAGCATCCCCGCATTGTCGGACTGCGGGCCTATATCGAGAGTTGGTATCTTTCCTATTTCGTGCCTGATGCGGCACGCCAACTCCCACCGGCAGGCGCACAAAAGCACCTCGACCGCACGGGGGAAAACCTCGGAAATGTAGTGCAGTACTTGGAGCGAAACCATAAACCCCGATTCGAGAGTATCCTGGAACGAATCCGAAAGCGCATTCCAGGGATTGAGAGGATTGAGACCGAAAAAAGCCAGGACGGTCGTCTTCTCTTGAAATTCAATGAGCGAGGTTACCAGGATCCATTCTTTCAGCAGAGTATGTCCGATGGGACATTGAAGATGTTCGCCTACCTATTGCTTCTTGAAGATCCGGAGCCACCTGCGTTCATCGGCGTTGAGGAACCGGAGAACGGACTCTATCACAGGCTGGTTGAGCAACTCGCCCGTGAATTTCGACGATATGCCGAGAAATCTAAAGGGAAAATTCAGGCGCTCATAACGACTCACTCTCCTCAGTTCGTAGATGCTTTGAGTCCTGAACAAGTGTGGCTTATGGAGAAGGATGAAAACGGATTCACCCGGGTTAAGCGAACTGCAGACATGCCGGTAATAAAAGCTTTCGACGAAGAAGGTATTCCTCTCGGCAGCCTCTGGTACAGCAATCATCTTGAAGAGAGGTTCGAAGGATGAGGATTCATATTCTCGTGGAAGGGCCGTCAGAAAAGGCTTTTTTGGAACGGTGGCTACCGCGATTTCTGCCTCCTCAACACTCATTCAAGATTATCCCGCACAGAGGAAAAGGAAGGATTCCCGGCGACGCATTAAAGAAGCCCGATCCGAGACGTCAGGGTCTTCTTGATCAATTGCCTGCAAAACTGAGGGCTTACGGCAGAGAATTGAGGTCTGATGCGGATAGGATTCTTGTCCTCGTCGATTTGGACCATGACGATTGCTTGGACCTAAAAAGGCGTATGCTCGACCTCCTCAATTATTGCAGTCCTCCTCCAACGACGTTGTTCAGGATAGCTATAGAAGAGGTTGAAGCTTTCTATCTGGGGGACAAATCGGCCATTCGGGCTGCTTTTCCCAGGTCTAAGCTGTCTAGGATGGATTCATATATTCAAGACAGCGTATGCGATACTTGGGAACTGTTCCAGGAAGTGATCGGAGAAATCAGCGGGGACAAGGTCGAATGGGCAAAGCTTATGGGGCCTCATTTGACTACTCAATGGCAAGGTCGGTCTGCAAACGGCTCCAATTCCTTTCAACAATTCTGCAGGGGAATACTAAAGCTTGCTGGGGAATTGACGGATTGATTGGCCGGAAGTCAGCGTAAAATTTAAGGCGCCGGCCCATATCAATAGCCCATGGCCACAATATCAGCGAATTCAAAGGCAAACAAGTTTCAACTCTGCTAAAATCCAGGGTCAACGAGGCGGGCTATTTGCCCAAGAGCTCCGCCGCGCGTTATGATAATATGTAGATTAATAGATAATGGATCCGAAGCCGAGGACCTTCAAATGGATAAGTTGCCCACCATTAAAGTATTGATGAAATTAGCCACATACGAATGCTCTTCCTCGGGTTTCTCAGAAATAGAACCGGAACACCTTTTGTTGGCGATAGCGAAGATAGCGGATTTAGACGTGGATTTCGCGGATGGCTCCATAGAGGATAAGACCGCAAGACAGTTGCTTGAAGACGAGCTTGCCGAGGTAAAACAGATCTTGCACAGCTCCGGAGTGGACCCGGTTCAGCTAAGACAGCGCGCTGAGAACTCGACTGGGTGACAAGGGTCTGAGGCTGAAAGCCGGCGTGGTCCATCGATCCCCCGAAGCCAAAGCAGTATTTCAGGATGCGGAACAGATAGCCAGAAAGTTCACAATTCCAGCTTCTTGAACAGCGCTCACCTGTTGACCGCAATATTCGAAAAGCCCACGCCATTGCTCAAGGAGCTTCTGTCGCTGGTCAAGCGGACGTCAGGGTTTCGCACGGCCGACGCCGGCGCGGCTTCGGAAACCCGGCGTCCTGATCAGGTCGCAGGCGAGTCGCCCATTGTAGCCGTAGCCGCTATCTCGTCGTCAAAACCGGATACCCCTGCAGCTCCAAAACCTCCAGAGAATCCGGACGACACCATAGGATTCGACGAAATCTTGGAATTGCCCCCACTGGAGGATGAGCATCTGCAACGGGACTTTCTTGACAACCTTGAAGCGCCTACCCGAGAAGATCCCGACGCTGCGGTTGAAGAAATGCAAATGCCCAAAGATGAGCCGGGGGAACCGCCACAGGCACAACCCGGAAAACGTGAGATAAAGATTTTCGATTGGGACGATTAGAGCCAGTCGAAAAGAGTAAGTATCAGTTGACCGGGAACCCCCTTTTTGCAACCCCGCGTTTCGCGGGGCCCGAACCCTTCCCCAATGACTCCGAATATATTGGTAGGGAAAAGGGTCCTATCTGTGCTTGGGGCGGATGCTCCAGCGCCTTGTTCGGACGCAAGCCTGATAGGCCCTCGCGATGACGCAGTAGTATCATGCGGGAACTTCTTCCCCGCTTTTCACCGGGGTGGTCTCGGCGCCTTTATCCGAGGAAGACGGAGCGGGCCGTCGCGATCTGAGGAAAGACGAGCGGTCCAGCACCTTTTCTTGGAACTCTTCAAGATACAGATAAATCACAGGGGTTACGTAAAGCGTGATGAACTGGGACACCACCAAACCGCCGACAACCACCAACCCCAGTGGACGACGGGACGCCGCGTCGGCTCCAAGCCCTACGGCGATAGGGACAGCGCCGATTACAGCGGCCAGCGTAGTCATGATGATGGGCCGGAAGCGGTCCATACTTGCGTCGTGAATAGCCTTTTCGCAGGATTCCCCTGCTTCCACACGCTGGCGGGCGAAGTCCACTATCATGATTCCGTTCTTTTTGACGATTCCCATGAGCATGAACATGCCGACAAAGGCATAAAGCGACGCCTGCTCCCCAAACAAGACCAAGGTGAGCAATCCGCCGACCATAGCCGTAGGTAGCGTAGAAAGCACGGTAAGCGGATGCACGAAACTTTCGTAAAGGATAGCCAAAATTACGTACATCACGAACACCGCCAGCGCCATGAGGACCGTTAAATCCCTCACCGTATCACGGAAGGTAAGCGCTTCTCCCTGTAGGGTCGCACGCATAGTCGTGGGCACGATTTCCGATGCGGCCTTGTTTATGAAATCCGTGGCCTCGCCCATGGCCACTCCGGGTTTAAGGTTGAAGTAGAAGGTTACACTCGGGAACTGATTCAGGTGATTTACCGCTTGAGGACCCAGAGTGGTTTTCCACTTCACCAGAGCGCCGAGCGGCACCATGTTTTGTCCATCGTCGGACTTGATGTAGAGTAGTGATAGGTCGGTGGGCTTCGAACGTTCGGCGTCAGCGACTTCCATGATGACCTGATACTGGTCCTCGGGCTTTTTGATGAGATAAAGGTAATTTTGAGAGTAAGAATTACGGAGAAGGTTTAAGATCCGAGTCTCCGAGACTCCGTAAATCTTGGCCTGATCGCGACGTATCTCGATATCCAGGTTGGGAGTATTGCTAAAGTAATCCGACGAGATGGTCTGGAAGCCCTGATACTCCCGCAGCTTCCCCATGAGCTTGGAGGAGACGTCGTAGACTTGATCCGGGTTCACCCCGGATACGGAGAACGCGGTACTGCCCCTGGTTCTTATTTGTGGCCCCCGTGCTGATTTCCAGGTACAGGATAGGGTCTCAAAAACGGGAACATACCGGGAATCACCCCGAGCGAACGCATCAACTGGCCGGAAATGGCCTGTATGGGCGCTCGCTCGTCCGTGGATTTGAGGAACACCAGTAGCAAGCCCTGGTTGGAAGCCAGAAACGAACTGTTCCCGGTCATTGTGAACGTGGCCTCGACACCGGGGTTTTGTTGTATCAAATCGTCGGCCTTGTTCTGTAGGATCGCCATCTGTTCAGGCGAGGATCCCTCTCGGGCGATCATGACTCCCCAGATGAAGCTGCTGTCGCCCAGAGGAAGGAAAGTCTTCGGAACGACCATGAACAGCCCGATTGTGCCTGCCAGGCAAATGGCCCAGGTCAGCGCTGAAATCCATCGATGCCGCAGGAACCACCACAAAGACGCTCCGTAACCGGCCAGGACTCTCTTCTCGATACCGCCGACCACGCGTTCCATCCACGTTTGCTTGGCGCCCTTCCCCCGATCCTGGAGCAATCTCGCGCACATGAGCGGTGTAAGCGTCAACGAAACAAGTCCGGACGCGAAGATCGTCACAACAATAGTGACCGCGAATTCACGAAAGATGCGGCCTACCAGGCCGGACATGAAAACCAGAGGAATAAACACTGCCGCGAGGGAAATGGTCATTGACAGAATGGTAAAGCTGATTTCCTTGGCGCTGTTGATGGCCGCTTGCATAGCGCGTTCCCCGTGCTCCATCCGGCGGACCGTGTTTTCCAGGAACACGATGGCGTCATCAACCATGAAGCCGATGGCCAGCGTCAGAGCCATAAGTGAAAGGTTGTCCAGGCTGTACCCGAGAATGCGCATCGCCACGAACGTCAGCAGGAGCGACAACGGCAGCGCCGCTACCGGGATCAGGGTGTCCGTAGCCCGTCCCAAAAACAAAAAGATTACAATCACCACCAGGACAAAGGCCACGACCAATGTGTCTTGAACGTCCTTGACGCTGCTGACGATGGTTTTGGATCGGTCGTATATGGGCGTAACGCGTACGGATCCCGGAAGTTCCGCGCTGATCTCAGGCAACAGATTCCTTACGCTCTTTGCCACTTCGACCGCATTGGCCCCGGCTTGCCGAAAGACGGCGACAACAACGGTCGCCGAGGGAACAGGGTAACCCCTCGCCCAGAACCGCATGTTGATCCGCTCATCCTGAACGGAGTCTTTTACCTGCGCCACGTCGCGGAGGTATACGGGAGCGCCTTTCTTGGTGTTGACGATCAGGTCTCCGTACCCCTGGGCGCGGTCCAACTGTCCCTGGGGACGCAACAGCATTGTGCCCGCAGAGCTGTCAAACTGGCCTGCTCCAATGTAGCTTGTCCCGTTCTTGACCGCAGCGGCCAAATCGTCCACGGATATGCCTCTAGCCCACATCTTGGACGGATCCGCCTTGATGCGGACGGCGGATTTGGTGCCGTACACGGCTACGCGGCTCACCCCCGGCAGAATACTGATCCGCTCACCGACCTGGGTGTTGGCATAGTCGTACAGTTGTCCCCTGGTGATGGACTCCGTGGTCAGGGCAATGTACAGGATCGGTTGGTCGTTAGGGTTGGTCTTCGAGTAAGTCGGCGGCGAGGGAAGGTCTATCGGCAAACTCCCTGTGGCCTGCGTAATCGCGGTCTGAACATCCGTGGCCGCCGCGTCGATACTCTTCTCCAGCACGAATTGGAGTGTAAGGGTCGTATGTCCCTGGGAACTCTTGGACGTCACGAGCTCCAGTCCGTTGATCTGCATAAACTGGCGCTCAAGCGGCGTGGCTATGTTATTGGCCATCGTGTCCGGACTTGCGCCCGGATAATCCACGTTTACCTGGATTACCGGGTAGTCCACCGCCGGCAGGTCGTTCACCGGGAGCTGCCGATAACTGAGAACGCCGAACAGGACTACCGACAGCGTCAAAACAGCGGTCATTACCGGTCGGCGGATGAAGGGTTCGGATAGATTCATGAGTTGTCCTCCCGATCTTCGGCGGGTGAACTCATAACTGAGCGAGACTCGTCCACATGAACTTTGCTCCCGGGAACCACGCCGATCTGTCCCTCGGTGACGACTCGCTCGCCGGCGCTGAGTCCTTTTGCGATCACGACCAATTGATCTTGCCGCTGTCCTAACTTCACGGGCCTCAATTCGGCCGTCGAATCTTCCTTTATCACATACACGAACGACCCTTTCGCAGACATCTGCGGCGCCGCCGCCGGGATAAGCACCGCTTTTGCCAGAGTCTTGAGGACTAGACGCACTCGCACGAATCTACCGGGCCAAAAGAAATGATTGTTATTCGGGATCGTCGCACGGAGCTTGACTGTGCCGGTAGTTTCCTGGACAGCGTTGTCCAAGAAGGTCAGATGTCCCTCTCTCGGTTCGTTGGGGTCATCCGGCAACCGCACCTCTACCTTGAGGGTCCCTCCCTCCATATTCCGCTGAACCGCGGTCAGGTCGTTTTCGGTAATTGTGAAATCAGCGTAGATGGGGTCCAATCTTTCGATCACAAGGAGAGAGCCTGTGTTCGCAGCCACAACATTTCCGACGTCAACGAGCCGCTGTCCTGCGCGGCCGTCAATGGGTGAGTATATTGTGCAGTATTCGAGATTGAGTCTGGCGGTCTCCAAGGCGGCCTGACTTTGCTCGACCTGGGCCTCGGCGATGTCGAGGGTATTCTTTCTCTGGTCGTAATCCTGCTGAGATACGGATTTCGTCTGGAGAAGCTCCGCGTAGCGATTGAACTGGATTTGGGCAAGCTCCCGTTGCGCCTTGTTCTGGGCAAGGGTAGCCTCCGCCGAATGGAGCTGAGCTTCGTACGGCCTAGGGTCAATGGTAAAGAGCAGATCACCGACCTTCAGGTCCGCGCCGTCAGTAAAATGAATCTTTGTGATGCGGCCGGATACCTGGGGCTGGATCGAAACCACTTCGCTCGCAACAGACTTCCCGATGCAATCCAGATAAATTGGCACGTCCTGCGTGACCGCTGCGACGACGGATACGGCTGCGGGCGGCCGATTGAATCCAGCCGGGGGCTTTTTGTCGCACGCGGCGAATATGAGGGACAACGAGCAAGTTAGCGCCACTCCCAGAAACAGAACGTGTTTTCATGCGAATAACTCCTGCATATTACCTGCGCTTCAGGCTTTTCAGCACCCCACTCGGTTGTGGTAGAGGGAGGCTTATCGGGTCAATCTCAAATCAACGATACTTGCGACGACTTCTCGTTATTGACTTCGGTTCGCGCTTGGACCTCGAATGCCCGACCAAAGGTGGTTCGACATTTCCTTCAGACACTCGGGCAAAGGTTTTGCCGGGTCGAGCGACCATAAGATGGTCGTGCCGGAAAAAAGCTCGTTGGAAGAGCAGCGCCATTTCATTCGGCGTTAAGTCGCTCCGCAATCTCCTCCGCGTTTTTGTCGGGCTTCCATTAACTCAGCGAGGACCAGCCGGTCTGTCTTCATATCCTCAGTCATTTTTTCGCGCATAGCGTCGCTTGAAAAAAGCGGGACTAGAATACTGCGCACCAGATCGGGGTTGCGCGCAAATTCTTCGTTAATTGTCATAGCAAGCTTGTAGATCACATTGACCATTGATTCGGTGGAATAAACCGCTTTTGAAACCACGTCACGGATTTTCCCCAACTTCAATTCGCACAGATGGGCGATGACGTGTTCCTTGGTAGCAAAGTAGTTGAAGAAAGTTCCTTTACCGACATCCGCCGCGTTGGTTATATCTTCAATGGTGGTGGCTGTCATCCCTTTTTCGGAAAACAAATGCAGTGCGGCCCGAATGATCCTTTCCCGGGTCTCGGCTCGGCGCCTCTCCCGTCTGTTGGGAAGCTTCTCAAGCGAACCCGCATGATTGGGATCCGGTTCACCCATGGAATTATTCATAGCGGCCTGCACCTCGTACTCTCAGTCTAAATTGACTTTAAGTCACTTTAGGCCTCCGGTCAAGTTAGGCGAGCGTTAATTCCCGAAATATTTCACCGTACACATTCACGGTAACTTGACGACGCTGCTCGGTATTTCGCACAGACATTATCGAATGGAGGGATTAAAGGCACGAATAGGTTGGTGTTGTCTTCGCTCTTCGGTCCGGGGGGGGCAAAATTCTCTCCCCTGGCGGGAGAAGGGGAGCTCGGGGCTCCAAACGAGCTTTAAGTTAAGGCCTATGGGGACATAGGGGCCAATGCTTCTGGGTCAAGCATGCAATGCATTCTCATGGACCACGGAAATGTCGCTGCCGTCATTCCTGCGCAAGCAGGAATCCAGATAGTTTCCGTATTTTCCGGGCCCCTGCTGTCGTAGGAGCGACGACACACCGTGGCGCCATTACGGCATTTACCTTAACGCGCCGACGTTGGAGATAGAGAGAGGGCTAAACCATGGTAATCAGGATGCGTCGAAGGGCATGTTGATGGCTAAGACACGCCGCCCACGGCTCATTCATGGTCTCTCGATGGTGGAAAGGAGGTTTCGGTTCACGTGTGCCTGGGCATTCTACCAAACAGGATCTTTTCTCGAAGCGCTTCGCAAGCCGCTCTGACGTCGTCCGAGGCGGTCACTGCGGTTACAACAGCCACGCGCTTGGCTCCCCTGGCAACCACGAGATCGACATTGGTTGTCTTTATTCCGCCCATGACGGTCCATGGAATTGTAAGATGAGGCGTGATAACGTCAAGTATTTCAGGTCCAAGAGCTCCCGTGGACGTGGCCTTGGTTTGAGTGGCGAATATCGGGCCAATGTTCACGTAGCTTGCTCCTGCTGTCTGGGCCGCAAGCGCCTCGTCCAAAGAATGAGTAGATCCCCCGACGATCAGTTCCGGAGCCAAGTTTCGAGCCACCTTAATGGGAAGGTCGTCTTGGCCTAAATGAACTCCGTCCGCGCCTGCGGCCAGGGCTATATCGACGCGGTCGTCAATTACGAGCAAAGCGTTTTTCTCGGCGCACAGCTCTCGAAACCTCACTGCCAGCTCGTATAGAGTCTTGTCCGCCATTGTTTTCTCACGGAGCTGAACCAGACGCACACCGGCGTCCAGGGCGCCGGACAAGACTTCCAGGGATGAGCGTCCCGCACAAAATTCTTCAGTAATCACCACATAGAGGTCGGCGCCGGTCAAAACAGCCATCCGATCCGCCAGCTTCATCAGCCGCCTCCCACAAATTCGATGAGCGTAAGGGTATCGCCATCCGCTATTACCGTAGTCGGGTATTCGGAACGTTGGACAATTTCAGCGTTGCGTTCGACCACGATGGCTTCGGGAACAAAACCCAATTCGACCAACAGCGCCTGCAATGTTTGGCGTTCCGCGCAAGTCACAGGCTTTCCATTGACTAATATCTCCATTCGCATGTTCCGTGAGAAACTCCTGACCCTAGAATTCAAGCCGTTAAAAGGGGTGAAACCCGTGGTCGAAATCCTTCCAAACCGGGTCATATCCGGCGCTCCGGATAGCATTGACCACCTCGGCTGGGCTGCGCCGATCCTCAATTTCGAACTGCGGCAGTGTCTGATCTCCGCATGTGGCGTATCCTCCGGGTCGTGTGGAGGAACCGGCGCTCATGTGAGTCAAACCCAGCGGGATCAACTTGTCGCGCAGGCTTGCCCGCTCACGCGTGGAAAGAGTGAAGCCCGCTTCCGGCAAAAAAAGTCGCATTGCCAGAATGAGTTGCACCAAATCTTTGTCGGATGGTGGACTCGGGGTCTGGTACCTTACGGGAGTGTGTAACAAACGTGGAAAAGAAACAGAGACAGCGCTTTGCCAGCAGCTCTTTTGGAGGTATCGAGCGTGCAGCGCCGTCCAAAATCCGTCCATGCGCCAGTCGGTACAGACCCAGCAGGGCTCCGACGCCAAGCCTCCTTGCTCCGGCTTTGCCGGCCCGTTCGACTGCGCCCAACCGATAGTCGAAGTCTTTCTTGCGACCCCGCAAATGCACTTTGGCGTAGGTTTCTCTGTGGTAAGTTTCCATATACATGGTCACCCCATCCAGGCCCACACGGACAAGCTCTTCGTATTCCTGTTCCGTAAGGGAGTAAACCTCCACCGATACTGAGACAAAGTACTCCCGAGCAATTTCCACCGACCTGGCCAGATACTCGATGGGCACAACCCTGGGCGCGTCACCCGTGAGAAGCAACACGCTCTGAAATCCGTAGCCGGCAAGGGCTTCGCATTCAGCCCTGATCTCGGATTCCACCAGTGTGCGCCGTTCGCCCTCCTCACCGGATTGCACCGCATAGCCGCAATACACGCAGTCGGAGTTGCACACGTTAGATAGGTATATGGGAGCGTAAAGGCCAATGGTGCGTCCGAAGTGGCTCCTAGTGAGCCGATTGGCCACCAGCGCCATGTCCTCCAGGGCCGATGCGGCCTGCGGAGATAGCAGCACGGCAAGATCCTGTGGCGTAAGGCGCTCACTGCTTATCGCTCGTTTGACGTCATCCGGTGTGGCCTGGCGAATCAGTTCGCGCACTCTGGTTTCCGGCCATAAATTTAGTTGTTTTGAGAAATCCAAAACAGCCTCCCTGTCGTGCCTCGCTTGCGGGACGCTTTGATTATAGTCTAAATGATGGGCCATGGTCCACCTAGCTCAAGAAACCGGTTAAGGGAGACGAGGCTTCAGCGGTCTCCCGGATCGGGCCCAGTCCGGCAAGATAGGCTAGTCGGCCGGCTTCGGTACCCATAGCGAACGCCTTAGCCATGGCTCCGTGATCGCCGGCGTCGGCCAATGCCGTGTTTACCAGAACAGCATCAGCTCCCATTTCCATTGCCTCGGCCGCGTGAGAAGGAGCTCCAAGACCGGCGTCCACAACCACAGGCACGTTGGATTGCTCAATGATAATGCGAATCATCTCTTTAGTCTTAATGCCTTTGTTGCTTCCAATGGGCGCTCCAAGGGGCATTACGGTGGCTGTGCCTATTTCTTCGAGACGTTTAGCCAGGACGGGGTCGGCTTGGATGTAAGGCAACACGATAAATCCGTCTTTGACCAGCGTCTCCGCCGCCGCAAGAGTTTCAATCGGGTCCGGAAGAAGGTATTTCGGTTCGGGGGTCAGCTCCAACTTTATCCATGGTTCCAGGCCCGCCGCTCTGGCCATTCTGGCCAGACGGACGGCTTCATCGGCATTCCGGGCCCCGGACGTGTTGGGAAGAATCAGGTGCCTGGATTGGTCCAGCACGGAAAGAATGCTGTCGCTACCGGGCTTTGAAAGGTCCGCTCGACGGAGGGCCACTGTGACTATTTCAGCCCCTGAAGCCTCCAAAGCCTCTTTGAGCGCTTGGGCAGAGGGGAACTTACCGGTTCCCACCATGAGGCGGCTTCTGAAGCTCCGCCCCGCAATTATAAGAGAGTCATCATTCATTAGTCTTTCCTCAATGCTTAATACCACTGCGCGATCAACCCGTTAATGAATTCGGAGCATGACAAGCGGACAGACAGGTCGCACCCGGTTAGGGCGCTCCCATGCCCGCGAGCGAATCGAGCTGTCACGCGTTGGTTGTCTCCGCAAAAGCGCGTCTATTAAGTAGTAGCTAATAACACGCTGTTTGTCCATTTCTCCGGAGATGAATGGCTGAAACCTCGGTTGAGGGGGTCTCAGGATGCCGGGGTCCCGAAACTGTCTCAAAACTCCCGGATAGTCGGGAATCGTGGCACGGAGATCGTAGGGGCGGGGTTTATCCCCGCCCGCCTAACAGGCTGTTGAATAAGGGGCGGGGATAAACCCCGCCCCTACAAACGTTTGTCGAGATTATAGCTAGGACCGCAACGATAATCCTCATGCAATGTATCATGTTTCAGATAAGGATCGTGCTACGACTTACGAGGCGCCAATAATTTTGAGACAGTTTCTCCCTGCCGGCCCAAGGACAATTACCGCCAGGGACGGCGGGGGCGGAGGAATACGTGACCGAATTCCTGTAGGCTGCGGTTGCTGGGCAAACCGCTTCGGTCCCTAAAAGACCTCGAACGATGCGGTTCGCTTCCCTCACAGCATCCTACGGGACCAGGATCAACCAAAAATTACCGGCGCCACATTGACGAAAACGCCTACCTGGGAGTTCGACTTTGAATTCGCTGTTTGGGGCAGGGCGACAAAAGCGCCCCACCCCAGTGTCGGATGTTACAATAGGGACAAGAGTCCACATCTTCAAACATTATCCTACTAAAGACTTCCGCTCTTTCACTGCGGGAACCTCTTTTGGCGCTTCCCGCGCTATTCTGCCTCTAACCAGGGGCCTTATCACAAAGAATGTTAAGACAGCCGCAAGCACGTTGAGGCATGCTCCCACATAATACGGAACAGCGAACGATCCTGCAAACGCAGCGGCCACTAGAGCCGCGCCGTACCCTCCCAGAATCGAGGCCACTCCCTTGGCAGTATACATCATGCCATAGTTGGAAGCCGCATATTTGGACCCGAACACATCCCCGGTCACTGCCGGAAATAGGGCGTATATTTCACCCCAGCAAAGGAATACCAACGAAAAAGCTACCACAAAGAGCACAGGGTTGTTCGCCACTTGCGTCACCAAGAAAACGAACACCGCTTCAAGCGCAAAGGCAAGGGCCATTGTGTATTCTCTGCCCAGTTTGTCGGACACGAACCCCCAAATCACTCTGGATGAGGCGTTCGTAACGGCAGTTAAAGCCGCTGTAAGTGGAATTACGGCCAACCCGAGTATCCTCGCGTCGGCCACATGGAACGATCTGGCCACCTGAGCCATGTTGCCGGTGCTCATCAGGCCGCCCATGCCCACGAACAAGAACACGATGTACAGGACGTAAAACTCCGGTCTGGAAAGGGTCTCTTTCCAGGTGAACTCGACCCTTGATTGAACAACTCCTTTCTTCGGTTGCTGGGCTGCGCCCTCCCACCCGGCCGGTTTCCAATTCTCAGGCGGACGGCGCAATATCATGGCCATCGAGAAAGCAATGACACCTTGAGCGACGCCCCACATTGCCATGGCGCCGGCCCAACCCATCGAACTTATGGTCGCGTCGATGGGCAAAATGGTGAACGCCGCGCCGCCGCCGAAGCCTGCGGCAGTCAGGCCGGTGGCTAGCCCTCTTCTATCTGGAAACCATCTGACGGCGTTGGACACAGCCGATATGTATATAATGCCCGCTCCGGCGCCGGCGATGACTCCGTAACAGATGTACAGGTCGAATACCGACCGGGCGACCGTTCCACCGAGCAGCCATCCGAGCAGAATGCCGACCGACCCTATCATCATCAGTTTGCGGATACCGAATTTATCGACAAGGTATCCGGATACAGGCATGGGCCACGTTTCAAACAGGATAAACAGTGAAAATATCAAGGCTATTTTGGGATACGGCTCCGACGAAAACTGTTGCTTTATCCCTGACGCAAACAGTGGAAAGGAATACTGATAGTTGGATATGACGATCATACCTACCACGCCGGCAATAAGTTGAACCCATCTGTTGCCGACGAATGATCCGTACAACTGCTGAGCGCTATCGGGCGAGGTTGGTGTTTGCGTTGTGCTTCCATCGGCCATAGCGCCTCCCCCTTTCAGGTTTTCGAGGATTACCTTAAACCATCGCAAGGGAATACCGCGCTTTGAGCGGCCATAGGCGTCAACATAACGAACAAGGCATAATCACTACATTCGATTTTTACCGTTCCCCTAACTCCAATGCGGTTGACTTAGGAGCTGGAGCGTGAATTTCTTATGTGGAGCAGACTGGAAAGCCCGCCGATTTCACAACCTAACTAACCGCAGGCTGGAAAGCCTGCGCCACATCGATTTTCCTAAAGTCGACAGCATCGCCTCCGCCCTTTCCAGTCAGAAAAGAGGGCTTTTAAATCCTTTCCTCCGGCAGGGAGAGGGCCCGGACAGGGGTGAATTACATGCTCACCATGGGCCTTTTCTTAACACCTACGCCTCAACAGGCGGGGTATTCAGTAGCACAGAACCTAGAAGCCAATTTTTCGTAAGGGTTCACCGGGAGGAAACTTTGTTGTGCAAAAGAGTTTCCTCCCGGACCAGCCGCCTCCAGCGATTTCATTCACAAAATACGACGTCCCTGAGGCTTGGGAGCCCAGCGTCAGCGCAAGACTTTGAAAGATCTGCTCGAAACACGGTTGGAACCATTTAACCAACCAATATATTAAGAGTTTTGGGGGAAGGGTTCGGGAAACCACTTTTTGCAAGAAGGGGTTTCCCGGCGAACTATCACTTCTTCTTCAAGAAGCCGACTCACGCAGTAGCCTTTGGCGCCGGTACGGGAGCTTCAACCGTCATCGCTTTGACCCTTTGAATTTTCTCGTCCACAAACGCCTGCATCTTAGCGATATGTTCTTCCTTCAAGTGGCTGAAACGGCCCTGGTATTTCATATACTCGCTTACCGGCTTGTATTTTTTCGGAACATGCGAATATTTGTATTGGCCGTCTTCCCACTCGTAAAGGCTCCACATACCTGTTTGCACAGCCAAACGGCCCATCTCCATCGTCAACTTCTCGTCAAATTTCCACCCCTTGGGGCACGGCGTCAGCATGTGAAGGAAAGTGGGGCCGTCCACATTCAACGCTTTACGGACCTTGTTCATCAGATCCAAAGGATGGGAAACGCAGGTGGTCGCCACATATTTTACCGCCGGATGCCCTCCGATAACCAGTTGAGGGGGATCTTTCGGGAAAAGGGTCTTGCCTTCCGGGATAAGCTTACCCGGAGGGGTAAAGGTTGTCTGGGCCCCGTAAGGGGTAGTCGGAGACGTCTGAATACCGGTGTTGGCGTACGATTCATTGTCGTAGCAGATGAAAAGGACATCGTGCCCTCGATACATCATGGCCGACATGGCTTGCAAACCTATATCCGTGGCGCCTCCGTCGCCGGCCATCACGATAATGTTGGGGAACGGGCCGTCGTATTTTCCTCTGCGCATAAGTGTCTTGTAAGCCGCTTCGATTCCGGAGCCCACAGCGCCGCCGTTGGTAATCTGGGCATGAATCCAGGACACGGCGTAAGGCGTGCAAAGATAACTGGAATTGGCCACATACATACAACCGGTTGGACCTATAAAGATTGTGTCCCTTCCGGCGGCCTTGGCCACGAGCCTGTAGTTGAGAGCCGGACCGCATCCGGCGCAGGTTCGATGGCCGGGCACGTACATTTCTTCTCTTGGAGCCCCCTGGAGAGACTTGATCGGCGCCAAGACCTGTTTGTTATAGTCAAATGTTTCCATCATTGAACTCTCCTTGAATAGTCTGAATCGCTCTAGGCTTCTTCGAAACCAATCCAGTACACATGCCGTTGCGTCTTCTTTTCCTTGACCATTTCGGTGAGAATCTTGGCCATGTAATAGAAGTCATCCAATAAAATCACTTCTCCGCCCAGTCCGCCCATAAAGGACGTGACAAGGGGACGTTCCGGCAGGTCATAGAGTGTGGCGCGGAGTTCATGGATCAGGTTTCCGCCCCTCATGGCGCCGCCATAAGAGGTGCTGGTTTCGACGGTCCCAACCGCTTTCACTTTGGAGAGGGCCTGAGCGATCTCCGGGGTAGGCCAGGGCCGAACCCATCGCGGTCTCACCATACCTGCTTTAACTCCCTGATTCCGGAGATTCTTGATGGCGGACTTGCAAGTATTTGCGTGAGCCCCTTGGACGAAGAACGCTATGTCAGCGTCCTCGATCTCAAAAGTCTCCAGGAACGGGTCATAATTACGGCCGAAAATGCGGTTATAATCCGCTATGGCTTCTTTGATTACTTGCGGGACTTCCAGAAAAGTCGCAGCCCTTTGAGCGTCCATCGGCGCTCCCTGGTCCGGTCGAATCTGAGGCCCATGGGAAACCGGGCAAGTGAGGCTCAGTGGATGAGGCGCTTTGTATGGAGGCAGGAATTCTTTCACCTGCGCTAAGTCGGGCAGCAGCACCTTATCAGGGATGTGGGAGATGAAATAGCCGTCCTGGCAAACCATTTGGGGCAACATCACCCGAGGATCTTCCCCCACGCGGTAATTTATCAGCGTGTTGTCAAAGACCTCTTGAGGCGTGGACGCCCAGCCTATCAACCAACCCTGATCCCGACAGGACATGGCGTCGGTATGTTCGGAACCGAAATCTCCCGGAGGATCCAAGGTCCGGTCCGCGATGGCCATCTGAAGAGGATAACGGCCACCCGCCACAGGGCTATAAAGCTCGAAGGCGTAAGTGACCCCCACGCCGGCGCTTCCGGTGTAAGCGCGCGCTCCCGCCGCCGCCGCTCCGAGGACGACCGAAAGCTGGGCATGCTCCCCTTCACCGTGAACGAATTCCGCATCCAGTTCACCATTGGCGACCATTCGTGACAATTCCATCATGATCGCCGTATAGGGCCGTATAGGATAGGAACAGATGACTTCCACTTCTGCGAGTTTTGCCGCCTGGGCCGCAGCAGCGCAGCCGCTGAGCAATTTTTCTTGAGCCATAATATTTGCTCCTTTTTATTAAAAGGGTTTTTCCAAACGAACCACACCATCCTCAAAGTCAAGTTCTGCAGCGGCGCTGAGAGCCTCAGCAGGGCATTCATGAATACAAATCTGGCAGCCTTTGCAAAACTTCCAGTTCCATTCCATCTGTTCTTCTTGCTCATTGAACGACCAGCAAGAATCCGGACACGCGATATAGCAAGTGAAGCAACGGGTGCACTTTTCGTTGTCTATGACCGGACGGACAATTCTCCAGTTAGAGGTGATAAACAATTCCTGTTGGAGGACCGGGGCGGGTGTAACCGCTCCGAAGGGCACTTCGCGCTCCTTGGGGACATTTATAGACATAACCTTCTCCTTTCTTTGATTGCTGCGGTAACCACTGAGTCCTAGTCTTCTCAGCCTCCCCAGAAATACGCCGCGCGGGATTTGCGAAATTTCTGAATTGTCGCCTCGTTGTATCCGCGCTCCATGGCCGCCACGTCGCTGACAATCTTTGCCAAGTCGTCCTTCTGGACCATACCGGTTATCTTGGCCATCGCGCCGAGAATCGGGGCCGCTATGCCGGCGCCCAGTCCCGATGCGTCAACGCCGCCTTCGGAACCGGAAAAGTCGACGGTGCGTATGCCTGAGATGCCGTCCGCATCCACCGTTGCGACAGCCCCCAAGAGGTCCGCGTTGGGGATAAATTTCATCATGTAATCGATCGAACGGTTCGTATTTATGATCAGAAGGCCGCCCTCCGGCATGCCTCGCAACACGTTGATTCCCTTGACAATGGTTGGTTCGACCACAACCACTACGTCCGGGTGATCGTTCGTGTAGAGGTATTTCATTTCTATTTCCTCGTCACTGATCCGGACGTACTTCCGGGTGGTAACGAGCACGCGGTCGGGTAGATCCTCGTAATTGTCGAAAGCCTGGACAAATTTGCCCTGCGCTTTCGCCCCCTGGGCGAAGGCGTTAGCTACGTCCCGGGCCTCTTTGTCCATGACGACCCCTCTTGTCCAAACTGTTACTTCCGTGACTTTAGCCATAAGGCCCTCCTTATTGGATGATGGCGCTTGGTCGGGTTTGCTTACCTGATAGGTCTCGGATCTTGTGGGGCATAGGCCCCCGTGGCCACGTCCGAAAGCGGTCAGGTAGAGCGGACTAATCTCTTGCCGGTCTCTACACGAGGCCGGAGCGACAAATATAGCGTTTTGGCGGAGGGTTGCAGGAGGAAGTCAGCGAATTCGATAGGCGGGACGTCAACAATCATCACACCAACCGCTTGAGAAAATCGGCGGAAATGGTAGAATGAGCCTATCGATCAGGCTGACGAACGCCGCAATCCCTGTGGTGTTTACGTTAAGCCGGTTGCAGCGGGCCCGCGCTGGTTTCCTTTGGCGAGTGAACAGCGTGGGTTTCGTTTACCTGGCGCAGTAATGCGTTTAATGAGTGTATGGTATATGAATTTCTTTACCCCCTTCCCCTGGTGGATTAGGCTCTTACCGCCTATCTCAAAAATTTACTACAAAAACACTTGCTTCCCCGGGTCCGGTAATCGAGCCCGGTTATATCAGTTTACCGACGGGAGCCCTCGCTTCCTGGCGCCTCCCTTTCTCTTCGAGAATAAAACGCTCTCCACCTCCTCCAAGTGTCGACGCATGGCTTTTCGAGCCGCCGCTCCATCTTTGGCTTTGATGGCGGCAATAATATTTCTGTGGCCATGCAGAGACTTTTCTTTTCTCTCTTCCGTTTGTACGGATCTTTCTCTGGTTTGGCTAAGAAGATCCACAAGGGCTAGAAAAAGGCGTTCCACCACCCTGTTTCGAGCCATCCGGGCCAGGAGATGATGAAACCGCGCATCGTTTTGGAAGGGGTCTCTGCCCTGAGCCACCTCTTCTTCTTGTTCCTTGAGGATCTCCTCCAGCTCCGTAACTTCGCCGGGCATTGCGTTTTCCGCCGCGAGTTGAGCAATCCCGGGTTCGATTATTTTGCGGAGGAAGAAGATATCGATAAGGTCATCCTTCTCGTGAAAAAGAGCCGCAGCCAGAGGCAAGACCAGAGCTTCTTCACTTGACGCGATCACATAAGTTCCGTTGCCTTGACGGCGATCTACAAGCAGCATTGCTTCCAGGGCAATAATGGCTTCCCGCACGGTGGCTCGCGACACTTTGAACGTCTCCGACAGTTCGCGTTCAGAGGGCAACTGGTCATCCCGCTTCAATTTGCCCTTTTCCACGAGATTGCGGATCTGTTTTACAATGTCCTCATAGGCCCTTTTCTTTGTTACCGCTTTCAGCATGGAGAAGACCCCTCCATTTTCCGTAGTGTTTCCAGCGCCTCCCTGAAGTGCCCGGCAGATATCGAGAGCTTAGCGACTTGCTTTTGCTGCCCGGACTCAATTAGCTCTGAAATGGCCATCATTGTAGCATTTTTGCATATGAAAGCTATCTGGGACCCAACCATTCCGTCCATAGAGTCGGCCAACCTCGGCAGGTTAACCCCCGCCGCCATGGGCCTTCCGCGCATATGAACCTTGAGGATTTCCAAGCGGTCTTCCGCATCCGGTAACGAAAATCGTAGAACATAATCAAGACGTCCGGTGCGCATCAGAGCGGGATCGAGCAAGTCTTCACGATTAGTGGCTCCCAGGACAATCACCTGAGAATGCTCGCCGAGGTTATCCAACTCGTTGAAGAACTGGCTTGCCACGCGTTCTGCGGCCCCTTCATTATTCACACAACTACGGGTAGGCACTAGAGCGTCTATTTCGTCGAAAAACAGGATACAAGGCGCGGACTGTTTGGCTTTCTTGAAGATCTGATGGAGGGCCTTCTCCGATTCCCCGAGCCATTTGGAAAAGAGAATGGGGCCGCTGATGGACATGAAGTTTATGTCGGTTTCCCCGGCCAGAGCCTTGGCCAGCAAGGTCTTTCCGGTTCCCGAAGGACCGGAGAGGAGAACTCCTCGGGCCGGGCACACTTTTCCGGCAGTGAAAAGATCCGGATATCTTGTCGGCCAGTCTATTATGGAAACGAGGGTTCGTTTGATATCGGCCAGTCCGCCGACATGGTCCCAATTCACCGTGGGTCTTTCAGTGTAGAACTCACGTGTGGCGGTTGGCTCGACCTCGCGCAGGGCCGTCAAAAAATCCGTCATCTCAATGTGCAACTGCTCCGAAGCAGTCAGAATCGAGTCGAGCTTACTTTCGCCGTCAAAACTCAGGTATCTGCGCAACGCCACCATGCCCGCTTCCTTGCATAAAGCTTCCAGGTCGGCGCCGACAAAACCGTGGGTGATCTGAGCCATGCGCTCCAGATTGACATCAGACGAAAGCGGCATATGGCGGCTATGTATCTTAAGGATTTCAAGGCGTCCTTCAGCGGAAGGAACCGGCAGGACTATTTCCCGGTCAAAACGGCCCGGTCGCCTCAGAGCGGGATCAATCATTTCCGGGATATTGGTGGCGCCAATTACGATCACATGTCCCCTGGAAACCATCCCGTCCATTAGCGCGAGGAGCTGCGCGACGACTCTTTTTTCCACATCTCCAAGAACGTCGGCGCGCTTGGGGGCTATTCCGTCGATCTCGTCTATGAAGATAATGCTCGGCGCCTTGCGGGTGGCTTCCTCGAAAATCTCCCGCAACCTGGCCTCGCTTTCTCCATAGTATTTGTGGATAATTTCGGGCCCGTTAACCCGTACAAAATGGAGTTTGGTTTCCGCGGCCACCGCTCTGGCAATCAAAGTCTTACCGGTCCCCGGAGGGCCGCAGAGCAGCACCCCTTTGGGAGCTTCAATGCCCAATCTTTCGAACGCTTCCGCGTAACGCAAGGGGAGTTCCACCATTTCCCGCACAAGCCTCAACTCATTTGAAAGTCCTCCCACACTTTCATAAGACACACAAACCGTCGGCTCCATGACCAGATCGGGTTCCTTGAGAAGGAAACGGGTTTTTTGATTGATGATCACCGCGCCGGAGGGCGAGGTAGCCTCAACCATGAAAAGGCGTTCTCTTTCCGCCAAAGAAAGGAACATTGATCCTATCGCCACATATTACCGGTAGCCCCTGAACCACCTTTGAAAACTGTTCCAGCTCGTCTTTTTCGGGGAACACGGCGGTCAAGTCCAGGGGAGTGATTAGAACCGTCTCCGCAGTTTTACGATGTATCTTCCTTACCTGAACGGGCTCTCCCAAGCTTATTTGACCGTTACTGCGAGTGATCCCGTCAATCTGGATCAGCTTTTTCCCACTGTGATTTGAAAGGGTACCGGTGAGTCGAGCTACGGTGGTTCTGGCTCCCCGGATCTCAACGAGGTCTCCAAGCACGCCACCCAGCGCTTTGATGTCTCCGGTGTCCAGGCGAGCCCAACCCTTGCCTGCGTCATCAGGTGGGGCCTCGGCCACTCTTAACTCGAGTTCGGTACCCATGTTGGAACCCTCTATCGCAAAGGATCGATTAACCAACTCGTTCACACCGGAGACGCAGAGACTTCAGAGGAAGCTTTTCTCTCCGTTGTCGCCACGAATGATACACTAGCGGGCCGGGGGGGAATTAGCGCCGCGTAGTGCCGGGGCAGCGTCAAGAAGCCTTATTTTCACGGCTTCAACGCTTTGTTCCTCCGCGTTCTCTGCGCCTCTACGGTGATCCCGCAATAAAGCGGGACCTCTTTGTCCATAAGAAGAACGTTCGACTCATTTACTGCGGCGAATCCGCCTTGTAAGCGCACAGATCTCCGCACATGGTGCAGGTTTCATGATCTTCTCGACAGGTTCTGCCCCGGATCTCTCGAGCAAGATCCGGATCTATGGCCAACCGCATCTGCTCTTCCCAGTTCCTGTTCTTTCTGTGCCGACTCATCTGTTCGTCCCATTCCCAAGCGCCTGGTCTGCGCCGCACAAGATCGGCCGCGTGTCCCGCTATTCTGGCTGCGAGCACTCCCATGCGCACGTCCTCCATATCCGGCAGTCCCAGATGCTCCGATGGAGTGACATAACACAGGAAGTCGGCTCCATGAGCAGCAGCGACCGCTCCTCCGATAGCGGAGGTTATGTGATCGAGTCCAGGAGCCACATCGGTTACAAGCGGTCCTAACACGTAAAACGGGGCGTCGTCGCACAATCTTTTTTGGAGCATCATCTGGGACGGAATCTGATCCAGCGGGACATGCCCGGGTCCTTCCACAATGGACTGCACGCCCTTTTCCCTCGCCCGGCGGTGAAGCTGACCGAGTGTAACAACTTCTTCCACCTGCGCTTGATCCAACGAGTCGGCGATAGCGCCCGGCCTGAGACCGTCTCCCAGGCTAATTACCATGTCGTACTGCTTGCAGATGTCCAAGACTTCGTCGTAACGCTCGAATAAAGGATTTTCTTTTTTGTTCGCCCTCATCCACCGGGCAAGAAAACTCCCGCCGCGACTCACTATGCCGCAGACCCTCGGCTTGAGTTCCAGGTGGTCCAAAGCGGAAAGAGTCACTCCGCAGTGCAGCGTTACAAAGCTTATTCCGTCTTCTCCGTGCAGTCGGATTGCGTCGAGCATCTCATCCGCTTCCATCCGTTCGACGCCCCCGTGTTTTCTCAAGGAATCCACTATTGCTTCGTAAATGGGGACCGACCCCACAGGAACGGACGACTCCGTGACAATCTTTCTCCGCACCGAGCGCAGATTCCCGCCGGTGGAAAGATCCATAACCGTGTCCGCGCCCGCCTTTAGCGCCGCCTCTAATTTACGCAGCTCGAAGTCCTCATCTCCCACATCAGGAGAGGTGCCCAGATTGGCGTTAACCTTAACACTCAGACTTCGCCCCACCGCGACAGGCTTGCCGTTTGGAGGCGGCTTGAAGACCGCCAAGGCGCCTGCCTGCAAATCATCTAAGAGGACGTGTTCGTCAGCTCCCGCGTCCCGTGCGATTTGCTTGAAGAAATTTCGTCCGAGGATATGATCTACTTTTTGGCTTTGGTAGTATTGCATGATGACTAGCCCCTGTCAGAGCCGCTGAACTTTCAAGTGGTCAGACCATCGGATGGCTCGATCTGCCTATCACCTGGTGTTTTCCCCATATTCTCAGGCCGGCTTCCCTCTGTCAAGCTTTTTATGAAACTATTTTTATCTGTCAGCTAATAAGTCGTAAACCTTGAAATAACCTCCTCTCTTCAATGCTCGCAATCCCGCGCCTACGTGTCGCTCCGACGGGCTGGGAACAAATTGCCCAGCGAAAGTCGAAGCTTACGACCTCTTTTCTTCCGACGCGCGGTGATAATGTTGTGGAGATTCTTTTGTTCCGTCGCGCAAGAAAAACGCGGTCCGAGGACGCTCTCTGGAGCTGGGCGGGTGGCCTGATCGGTGAAGCGCCTCTTATTCCATAAGAACACCCGTGACCTCGGGACGGCCACAGCGATTAATGAAGATGCCTTCATTTTTTCGACGCGGTCGTATGTTTGGGAATCAGTGCTTTTTGCCACGTCATATTGGGAGTTATAGAGAGGAGGAGCGGAGAGGACTTCCTACAAAGGGTTCCCCCTCGGCGGCGCTTTCATGAAAAGTCCTGAAATGGGCACTCCAGCGAATTATGAACGGACCCCCTGAACCTCAGGTTCGTCTCGTCTTTGTCGCGATTGATCGCATCTCCATTGGACGGTACGGAAGTGAGCGCAAGCCGGCAAGACGGCGCCGTCTTGCCGATGAGGCGGAAATCACCGGCCGGGAATTGTCGGGGTTTGGAGTCTGACACACAAAAAAGCGCGCTGAAATCGCTTCAGCGCGCTTACATTTCAAATTATAGGTTGAGCAGGGGCTATCGCAGTTGCGGGGGCATCCTCAATTATATGAAGCGCCGGTAAACAGGGCGCAGGGATAGCTGTCACGGTTCCACGTAGATCTCCAACTGCCGAACAAGGTCCCGGATGATCCACCCGCTTCTTGTTCGGATTGAAGGCCGGATTCCTGCCTGTCCTGAGCTTCAGCCGTTCCCGTTTGGCAAGCGATCAATTGATGCTCCATAACGTTGGCCGGCGCGTTTGCGATTCCGGATACGGATGACGGCAGAATCGACCAAAAGGCGACGAGAAAGAACACCACATACAGCGAGACCGCTAACGTGGTAAGATATTTGTTAGTATGCACGACAAACCTCCTATGATACTTTCAGGGGCCCAAAGAAAAGTCTTCTTGCCGGACCCACGCATGGACCCCACTTGTCTGTAAATTAGATGCTTCTATTGATTTCAGGGTTCCCCGGAATTGAACAATTCTTTTTCTTCTACGGAGAGTTTTTTGCCCGAGCAGCGAAGCAAAACGGCTAGCTGGTCCTCGATTCTTACTTATAGCCCGCGAAGCCGATAAGAACTTATCATTGCAGTTTCATTTCGCGTAGTCAAGGCCATCCACGAATCTCCTAATGATTTCCAAGCGCCGATGTCAACGGGTCAACGCAGGACCCGTGGACCCCCATGGGGCTTGCAGTGCGCTATGACTATCCTGTGGCTGTGAACACCCTTCTGAAAAGTGGGCGGACATTAACGCAATGGACAACGAGAATTGGTCTCCTTTGATCCTGGCGGCTAGATACGGCAGCCTGGAGATGGTCAAGATTCTTCTGGACAAAGGGGCAAATCCCAAC
>CAVVHK010000088.1:0-65000 GCA_963747865.1 uncultured delta proteobacterium | reverse complement strand
TCTTCTGCTTGAGGATCTTTTCCTTTTCGCGGTCCGAAAAAACATACTTCACTTCCGTTCGTTTCCCGCCCCCAATTCGGATTCTGTACAGCGGAGGCATCGCCAGGTATATGTTACCTCTTTTGACCAGTTCCGGTAGAAACCGGTAGAAGAACGTCAGGAGGAGAGTAGCTATGTGGTGCCCGTCGACATCAGCGTCGGTATTGATAATCACCTTTCCGTACCGCAGTCTTGAATAATCAAAGGCTTTACCCATTCCCGTTCCGATGCTCTGGACCAAGCTCTGGATCTCTTTGTTTCCCCCCATTTTTTCTGAAGACGCTTGCTCCACGTTTAATATTTTGCCGCGAATCGGCAGGATTGCTTGGAACTTCCTGTCGCGCGCCTGTTTCGAGGATCCGCCGGCGCTGTCTCCTTCGACGATGAAAAGCTCGGTGGCGTCTCTTGAGGTAGACGAGCAGTCGGCCAATTTCCCGGGTAATGTCAGTCTTCTTGTGGCGGCTTTTCGTGTCACCTCGTCTCTGGCTGCTCTGGACGCTGTTCTCGCCTGAGCCGCAAGATAAACTCGGTTTGTTATTGCGGCCGCTTGCGTCGGATTCTGGTGCAACCACGTCTCGAACGCTGCTCGCAATATGGGCTCGACCTGGTGACCGATTTGGCTGTTGAGGCGTTCTTTGGTTTGGCCCTGAAATTCCAGGTTGTCGTGCAAGTAGATGGATATGAGCGCGACCAGTCCTTCTCGGACGTCTTCCGCTGTAACCGCCTTTATCCCCTTGGGCAATCCATTCTTCTTTTCAATGTAATTGCGGAGAGCGCGGGTCAGCGCGTTGCGGAAAGCGGTCTCGTGGGTTCCTCCGGCCGGAGTGGGAATGGAATTGACAAACGATAGGATCTGCGTGGAAGTGTCAGCGGTCCAGGACATTGCGACTTCCAGCCGAATATCGTTTTCATGCCTATAGTGAAAGGGCTGCACGTCTATTAGAGGCTTATTTCCAATGAGCTTCTGCAAGAAGTCCATTATCCCGCCGGGATAAATGAAGACCTCTTCAGAGCCTTCAGCTTGGTCTCGCAGCCTAATCTGTAGTCCGGCGATCAGGAACGCCTTGATCTCCAGCCGCTCTCGAATGAGCTCCTTGGAAAAATTCCTATCCTTGAAAATCTGGCTGTCCGGCAAAAAGGCCACCCTTGTCCCAGTATCCTTGCAGGGCTCTAATCTCTTCAATTCTGTAACGGCCTTTCCCCTGGTGAATTCCTGGGCAAACCTGTAGCCGTTTCGTTTGACTTCCACCACGAGGCGTTCACTGAGCGCATTAACTACGGCTGAGCCTACTCCGTGGAGCCCGCCGGCCACTTTGTACGCGTCATCATCGAATTTTCCGCCCGCGTGCAAATTGCAGAAGATGGTTTCAACAGTATTCTTGCCGGTTGTAGGGTGGGACTCGACCGGAATTCCGCGACCGCAATCCTGTATGGCCACCATGCCGTCGGCCATCATGTCCACTTCTATGGAATTGCAGTGGCCGTTTAGGGCTTCATCAACGCTGTTATCAACTATTTCCCAAACGAGTTGGTGAAGCCCGTCAGTTCCAGTGCCCCCGATGTACATCCCCGGACGCTTCCTGACCGCCTCTAACCCCTTGAGCACTTGTATATCGTCAACTGTATATGACTTGGTCATCGGATCTGCCTCACGCCGTTCTCAACCCGTTTCATTTCTACAATGCCCGAAGGAGCTATTTCCTTGCCTCTGGTGTCCCGCTTACCCACCAGGATGGGCGTAATCCGCACAGATTTGCTCCTGTTTCTCTTGGTCCTTAGGGATAATTCATCATTGTCGTCAACCGGTTCAAGCGCCACCACGCGAGCCCCTTCGGGCAATTTTATTATCCGGACGCCTTGAGCGGCACCTGACAGAATAGGTATTTGCTCCACCGGAAAGACCAATAAATTTCCTGAATCTACGGCGACCGCGACCAATTGGCGGTCTTCCTGCTTCAGCGCAACCACTTCGTCGTCCGACTTTAGGATCACCAGTCGTCTGCCCATGCGTTTTGTGGGCTCCCTGAAAATCGCGTAATCAAACCTGAATCCCTGTCCCCTTTTGGTGATCAATATTCCTCTGAAATGTGTTACAGGACCCGCCTGACAAGCGGGCTCATCCAGATTCGTGAATAAATCGGGCTGATCGGTCTCATCTTTGGCATCCCATCGGCAGACAGCATCGTCCATGTCCGGACGCACCGGATCAGGAGCTATCATTGCCACGACACACTCACCGTCGGCAAAGCTGAAGATGTTGCTCAACGGCTCTCCGAATCCGGAAGTGGCGGGCACGTCCATAGCCTTAAGGACATAGAGCTTGCCAAGATTTGTTATTATGGAAACCATACGGCTGGTGTTTGAACCGCGCACCCAGCTCAAAAGTCTGTCATCCTCCCGGAATTTGAGGGAGTTTTCCTCTTTCTATCTCGGACTTCATTCGGCGGATCCATCCCTGGACGGAAACAATTACCGTGGCGATCTTTCGTTTCCTTAGAAATACTTCAGGGTCATAATCGGTCGCCGGGGCCTCTCCCTCAACAATGGCGGTGCGTCGTTCATCACCGAACTTGGCGGCGATTTCCGCCAGCTCCTTGTCTATGATCTTCCAAAGGCGCTTGGGGCTGTCCAAATCCCTGGCTATGCCCTCGGCCTCCTTACGTTTGATGGAGAGTTCTTCCTCGATCTTTCCGACTTCCAACCCCACAAGTTTGTATAGTCGCATTTCCAGGATGGCGTTCACCTGCTCGGCGTCCAATCCAAATTCACGTATCAAGCCTTTTTCAGCTTCTTCCCTTGTCCTAGCGGCTCGAATTATGGACAGGGCCAAGTCCAGATCCAGAAACAGGATTTCAAAACCTTCCAAGATGTGAATTCGTTTCTTGAGGTTCGCAAGTCTGAATTCGAGGCGCAGGACGGTCTTCTCATACCTGAATTCAAGGAAATGTCCGATTATTGCGTCAAGGCCCATCCTGTCCGGGACGCCCTTAGGGGTAATCGATATGAAATTGACAGGAAAATTGATTTGCAAGTCCGTATGACGATAAAGAAACGCCATTACCGCGTCGATATTCGTGTCACCGGTTCTCAACTCCAAGACTATTCGAACGTCGCTTGTGCTTTCATCTCTAACATCCTGGACTTGTTTGAGCTTCTTATCTCTGATAAGCATGGCGATCCGCTCGATGAGACCGCGACTTGTTCACTGTGTAAGGGATCGAAGTTACTATGAGGTTTCTTCTTCCTCTAGCGATGGTTTCAGTGGTAAAAGTCGCTCTGACTTTGATCGAACCGTGACCGGATGAGTAAATCTCCCGAAGATGCTCGGGCGTCTCCAGGATTTCAGCCCCGGTTGGAAAGTCAGGACCTTTGATGAATTGCAGCAGCGCACCGGCGTCCAACGAAGGATTTTCTATCTTAGCCCTGCAGCCCAGAATGATCTCATGCAGATTGTGAGGTGGAAAGGAGCAGCTCATTCCCACGGCTATCCCTGAAGAGCCGTTTAAGAGGAGGTTGGGGACTGCCGCCGGCAGAACCAGTGGTTCCTCGCCCATTCCGTCGTAGGTTGGCCTGAATTCGGTTGTTCCTTGATCTATTTCTTTGAGCAGTAACCCGGCAAAGGCGCTAAGTTTGGTCTCAGTGTACCTCATTGCAGCCGGGGAATCCCCGTCCACGGACCCGAAATTGCCTGACCCGTCAATTAATGGGTATCGGAGACTGAAGTCCTGAGCCATTCTCACCATGGCGTCATAGGCCGCTTGATCTCCATGAGGATGATACTTTCCGATTACTTCCCCTACCACCGCCGCAGACTTTCTCATCCTGGCCGCATCACCCAGACGCATGCTGTGCATGGCATACAAGATGCGCCTGTGAACAGGTTTCAATCCGTCGCGAACATCGGGCAGGGCCCTGGACACAATCGTAGACAGAGCATAAGCCAAATATCGTTTTTCCACTTCCTCATGCAGGATAGTGGTATCAACTCTTCCAATCATATCAACCGTTTTCTGCACTGACCAAATTCCTCTGGTGTGTAGGTTTCCCCAATCTCCGACATGTTCCGAAAATGGCGCCGGACAGTAATATCCCACTTGAGGATAATATCAAGTCAAAAATTTACTGCCGCCATTATAGGCAATTGAAGTAAGGAAATGCCTCGATAAAAGATATATGTCCAAATTAAAACAATACAAGATCCCAAAATAATGGGTGTAATGCTATAATTGTTAACCTCAATGTTTAAGAAAATCAATGCCGGCCGGCTCAGGGACTCACGGTTTCGGTTGACATAAAAGATAAGTTATGTTACTGTAATCATGAGAAAATATCGCCTAGGCGCATCCCAAAGATATTGTCCGGGGACAAAATGGCTAAACCCATAATCGACGCGAGGCAGGCTCTAATCGACATCAAAGCCGGTATGAGCGATATGCGACTGATGGAAAAATACCGATTGTCTGCAAAAGGCTTGCAGAGCTTGTTCGATAAGTTACTGAACGCCGGAGTCATCAAACAGTCGGAGATTGATGGACGGATGCCTACGTCCGAAGCGACAGTGGACATAGTCCTGTACAGGTGCCCAGCCTGCGGAATGCCTCAGTTCACTCAATTCGAGGAATGTCCCCAATGCGGAATAATAGTCTCCAGATATAAGGAGACGCCGGGGAAGGCGGGCCCCGGCGGATACGAAGGCAAGACCAGAATCGAAACCGTGGGCCCTATGACAAGGAAAGCGCCCCGCGGCCAGAGCGTCTATCGAGGGGACCTGCAGCGCACGGGGTCATTTCGAGGGCCGGCCATTGTACGGTCGTGCAAACCCAAGTGGAAATTCAAAACCGAAGGATGGGTCTCCTGCTCCCCGGCGGTGGTCGATAGAGAAGTGTGCTTCGGTAGCCTTGACGGTTACTTCTATATTGTGGATGCCGAATCGGGCGGTCAGATTTGGAGATTCCCAATCGGAAGTTTTATCTACTCATCCTGCCAAGTGCTTCAAGGAGCTGCGTATTTCGGCAGCCTTGACGGAAACCTCTATATACTCGACATCATCGGACGAAACGTAAAATACAGATTTAACACTGCTGGCCCGATATATTCTTCTCCTGCGGTTAGCGACGGCAAGATATATTTCGGGAGCCTGGACACGAACCTGTACTCCATAGACGCAAGCAGCCAAAATTTGAAATGGAAATTTAAGACTGGGGGGCCGGTATACGCCAGTCCGTCAATTTCGGAAGAATCGGTCTTCTTCGGCAGTCTGGACGGCAACTTTTACGCGTTGGACACAAATAAAGGTTTTGAAATATGGAGGTTCAAGGCGGGGGGCATCGTAACCACCGCGGCTCCGGTTGACGGGGACACGGTCTTTTTTGGAAGCGGAGACGGTTGCGTGTACGCGCTCGATTGCTCCGGAGGCTGGCTTCACTGGAAGTTCCAGGCTGATGATAAAGTGACTTCTTGCCCGGCTGTGGCCAACGATGTGCTGTATTTCGGAAGCGCGGACAAGCATCTTTACGCTGTTGACGCCAGAACCGGTGTGGAGAAGTGGAGATTCCAGACTGGGAGCTCGGTCTATTCATCACCCGCCTTGGTGGGTGACATGGCCTATTTTGGCAGCGGTGACCGGAATCTATACGCCGTGGACGTGAAGACAGGCCAGGAGGTTTGGAAATTTAAGACCGGAAGCCCAATATACTCATCGCCAACGGTGCTGGATGGCGTTATATATTTTGGTAGCGACGACGGTTGCGTTTACGCGATTACTTGATAAATTTTATCGAAGATAGATCGCGGGGAAAACGGCAGTCTTCTGAATACTCAGTTTCGTAAATTCGGTAGCGGTTTTGGGCAGGACACCGCGAGCGAACAGGGTCGATCATTAAAACTTCGATAAACGGGCGCTTCAAAACGATCTATGGAAATGTCTTCAGTTGTTCGTTGCGCCGGAATGTTCCGGAATGAAGACTCCGTGCGTCGCGATATTGGGAATTTTCGAGGAGAGGCCCGGAGGGGAACTTTCTTCAAGCGGTTCCTGCCCAGCGGCGCTTTCATAGGGAGCCCTGGAATAACCTTGTTCACGTTCGGCGCCCTATCCTCCACGAACCGGCGCTCAATCAAAAAATGAAGGCGGACTGCCGTAGTCTGCTTAGCGAATGATCAAGGTCAGTTTGAAGTGGATCTTGGGATCGTGGACCAAACCCGTCTTCTAGATCTCGTGGGTGTGAAATGGACAAAAGAAAAATTACAGCTAGAGAAGTGATGAAAGACCTGAGAGCCGGCTTCGGTGACCATGACTTGATGGAAAAATACCAACTCTCCGCTCAGGGTTTACAAAGTGTTTTCGCAAAGTTGGTCAAGGCGGGGGTGATCAGTCAGTCGGAACTTGACGAAAGGATACCTGTCTCGGAAAGAACCGTGGACCTGGGCCTGTTCATCTGTCCCGCATGCGGGAATATTCAAGGTCGAGAGTTCACTCAATGTCCCAGATGCAATTTCATAGTCCCGGACAAGAGCAAATTGCAGAGCCGCGAAGGCAAAGACCTCAAAAGAACTAGCTCAACTATAACAACCGTTGTGGAAAAGAACCCTCAGGAACCGGCGCCTGCGCTGTCAACAGTCGCGGAATCATCCAATCCGCCGCCCTTGGAGTCTTTCGATAACCTGAGTCGAGTGGTGACCTATGCCAAAGTCCTTGCCATAGCGGGTTTTCTGGGCTATCTCCTGGTGATCGCCGGGTTTATTGCCATCTCACAAATAACGGGATCCGGCGCTACTCTCACGGCAAACCAACTTTTGGTCGTCTTTGGTCTCCTGGGCGTTCCCGTTGTAATTCTCGCATTTGTGCTCTTGGTAATGTTAAGGGCCTTGAGTGAGTCTCTCAACGTCTTTCTCAGCATTTCGGGCGCTCTAGTGAACAGAGGGCTGTTCAGAGGCTAATGACGCACCGCATACAATCGCCAACTGCCTTGGCCCGTGACGGCCTTTACTACTGGTCTGGCCGACATATCCTCGTGCATTTCCTCTGATCCGTTGAGAATTACGTAATCAAAGTAAGTCAGATCCGATTCTTGGGCCCGTGTGGGAATCCAATTTAGATCCGGCGTCCATGGAGTGTGGAAGGGGGTCTTGTACACGACCAGGCATGGGGAAAACTCGGCAAACGAGAAATTCAATCTTCCTCCCTTGAGCACTTGCGAGTAAGCGAACACCTGTATGAAGGGAAATCCCTTAACGTAATTACTTGCTTGAATGAAGCTTAGCCCAAGCGTCCTTGGCTTTTCGGGCAATGCGTCCAAAGTCTCCTTTAAGCCTGACAACTCGGTCTTTTGAAGCCATTCCACATGACCGTCACACTGGCGCAAAAGAGGGCCATCAGTATAAGAGCCGTAATTCGCCTAAGCATGTGACTTAATTCCGGGGCAGGCGCCGCCAGGATGAGGAGAATCACAGTTACAGGCGCCCACCTTTGAGTAAAACGAATGGTGTTCATATACTTGTCCGGCAACGTCAGCACCAACAGAAAGAACATACCGGCAGCGGCCAGCAAAACCCAGTCCATGCGATCCTTCAAATGCGCGCGATTTTGGATGATCCCAATTGCTACCCAGCAGAGGGACACTCCAAAGATGAGCGGTTCGGCGGGGCCGTATATTCCTCCCAAGGCGGAATCCGTGAGCCACGAGAAAAAGAGACGAGACAGTGGATTGGTGCCCCAAAGCGGCGGAGTCGCCATACTGGATCCGGCGAAGCTTGAATACCATATGCCCACGGCGGCCAATAAGGGAACCAGGTAAAGTATTCTGAGGGCTATAGTCTTTAGTGAGGCTTTCGAGACCAAACCTTGAACGACAAGCCATAGCAACCCAGCCAAAAGCCAAAGGATATGACTCAGATAAAGAAGTAAGGCGACTAGAATTAGCTTGACGATGAACTCCGGGGAAAAGGAATCAGACTCCTTCCGATCCAACAAGAGCAGCCAAACGACGAATACGGGCCAACCGATCGCGAAGCTATAGAATCCCCAATATATTACATGGTTAAAGAAGAAACAGGATGCCAGGACCGCCGCGGACGATGAACGCTTGTGTCTTGCGGCCAACAGGTGGGTCGATATAATCCACAAAAGCCCAATAATGAGCATTGCGATGCGGCCCGCGTTGGCCGGCCCGAATATGGCCCAGGAAACCCCTATCACAAGGTAAGATAGGCTATATGGAGTGAACCACTGGATCTTGTATGGGCTGTTGACCGGATCTTGAATCGTTTCCAAGAGCAGTCGGATCTGCGCGGACTGCTGAGGCAAATCGGTAATCGGTGGAAAACTTACGCTCAAGAAAGGAACCGCAATCAGAAGGCAGCAAATTGCGGCAAGAGCAATTCTACGGGAAACGGAATTGGTTAATGCTGCTGATAACTCAGGCAATTGACTTTGTCCTTCCTATGAATAATGACACTGGGAGGCAACTTTTTGCAGGAAGTTTCCCTCCGGACCTCCATTCAAGAATTCTTGAAATGGCGCAACAACGGATTCGTCTTCTCTGCTACGCTAGAGGGAATCCCGTTGAGCGCCACGGGTGAACCCGATGTTAGCCGAGGCCAATCCGACAAAGGCGTTTTCGTGATTAGTCCTGGTCGCCCACGATCATGGGATTCCTTTTACAATGCGGTTGGTTCCTGGACGACGGTCCACTTGCCAAGGAACCGGAGGCTCTGGTAATTTGTCGAGCCTAATCATTGAGCCGAGCGCTGGTCCCAAGATATGACATCCACCAACAATTTCATAGAGGTGGCGGTTCCTCTTCCGGTGGAGGGCCTTTACACCTACAGAGTCCCGGACACGCTCTCAGATCGAGTTCAAATCGGGAGACGCGTTCTGCGCCCTTTGGGAATAAAATACGCGCCGGCTTTATAGTCACCTGCGGCATTGTCCCACCGTCACAACTGGAAATCAAAGAAGTAATCAATATTCCGGAAGAGCCGCCTTATTTTACAGATCTTCTGTGGAAGTTCATTCTCTGGGTGGCCCATTATTACATGGCGCCGGTGGGAGCTGTGCTCAAAACAGCCCTGCCTCCAGGCTCGGACAGAAAATCTGTAGCATGGACAATGCTTACAGAGGAAGGCCGAAATTGGGTTCTGGAAAACAATGACATAAATTTTCCGCCACGCCTGCTGAAGACCGGCTCCGCTCCGCGAAAGAAACTCGATTTGGCTATCGGTTCAAAGGTCGTGGAAGAGGCGATCAGACGAAAATGGATCTCCATTGAACAGCGAATTGCAAAACTTCGAGGCGCTCGGAAGGGTCTATTCAGGATTTTTGACCCGTCTCGGATCTTTTCCTCTGAAAAGGATGTGGCGCCGCAGTTGACCCCTCAACAGCTTGATATTGCCGGCCAGATATCGGAAGCGCTTGGCGCCGGGCTTTTCAACCCATATCTGCTTTACGGCGTTACCGGTTCCGGCAAGACGGAAATTTATATTCGACGCGATAGAAAAGGTCCTTGCCCTAGGCAAACGAGTACTGGTCCTCGTGCCGGAAATCGCTCTCACTCCCCAACTGGCCCGACGTTTCATAGGAAGATTGGGCCGAGGGGTTGGAATATTTCATAGCCGCTATACTGCCGCGCAGCGTCTGGAGGAATGGCGACAAATCATGTCGGGGACCGTTAGGGTGGTTATCGCAGCCAGGTCAGGGATATTTCTGCCGATGGACGACCTGGGCTTGATAATCGTGGATGAGGAGCATGACCCGTCCTATAAGCAATCGGACGGTTGCCCTTACAACGCCCGGGACATGGCGATCGCGAGGGCAAAACTTCAGGCTGCCACTATAGTCCTGGGAAGCGCAACCCCAAGTTTTGAATCGTTCGTGAACTGCCGGAAGGGAAAAATCAAACGATTGGATTTGCCGTCCCGGCATCATGGCGGCGGGTTGCCCCGGGTGGAACTCGTGGACCTCAAGGAGTTCAAGCTAAGCAAGAGGTCTTTACTTACGCCCATATTGATCGAAGCCGTTGAAGAGACTTTGTCCAAAAACGAGCAGACTCTGATCTTTCTGAATCGACGGGGCTTTGACACGTTTGCCATGTGCCGCTCCTGCGGATTCGTGTTCAAGTGCCCTAATTGCGATATCAGTCTGACGCACCACAAGACGGCCAAAGACCTCAGGTGCCATCTGTGCGGCTACGCCCGCGCAGCGCCGCCGTTGTGTCCCCAGTGTTCCAGCGAGAAAATCTTCTTCGGCGGAATCGGCACTCAGAAAATTGAAGAAGAGCTGGCCGCTCTATTTCCTACCGCGCGAATCGAAAGGCTTGACGCTGATTCAACGCGAAAACGCGACAATCTCGAAAGTATTCTCGAACGGTTCCGAAAGAAAGAGATAGACATCCTTACCGGAACCCAAATGTTGGTGAAAGGCCATGACTTTCCGGGAATCTCACTCGTGGGAGTCCTCTGTGGCGACGCTTCGTTACATTTTCCGGACTTCAGGGCCGGAGAAAGGACCTTCCAGATGTTAACGCAAGTCGCTGGTCGCACGGGCAGAGAAAGTGATTCAGGCAAGGTCATTCTACAGACGTTTGATCCGGGTCATGACGCGATTCGGTGCGCGGCGTCTCACGCTTTCGAGCAATTCTTTCTCCTGGATTCCGTGCTGCGAAAGGAACTTTCATACCCTCCTTTTGGGCACTTGGTCCTGATCAGGGTGGAAGGAAACAGCGAGCAGCGGGTCGAGGCCAAAGCGGTAAAAATCGCCAGGGCCGCAAGAATTCTTAAGCAATGCGCTCCCGATATTCTGATTTTGGGCCCTGCCCCTGCGCCGATAAAAAAAATGGTGGGCAAGTTCCGTTGGCAAGTGTTGCTGAAATCGCTGTCCAGAGCGTCGGTCAGGCAGGTGATCGCTCAACTGAAGGCTGAAGGCCATCTGAAGGGCCAAGGCGTGAGGACCATTGTGGACATTGATCCTATAGATTTGATGTAGAAGCGGCCGAAAGACCTCGGAGCTTGAGGAAAATGTCACTCGGAGGGGAACTTCTTGAAACCCCGCGAAACGCGGGGTCCGAACCCCCCTTCAAAAACTTCCAATATGGCTATGCCACACTTTGCCTTCGTCCCCCCCGAAGGGGCTGACTATTGGACACACTTGACACCGTGCGTGTGTTTCTCCTCGTTCCCAGGCTGGAGCCTGGGAACGCATGCCGAGAGGCTCCGCCTCTCACTGTAAATGAAGCCACTACTACGTGGCTAGGCAGCCCATGCTTTCACGGAAAGAACGGCCTGACGCCGATTCCGGTGTTTTCGACCATGGCCTGACGATATGCGGGCTGGAGCCTGAGAACGAGACAATAGACCGGACGCAACGAACAACTCAAGGCATTTTCATCAGATTCTCTTGCCCGTTATTCGTTGTTTTCCGTGAAATCTCTCGCATTATTCGGTTATTTTGTGTGTGCGGAAATTCGCAGGTAGGCTCCTAAAGAAGCTTGACAATATATCTCGCTAGTTTAGAATAAAACTCAAGTTTATGTAACATTCCCGGAATAACACCCTAACAAACGATAAAGCTTGGACTAATAGTATTCAAGGCTAGGGCCTTGCGCGGTTCCGTGTGTACGGTTGGTCGCGTCCATTTCTCAGAGATGGCGAGATGGCTACTCATAGGCGGTCGGTGTCGCGTTATTTTACCCGATGTTCGAAAAACTGACACGTGGCTGTGATCGGGACACGCAGCACAATGGGAAATAACTTAATAATAGCAAGTAGGTAAGGCTCTAGATGTGGTGGCATACCCTATGCAAAGCAAAGTCTTGCGGTCAAGGCCCAGTATGAAGTTTTACACTATCATTCATGCGGATCCCCGGGCGTCGGCTCAGTCCTCATCCGGGTTTCCGCCCAGATCCTTCTAGCCCCGGCCTGATTTTTAAACATGGTCCGGGTTGTTTTTTTTCAGGCGGACATAAAGGAGGCTTCCGCATTATGAACGCATTAACTCTGGTTCTCATCTCGTTGTGTGTATTCGCGTTAGTGTACAGATTTTATGGCCTGTTCATCGCCAACCGGGTCCTGGAGTTGAAGTCTGAAAGGTTGACTCCGGCGATTAAGATGGCGGATGGCCATGACTATGTCAAAACCAACAAATTCGTTTTATTCGGGCACCACTTCGCTGCTATTGCGGCGGCAGGTCCCCTCCTGGGACCAGTTTTGGCCGCTCAGTTCGGGTATCTACCCGGGGCCCTCTGGATCATCATAGGCTGCGTGCTGGCTGGATCCGTGCACGACATGGTCGTTCTGTTCGCGTCGGTCAGGCACAGAGGCCACTCATTGGCAAAGATCGCGGAAAGCGAAATCGGAACGACCACAGGGGTGGTGGCTGGCTTTGCCGTCCTGTTTATCCTCATTTTGACCCTGGCGGGCCTGTCGATTGCCGTGGTAAACGCCATGTTCTCAAGCGCCTGGGGAACCTGGACCGTATTTTCAACTATGCCCATAGCCATACTAATGGGTATTTACCTCCATGTGTGGCGTAAAGGCGACGTGGCGGGCGCAAGCGTCATCGGCGTGGTGTTGCTCGGCCTGGCGGTATTCGCAGGACCTTACATTGTTGAGAACCCCACTCTCTCTTCAATCTTTACTCTGTCCAAGAAGCAGATTTCCATAATCATTCCAATTTACGGATTTGTGGCTTCCGTGCTGCCGGTATGGCTGTTGCTGTGCCCCAGGGATTATTTGTCCACGTATCTCAAGATAGGGACTATCCTTATGCTTGCCACGGGCATCTTCTTCGTTCGACCGGATTTTCTAATGGAGCCGGTGACGAAATTTGCCGCCGGCGGCGGTCCTATCATCCCCGGAGCTGTGTTCCCCTTCGTTTTCATTACCATTGCTTGTGGCGCTTTGTCGGGTTTTCACGCCATCATCGGCTCAGGCACAACCCCTAAGATGATCGGGAACGAACGGGATATCCTGTTTGTGGGTTACGGCGCAATGCTCGTCGAGGGGTTTGTAGCCATTATGGCCCTGGTGGCGGCATGCGTTTTGGTCCCGGCGGATTACTTCGCGATCAACGTTGCTCCGGCTGTCTATGCTAAGCTCGGCATGGTCCCGGTCAATATTGCCGAGCTGTCCCGGGAAGTAGGCGAGACCGTACAGGGAAGGCCGGGCGGCGCGGTTTCTCTGGCTGTAGGAATGGCGTATATTTTTTCCGCCGTGCCGTTCATGAAAGGCCTTATGGCCTACTGGTATCACTTTGCGATCATGTTCGAAGCTGTGTTTATTCTGACGGCCGTTGACACAGGAACGCGCGTGGGACGATTTTTCTTACAGGAAATGGTGGGGAAAGTTATTCCGAAATTCACGGAAAAACGCTGGATGCCGGGCATCGTTTTAACGAGCTTCTTGTTCACTCTATCATGGGGTTATCTCGTCTATACGGGTGACATTACAACCATTTGGCCTCTGTTCGGTATGAGCAACCAGTTGCTCGCCGCCAGCGGTTTGATCATAGGGACAACTATGATAATCCGCATGAACAAAGCCAAATACGCTTGGATGACCGCGGTTCCGGGCCTGTTCATGGTAATAATCACCATGTGGGCGGGTTATGAGAGCATTTTTGGAAACTATTTGCCTAAAAAGCTCTATCTGTTGGCCGGCTTGGCCGTCGTGGTCATGGTCCTCATGATTATCGTTATAGTGAACGCGGTGAGAAAGTGGTTTGAGCTCCTGCAGGTCAAAGAAACCGTCGCTGACTCGTACGGAGATGAGGTCCTTGAGATTGTGCCCGAATAAGACTTTAGCTTTCTGTTCCTTCTATCCGAGAATCGATCCGGGCCACTCTGTGGGCTGGGATCGTAATAGGGCTCCGGGAAACTCCTTTTTGCAACCCCGCGTTCCGCGGGGCCCGGACCCTTTCCCCAAAACTCCTAGGATATTAGTCGAGTAAAAGGTCGTGACCGTCCTTCCGCTCCTCCGCCTTTCTCGCAATCGAGGGATTTGGACCCTCTTCCCTTGACCGCTGCTCTAGGACACACTTGGCGCCAAGTGTAGTTTTCATTGCTTCATTCCGTTACAATTAGTCCGTTCTACGACCTACGTTTTCGACAAAAGTTGTTTCGAGAATGAGAGTTTCCATATGGCCGAGGCCACACTCACGGGCTCAGTCACCGAGGATAGTCACTGTTCCGCCGGGGCGTCGATTCGGTGATCCCTCAAGAATCTGCGCCCGCATTTAGGAAAGCCTGTACCAAGTAGAGTGGGGATTAACCTGCGCAGGAGGCATCGAATGGAATTCGTCACTTATGCGGCTGTGATCGGCGTGATTTTTCTGATAACCGCTTTGGTTACCCGCAAAATAGGGTATGGAGCCGGGAAAGGTATGCTCAACTTAAGCTGCAAACCCGATGGGGATCAGAAAGACGATTTGCGGGAAAAACATACTGAGGGCGATTAGCATGAATGATGTGATTGCCGGACGGATTGTTGGTTAGGAGAGCAAAACTGGCGGAGAGAGAGGGAGTCGAACCCTCGGAACACCTTGTGGGCATTCACGCGATTTCCAGTCGCGCTCCTTCGGCCACTCGGACATCTCTCCGTAGGACAATCGTGCTATAATATACTGAAGTTGGAGCATGGTCAAGGAGAATTGAGAATGGACAACACAGTCACCGCCGATTTTCGAAGCGGGTTTGTCGCGATCGCAGGACGTCCCAACGTAGGCAAATCCACGCTGGTAAATAGAATAGTCGGCGAACAAATAAGCATCGTTACCGAAAAAGAGCAAACCACCCGAAATCGCATCACCGGCATATACACTACGGATAATGCGCAGTTGGCGCTTCAGGATATACCCGGAATTCTAGATCCCAAAACCCAATTGAACAAGTCTTTGGTGGGTACCGCCATGAAAACATTGGATGAAACCGATGTAATCCTGTTTATGGTTGTGCCGTCGGAAGCCATTCACCGGGATGACCGACAAATACTGAGTTTTCTGAGATCTCAAAAGCGTCCCTGCGTCCTGGCCATAAATAAGATAGACACGGTCAAGCCTATGGCGCTGCTTCCGGTTATGGATCTTTATTCCAAAGAGTTTGCGTTCGATGGGATATATCCAATCAGCGCCATTACAGGCGAAGGAATAGCGGAATTGACCGAAGCGCTGGTGAGCTTACTTCCCGTGGGTCCGCCACTGTTCCCGACCGATGACATCAGCGACTTGCCTACGCGGTTTTTTGTGGCGGAAATGATTCGAGAGCAAATAATCAAGCAAACAGGTCAGGAAATCCCTTACAAAACGGCGGTCGAGGTAGAGACATTCAAGGAGGAAAACGATCGCGTCAGCATTCAGGCGGATATCCATGTTGAACGAGACAGCCATAAAAAGATCATAATCGGCAAGGGCGGCTCTATGATCAAGTCCATAGGGATTGCCTCGCGAGAGAGGATAGAAGAATTTCTTGGCGGCGCTAGAGTGAGGCTGGACTTGTTCGTAAAAGTGACCCCGAACTGGACTCGAGACGAAAGACAGCTCAAGGAATTCGGCTATTGAAAAATGGGACAGCCAGAGCGGCAGGGCGCATCGACACAAAGACGGACGGGCGGAATTGATAGATATAGATAGACTTATCACTGCGGCGGAATCCGGCGACGCTGATGAAGTATGCGCCATTCTTGCTTCAGGCGCTTCTCCGAACGGCGAAGACGCTCTGGGTCGAACGCCCCTGATGGTCGCTTCACGAACCGGCGCCATAGATATCATCCGTATCCTGATGAGTCGGGGCGCAAACGTGAATGCTCAAGACAGGGATGGAGACTCATCCCTCATGCGGGCAAGCTTCGAGGGACATCTCCTCGTGGTCGAAGCCCTATTGGAGGCCGGCGCTGAGCCTAACGCCAGAGACCGGTTCGGTTTTACGGCCCTGATCAGGGCGGCGATGGTTGGGAGAACCGATGTGGCTCGCGCTTTACTGGACTACGGCGCGGACCAGGAAATTCCCGATAATAGCGGCAGAACAGCCCTGATATGGTCCGCTCTGAGATCTCATCTCGGGGCGCTAAAACTGCTAATCGAATCAGGAGCCAATATAAACGCGACAGGCGAGCGTCGTTGCACGGCGTTGATGGAAGCCTCCTTTCGCGGGTTGGCTGATATCGCTTGCATCCTTCTTGATAAAGGAGCGGACACGGAGGCGAGAGATGTGGACGGGCGCACCGCGCTTCTATTGGCGACAAGAAAAAAGCAAGGTGAGGTGGTCAGACTTCTAATTGAATCGGGGGCTCAAATAAACGGAGTGGATAACTTGGGTCGGTCTGCTCTGCTCCTGGCGTCTTCTTTTGGCGTAAAAGATATGGTCCAATCCTTGGTTGATAATGGAGCGGACGTGAATACCGCGCTCACAAAGGATATGTGCAGCCCGTTGACCCAAGCCGCCATGAAAGGCCATATGTCCATCGTGAAATTGCTTCTGGACAAGGGCGCCAATCCCAATTTCAGAAATGGCAAAGGCTTTACCGCTTTGATTTTTGCTTGTCTGGGAACTGGCGTTTCGCTCAGGATACCGCGTTATTCAGGCGCCTTGACCGTCCGTTCCTCCCGAGAGCAGGTTGAATTGGTTAGATTGCTTTTGAAAGGGGGCGCGGATCCAAACTTGGCCACGAATGACGGCTTCACAGCGCTTATGGCGGCGGCGGGTGAGGGCCATGCCCGGCTAGTGAAAGAGTTGCTCTGCGCGGGAGCCGATCCTCAGGCGAAGAATAAATCCGGCTTCACGGCTTTGAGGCTGGCAATCGCCGATGGTCACGCGGCGGTGATTGACTTACTTCGAGACCTTTCGATAACCGATAAGTAGTGTTGACTTGCCGGAACCCTGAAGAGCGCTTCTTTTTTTTGAGAAAACTCCCGTGAGCTTTAGGCCGCAACGAACTGGGAAAATGCTTTTATCGGCTTTGCGTCGTCGACCGTAGGCCCACCCCTGGCTATCAAAGAAGACTCCTCCTTTCGGCGGCATAGGCGCTAACATAAGAGCGTTAAGCTCTCCGACCGTCATTCCTGCGGAAGCAGGAATCCAGTCTTTTCAGTGTCTTCTGGACCCCCGCTTTCGCGGAGGCGCCGTATTCTACCGCCGTTAAGTATTTGAAATTACGCTAGACCAGCTCAAAAGTTAGCGCATATGTCCTTTCGGGGGCTGTAAGGCGAAACCTTCGTGTCGCTATTCTGAATGTTCTTCAAGGGAGGTTCGGACCCCGCGAAACGCGGGGTTTCAAGAAGTTCCCCTCGGTCGGGATTTTCGTAGGAAGGCGTTTCCCGGCGCTCAAATCAGCGTTGAATGATTTATTCTTCCACCGCATTGTCTATGGCGATCAAGCTGTCGCATAACTTGCCTACATATTCGTTTGCAGCGGTCAACGAATCAAGAATGTCCAGATATATGCTTGAAGCTGATGGGGCGCAAAATCCTGCTTCCAGTCGATCCCAATGAGCAAACCTAGCGTCCAACAGCAATTGAGCCAGTTGTTTACGGTGGGTCATAATTAGGTCGAGGAGGGCCTTGTTTCTCACTATCAGAGAATCTCTTATGTTTGTAAGCATTTCCACGAGTACGGTAAAGATCTGGGCCAATTCTCCGTATGCCTTGTCGCTGAAAGGAATTCCATCGCGCTGCTTAATTCTGCAGCATGTCAAAATACTCTGGAACATGTCGCCAATGCGCTCCAGCCTGCCGGGAAAACGGACGATGATCTTGAAAAGATTGTGACCGATGGAAGCGGACGAGGCCACGAGGTCCTTGGTGACCATTTCTTCCTGTTTATGAACGTCTTGAGCAAACGCCTCGCAAGCAGCCATTTGTTCCGGGTCGGCGTTCACGATAGCTCGAGACAATATTTTGCTCATCTCGATCAGCTTGCTCATCATTATCAACAGACCTTCTTCCGGGGAAACGCTTTCAGAAACCGGCATCTTATGAAGGTCTTGAATTCTGGCCGCTTCGGAATCCAGTTTCGGGCTCAAGATTCGAAAAGGATTAACTACAACGCGCTGGTCTTTCATCTTGGGTTATCCTCCTGAAGTTGCATAAGAAACGTTTCGGCAAAACGTGTTGCGTAATAATAGATGGCATCCCATAACGGGTCCGCAGGCGCTTACCCCAATCGGATATCCGCAACCCGCGAAATTTGAGCTTAATCGGGGCGCCTGCTTGTTCTATGAGCTTATGTCGGATCGCCTTAACAAGTGTGGCACTCAATCGGGTCGATTGAGTCACTTCCTGCGGACTTCCTTCGGTTGGAACGACAAGCCTGACCTAGCCTGTTAGACCGGCATCGTTGCTTGTGGCTAGATTGGGCGCTTGACGGCCAACCAAAGTTAACCCACTGCGGAGAGATTCGTAATTGTCAGGATTTTTTTGCGCTTTGTAAAGGACAAAAGGGTACCAAACCCCACAAATTGCCCGGAAGTGTTATTAGGGTGGGATGGGGTTTGGGAAAACGAGGAGATTGACTCCTCCTCACGTTCCCGATTTCCAGCCCGGGAAGGTGAGGAACTTATCGGGGTTGGCGACTATGGGCTCGCCTCCACGGCTAGCCAAGATGACTTTCTATGTCGGGGGGGAGATTGAGAAGAAGCATATAAGTAGCCAAATTGGAAGTTCTTGAAGGGAGGTCTGGAGAGAAACTTCTTGAAAGAAGTTTCTCTCCAGTCGTATTTTCATAGGAAGGGTCTCAAGATTCGCTGCGGATTGTTTCGGGAAATGCGGGCGCCCCTTGGACTCTGTCTATTTCGCGCGGCCCTTTTCCGAATATCCGTAGGGATGGTATCCATAGCCATATCCATAACCGTAGGACCCGTAACCGTAGGATCCGTAACCGCGCAGCTTTTCATCGGCCATGTTCAAAACTATCCCCAACAATTTGCCCTGACTGCGGAATATTGATTCCTTGGCCTGGCGTAAAACTTCCAGAGGTGTGTGGCCTGCCTTGGCCACAAGAATCATGCCGTCTGCGTAACTGGAGATAATATTGGCGTCCACTAATCCCAGAAGTGGGGGAGCGTCAAAAATTACAAAGTCGAACGCTTTCTTGCAGGCCAGGACGATTTCCTGGGTTTTATCAGACTTTAGCAAGGCCACCGGATTTTCCGTGAGCGAGCCCGAAGTCATATAGTATAAACCGGGAACCTTCGATTTCTGAATCGCCTGACGAATTTCGGTGCAGTTACCTGTTATAAGGTCACTTAATCCGATACTGTCCGGCCTGCACTTAAAGACCTGATGGATTCTAGGCCGGCGCATGTCACCGTCTATGACCAACACCCGTTTGCTTTCGGAGGCGACGACGGTGCCCATGACAACTGCAATCAGAGTCTTCCCTTCCAAGGGCAAAGCGCTGGAAACGCACATGGTGGCGCCGGGACCCCCCTCCAGCATATTTGCAGCCGCGTTTTGAATTATCCGGATGGCGTCAGTAAAAGGCGCTTTGGGGAATTCGTGAGCCATGAACTCCGCTGTGGGCGCAGGACTGTCATAATCGGTCTTGGATCTGAATTCGTCAACTTCGCCCAGGGCGTTTTTGATACGAGGCACAGCCCCCAGTATGCGCACATTGAGCTGCTTTTCCAGCTCCTGTGGTGTTTGAGCCGAAGCGTCGAAGTGCTCCAGTCCGAGAGCGACGGCTACTCCCCCAAGCAGTCCAAGGATAGCTCCAATAATTATGATTCTGCTCTTGTTGGCGTTGATAGGAGAAAGCGGCAATGTAGGCGCGCTCATAACGGATATGTTGTGACCGGAAAACCCGTGATCCAGCTCAGCCTGTTTAGCCTTCTGAAGAATCAGTATATACGCCTGACTGTTGGCTTCCACCATCCTCTTGAGGATTTCATACTGGACAGCCAGTGAGTTCATCTCCAGAGCCTCTTGCTTACTCTGTTCGTAGGCCTCGGTGGTTAATTCTTCCTTTTTCTTAGCAGCCTCAAGCGCGTCTTGAACCGTGTTTTTCTCGATCTCGGATATCGCTGTCTCTAGGGATTTGATCCTGTTCTGCAACAGGCCCATCTTAAAATAGTCAGGAGAATAAATGGCTCTCATGCCCATATATTCCGACTTCAAAGCCGCAGCCTGACTCTTCAACTGCTGGAGGAATTCGTTTCCCACCTGCTGGGGGAGGACCTTGTTCTTTTCCTTGTCCGCGATCTCGAGGCTCATTCGAGTATCTTTTGACTGGAGCATGCTTTCGCTGGCCTTTTCAAACACGCTGACCGCCTGATTCTGGTTCTTGCTGAGAAATACGATCCCATTCTTCTTAGTGAAATCCAGAAGATTGGTCTCGGATTCTTTCAGGTGCTTTTCGGTCTCGGCCAGCTCGTTCTTCAGCCAGTCCTTTACCTTGTTGGCTATTTGGGACCTCTTGCGCTTGTCCTCCTCAACAAAGGCTTCGATGTAGGTTCCCAACATCTTTTTTGCCAGAATGGGATCTTCGGATGTGAGGTCTATTTCGATAAGTTGGGTGTTCTTTATCGGATTCACGTTTATGCGCGATAGAACTGAATTTACCTCGGCCGACTTCTTCCTTTCCTGATCCAACAAGGCCTTTCGTTTTTCGGGAGAGTCGGTGTCGGATGGGGTCTCCTGATTGGCCCCTTCACCGGAGTCCTCTTTGACATCGGCTTCCTTCGCCGTTCCTTTCATTTTGTCCAGGAAACATTCAACGAGCGACCGACTCTTCAGGGATTCCAATTGGGTTTGGTAGTAGAGATCAAATTGGCCGAAAAATGAAAAAAGCTCGCTAAGGTTGGCGGAACTAGGATAAACCTTTTCAATTTCGATGGCGGCCGTGGACTTGTAAAGCGGGACGATCCGTGACGCGTAAAATATTGCCAATCCAACGGCTAGAGCAAACACTCCCGCGACAATCCATTTCCTATACAAGATTGCGCGCAGATAATCGGCTAGTCCCTTGCCGTCCTCACCTCGATCGTGGCCCCATTCCCCAAAAAGTGTAGAATCAGGCCACACTGCCGGATAATTGTCATTTCTGCGACTATTCGCCAAGGCCTGGGATTCTTTATCTATGCCCATTTTGTGCGCCCCTCTGCGCTTGCCGGTCCTTATTCGAAAAAACCTTTGGTATTATCGGCGGAACCACGAAATTTCATAATGTATTTTACACGATATTTTCCGTAACCAACAGTTCAAAAAGGGCCCTTGGGTGGCTTACGGCTATGCCGGTCCGTGCGACGCCGCGAGGCGGTAGCCCGCAAATACCTGATCCAACGCCGACCCTAAAGGATCGTCGGTTGCCAGGAAATCAAGATTCTAATTCCAGTTTAAGTGTAAAAGTTGATTTCGGCTTTTTCCTAATAAGAGTCCATTTCCGGAATATAGTTCTCCCTGAAACGGAAATTCGATCCGCTCGTCTCAGGGCGACCGGTTCTCTGAATTGTCCGGATAACTCCTTAACGCGTAGTCAAGAGATCTTCGTGGTTTACCGCTCACAAGCTATAGTACATAAGATAACGGGAAAACACAGATATGCAAGTCCAAAAAAATATTCCTGATTGGCAGTATTGAGCGCAGTGGGCAGAGACGGAAAGCCTGATCCACAGTGCGGTCAGCAATTTGTGCCTGTGTGACCGAACCGTAATTTTGCGGAAAACCCTCCGGTCGTTCACGACGCATGATAATTTCAGCGGCAGATCGACTTCATAGGAAGAACGGCCTAATTTTGAATCCTAATGAGTCCAACAGGAAACTCTAACTATTTTCAAACTTAATGGTCGGCTGTCTGGAGAATTCATCTTTTTCGTGGTATTAATTTTTTCGGGAAGCGTGAGGAAATGCGAATAGCTCTATTATTGCCCGGTAAGTGGCAAGCCGAAAAAAAGTTTAGCATGCAATGGGAGCGGTCCGTAAGTCTCTTGGCTGACGGGCTGCGCGACCGCGGAACCCATGTGTCGGTTTTCCAAGGGCCCTTCTGCGCCTATTCCGAATCGGAGGGGCAAGCCCACGACGCAAGCGAAGTTCAGGGATATCTGGACCTCGGAGAGCTCTTTGCTCGTGCCGAAGAGTTTGACATAATCCACAACCATAATGCTTTTCTCCCGCTCACTTATTCCCGTCTGATAGACACTCCTGTGCTGTGCGCGATCCATGGCCGCATGAACCCGGAATTGGTTCCAGCCTATAGAAAATACAACGACAAGTGCTTCTATGTGTCCAGCTGCGACGCAGATCGCTCTGCGGGGCTTCATTACATAGCTACAATTCGTGACGCTTTGGACCTGAGCGACCTTGATTTCAACGAAACAGCGGACGACTATCTGTTGTTCACAGCCGCCATCGGCCCTGAAAGCGGCGCCGGCGAGGCCATTAACGTTGCGCGTGAGTCCGGCTTGAAGCTGGTCATGGCCGGTGAAGTCACCGACAGTGAATACTTCCGTTCACTCGAGCCTCTTCTCGATGGAAGAATCACCTATGCCGGGGCCTTGGAATATCACCAGCTCAAGACGCTCTCCGGCCGCGCAAGAGCTGTGCTGTACACCATACAGGATGGCGCCCCCATTGATCTGTCCCCACTGGAGGCTAATGCGTGCGGAACTCCGATTGTGGCTTTTATCTGGGGGGCGGCGCCGGAAATCGTCGAGCACGGCGTCAACGGATACTTGGTGTCCTCGGTTGAGGAAGCTGTGAAAGCCGTCAAAAACCTCCACGGCATTTCCAGGAAAGATTGCCGCAAGTTTGTTGAGGAGAAATTCTCCTCCAACCGGATGATTGACGAATATCTGAGTCTTTACGAGATTATTCTGGAAAAGAACAAAAGGGAAGATCATCGTCCCTGGGGCTATTACAAAATACTGCACGAAGTCGTGAATCATAAGGTCAAAGAAATAGTAATGTACCCCCACAAGCGACTAAGCCTTCAGCGGCATAGACACAGGGCGGAGCATTGGATGGTGGTGACCGGCGAGGCTGAAGTGAGGGTAGGGCAAGAGACCTTTATATTGAAAGGGGGCGACTCCGTCGATATTCCGACCGGGGCCTTGCATAGGATAGGCAATCGCGGCGATGATCTCATGGTATTTATTGAGGTGCAGACAGGGTCTTATTTTGGCGAAGACGATATCGAAAGATTCGAGGATGATTTTGGCAGAGTTTAGCCTCGTACGCATATATTCCCGTTCCCGGGAATTCGTGGACGTTCTTGCCCCTTTGTAAGCCCAATTCATTAGTCGGGCGGCGCAAACATCTAAATTAGTTTCCAAAACTTTGTTCGGGGCTGCAATTAAGGGGTGAGCGCAAAGCGCCTCGATTAGTTGTACGTGATTCTGTGGACGATAGAATTTCAGGACGGAGCTTTCATGGATTTGTTCTTGAAACGAGACCGCTCACCGTATTTCGAGCTTTTGCGGCCTTGTTTTGCCGGCGGATCGGACTTCAAGTTCAACCGCTCATAAACTTTCGGAGGCCAATCATGAATCTGAGGCGCACACTTACATCTTTATCGGTCTGGGCATTGGTTGTTTGCTTAACCTGCCCTTGTTTTGCGGAAGTAAAAATCGCTGTGCTGGCTTTAAGAGGGATGGAAGCCGCCGAGAAGAATTGGAGCCCGTTGGGAAAATATTTGACCGAACAGATGGGAGAGAAGGTGCAATTTGTTCCCACTGAATTCATGGAGATGATGGCATTTTGTAAGGATAACCCAACGAGCTTTTTCATCGCCAATCCGATGTTTTTCGTCAAAGCCAAAATCAAATTCCATGCGGAACCGATCCTAACGCTGCACATGAAGGACGGAGGAAGTTCCTTCGGGGGAGTGCTTTTTTCCAGGAAAGGAAGTGGAATAGGATCGTTGGGGCAAGTTAAGGGTAAGAACCTTATGTGCACGAAGTTTTCATCCGCGGGCGGATGGCTATATCAGAAAGCTTTGCTTGTGGCCAACGGCATTAATCCGGAATTGGACTGCAAGAGCATTTCTGAGGGCGTCACCCATGACGCCGTGGTTTACGCCGTCAGAGACGGCAAAACGGACATCGGGGCCGTCAGAAACAGGAATCCTGGAGCAGATGGCCTCGGAAGGAAAGATTCAACTGGACGACGTCATTGTTCTCAATCCCACGCGCCACGAAGGATTTTCGCAACTCTGCAGCACCCCGCTTTATCCGGAATGGCCGGTCGCCAAGCTTTCTAAGGTCAAACCGGGAATAGCCGCAGCGCTGCAATCGGCTCTGCTCAGCGTTCCGGAAGGCGAGGCCGCCTTAAAGACGAGTGATGTGGACAAATTCGTCAAACCTCTCGATTACGGCCCCGTGGAAGATATGATGAAGCTTCTCAAGATGAGAACCGTTCCGAAAAATGTGAGTTTCGCGACGCATTTGGGAGACAGGGACTCGTCCATTCGCTTCAGCGGCCTCGGCGGTACCCGGCAGTGACCGTACTACGGCGCCGCGATCCGCAATTTGATTGACAACCCCACCGGTCGATGTTATTAATTATTTATTGATAGCATCCAACGCATACCTTCGCCTCAGAGATGCAACCCGTTGACGCTTAGGGCTATATACGCGCACTTACCAGCGCCCAAGAAGGATTCGGCATGCACGTGGAAGAATTTGCGACCGGCAGTTCCGTCATCCATAGCCTGGACCCAAGGGCCAAGATTGTAGCCACATTAGTGTTTTCCCTAGCCGTGTCCTTGAACAATGACTTGTCGGCCGCTGCTACGGCTGTTTGTCTTCCGGTTGTCCTTGTTTTGATAGCCCGCTTAAGTCTCAAGAAGGTCCTCGTTAGGCTGGCCGCGGTTAACGCGTTCATCGCTTGTCTCTGGCTCTTCCTGCCGTTCAGCGTCGGAGAAAATGTCGTGCGCTCATTCGGCCCTGTTTCCGTTTATAACGAAGGCCTATCGCTGGCTCTGCTGATTACTTTGAAATCCAACGCCATAGTGCTTATGATTATGGCGTTGCTCGCGACTTCGCCCATATTTAATCTTGTCCATGCCTTGAGTCACCTTTGGGTCCCGGACAAGCTAGTACATCTGTTTTTCTTTTGCTTCAGGTACGTTCATGTCATCCACGAAGAATATCGCAGACTGATTACCGCCATGAAAATCCGCGGGTTCAAACCCGGCACTAATTTCCATACCTACAGGGCATACGCATACCTTGTCGGGATGTTGCTGGTCCGAAGCTTTGACAGGTCGGCCCGCATTCTGGCGGCCATGAAATGTCGCGGCTTCAAGGGCCGGTTTTACATTTTGCACCATTATCAAATGCAACGCCACGATTACATGCTTACCGGCGCCTCGATGCTCTTTGTGGCCTTTCTGCTGATCGTCAGATGATTCACCTGAAAGATATTAGGTTTAAATACAATTCCAGATATGTCTTGGACGGCCTGAATCTTGAGGTCCGTCGAGGGGACCACGTTGGGCTGGTGGGCCCCAATGGCTCCGGAAAGACTACCCTTTGCCACATCATTATGGGACTCGTATTTCCGGAATCCGGAACCGTTGAAATATTGAGCAAGCAGAGATCTACAGACAAAGACTTTGCTGAAATCAGAGGACGAGTGGGCTTTTTGTTCCAGGACGCTGATGATCAGCTCTTTTGCCCCACTGTCCTGGAAGATGTGGCTTTCGGCCCATTGAATTTAGGCAAGTCTCCTGAAGAAGCCAAGAAGATAGTGTCTGAAACGCTGGCCTCGCTCAAACTTGACGGTTTTGAAGACCGCATTACCTATCAGCTCTCAGGGGGCGAAAAACGCCTGGTATCCCTTGCCACAGTGCTTGCCATGGAGCCTGAGGCGCTGATTCTGGATGAGCCCACGAGCGGGCTTGACGAAACCACCACCCTCCGTCTCATTGACATCCTCAACGCATTCAAACTCACCTACATGGTCATCTCCCACGACAAAGATTTCATCAGCCAGGTCACTAAAAAGACATTTAAGTTAATTAAGGGCCGGATCGTCGAAGCGTGACTCTATTACGGTCGGTGTAACCCTTTACTTATGAGCGGCAATTTGGAGATTGCTTTCCCGCGGAACGCGGGATTTTACTCCTCCCAATGACATTTGTGCTTGTCTTTGCGAGCGCAGCGAAGCAATCGCTCTCGCGTAAACGCATGGATACCCGTCGGTCGGGATTTTTCTTGCAGGCCTGTATGCAGTCCATTATGATGGTTACATGACTTGAGATCCTATGATCTAAGACTCACCGAATTAACTACCAATGGAAAAGGAGTCATGCCATGAGCACACCTATGCACTGTCCCGGTTTTGAGGCGCATAAGTCACTGTCTTCCTTTACCTGCAATTGCCCGTCTTGCGGAAAGGAAAGAGAGATCTTTTCCGACGAATTTGACCGTACCCACGTCTGCAAGGGCTGCGGTCAACAAATAGACTTCGCCAAGGTTAATATAGAGAAAACAAAATAGGTTTCCGGTGAAAATGCCGCTGGGGGGAACTTTTTCAAGAAGTCTCCCTCCAGACCCAATGCCTGCCCCACACAGAAAATTCAAGATTGAATTCTTAAGTCACAAGCATTGGCGTCCAAACCCCCCTTCAAAAACTCTAACTATTGCGCCGACGAGCCGATGCGCCGTCCCTAGAGCCTATGAGGCGTCCGTCAGCATAGCGCTTGAAAAATGCTAATGAAGGTTTCCCCTCTGTGAAATTCGTTCCTGAACATTCCGAAGGAAGCGCATCCCGGAGAAAGCAATACCACATCACCCTTTTCGGCTATCGATAGTAGATTATCAACGGCGTCTTCCAAACTCTGAAATACTCCGGTGATTTTGTCGTGTCCGTCTGACCGTGCAATCCCTTCCTTCAACTTTTCCGTTGCCGTTCCTTCCAGAAGAGCTATTTTATAGGCGCGTTTTGTAGCTTCCAGGGCAAATGGGGTCAAATCCAGCTTCTTGTCGGCGCCTCCGGCGATCAGCAAGATCCGTTTCGCTTCAACGGATTTCAGCGCCGCGCAGCCGGCCACAGGCGTTGTGCTGGTGGAATCATTTATGAAACCGACACCATGGGCTTCTCCAAGCCATTGGAGCCTGTGCTCCACTCCTCTAAAATTCTCGATCGCCTCCTGTATTTTCTCCATGGAAACGCCCAGCCTGGAGGCCAAACCTACGGCGGCTGCTATGTTTTGTCTGTTGTGGACTCCAGGCAGCTTGATCGACCAGTCCGATGGGACGTCCTTTTCGCTGAAGAAACCCTTATTAGCGTTTGTTTCAGACGCCATAGCGACCATTTCCGGTTGATCGCCGTTGAAGAGACAGAAATCCTCCCCTGACTGATACATGAAAATGGCTTTTTTATCCTGCGTGTAATCCTCCATGCCGTTGTATCGATTGAGATGATCAGGGTAAATATTGGTAAACACGGAAGCATGGGGCGATATCCGAGCCTTGTGAAAACCCTGCAATTGCCAACTGGAAAGCTCGAGCACAACAATGTCTTGTTCGGTCGCTTCAGTCAAAAGCGGCAATGTGGCGCAACCCATGATATTTCCGGCAAGGAAGACGTTGGTTGGTCCCGAGCTGAGAATTTTATGTGTCAATACTGTGGTCGTGGTTTTGCCTCTGGTTCCGGTGATTCCCACCACTTGTCCGGCGAAGCGCTTACAAAAAAGACTCTCATCCATTTCCACCGGCACGCCGTTTTCCTCCGCCATTTTCAAATAGGGAGACGTCTGAGGAACATCCGCGTTCCGTAGAATCATGTCCGCTTTCTTGAAATCCTCAGGGTCGTGCTCGCCCAGCCTGAACTTGATGGGGAGTCCTTGCAGTTGGTCCAGAGACGATTGCAACTGTTCAGCGGTCTTCAGATCCGTAACGGTGACCTCGGCTCCGCATTGAACTAAAAACAGGGTGTCCTTGAGGCCCCGACCCAGCAAACCGAGCCCCATTACTGTGACTTTCTTTCCGCTGAAAAGGCGGCATGGATCAATCATCCGTATTTCCTTTAATGGGTCTTATTGAAATGACGGGCAAACTCGGCAAATTCTCGGTACGCGGCGTCCAAATCATACGTAAGTTCCCCGGTATGTGTTGCCAACCCTTGATGGAACCACCTGTACCAACGGTCCACTTGTGCGGGATCTTTCTTGATAAGTTTCCGGAAAAGATCGGTCCCGGGGTAGGGCGTAAGCATATTCACTTCGACATAATCCGGGCGAGCCTCAAGAATAAGCTGTTTGGAAAGCTCGATATCCTCGGGAGACTCTTCGGGGAAGCCAATCATGAAAAAGGCATGGGAGCGAATCCCCACGTCTCTGAGCAACTTCAATGCCTTTATCACATCCGAGTTAGTCTCTTTCTTGCGGATAATTTCAAGTATTTTCGGACTGCCGCTTTCCACTCCCAGGGTGACTCGCTTAAAATTAGCTTGAGCCATCTTTTCCGCCAGCTCTTTGTCTAAAGTGTCGGCTCTCACTCCTCCGGTGAACTCGAAACCGTTGTATCCTTTGTCTATGATGGCTCCCAGCAAATCAAGAGTGCGCTTTTTACCCAGCGTGAAAGTGTCGTCAATGAATTTGACCACAGTCCTGGATGCGCCATCGACGGCCTTACGGGCGTTTGCGTCCAAGATTTCCAGCTCGTCGATGATCGAGCTTACGGAACGAAGCCTGACTTTACGCCCCCAGATATTCCTGGATGCGCAGTACGCGCAGTCGAAAGGGCAGCCTCTACCGGTCATCACGACGTCGCCGAAATAATCCGCCCGGTTCACCAGGGACCTGTCCGGGATGGGCAATTCATCTATGTCGGGAAAAAGGCTTGCCTTCTCGTTTGTGCGGACTTGGTCTCCATTTCGCCATGAAAGAGATGGGATTTCCGTAAGGCCGGATTTTGATTCCAGGGCTCGGATCAACTCAAGCAGCGCCTTTTCGCCTTCTCCGGCTATTGCCATGTCCGCCCCCGTGTATTGGATGCTCTCCTCCGGCAGCACTGAAGGATGACTTCCCCCGAGGATGACCGTGATTCCATTGACTTTGAGTTTCGCTGCTAATATGCGGGCGGAATCCATGTTCACGGAATTGCAGGTGATGCCCACAAGATCGGGGGTTTTGGCCAAAATAGCATCAATCAAAGCGTTCCAGATGGGATGATCAGGATTCTCCATGGCCTCGATCATTTCCGGAATGTTTTCTTGCATCACCACCTCCGGGTCCTGTCCCGGAGAGCCCTTCAAGGCCGGATCAGCGAAGTTTTCACCGTCTATGATATCCACGTCGTGGCCACCTTTGTCCCTGACAAAGGTGGCCAGATATAACAGGTTCAAAGGGTACGTCTTCATCTTCGGGATATTCATCCCGAAGAGAGAGTAAAATGGAGGTTTTACCAACAACAGTTTCATTTTAGGGTGGTTCCTTGCATGCCAAAAGGGGCTACACGTTCATTTTACAGGGGGTATATATGGTAGCCATTTGGCAAACAACCAGCATAAGAAGAATACTATGGGTGTGTGGACGAGTAATTGCAACACGGCGTATCCCACGAGATCACGGGCTTTGACATTGAGCAGTCCGAGCAACGGGAGCATCCAAAAGGGATTTATAAGATTCGGCAAGGCTTCCGCAGCGTTGTAAATCTGCACTACCCATCCCAGATGCACGTGAAGCTCGTTTGCCGCCTGAAGCACGTACGGGGCTTCAATAATCCATTTTCCGCCGCCTGAAGGAATAAAGACCCCCAATATGGTTGAATACAGGGCTACTAGCAAAGGATAACTATTCTGAGTGGTTATGGAGACAAACAGCTCGGAGAGCCATTTAGTTATTCCGGTACCCGTGATGATGCCGAAAATTACCGCATAAAAAGGGAATTGGATCAGGACTCCGCCTACGGCGGGTATAGACTGAGAAACAGCCTTCAAGAATCTCTTGGGTCTCCAATGCAGCAACATACCCACTGAGATGAAAATCAGGTTGTAGGTGTTAAGGTCCAAAGCCGCCAGAGGCCCCTGGGGCGACGTGCGAAATACATCCACCAAATATGCGAATAGCAACGCGCAAACCAGCACAGTCAACAGGGGACTGTATTCAAGCCATTCTCCCGGCTTCTTGCGGGGTTCAAGGTCCCAGTTGACGGGTTCGAATTTGACGCCGAAATATGCCGCGGTTTTAGCGTGCTCCGGCGTGGGAGCCGACCAATAGGCGATGAGAACCGAGACGGTGAGGAGAATGACCGCTGTGATAAGGCTCTGCCAGAGAAAAATTGTCTGGGTCAGCGGGATCACCCCGCTGATATTCAGCAACGCTGGTGGGATGGAACTCTTTGTGGCCATAAGGAGTGCCGCGGATGATGACAGCCCCAGCGCCCATATGCTGCCCAGCCCCAGGTAGGCTGCGGCTCCGATAGCTCGGAAATCGATTCCTTCCATTCGCCTGGTCAACTCTCGGACCAAAAGACCGCTGAAGATGAGGCTAAATCCCCAGGAGATCATTGATGTGAGCATGGAAAACAAAGCGACAAAGGCCACGGCGCCTCGGGGGGTACACGGGATGTCGGCCAATTTCTCAATCAGCCTGTAGACAGGCGGAGATGAGGCGACCACAAACCCCCCGATGATTATCATTGCCATCTGCATAGTGAAGGGAATAAGGGTCCAAAATCCCTTCCCGCCCTGCACAGCCATGTTGTAGGGAGATTCCCCTAGAAGAAGGCCTATTAGGAACACAACCACAATGCCCAGCAAGGCGAACACCAAGGCATCCGGAAACCACCTTTCGCTCCAGTCCGCAAGAGCCAAGCCCAGTCGGGCAAGGCCGCCTTCTCGGGAACTTCCCTTCTCTTCGGTGCGCTGCGCCATCGTTTAACTCCTTTCCTGGTCAAATTGTAAGGTTGATTTACAGCAAGACCTGCGGAACGGTTTCAGCGAAACCGCGCCCGGGCTTTGAACCAAACCCAATTTGTAAGCGGCGCCGGGACGAAACCCTTTTACACTAACAGGTTTCCTCCTCAACCCTCTTTTAAAAAACTTTAGCTATTGCGATAACATGACATGTACGAGCCAATACGCCATAGCGAAGACCTGAGAGGCTTGCGCCTGCCCAGGATGCTGAGGAATCTGCCGGAAGCACGGTCAATGCCATTTAACAAGCCAATATGTTGGAAGTTTTTGGGGAAGGTTCGGAAAACCACTTCTTGCAAAAAAGGGGTTTCTCGCTGAACTATTACCTCAACTTTCCAATGCTGAACGCACGGAGGCCTTTAGTCGACTATCGGATACCGCCTCAAAGTGTGGAATTAACGTTGGCGCTCTATATAGAGGCATTGAGCATACTTCAGGGGGGCGCAGCCAGTCAATTACATTCTCCTGACGGGCGGATACCTTTATTAACGATTATTAATCTGGACGACATGGTTGAAATCGGTTAATGAAAATATGGTACAAGGACTATTCAAGGTTCATGCTGAAAAACGTCGGGACAGAACTGCGGGACTCCAAGAGTCCAAAATCGAAAGGTCACAAGCGCAAGTTCAGGGCTCCGGCTGTAATAAATGTCTGTGGAGTCGGTTCCGGCAGGGCTTTTACGAAAAGCCTTTGTCCGGAGACCCTTTCTAAGACTTCCAGGATCTGCGACTGCTTCAAGGCCTGGTGGGGCCTGATGGGTTGTGGGCAAACGACCGACCGTAATTGAAATCCGGAGGAAAGATGGCCTTTAAGGGAAAAGCATGGAAATTCGGTGACGACATAAATACAGACGAAATAATTCCGGCTCGTTATCTAAGTCTCACGGAACCTGACCAGTTGGCCGAGCATGTAATGGAAGACGCGGACGCGCGGTTTCCGAAGAAAGTCGCCAAAGGCGACCTTATAATCGCAGGGAAAAACTTCGGCTGCGGTTCGTCAAGAGAACACGCGCCTGTCGCCATCAAAGGGGCGGGAGTCGCTTGCGTAATTGCAAAGAGTTTTGCGAGGATATTCTTTAGAAACGCCTTCAACATGGGCTTGATGATTTTTGAGTGTCCCGAAGCGGCGGACGGCGTCAAGGAAGGCGACCTGGTGGAAGTGGACCCTGAAACCGGCTCAATCAAGAACCTATCCAGTGGAGAAACGTTTAAAGCCTCTCCCATTCCGCCCTTTATGAAAGAGCTTCTCGATGACGGCGGCCTGATCGCTCACATAAAGAAGGGACAACCCGGGGTTGAGCATAAGGTTTGAGAAAGACCTGCGGCTTCATTAGATCCCTAACCCGGCGCTTTCAGATCTCCGTGGGAAAAAACGGAGACGTTTGCTGACGGATTAGTCTCAGCATGGTTGAATTGTGAGGAATCAAGTCCGTCAAGGCAATTGGTGAGCGCCGCGCATTTTCTCGGCAGCGACCCGAGAGAATGGGTAACCGTATTTGCGTTTGGCTTGACCACAGGCTTTTACAGATCCTGAAGTTTCCGGTCTCTCCTGGCGGAAGGGACGGCGTGAAGGTTAAGCAGTGGTTCCCGTACACGCGTCGAATCTTACGTCAGCGGGAAAAGCGGTCAGTACGGCGCCTTATTTAAGCCATAAGGGTTTTGATTCCGGCGCCACGGGGTTTGTATAATTAAGGCGTTTATTGTCACTGACGTGGTCTCCAGGTCGGTGTTGATTCTGCTCGTAGCTGTTCTGCAAGAGTTTAAAGGCGAGGCGGCTCAGAGACACACGGCTCGAATCAGGAACTTTGGACCGGCCCGCGTGCCGCTCATCGATCCACTGTCGGCGGAAACGTCGGCGTTGCCGATTGGGACCGGAGGTATAAAGTGCGCGTTGTAATGATTACTTCGGAAGCAAGTCCATACGCTCAGACCGGCGGATTGGGAGAAGTCCTTTCCGCCCTGCCTGCGGAGCTGGTGGAAATGGGCCTTGAGGTTGACGTTTTCATGCCCAAATACAAGACCATCACTGCTGAGAAGTACCCCATTGAGAACACCGGCCTCAAGATTGAGATCACGTTAAACGCTAAACCCGTCCAAGCCGGCCTTTGGAGCCTGGTCAACGATAGAGGTGTGCGTTATCTCTTCCTGGACTGTGACGACTATTTTAATAGAGATAACCTGTACGGCACCGCTGAAAGCGACTATGAAGATAATTCGGAACGGTTTGTTTTTCTTAGTCGTGCGGCCATAGAGTTGGCCCTGGCGAATAATGTTCATTACGATGTTTTCCACTCCCACGATTGGCAAGGGTCACTAACACCCGTTTATTTGAGGACTCTCTATGCCGGAGAAGAAAATCTGGAAGGCAGCGCGTCCGTGATGACCATCCATAACCTTGGCTATCAAGGCATATTCTGGCATCTCGATATGCCGCTCGTCGGCGTCGGCTGGGAATTCTTCACTCCCAAGCACATGGAATTTCACGGTAAATTGAACTTCCTCAAGAGCGGGATTGTATTTGCCGACCTGATAAACACGGTTTCGCCAGGGTATCGAAACGAAATACTGACGCCTGAATACGGATTTGGTCTGGAAGGTGTTCTGCAGGAAAAAGGGGACCGTCTCTCAGGAATTATCAACGGAGTGGATTACAAAATCTGGAATCCGAAAATCGATAATCTTATCGCGGCCAACTTCGGTCCCGATGACTTGTCGGGCAAAGGAGTCTGCAAAGAAGATCTCCAACGATCCGCAGGTTTGCCGGTCAAGCCTGACATGCCGATTTTGAGCATGGTGAGCAGGCTCTCCAGCCAGAAAGGTGTCGATATCCTGGGGGCGCTGATGCCGTCGCTTATGATGCAAGAGGTCCAGGTGATACTTCTAGGCGCCGGCGAGAGTAGGCTGCAAGACATGTTTCAAGAATTTGCGGAGACATACCCCGATCGAGTAGCTGTTTTCCTGAGCTACGATTATCCGTTAGCCCACCGGATATTCGCCGGGTCCGACATTCTCCTGGTTCCTTCAAGATATGAGCCGTGCGGATTGACTCAAATGTATGCCCTGAAGTACGGAACCGTGCCGGTCGTGCGTATGACGGGCGGATTGATCGACACCGTGGATGAGTACGATGCTAAGAGCGATGCGGGAACCGGATTCAGATTTGCGGCGGCCGAACCGGACGCTTTGGAAACAGCTGTTAACCGAGCGCTGGCTTTGTACAATGGGGATAGAGATTCCTGGACACGACTCATGATTCGAGGTATGAAAAGCGACTTTTCCTGGAGGCGGTCGGCCGCGGAATATCTAAAACTTTACGAAAAAGCAGTGAGCGAAAGGAAAGCCCTTACAAGACGTTAGGCGTTTTCTGCTTTCTCTGAAAACACCCCACTGCGGCCGGCTCTCCACGCGTGCTCTCTCGACAAATAACCTGATATTAAATTGTTATATACTTGAAGCAGTTCCCCCCCGTTGGGAATTGACGCCGTCTACCCTCTTTTTCGGCTCCCAAAAAGCTCCGGCAGTATAAGTATTGATTTTCTTTGTGTAATAAATGTGTTATAAAGAACTGTGAAAAACGTGGTCGCAGTGGTCAGTTGAGGAGCGTTTAAGCTTTACATGACCGCAATTGTGCCTGCGCCACGGATTAGACGGGACTATCATGGCCTCTACGGCCGACTCGCTTCTTATTTGCGATGTCGGCGCTGAGAGGAGGTGGGCATGCCAAAACCGTTGATTGACGCCAAGCAAGCGCGGGATGATATCCGTTCCGGGATGGATGAAAGAGCCCTCATGGGCAAGTATAATCTGTCCGCCAAGGGTCTGGTGAGCTTATTTACGAAACTTGTCTCGGCGGGCGCCATCGCTCAAGATGAATTGGCCTTAAGGCTGCCTAGGCTCGCCAGATCCGTGACCCTAACTGAAAATCCCCAGGCTCCACTTATCCGCAAACCGGGTGTTAGAGAAATCAAAGCTCAGGAAGCCGCCACGGATATCCTGTCGGGCATGACCGACACCGAGCTTATGGAAAAATACATGATCTCCGCTCAGGGGCTCCAGCACCTGGTGGCTCAAATGATAAAGGCCGGTCTGCTGAAGCAGTCCGATATCGACCAGCGAATGGAAGCTCTGGATTCCACCGTGGACGTAAGGGAGACGCAGGTTTTTCCTCCGCCGGGCGCCCAAACGGCTCCCGAAGCCGATGAAATGGAGGCCGAAATTCCGTCTCTTCCCACAGAGGTTACGGCTGAGAGGCCTGTCCGAAAACAGAAACCGGTAGAGATCAAGTGGACTTGCCCGGCTTGCGGAAAGCCATTTGCCGAGGAATACGAAGAATGTCCGGTTTGCGGAGTTATAGTATCAAGGTTTCTGGCTACTCGCGCAAAGCAGTGAATGCTCTAACCATTGAGCCAACAAGCCGGACATGTACCGATGCCCCATCGCGACGGCCTTTGAGCCGAACGTCCGCGCGGGGCGCCGATGGATCCGCTCGAAACGCTGTCTCTGTCATCTAACAAACCAATATGTTAGGAGGTTTTGCGGACGGGTCCGAGCCCCGCGTTTCGCGGGGTTGCACTAGAGGGTTTCCCGATAGACTATCATTTTAATACGATCCCCAATTGCCTCCTCACCTACCGGGAGTCGCTGGTTACAACATCTCGTCTCCACTGTTTTTCAAGGACTTTCTTCTCCTGCCGCAGATTGCACGGATCAAAGTTGCAGAGCGGGCATTCTGGATCGTAGCAGGGATCCAAGTGTACCAGTACGTCCGCCAAACCTTTGAAATGGTCGTTGAACACACGTTCCAGATATTTGACCTCTCCATGACCTTTCTCCAAAGGCAAATCCCTGGGCAGAATCAGGTGAAAATCGACGTGGATGGTCTGTCCTGATCGCCAGGCTCGCAACCGGTGAACGTCGATCCATATTTCCCGCCGGTTTTCCGACAAAATGGAACAGATCTCCTCGAGCAATTTGGGATCGGACGCGTCCATCAGGCGCACGAAGGCCTGTCGAACGAGTTTGGCGCCTGATACCACTATATTGGCTCCGGCTATGCAAGCCACCGCTCCGTCCAGTCGGAACCATCCGGTGAAATGGACGAGGCCGACGCCCACGAAAACCAAAAGTGAAGTGTAGACATCCGTTAAGATGTGTTTCCCGTCGGCCACCAAGATGATCGAGCCGGTTCGGGCGCCGGTGCGTATCAGGCGGAGCCCTACAGCGAGATTGGCCAGGACCGTCGCCAGCAATATGAGCAAACCTTCATCCAGTCGAGGTAATTGTCTGGGGCTCCAAACCTGCTGTGCGCCCTCAATAAGAATCCCCACTGCTGCTACGATAATCAAAGCGCCTTCAAATCCCGCTGAAAAGTATTCTATCTTCCCGTGACCGTAGGGATGGCTTTCGTCAGGCGGTTTTACTGACACGATGAGGCTTCCAAGCGCAAACCCGCCCGCAACAACATTTATTATTGATTCAAGGGCGTCAGAAAGGATCGCCGAGGAGCCTGTGATCCAATATGCGACAAATTTCAACGCCATCAAGACGCAAGACGTCCCCAAAGCGATTACGAGAGTATATAGATTAAGTTTGAATTCCTTATTATTTGAAATAGTGATCGAGGAATCTTCCATGCGATTGTTCCTGCAACGTTATTCAGAATCCGATCTGACCACCAAAACAGGGCATTGAGCCGTCCTCAGGACATTTTCGGCAGTACTGCCCAACAGCAAGTGCTTGACCCCGGTCCATCCATGAGTGCCTAAGATAATTAAATCCACTGTCTCCTCTTTGGCAAAAGTGAGAATTTCTTCTACGGGCGCCCCACTCTGGAATGGCCGCTCACATTCTCCAGATCTCGCCTGCAGTCATTTATGATCAATTCCAGTTCCTGACGGACGCCATCTTCAATGGTCTTCTGAACTGCTGAAATTTCCAGAGGAATTCTATCTTTCGAACGTAGGGTAGCCCAACAGACGAGAATTCACAACATGCAAGACCAGAAGCTGAGCTCGGAATACCTGGGCATATTGGAGCGCAAGCAGCCTTGCGGGAAGGGAATTGTCCGAAAAGTCCGTGCAAAAAAGGATTTTCTTGGGAATCACGGTGAACCTCCTATGAAGCCGGAACCGATTACAAAACCTCCCGCGAATCGGTCGTAGAGCCTTTCGGACCGCGTGGACAAACCAACGCACTTGTCGCCTGGATCAGAGGACCTCCAGGTGAAGCCCTGTCAGGGGACCCCACTATAAAAACAGATTTGAACACTCCACTTTGTCTCTTGTCAACCTTAACCAACGAAAGTCTGTGAGGATTCAGCCATGAGCGCCTAAGATTTGGAATTGCTTCACTCTTTCTCAGGCACTGACGATCGGCGATGTGTCGCCTCCAGCGAAGAGGAGCAATACCCCACGCGCGAGCGGCCGGATACTCATGGGCGTTAACGTGGCTCTTGCTCTTTCGTAACCGTCGATGACTTCGGCTTCTCTCTAATTGCCTGAAGACGAGGCAGTAGGCTGCGGAGCCCACACTCTTGGCGGACGACGGAGAAGAACGGCGGAACTTTAGGGCTCTGAGAGGGCTTCAGATTAAGGCAGATAGGATGGTTATCGAACATCAACCCCGACGTCCCGGACCCCGTCATTACCGGGAATATTCTGTCCCGGTAAAGCACTGTACCCGCTTCAGTGAGGCCTGCAGCCGGTTTACGGACATTGCCCAGGCAGCGATTGAACTTGACAACTCTGAACAATTTTCGTAACATGCGAGCTTCGATTTGTCCGCCTCCAGCGAGGCCCCATTATATTTGTCGGAGTGCCCAGTGGGATTTGAAGAGGCTGCCGGAAGAATTGATGAACTGCGGGATGACTGTGTAGATTTCCTAGCCAGGATCTGCTCTATTCCGGCCATGGGACCGGAAAACCAGGGCGACGGCGAAATGGAAAAGTATAAGGTTATTCGGGAGGTTGTGTTGTCTCTCGATCCGGATGTAGTGGAAGAAGTCCATTGTCCGGATAGCCGAGTCCCTGCGGGCGTGCGACCAAATCTTCTCGCAATATTTCACGGAAAAGACCGCTCCAAGACACTCTGGATTCTGTCACACTCGGACGTCGTGCCCCCGGGCGAATCGAAGCTCTGGGATGCAGACCCGTTCAAACCTCATGTGGAGGCCGGTTTCCTTTACGGCCGAGGAGTGGAGGACAACGGGCAAGCCATCGCCGCAAGCATTTTCGCCGCCAAGGCTGTTAAGGAAACAACCGGCTTCGGCATTAACGTCGGGTTGGCCATTGTTTCCGATGAAGAGTCGGGGAGCCATTATGGCCTTGATTTCGTTTTAAAGGAGCGGCCCGAACTTTTCGGAGAGGATGATCTCATTCTGGTTCCCGACGCCGGTAATGCTGATGGGGATTCCATTGAAATAGCCGAAAAGCATCTGCTGCACGTGAAATTCACGATCAAGGGCAGGCAAGCCCATGGGAGTCGCCCTGACATAGCGCGAAACACCTTGCGGGCCGCAGCCCATATGATCGTCGGGCTTGACGCCGCTTTGGCGGAGCGTTTCAAGGAAGAAAGCGTATTCTTTGGCCCTCCCATCAGCACATTCGAGCCCACTCGCAAAGACGCAAACGTTCCCAACGTGAACACCATCCCCGGTGAGGATGTTTTCTATTACGATTGCCGTATCCTTCCCGAGGTAAGAGTGGACGATGTGATGGAAGAAATGCGTAAGGTCGCTGCCAATGTGGACAAGCGTCTTGGAGTGGAAACGAAGGTTGAAGAATATTTGAGGAATGAATCTCCCAATGCCACCGCTCCTGATTCTCCCGTCGTGGTTGGGCTCGCCCAAGCTATCCAAGAAATTTATGGCGTCCAGGCGAAACCGGAAGGCATTGGAGGCCAAACCGTGGCGACATTTTTTAGGAGAAAGGGCCTGAACGCCGCGGTCTGGCAACGAATGTTACAAATGGCCCATGCTCCCAACGAAAGAATTGTAATTGATAACCTCATCGGAGACGCCAAAGTGTTTGCGAAAATGATGTTGTAACGCAATTCTAAGCGACTTGGCTGCACAGTCGCATGTTTAAGCCCTTTTTTTGTTTATTTTGAGTTGTTGGGTATTGACGATCGCATAGCACGGATTCCAGGCGCAGTTCTTATCCCCTGTGTGGCGCCTCAAATCCGTGAGAGGCATGATAAGCGCTTTCGGCCCATGCCGGGAAGCGGTCAATTACCCCAATTTGCGTCCCTCGGTTACGACCGGGTTAGGTATAGGTCAAGGAGGATAAGGGGGTATGGATCGTTTAAAGCCTCATGTGGGCTTGTGTTCATTACTACTTGTTTTGGCATTGATAGCTATGCCTTTACAATCCGGCGCCGTGGACCGTGCAAAGAAGCAAGGCAAAACGCCGGAGACCAAGTTCACCTTATCCCAGGCAGTCGCTACCGCTATCACTCGGAATCTACGTTTGGCCGATTCAAGGCTTGCTGTGGCTGAGAAAGAGCACCAACGCCGCGAAGCGTATTCTGATTTCTTCCCAAGCATAGATCTCGCCTATACAGGCACGGAATTCAGATATAGAAACGCCACCGCCGTTTCGGAGGTTGCCGGAGCCAGTCCCAGCCGCAAGTCGGCCCAGGTTGTCTCGTCTGTCGTGATTCCGCCGGGGATCACTTTTCAACAGACAGGTGAGTATCCGTACAGGATAGATCCTTACCGCAATTTCAGCATGACCGCGACTATCACGCAGCCCCTGTTCTCGGGCGGTAAACTGCTGAACGATTATAAATACGCCAAGCTTGGAGTGGACTACTCTGAAATACAGATGGAAGTGGACCGCCAGGACCTGGTTCTGGATGTCTCTGAAACTTATTACCAGTTGATGCAATCCGAACAGTTGCTCGACGTCGCCAACTCCGCAATACGAGCTCTTAAGGCTTTGCGTAACCAGACCATGGAGTTCTACAAAGCGGGTGTTGTGGCCAAGGTGGATGTCCTGTCCACGGAAGGTCAATTGGCCCAGGCTTACCTTCAGCAAACCCAAGCCGGCCGTGACATCGATGCGAACAAGGCCACGCTGAATTTGCTCCTTCGTTTTCCCCAGGAGACGCCCATAGATATAATTCAGGATCTCAATTACAGGCCAAGTCCGTATAGAATTCCCGATATATATTCGATAGCTGCGAACAATAGACTTGAAATCAGACAAGCCAACATTTCCGTCGAACAGGCGTTGGCCCTGGTAAAGTCCTCGAAAGGCGACCTGTTGCCCGCCGTTTCTGTACAGGGCCAAGGGACCAGGATTAATGACGACTGGAACGTTTTTGACCCGGAAGCCAACAACGATTGGAGAATCACCGGAGTCCTGACATGGACATTCGACATGTTTCGGAAGCGAGAAACCGTCAAGGAGAGGACCGCGTCTGAAGCCAGAGCCTTTGTCGCCAGAGAGCAACTGGTGGAACAAATTATGCAAGAAGTCAAGACCGCTTATCTTGATATGAAGAGATCCGAAGCAGACATTCAGAACAACAAGAAAGCGGTGGAATACAGAGGTGAGAACTTCAGAATTAACCAGGAACGCTACAAGGAGCAGGTTGCCACGTATATAGAAGTATTGGACGCTCAAAGGCAGTTGTCACTAGCTGAGGGCGATTACATAGTATCTCTAGTGGGTTATATGATCAACAGGGCTGTTTCTGGAAAGAAGAATGGGTATACTGAGGCAGTAAGCCCGCGCAAGGAGAAGTAGCGGCTGAATCGGTCCTGAAGTATTTGTGAGGGAGATTATGAAGAGTAGAATATCGATCGCATTGATGATTTGCCTAACGACCCTCGGCCTGGCGAGCCATTTGGATGGGCTGCCCATCACTACGCAATCCGCTACCGCAACTCCATTCTCGGCTTCCTCAGGCACGCCAAGCACAATATCCATCCAGGAAAACATACTCAAACAGAAGGTGGCGCAAGTGAAGGCCCAAATGGTGGAGGCTGAGCGATGTATCGCCACTGCGTCTATGCCACAAGTGCTCCGCGATCCGCAAGGAAATACCAACGCTGTGCCGCAGAGGGATATCATCAATTGCACCAGAGAATTTAACGCCTTGAGCAGACAACTGTCGGCCCTAAACAGGCAAGCGTCAAAACTCAGTCAGGACGCGTCCGCACAAGCTTTGATGCTCAACCGTCTAGCCAGAAAAGCCGAATACTTTAGGCGGACAAACACCACCGCGACCAGGCCGTCGAATTTTTGACAAGGGCCGGCAAAACCGTCTCGGCGCCACCTCGATCACCAATTACTCAATTTCCTAAGCACGATCGCGTATTTCTGTGGGGCGCTGCGGCTGCCTAAACCGCATCGTTCAAGGCCTTTTCTCGACAGATGCGGTTCATGGAAGGCGCCACATCCCATAAGAATCTTCGACCGTACTTTTGAAATGACGCACTTAGCTCTTGCCGCCGGTTCTCGGGAATTTGGCCCTATCTCTCTCGCAGAGATCCGGAGCCGTGCCTGATTCATGGTACTCTGCGTCCACGTTTACGCTCCACACGTCGTAATCCGCTCCGAGAATATTCCGCGCCGCCAACAAGCCGGTCATGGTTGAATGATCCTGGTTGTTGTACTGAAAAAGGCCGGCTCGGCCAATTGTCTGAAGTCCCTTCAGCCTCCTCAGGTACTCACGAATTCGCCCTAAATGTCTTTCATAACCAATCTGAATTACGGGGTATGCGGCGGGGCTGAACACCACAAAAGCGTCATCCACCTTTTGCCCGCTTTTGAGCAGACGGACATCTCTGAGTTCTCGAATAGCCAGTTCTACCCGCTGAGAATCCGTCAACCGAGAGACCTCATCCCCAGGGAACGAAAAGTATTCAACGGTGACCGGGAAGCTGTCCGGGGTGCTCTGCAAGTCACTGGAGAAGTTTGCATAATTGGCAATTCGGCCCATTTTCACATCAGGACTATGGACATAGATCCAGTTGTCCGGGAAAAGGTTGATCTGGTCGCGCACCACGAGGTTCACACAGTAATGGTTCCTGAATCTCAGAGCGGAAGCGGATTCAAGCACTTCATCCGGAGGCGTCGGTTGAAGCATCCGCGCCAGCTCAGTTACCGGGGCGCTTGAGATGAGGTTTGAGGCGTTTATCGTAAAATCCGAGCCGTTGTGCGAATAGCGGACTTCCCAGCCGGAATCCATTTGGCGCGCCCGGTTAGCGGTAGCCCCGGAGACGAATTTCGCCCCTTGGGAAACGGCGTGGTCCATCATTTTAGTGTATAACCAGCCGGCTCCTCTTGCGGGGTATACAAATCTGTCCACGAGTGTTTTGATCTGAGAGCTTCTGTGATTTGTGAACGCATTGTAAACGGCTTTGAAGAGGTTCAGTCCTTTGATTCTTTGGGACGCCCAATCTGCGCTTATCTGTGCGCAAGGTATTCCCCAAACCTTTTCTGTATAATGCTGGAAAAAAGCTTCGTATAGACACCGTGCCGAAATTATCGGAAACCCAGTCCTCGAAGGAAACCGGAGCCCTGGGCCGTAGCACGCGTTTGAGTTTGGTCAATCCATAATTTGCAAAGGCATGCGTGGCTGTTCCAATCCCCAGGCCCAACAAGGCGTTCATTGGACTTAAGGGATAATTGAACAACTTGCCCTTGTAGAGAATCCGCGTCAGCCTGTTTACGGAAATGAGATCTTCACGCAAATAATTGCGCCAAAGACCTAGGACCTCGTCAGATTTGGTAAAAAAACGGTGCGGGCCTATATCGAAGATGTTGCCGTTTCTGTTTATGGACCTGGCAAGACCGCCCGGCTGATCGAGCTTGTCTAAGACCACGACGCTGATTCCCGCGTCAACCAATGCGCAGGCCGCGGCGCAACCGGCCGGCCCGGCGCCTATAATTAAAGCGTCAGTTTGATTGTTCATATTCAAGATAATACGATGCCGGTGAAATAACGGAGGATCGGTCAATCCACTATTGTTGGGCGCCTTTGGACTCGCTGACCTGTTTGCCGGATTTGAGCCAGCCCAAGGCTGTCCTTACCAGTGGGTCTTTTTCGGGATCAATGGGTTTGGCTGTTTCAGCGTTTTTTGACTTCGCTGAAACCTGGGTCTTCCCAGTCTCTTCCTCGGCGGCCTTGAATTCCACATCCGGTGTGATGCCGTTCTTTTGAATGCTTTTTCCTTTGGGCGTAGACAGATATGCTGTGGTCAGACTTATACTGGCGCCGTTGCCGAGCTGGATCAACGACTGCACGGAGGCTCTTCCGAAAGATTGCGACCCCAAAATTAGGGCCCTGTCGTAGTCCTGGAGAGCGCCGGCGAGGACCTCGGAGCCCCCGGCCGTTCCTTCATTTATCAAAATCGCCATATTAAATCCATAAGGCGCTCCGTTGCGAGGAGTAACAAGGTCTTCCTTTTTGGAAGACTTCTTCTCCGCGTAACCCAGCATTGGTTTGTCGGTGAACATTCCGGCGACGTTCAGAGAGCGCTCCAGAATCCCGCCCGGATTGTTGCGTAGATCCAGGATGAGTCCTTTGATCTCGCCCTTGGAGTTGGCTCTGTTAATGGCGGCCCTTAGAGCGGTGTCAGTATCTTCTTGGAAATCTGCGAGCCGCACGTAAAAGTATCCGTTATCCAGAATCTTTGTCCGCACCGGCTCAATAAAATACGGGTCCCGTTTAACGCTGATGTCCTTGGGCTTATGGGACTTGTTCTTCACAACCGTAATTGCGATTTTGGATCCCACAGGTCCGTTCATGGCTTTCCAGGCTTCTATTAAAGTCATCCCTTTGGCAGGCTGGTTGTCGATTTTCACCAATCTGTCTTTAGGTTCAATCCCGGCTTTTGCGGCGGGGGAATTCTCAGCTACGGACACAACCGTGAGAAACCCCTTCGTCCATGGTCAACGCCATTCCCAGCGGGCCGAACGGTTGAGCCGCCCTTTTCTCATATTCGGGGACCATGTCCTCCGTAAGGTAAGCGGCGTAAGGATCAACGGACTTGACTAAGCCTTCCACGGCGTATTGAATCAGCTCGGACTCGCTTACATCTCGCACGTAGCTCTCTCGCACAAGTCTTATCACGCGCTTGAGCATCGCTTCGTCCTGGCTTATCGAAGCGGACAACGCAGGGCAATCGAGATTTATTAAGGCGCAGAAAATCACGCCCAGAACCAGGATCTTGTAAGTTCGTCCAATTGACACGGTCTTACCTTTCATTAAACGGCCATCCTCTTTTGCGGGTGTGACCCGCGGACCTTGGGAGGAATGCGATTTGAATGGTCTTTCCTAGTGGCGAAGCCACTATTGCGCAGCGACAGAGAGGCCCCGAACCGACGCCACCTGAGGTCGGATCTCAAATCCAATTTTGAGAGAGCGACCTTTGTCCCAATTTCCCGCACATGGATATCGGCCCTGAAAAATTGAGAAGTCCTCGGTCCTTCCGTTGAGAAGCAAAAAACGGCCAATCACCGGAAGCCAATTGCAGTATATCTTTATTCTAACAAACTTCAGTTTTCAAGACGCGGCGTCCCATGAATTGATCTTCGGGCAAACCATTCAGTTTTGATGCTCCAATCCGTCGGATATGACCATACCGTCTCTTATGCGAATGATTCGATCACAGGCGTGTCCTATTTCGTCTTCATGCGTGACCAAAACCACAGTGAACCCCTGTCCGGCAATCTCTCTTAGCTGCTCTATAACGATCTCCGTGTTTCTTCTGGTCGAGCTGACCGGTGGGCTCGTCGCCCAAGATAAGAGAAGGGTTGTTCACTAGCGCCCTTGCAATGGCAGCCCGCTGTCTTTCCCCGCCTGAAAGCCTGTTCGACCAATGGTCCACTCTATGTGAGAGTCCTACCCGATCCAGCGCCTCCAGAATTCTTTTTCTGCGAGTGCTCTTATCTGACTCCGCATAAATCAAAGGAAGTTCCAGATTCTCAAAAACAGTTGAATTGGCCAGCAAGTCGCAGCTTTGAAAGACGAATCCTAATTCCCGATTCCGGAAGTGCGCCTGTTCCTCTCGGGAGAAATCCAGAATATTTTGTCCCTTAAATAGATACTTCCCCGAGGTTGGTGGATGCAGCAATCCGAGCACGTAAAGAAATGTGGATTTTCCCGATCCTGACGGACCCATTATGGCGACCATTTCGCCCCTGCGAATCTGGACATTCACTTCTTTCAAAGCGTGAATTATGTTGTCACCGTCGAAATAGTCTTTGCCCAGGTCCTTGGTTTCAATAATTATGTGATGATGTTCCATAGATCAAACCAATTTCAGCCTCGTGTTGTTGCGCTTCCGCTAAGCGGATTGAAATGTCGCCTATCACTTTGCTTTCTCAATGGGCGTTATATCAGCTTCCGTGACCCTACGGTCCCGACGAAGTTTAAAGTGGCTTCGCCGGCCCGATGCGCCCGTATGCGTAAGTCGGATGACCCGTGCCACGAGCAAATTATGACTCTTAACAGGAGGCCCGGAAAGCGGCTTCCTTCCGAAACACAGCCCTGTGGCCGCGTTCAATACGGCGGGCGCTCACCATTTCAAAGTACCCAATATAGCCTAAAACTAAGCTCTTGGCTATTCAGTAATAAAGGGTTGCCATATTCCTTGCGGATTGTGTTATATTGCGTCCATGTTCACCGTAACCAAACACGAAGAAGGCCCAAAGGGCTCATTTATAAAGCTGGTTCAGTTGGAATCCGAGGATTTTGCCGTGATCACGCGGTCTCCGGGAGATGGGCGGCTGCATCACAAATACATAGGGCCGGATGTGGCGGAGGCCGAAGAAGTCTTTCAGACTGAAGCCGGCAAAATTCATATTGGATAAATCACCGGCGTTTACAGGTCTTCCCTGCCGACCTCATGGACCCGCCGCGTCCGGAGACGCTACGGGATGGCCTGTCTGGAGCTTTGTTGGCCGTGGGCAAGAGCGCTCCCGCTCGTGCGGCTGGTTGCAGTCGACTGCGCCGAATATCGGCGCGGTTCTCGAAGCCGCTACAGATGGCGATGGAGTGACCTCGAAACAAGCTTTCACAGCCGCCCCGAGCGAGACCGCTTCCTTATTGCTCCCATCGTGGATACACGGCGGCAACTCCTTGGGAGCCCAGAGAAGCGCTATCCTCTGCGCAACCTAACTCTTGCGCCGGCCTTATTCGTATTGACCGACGAAACTGCGTACACATGAGTAACTAACCAGCCTTGGCGCTCAACAGGATCAACACCTTTTACGAAGCCTTAAATGGCCCCTCATTGCCGCTGTGCCTCGCAGAATTGGTGAAGCTGACATTACATGTGGACATGAGCGCCAATATATCATTGGTTTATTCGGGAGAAAGCGTTTATGGCGAAGCTAAAGCTTGAAAAGGAATGGAGAATCTGGGCCACTGTCGGTGGATTGCTGCTAGTGGTGTTGGTCTGGCTGTATTTTGCGAGCCGCCCACCCACCGAAGGAGGAGAATACCTTTGGAAAGTCGTCCAAATTGTGGACGACAAGACCTTTGTATTGAAAGGCTCCGGGAGCTCCATTAGGTTCAAGTTGATCGGGCTGAAGATTCCTCCGGCTCACGCGGACGCGGCCAAGGATTACTTGAAGAAAACCCTGGAAAACAATTGGGTGCGGATGAAGCCCTTGAAAGAAGGGACAGCCGGTGAGAAGGAGGGGTTCGTATATTTTTCCGGAGAGGATATCGTAGGTCGAATGGTGCGCCAGGGCCTAGCGGAAGTAGACAATTCCGAGACCGCTTTCGACGTAAGACCATACATGGAGCTTGAGCAAGAAGCAAAGCGAGAACACAGAGGGTTGTGGCGCCAATCTGAATCAGGGGTGAAATAGCATGAAAGTCATGGTGGTCGGATCGGGCGGACGCGAACATACTTTGGCCTGGAAAATAGCCCAATCCGAATTGGTGAAAGAAGTCATCGTCGCTCCGGGGAACCCCGGTATCGCCAAAGAGCCCAAGTGTAGGTTGGCGAATGTTTCCGCTGATGACATCAAGGGGCTGCTTAAAGTCGCTCTTGAAGAAAAGATTTCGCTGACGGTGGTCGGCCCGGAAGCCTCGCTGGTGGCCGGTATTACGGACTTATTTGAGGACGCCGGACTACGGGTGTTCGGCCCATCGGGAAAAGCGGCCATGCTTGAGGGAAGCAAGGTCTTTGCCAAGACCGTGATGAGCAAGCATGGAATCCCCACCGCCGACTTCGAGGTCTTCGACGATTACGACAAAGCCGTCGGATATCTCAACGCAAAGCAGGAACCGGTTGTGTTGAAAGCTGACGGGCTCGCCGCAGGGAAGGGCGTCTTCGTATGCCTCAACCGGGATGAGGCCATCAAGGCCCTGGGCACAATAATGAAGGAACGAGCCTTTGGGGACGCGGGGGACCGCGTGGTAATAGAAGAGTGCCTGGTGGGGGAAGAAGCCTCCTTTATCGCGTTCACCGACGGCGTCCATGTCCTGCCGCTGGCCAGCTCCCAGGATCACAAAGCCGTCTTTGACGACGATAAAGGCCCTAACACGGGCGGCATGGGAGCCTATTCCCCAGCCCCTGTCGTGACCCCCGAGGTTCATGAGGCCATTATGGAACGAATAATGATACCTATGGTCCGGGCCATGGAACAAGAAGGGAGACCCTACAAAGGTTTTCTCTATGCGGGCCTTATGATCGGGGATGGAGAACCCAAGGCGTTGGAATTCAACGTTCGTATGGGCGATCCGGAAGCGCAGCCTCTGTTGTTCCGGATGAAGAGCGACCTTGTGCCGTTTTTCGTCGCTGCCTTGGAAAACAAGCTCGACAAGCTCACTCTCGAATGGGACGAAGAAGACTCGGTATGTGTCGTGATGGCTTCTGGAGGGTACCCTGGAGATTATCAGAAAGGGAAGCCTATTTCAGGTTTGGAAGAGGCCGCGGCCATCGACGGACTGAAAGTGTTTCATGCCGGAACAGGTCTCAATGGGGATGACATCGTAACTGCCGGAGGCAGGGTGCTAGGTGTCACCGCCAAAGCGATAGGCGTCGAAAAAGCCATTGAAAAAGCCTACCAAGGGGTCAAAAAGATTTGGTGGGAAAACGTCCACTACCGCACAGATATAGGCCGAAAAGCATTACGTAAGTAATAAACGCGTGTATCCGGGTCCGCTGAGACAACAGAACCCGGATACACTCGGAAAATGCTCGCCTGTTAACAAAATTATATCCAATCAGCGCAAAAGGTCAATGAGAATAGAGATCGGGGAGTATCCATTCAGTTACGCGGGGGAGATTGCTTCGCTGCGCTCGCAATGACAGGCCAAAGTGTCTTTGCGAGGAGTGAAATCCCGCGTTCCGTGGGAAAGCAATCTCAGCTTGGCCGCTCATAAGTGAAGGGTTACATCGGGGAGGCAAGCGGCCGCTTCCGCATGGACGATTGTTTCCATGCGCGGCAAAAACATGCCCACATGTCTCTGTGTTATTAATTCGCAATCTCTGATCGGAATAGGTCCCATGCAACCCCTTGTCAAACTGGATAACATCACCAAACGCTATCCCAGCGGCGTCTCATCCGAGGTGCTGCCGCTTAAAGAAATAAACCTCGAAATATTTCAAGGGGAAAGAATCGTCTTACTGGGTAAGAGTGGTTCGGGAAAGAGCACTTTCCTGAATCTTGTGGGAGGAGTGGATTCGCCGACCAGCGGAAAAATCTTCGTCAACGGCACGGAAATAACGTCTTTGTCCTTGAACGATCTGGCTGAATACCGCAGACGAACTGTCGGATTCATTTTTCAATCCTTCAATTTGTTTTCAACCCTTACCGTCGGCGAAAACCTTATGCTTCCTCTACATTTACTGGGCATATCAGATCCGGCCCAGGCCAGGAACATGCTTACAGCAGTCGGTCTGGAAGGTCACTGGGACAAATTTCCCGAGCAGCTTTCAGGCGGAGAGCAGCAACGGGTAGCGATAGGCCGGGCGCTCGTCAAAGAGCCGAGAATCATTCTGGCCGATGAGCCCACGGGCAACCTTGATTATGAAACAGGGAATTCCATCCTCGAGTTGATCAACCTGATTTGTAGAGAGAAAAGCTCAACCCTGATAATGGTTACCCACAGTTCAGAGGCCTTGTGGATCGCCGATCGCAAGTTCAGACTCAAGCAGGGGTCGCTGAGAGAGGAAGATTAGCCGGCTGAAAGTGAATGATCACATCAACAATTCTAAATTTTAATCTGCGTTATTACAGACGGCACGTTCTCTTGTCCCTTCTTTGTCTCGCCGGCATCTCCCTTGGCGTGGGAATAGTGGTGGCGGTGGAATTGATCAATAAATCCGCGCTGACTTCATTTGAATCGTCGGTGGATTTCCTGGCAGGCAAAGCGGATTTCTCTATCATTTCCGAACAGGGTCGCATCGATGAACGGGCGTTTCTTAAAGTATGGGAGAATCCTAAAGTAAAGTCAGCTTCGCCGGTTATAGACGTGATGGCGCAAACGTTGGAGACAAAGCGTGAGCCGGTGCGTTTCCTCGGTATTGACCCGTTCTTGGATGGCCTTACGCACGGCTTCGCGCCCTCAGGGGGAAAAAGGTCCATCACCACATTCTTACTGCGCCGCCCTGCGGGAGTTTATCTGAGCCGCCCCGTCATGGAAAGATTCGGTTTGAGGACGGGCGCGACGTTAACGGTCCTGGTAGCCGGGATGGAGACCAAGCTTAGGGTAATCGGAGAAATTCCAAAGTCAGGAGTGGGGGATTTTGGTGACAACCTCGCCGTCATGGATCTGGCAAACGCGCAGGAGATCTTCGGCAGGATAGGCTATTTGGACAGGATTGATATTGTTTCCGGGTCCTCGATAAAGGAGCTGGCGGAGGAGCTACCCGCGGATTTGAGAATAACGGACGCCAACGCCCGAAAAGCCTCTTTGAAAGCGATGCTGAGTTCGTTCCAACTCAACCTGGCCGCAATGAGCCTGCTGGCCCTGTTCGTGGGCACATTCCTGATTTACAATTTTTCGATGTTTTCCGTGCTCTCCCGTAGGCAGGACATGTCTTTGCTCTTGACGCTGGGTTCAAATCGTCGGGGATTGGTTGGGGCTTTTTTGGCCGAATCGCTGATCTTCGGTGCCGCGGGGAGCTTTCTCGGGATAGTCCTGGGATGGGTTTCTGGCCCATTTCAGCGTCGGCATGGTCTCGTCAACTATCAGCCAGTTATATTTCCACGTGAATGTCACGGATGTCAGTCCCACGTGGCTTGTGGCGGGAATCGGATTGGCCGTGGGCTCTGTGGCGACACTGGCGGGCACAATCATGCCGGCCTTGGAAGTGGCCATGACTCCGCCGATAGTGGGAATGAAGAGGCAGTCCATTGAAGATCGAGCACAGAGTGTGAAGGGATTGCTTTCCGGGGCGGGACTGATCTGCTTTCTTTTGTCCATCCTGTGCGCCTGGGCCTCTCGGTTTTCCATTTTTTGGGGTTTTATTTCCGCATTCGGAATGACCTTGGCTTTTGCGCTGTTGACGCCGTCATTGCTGTTTGAATTTGCCGGGAGGGGAGGCTTGCTGATCAAGAGAGCTTTCGGCTCGTTGTCAGGTTTTCTTGCAGCCAGGATGATTCAAGCTTCCTTGAGCAGAACCGGCATATCGGTAGCGGCATTGGCGGTGGCCCTTTCAATGACCGTCGGTGTAGACACGATGATTCACAGCTTCAGGTATTCCGTGAAAAATTGGCTGGAGGGGTCGCTTCAAGGGGACCTGTACATATCGCCGGCTACAACCAAGTGGGCCCATCCTCTCCCGGATGGCCTAGTGGAGCTGCTAAATAGCGATCCGGATGTAGAGGCGTTGGAGCGCTACTCCACCTACGAGGTCTATTTAGAGGGCAAGCCCCTTAAGCTTCGGGTCATTGAAGCGGATACCCTTAGAACGCGGGCCCGGTTTACGTTCCTACAGTCCGAGGCCGAATCCCCTTGGCAAAAGTTGAAACAAGGGGAGGTATTCATATCCGAACCTCTCGCATACAGGTTCAAATTGGTTTTAGGCGGATCAGTTGATCTAATGACGCCTAACGGAAAGAAATCATTTCGGGTATCTGCAATAACAAGAGACTATTCCTCGGATCAAGGGACCATCCAAATTGACCGAGCCATATACGAACAAATCTGGAAAGACTACAGGGTACAGTCCATAGCTATTTTTGCTAAGCCGGGAGCGTCCCTGCAAAGCATTCGGGAAAAGGTTGTAAGTCGGTTCGCGGGCCTCGATCGCTCAATTGTTTCCAATAGGCGCATGAAACAGGATATATTGGCGATATTTGACAAGACCTTTGCTCCTACAGCCACACTAAAAGGAGTGTCTTTGCTGGTTGCCTTGCTGGGAGTCGCCACAGCCCTGACGGCGATATTAATCGAAAGATCCCGCGATATGGTGATGCTGGGATTTCTGGGGCTAAGACCTGCCGAAACCGGCAAAATCAATGTCTATCAGGCGTTGATAATGGGTTTGACTTCATTCGTCATCGCAGCGATTTGCGGTTTGTTTTTGACGGTCATAATAATTTACGCAATCAACTACCGATCCTTCGGCTGGTCCATCGACGTGTACCTGAGTCCCTGGATCTTCGTCAAATTGTTTTTGCTGACCGCAGCCGCCTGCCTGGCGGCTTCAGCGTACCCCACATGGCGACTCATGAAGTCCGGCTCTCGTTTGAGCTTCAGTGACGAATAGTGGTAGTAGCCGGAATTCGCGCCCCCGAACGTCAGGCCGCTGGTGGTCGAGACGCCGCTGCCGCTGGGGGCCAGCAGCGACTGGCCGATGGTGATCGACAGGCCGTTGTTGTTGATGGTGCCGCCGCCGCTGCGGACATAGGCGGAGGTCATCCCGTTCATGAAGTTGCCTCCAGCGGTGGCCTTCAGCATGCCGCCGTTGAAGTTAAACGTCCAAGTCGATGCTCCGGTGTTGCTGCCCAGCAACACGGAGGCGGTGGCGAGGGTCCCGCCATTGAGGTTTAGGATGCCGTTATCGCCGCTGTTCACAGCGTTTCCGCCAAACTGCACGGCCGCGGCGGTCACTGAGGCGCTGCCGGAAATACTGACGATTCCGTTTACATTGGCACCGGTATTTTGAAGCAGATACAAGGTGCCCGACGTGTTGAACGCGGCATTCCCGGCGAAGTTCGCCACACCGATGTTGGCGGTGCTTCCGATGCAGCCCACGACGGTATTGGCGCCGGTTTGGTTGATGGTGCCGCCACTCTGGTTCAAAACGCCATAGGCGCCCTCGCTAATGAGAAACCAACTCCCGATCGTAATCGAACCACCGCTCACGGTAAGTCCACCATATCCCGTAGCACCACCGCCAAGGTGAAACTCGCTCGCGGTATTGATCACGGCACCGGGGAAGACGCGCAGGTCCCCCACGCCACTGGTGACACCGCCGATATCAAGACTCGGGTTGGCATTCCTATTGGCCAGCAAAGTGCCCGTCACCGCCAGTGTGCCAACGGCACCGGCCGCGTCAGCCACCATCACTTCGCCCGTGGTGTTCAGGTAGCCTGAAAGGTTGAGCGTGCCGCCATTAACGCTGGTGGTGCCGGTATAGTTGTTATTGGCGCCGGCCAAGGTCAATCCGGCGTTGCCGGCCTTGGTCAGACTGCCGCTGCCAATGATATTGTAGTTGGCGGTCTGGCTGCCGGCGAGGTTGTAGACCAGCGCGCCGTTGTTGGTCATTCCGCTGGTTGCTGTCAGCGAGCCGTCGTTTCCGGCCGTGCCGGTGCCCAGTTGGAGCGTGCCGGTGCTGACCGTGGTCGCGCCGGTGTAGGTGTTGCTCGTGGTGAGAACCACAGCGCCGCCATTGCCGACAACCAGGCTGTTAGTACCGGTAAGTGAGGTCGTGAAAATGAGCGTTCCGCCGCCGCCGCCCAAGAAGTAACCGTTGCTGCCAGGCTCGAGCGTGCCGCCATAGGTCACGCTGCCCACTGCCCCCAGGGAGAGAGAATTGTAGCCCAAGGAGCCCATATTGACGTCCGTTGGAACGTTGGCCGTCAAGGCAATGGCCCCGGACGAAGAAGTGGCAATTAATCCGCTCGTGAGCCATGCGTTGAGCGTGGAATAAGGTCCCGTGGACAAAAGCGCACCGGGGGAGTTGATGGTTATGGTTCCGGTAGCCGGAAGTGCACTGGAACTGCTGAAGACCAAGAGTCCGCCGTTGATCGTCGTGCCGCCGCTGTAAGTATTGCTGCCGGTAAGGGTCGTGGTCCCAGCCCCGGCGAAGGTCATGCCGCCGCCGCCGTTGGCCGCCAGCCCGGCCGAGCCGCCCACGGTCGCCGACCCGCCGCCGCCGATGAGCGTGAACGTGGGCGAACTGGTGTAGCCGATGCCCGGGTTGGTGATCTGTGATCCCCGTCACTTGCCCGCCGCTGACGGTGGCCACGGCCGTGGCCCCGCTGCCGCCGCCGCCGCTGACGACGACCACCGGCGTGTCGATGTAGCCGGAATTGGCTCCGCCGAACGTCAGGCCGCTGGTATTCGTCGAGACGCCGCTGCCGCTGGGCGCCAGCAGCGACTGGCCGATGGTGATCGACTGGCCGTTGTTGTCGATCGTGCCGCCGCCGGCTGTAGACGTAGGCCGAACTCAGCCCGGTCAAGAAGGTGCGTTCGCGCCGGCATTGGCCCGCAGCGTGCCGCCGTTGAAGTTCAGCATGTAAGTACCCGTGCCGGTGCCGCGCAGAGACCTGCTTGGTGGCAAGGGTCCCGCCATCCAGGTTCAAGATGCCCATGTGCCGGCCGTATTACCGAAATTGACCGCGCCGGCGTTTACCGCCGCGCTGCCGGAAATATTCACGATCGAGGTGGCGCCGCTATCGTTTTGACCCATGTAGATGCCGCTATTGCCGCCGGTTGTAAGGTTGGCGGTAGCGGTGCCGGAAAAACTCGCCACATCCGTGACCACGCTGTTTAGCACGCAGCCCACGTCGAACCAGTCATTGTTGGTGTTCGTGCTCAGGACGCCCCCGCTTTGGTTGAAAGAGGCAAATCCGCCCCCGCCCACGAGGAGCCATGTTCCCACGCTGACCGTGCCGCCGGTCATGGTCATGGCGCCATACCCGGCCGTCGGGTGCCAGTCGTCCAGTTCGCCGCTCCGAGGTGGAATTCAGAGGCGGTGGTTACGTAGGCGCCGGGGAGGACGTGAATGGCCCCTACGGTCGTGGCACCGCCATGTCCGCCGACGTCGATACTCGGAGAGTTGTAGCCGGCGTTCAAGCTACCACTAACCGTGAGCAAGCCAATCCCGTTGGCCATATCACCGACCGTCACGGGGGCCGTGGTGCCCGCGTACTCGCTGCCCGAAATAGTGAGGCTGCCATTATTGACGTTGACGCCGCCGGCAAAACTATTATTGCTGGCCGCGAGAAGCACGGCGCCCGGCGCGTTCAGCGTCAGGCTGCCCGTGCCGGTCAGGCTCGCCGAGATCAGGCCGTTCTGGGCGACGACGGCGTAGGAATTGCCGTGAGCGTACCGTTCTGCACGGTGCCCGCAGTCAAGGCAAGAGTCCCAATGGTCGAGGCAAAGCCGCCTAGGTCCAGCACAGCCGCAGTGCCGTTGACGTTGACAATGCCGCCGGTGGGGAGCAGGGCATTGGCCACGCCGTACTGCAACGTGCCGCCCCTGACCGTCGTCCCGCCCGTATAGGTGTTGGTGCCCCGAGGTTCAGCAGCCCGGGGCCGAGCATGGTGAATTCCTTGGCGGCCTGGGTCGCGCCGATGTTGTTGGAATAGGTAAAGGAGCTGCCGGCCGGGCACGCTGACGCCGAAGGCCGAACCGGCGGCAAAGGCGGTGGTGCCCAGCAGGGTATCGATGTTGGCCGAGGTCCAGTTCGCCGCCCGCCTGCACGGCCAGCGTAGCGCCGCTGGCCACGGAAACCGAGCCCGACGAGGCGTAGTAGGGCAGCGAGGCGGTTTGCGTCACCAGCAGCGTGCCGACGGAGACGGTGGTCAGCCCGGTGTAGGCTGTTGGACGTTGCAAACGTCAGCGTGCCGGAGCCGACCTTGGTCAGTCCGCCGGCCGCCGCTCAGTGACGGACGCGAAGGAGACGTTGTTGCCGTTGGTATCGAATCGTGGCCGTGACGCCGCCGGGGATGGCGGCGATCCGGCCCGAATGTCCTGCGTGTTGCCGCCGTACCATTGCAGCGTGCCGCCGCCGAAGGTGATCGTCCGGGCAGGCTGCCGGCGGCGAAGCTGAGCACGCCAGCATTGATGTTCGTGCCGCCGGAATAGGAATTGTTCGAGTTGGTAAGGACGAGGATGCCGTGGTCGTCTTGGTCAGGGCGCCGGACCGCCCAGGGCGGCGGAAACCGTTCCGCTTTGCGGCGTGTACGAGCCCGAGCTGTTGATCGTGCCGTCCTGCACGGTCCCGCCGGCGAAATAATGTTGCCGCGGTCGAGAGCGTGTTGCCGCCCAGGTCGAGCGCGCCGGGGCCGACAAAGGTGATGTTGGCTAGAAACAGCCGAGCGAGGATTTGCAGCGCGGACACAGCGTGCCGCCGCCGCCGCCCAAGAGGTAGCCGTTGCTGCCGGGCTCGATTGTGCCGCCGTAGGTCACCGCGCCGATGGCCCCCAGCGAGAGCGAATTGTAGCTCGGCGCTGCTAAAATTAACGTCCGCATCGGCGTTGGCGCTGGTCAAGGCGATGGCCCCGGACGACGAGGGCGGCGATCAAGCCGCTTCCGAGCCAGGCGTTGACCGTGGAATATGGGCCCGTGGCCGCCAGTGCCGCCGCCGGAGTTGACCGTGATACTCCCGGCGGCCTGGGAACGCTGCTGTTGAATTGCACGGCGCCGGCATTGATTCGCGTACCGCCGCTGTAAGTGTTGTTTGCCAGCGAGCACCAGTGTGCCGGCGCCGACCTTCGTCAGGCTGCCGTTTCCTGGCAGGGCCCCCGCGAAAGTAGTGGATGCCCCGTTGCTGCCGATGGTCAGGGCGACTGCCGCGAGTACTGGCATTGCTGAGGGCGAGCGAGCCGGACGTTCCCTGCAAACCGGCGATCGTGGCGCTGGTGAGCGTGCCGAAATTGAGCGATCCTCCGCCGCTGGTGTCGAGGGTGCTCATCGACAGGGCCGCCGAATTTGCCAAGGTCAGAACGCCGCCGCCGAGGAGCGTCACACCGCTGTAGTTATTGCTGGCAGCAAGCGTGGTCAGCGCCGGAGCCGACAAACGTCAAACCGCCGCTGATGTTGGGGGCGAGCGTGGCCAACCCAAAGACGCTGGCCGCCCCGCCGCCGCCGTGAGAGTGAAGGTGGGGGCGCTGGTGTAGCCGGTGCCCGGATTGGTGATCGTGATCCCGGTTACCTGCCCGCCGCTGACGGTGGCCACGGCCGTGGCCCCGCTGCCGCCGCCGCCGCTGACGAGCAACTACTGGCGTATCGATGTAGCCGAAATTCGGCGCCCGCGAACGTCAGGCCGCTGTGCTGGTCGACACCGTTGCCGCTAGGCGCCAGCAGCGGCTGGCCGATGGTGATCGACTGGCCGTTGTTGTCGATGGTGCCGCCGCCGCTGTAGACGTAGGCCGAGGCCGTCCCGGGCGTGTTATTGAAGGCCAGGAAGGTTGTCGCCGCGCCGCCCGCGGCCCGCAGCGTGCCGCCATTGAAGTTGAGCAACCATGTCGACGCTCGCGGTGTTGCTGCCCAGCAACACAGATTTCGTGGCGAGGGTCCCACCGTTGAGGTTCAGTATGCCAAAGTCGCCGCTGTTTACCGCGTTTCCGCCGAACTGAACGTTTGCCGTCGTCACCGCGGCACTGCCGGAGATATTCACGATTCCGTTTACATTGGCACCGGTATTCTGAAGCAAATAAAGGGTGCCGATGGTGTTGAACGCGGCGTTCCCGGAGAAGTTCGCCACGCCGATGTTGGCGGTGCTTCCGATGCAGCCCACGACCGTATTGTTGGCCGGTCTGGTTGATGGTGCCGCCGCTCTGGTTCAAAACGCCATATGCGCCCTCGCTGACAAGAAACCAACTGCCGACGGTGAGCGAACCACCGGTCATGGTAAGACCGCCATATCCCGTGGCGCCGCCCCCAAGGTGAAACTCGCTCACTGTGCTGAGAACCGCACCGGGGAATACGCGCAGGTCCCCCACGCCGCCGGAGACGTTGCCGACGTCCAGGCTCGGGAATTATTCTTGCCCGCCGTCAAGGTGCCCGTGACCGCCAATACGCCAACCGTGCCGGCCACGTCGGCGACCATCACCTCGGACGTGGTGTTGTTACCCGTGTTCAGGTTGCCAGAAATCGTGAGCGTGCCGCCGTTGACGTTGGTTGTGCCGGTGTAGTTATTATTGGCACCGGCAAGGATCAATGCGCCGTTGCCGGCCTTGGTCAGGCTACTGCTGCCGCCGAGGTTGCCGGTCAAGGTCATGCTTCCGTGCCGGTCATCGTCACGCTCCCCGTGCCGCCGATGTTGTAATTGGCGGTCTGACTTCCGGAGAGGTTGTAGACCAGCGCCGCATTGTTGGAGATTCCGCTGGTAGACAGCGAGCCGTCGTAGCCCGCCGTGCCGGTGCCTAATTGCAGCGTGCCGGCGGAAATGGTCGTCGTGCCGGTGTAGGTATTTGAGGCCGCCAGGACTGTCGTCCCGAGTCCATTCATCGCCAGGTTATTGGCGCCGGTCAGGGATTTTATCAACGTGAGCGCACTGCCGGCGGCGGTGCTGAACAGATAACCGTTGGTGCCCGGGTTCATCGTACCGCCATAGGTCACCGAGCCGAGGGCGCCGAACGATAAGGTGTTGTAGCCGGGGGTTCCGAAGTCAATGCTGGTATCGGTGTTTGCACTCGTCAAGGCTATGGCCCCGGAGGTCGAGGTGGCGATCAGTCCGCTCGCGAGCCATGCCTGGGCGGTCGAATAAGGGCCTGTGGCCGCCAGCCCGCCGGCCGGATTAATCGTGATGTTGGTCGTATTCGCAGGAATCGCGGCACTGTTGCTGAACTGCACGAAGCCCCCGCTAATTGTTGTGCCCCCGGTATAGTTGTTGTTGCCTGCGAGGACCAGGGTGCCACTGCCGACCTTGGTCAGACTGCCGCTGCCCGTCAAGGCCGCGGTGACCGTGGTCGAATTCCCGTTAGCGCCCACGCTGAGGGCAAGGGCGCGGGAGTGGTATTGTTCAGGGACAGCGTGCCCGACGCTCCCTGTAAACCGCCGAAGGTGGCGTTGGTGAGCGTGCCGAAACTGAGCGAGCCCGCACCACTGGCGTCGAAAGTGCTCATTGAGAGCGCTGCCGAGTTGGCCAGGGCCAGCGTGCCGCTATTGACGATCGTGACGCCGGTGTAGGTATCCGCGCCAGCCAGTGTCATCGTGCCGCCGCCGTTGAGAATGATGCCGATCGAATTGGCCGCATTATTGCCGCCGTTGCGGAAGTAGCCGGTGACGTTCAGCGTCACGCCCGGATTGACGGTGATCGTCCGCTGTGCGGGCAGTGTGGTTGCCGCCCAGGTCGAAGTTGGCGGCGGAGATCAGGCTGTTGGCCGTCACGGTCAAGGTGTTGTTGATGTTCCAGGTCCCCTAGCTATCTCCCGCTCCGGACGCCATCATCGTGCCGCCGGAGAGCATCATCGGTCCAAGATTCATGTTGCCCGCCGCCGAATCGATCATAAGGCCGGAATTATAGATCGTTGGCCAGTTCGCAGTGGTGTTGGCGCCGACAGGCGCGGAACCCAAAGATTGCACCTGCACTCACGGCAGCGATGAGCGTTCCATTGGGCCCGATCGTGAAGCTGTTGGAGTTACTGGTGCCGAACGTCCCCTGGCCTTGGGCGTTGGTAGTACTCGCGGCCGTGAGCGTGCCGCCGCTAATCGTCACGTTGCCGGTAAAGGTGCTGGGGCCGGTGAGCGTCAATGGACCAGCCAACAGGGTCAGGCTGCCGGCTGCCGCTGATCACGCCGGCATAGGTCCGTGCATTGTTGAGGTTATAGACCAGCGCAGCGTTATTTACGATGCTCGCGCCGGCCATCGACCCGTCGAATCCGCTCGTGCCATTGCCCATCTGCAGTGTGCCGGCGGAGATCGTTGTGACGCCCGTGTAAGTATTCGATGCCGCAAGCAGCAAGACGCCGCTGCCGAGCTTGGTCAGGCCGCCTGTGCCATTGCCGAGGATGCCGGAGATGGTGGCTGGCGCCGCTGCCGTTGATCGTCAGCGTGTTGCTGCCATTGGCGATGTTGGCGGAAACACTTAATAGGCTGCCGGAGTTGTTCAGCCAGGTCTGGGCGGCCCCCAGCGTAATCGGAGCCCCGATCGTCAAGGCCCCGGCCGAGGAATCCATTTCGATGCCCGTGGAGGTGTTGCCGTTGATGGTCGCTGCGTTCAAGTCAAAGTGCTGCCCCCGCCGATGGCCAATGACCCGCTGCCGGTGTCCCAGATCCCGCCTAACGAGTTCGTCTCGCCGACGCTGGGCTGGTTGCTGTACGAGGGGAGATTAAACAGGCCGATATCGCTGCTCGCCGGGATCGTCCCGCCCCAATTCGACGCCGTTCCCCAGTCGGTCCCCGAATTGCTCCACGTATAGGTGGCAGCCACGGCGATCTTCCCAGGGCCGCCGAATGCCACGCCACCGCTAGAACTACCCAAGCCGCGCGCACTACTTTAGGACCGGCCATCGCAATCACCTTCCTGAAAAGTTATTGCTGGAACGAGCCACTTTCCTTGGATTCCAGGCTAAAAATGGGTAACCCGAGACTTCCCACCATAACTAAATCCCCATCTACCCATGCCGTCCCAATTGTAACCCGATTTGGCGGAATAATATGCACTTTGTAGTTGCTGTTGTTTGCGAAAATTGTATCGTTTTGCGACACGAAGCGGACGTTCAGTGGAAAAAAACTCGGCTGGAGTCGCCGGCTTTAGCGGGAATTGCCGCGTTATTCTGGCTAGAGCCGGGACTCCAGCGAATCCTAGTGGTCTACAATTCGCGACATTAACGGTCCCCGCGGGATCGCTGCCGATAGACCGTCGGCGGCTCGCCCGTCATCTGCCGGAAGACGGCCGCCAGACGCTGCTGCGTCGAGAAACCGGAGCGACTCGCGACCGTACGCATGGGCAGGTCGGTCTCGACCAGCAGGTGCTTGGCCCGCTCGATCCGCACGCGTTGGATCTCCTGCAGCATCGAGCGGCCCAGCACTTTACGGAACCGGCGCTCCAGCCCGCGGCGGGCCATGGCCAGCTCGCTCGACGACTTCCGCCGCGCCGATGTTCTCGGTCGCGTGGGCGGCGATGAACGCCACCGCGGCCGACACGTCCGCATCGGCGACGGCGACGATGTCGGTCGATTGGCGGGTGACGACGTGTGGCGGCGGCACGAAGAGGGTTGTCCGGCGAGGCTGCTGGCCGGACATCAACTGGTCCAGCATGTGGGCGGCCTCGAAGCCGATCTTCTCCGCCGGATTGACCACGCTCGACAGCGGCGGCCTGGCCAGCAGACATTCCAGCTCGTCGTTATCGATGCCCAGCAAGGCCACGTCTTCCGGCACGCGCAACTTGCAGTTGGCGGCACATGTCCGCCAGGCGGCGGGCCGGATAGTCGTTGGAAGCCAGAATGGCCGCGGGCTTGGCGATCGTCAACAACCAGTCGCGCACCTGCCGGTCCTGCAGTTTCCAGCTCGAATCGGCCGGCGGCCGGGGCAGAAATTCGCAGTAGCAAGACGACAGGGCATGGCCGGCCGCGGCCAGCGCATCGCGGAATCCCTCCTCGCGCTGCTTGGAAAAGCCCGTCCACTCGCTGCCGAAGAAACCGAAATTTTGAAAACCGCGATCGAGAAAGTGCGCCGCCGCCAACCGGCCCGCCAGGCGGTTGTCCACGTCGACCATCGGGCACAGGCAAGTCGAGGAACGTGCTGGTCACGTTGACCAGCGGCTTCTTCAAGGCCTGCACGCGCCGGGCCAGCACCGCATCGAAGAGGTGGGCTATGATTCCATGCGGTTGCCATTCCCGCAGCGGCCCGAGCGTCTGCATCTCCGGCGGGGCATCATGAAACACCCAGTTCGTCTTTGCGGATGCCATAGGCATGGATGCCATGAAGTACCCCTCGGCAATAACCGATGTCCTGTCCCATCAACAATGCGACGCGCGTGATTTTGGTCATGCCAACCCTTTATCGCAGTTTCAGGGACTGTCACGGCGTTGTGCCTTTTCCTTCTCTCCCGTCAGCTCAGCGCCATCCACACCGTCTTCAATTCCGTATACTGCTCGTGGGCGAAGATCGACTTGTCGCGACCGGCGAAGCCCGATTCCTTGTAGCCGCCGAAAGGCGTCGTCATGTCGCCTTCCGAGAAACAGTTCACCGAGACCGTGCCGGCGCGGATCGCCCGGGCAACGCGATGCGCCGCATTCACGTCGCGAGTGTAAAGCGAGGCGGCCAGGCCGTAGTTCGTTTCGTTGGCCAGCTTCACCGCTTCCTCCTCGCTCTTCACCGGAATCACGGAGAGCACGGGCCCAAAAATCTCCTCGCGGGCGATCTTCATGGTGTTCGCCACTTCGTCGAAGATGGTCACGTCGACGAAGTATCCGCCCGTCTCGGCCAGGACCCGCTTGCCGCCCATCACGAGCTTGGCCCCCTCGCTCGTTGCCGGCGGCGATATAGCCCAGCACCTTCTCCATGTGCGGCTTCTCGATCATCGAGCCGACCTTGCGTGGCCGGGTCGAGCGGATCGCCCACCTTCCAGGTCTTGGCCAAGGCGGCGATCTTCTCCAGCAGGGCGTCTTTGACCGAAGCGTGAACGATCACCCGCGAGCCGCAACTGCAATTCTCGCCCATGTTCCAGAAGGCCGCGTTCACGGCGTTCTGGGCGATGACGTCCAGATCGGGCGGATCGGCCAGCACGACCTGCGGGCTCTTGCCGCCGCACTCCAGGATCACCCGCTTCAGGTTCGACTCGGCCGAGTAGCGGAGGAAATAGCGGCCCACTTCGGTCGAGCCGGTGAAGGCGGCCATGTCGATGTCCATGTGCCGGCCGATGGCCTGCCCGGCCGTCTCGCCCAGGCCCGGCACGACATTGAGCACGCCCGGCGGCAGGCCGGCCTCGACGGCCAGTTCGCCCATCCGCAAGGCGCTGAGCGAGGTCTGCTCGGCCGGCTTGAGGACGACGCTGTTGCCGGCGCCCAGGGCGGGCCCCAGCTTCCAGGCGGCCATTTGCGTGGGGAAGTTCCAGGGAATCACCGCCCCCACGACGCCCACCGGCTCGCGGATGATCATGGCCAGGTTCTCCGGCCCGGTGGGGGCGATGCGGTCGTAGAGCTTGTCGAGCGTTTCCGCATGCCAGCGGATGCAGTGGATCGTCTCCGGGCACGTCGGTGTTCACGCAGTCGCCGATCGGCTTGCCCCCCTCCAGGCAGTCCAAGCAGGGCCAGCTCGGCGGCGTTGGCCTCCAGCAAATCGGCGAACTTCAGCAGCACCTTCTTGCGGTTCAGCGGCGACATCCGCGACCAGACTACCGCTTTCAAATGCCTTGCGGGCCGAGCGGACGGCCCGGTCGACGTCGGCCGTTTCGCAGGCGGCGACCTGCGTGATCACCTTGCCGGTCGCCGGGTTCTCGGTGGGAAACGTCTTGCCCGATTGGGCCGGCGACGATATCGGCCGTCGATCCACGCGCCGCGTGGGAAATTGCAAGGCCGCTACGGCCGCGTCAATGGCAGGGGGTTCCAAAATCAGGCTCATAAAGGCTCGCTTTCTAAGGATTTCTGGGGTGAATGCCGACAGGAAAAAGCATACCGCGGCCCTGGGGCCTTGAAAAGCGGGGCAAACCGGGCCGACTTCCGTCTTGTTCCGGCGGGGAGGGATCGGTAGCATATGGCCGTTCGTATCCGGCACACACCGTGTGCCGCTTCGCCAACGGCACACGGAATGTGCCGGATACGTGGTCCCGCATGCAAAAAATGCCTCTGGAAGACATCGATCTCGAAACCCATCGGCTGGGCACTGCGGCCCGATCGACGCGGGCCAGGACTCGTGTGCCGCCGTTGCCGCGGCCGGCGGTCATCAATTCGGAAGTTGTCTTTTCCGAGGACGTCCCGCTCCCGGCCGCACGTTCGCGACGACCATTTTCGCGGGCGCAGCGAATCCTCTTTCCCCTCTTGGCCCTGACGCTGGCCGTGGTCGCGGCCTGTGGCATCGCCGAATTGGGGCTCCGCGTATTTGCGGTTACGGGCGGAACTACACCAACCCCATGGGCTCGTTCTTCGAGCCCGACAACGAGCTGGGCTGCCACGGCAAGCCGAACTTCGTCGGCCGCTTCCGCCGCGTGGAGTTCGACGCCCTGGTCGAGCACGATGAGAACGGCTTCCGCCGCACGAGGCCACCGGCGGGCCGGTCCGGCATGACCTCTATGTGCTGGGCGACTCGTTTGTCTGGGGCTACGGCGTCGGCCAGCACGACCTGCTCACCAACCAGATGGCGCGGCAGCTTGCCGGCATTCAGGTCCACAACCTCGGCCTGATCGGCGCCGGCACCGTGCAAGAGTACTTGATCTTCCAGAAATACGTTGTCGATCGGCTGCGGCCCGGCGATACCGTGGTGCTCGTCTTCTTCAATAACGATTTCGGCGACAACGTCGGCCTGCACCAGAAGGCCGGGTGTATGCCACGATCGACCACGGCCAGGTCCGCCTCGTGCCGCCCGCGGCCGCTTCCACCCTGCGGCAATGGAAGAACTGGATGAAAGACACGTCGTGTCTCTTCAATCTGGTGACCTACTGCGCGGATCGTTTCCAGGACGACCGCTCGCTGAAGAACCTCGGCGACCGCGCCACGCGGCCGTATGCCGTCGCCCGAGAAGATCGAGGCCGACACTTGCGACGCCAGCCCGGCGGTGCAGATCACGCGGCATTACCTCGCGGAATTGCGGGACGCCTGCCGTGCGAAGCAGGTCCGTTTTCTGGTCGCCTACGTGCCCGGCCAGGCCGAGTTGGGCGAGGACGACGTGACCTCCACGAGCGATCTTTCCTTGCCGGAGGAGATCGCCTGCCGGCAGGCCTTCGATCGCATGGTCCGCGACCTGGCCACTCGAAACGGTCGATCTCATGCCGCCGATGGTTGCCGCCAAGCGCAGCGGGCGTTTCGATCGCATGACCTTCGCTCACGATTTTCATTGGAATCCGCCGGCCACACCGTTGCCGCTGAGGCGATTGACGGGGCCATCCATTGGAGTGAAATGCGAGTCATCCAGGCTTTGCACGATCGCTATCAGCATTTCAGGACCGTTCGTAGTAGCACCTTGAGTACCTTGTACTCATCGTCAACGGTCTTTTGCCCACGGAATCCGCCGCGGAGGCGCGAGAGCTACGGACATCGAAGAACTTTTCAGAGAGGAAGATGCCTTCCCCGCATCTGCCTGAATTCGCGTTACTGGTTCCGGCCTCGCGTTACTCGTTCCGGCCTCGCGTTACTCGTTCGCGGCCTCGAGTTACTCGTTCCGGCCTCGCGTTACTTATTCCATCCCACGTCCCACGTTGGGTCAGCTCTGGCTTAGCCGCACCTTCGGCGCATCGTGCAGCAGGGCATGGGTCTCCCGCAGCCAAGCCGGAATCTGCTCCTTCAACGGCGAGGCGGCCAAGGCCGTCGTCGAGATTCAACTCCTCGACGTGCGCCGCGTTGAGCCCGGGAAACCAGTGGCCGCCGTTGCCCAAGAGGTTGTAACGCATCTTGCCGTAGTCCAGCATGTCGTAGGCCAGCACCAGGTTCCGCAGCCAGAGCATCATCGCCATGTTCATGTAGCCGGGGCTGTGCTGCCAGGCCGGCAGTCCTTCGGCAAAGCGATCGGCCACCTCCTCGCCGACGGCATCGACCATCGCCTTGCGCAGGCAGGCCTCGATCGGCGGCAAGAGTTCGCCGGCCCGCTCCAGCAGCGGCAAGGCCTCCAGCGGGCAGATCGAAATCGCTGGGCCGGGCGGCGCCGATGCTCAACGTATGCACCTCCGGCCGCGAGAGGCAAAACAGGACGTTGAACACCAGCGGGTGCAGCGGCTGGCAGAGCGCCGTGAGCTTGGCCGGCGGCTTGTAGAGCATGCCGCCCTTTGTCCGACGGGCTGATGATGAACACGCCCATGTCGGCCCGGGCGGCCGCCTCGATCGCCGGCCAGTTCTGCTGGAAGATGTAATACCAGTGCAGGTTGACGTATTC
>CAVVHK010000087.1:0-45770 GCA_963747865.1 uncultured delta proteobacterium | reverse complement strand
TTCTATCAGTTCATTGCACAAAATCCACGACAAAGAACTGCCCGACTTCTCCCTGCATAAGACTTCCTCGATTTCCCAGACACCGATCACTGTACGGACCGCCGCGGCCCGTCTCAGTGCCCGGTCGGTCCGAGCCCCGCTCGGAAAACGCTTGCCGACGAAAGACCGTCAGAGGTCCCTCCGAAGCACAACCGGACCTACCCCGGGAAAGATTCTCGGGAGGGTCGATTGAAGAAAGGAAGCAAACGATGACCGAAAGAGAAGACATGACTCCCAAACACGAGAACGGCGAACCGACTGAAAAAGAACGTCTGTTGCTCAATGCGGTGGCAAACGGCGCTGTAAGCAAAGCGGATAAGCTTTTGTCCCAAGGAGAAATTTCCCCGGATTGTAGAGGCGAAAAGGGGATGACTCCTCTAATTAAAGCTTCTGCAGCCGGAAACACTTCATTAGTAGGAATGCTCATTCGCCACAAAGCAGATGTGAACGCTGTGGACGACCATGGCGACACCGGTCTAACGACAGCGGCCTTCAATGGCCACATTGAGGTGGTGAAGGTCCTAGTCTTAAACGGGGCCGACTTGGAAATACGGAACAATGATGGCTCCACTGCATTGGAAATCGCCCAAGTGATGGAACACGAAGACGTGGCCGATTTCCTCTCGGCGCAGTCCGCCGGTTCAACGATGCTTATCGAAGAGAAGATATCGACCGACCCCGATGATGATGGGCCAACCACCGATGGCCCGGCCGCGGGTGCGGGTTCAGTAGCGATTGCGGCTCCCATGGCCCCTTCCCCTGAGCCCCAGTCGTTTGTCCACGAGCTTGATTTCAATTCATATCCCGAACTTGAAAAATCTCCGTACTTTAAATTGCAGGAAGAGCCCACAACGGGAGATGGGAAGCAAGAGACCGTAGCGCCGCTGCAGGAGGATGAGCCCGAATCCTCTGCGGATTCCTCGGGAGAAACCGAAGAAACAGAGGAAGCTTGGAACGGGATCAAGCGACGCTACGACGACGTAGTTCAAAATGATGCGAAGAAACCACCTGCAGTACCGGACAAATTCAATGGGGCAAATGAAGAGAGAATCGAATTCGACGCCTTAGACAACAAACAAGTCCGAAACATTAATGAAAAGATCAAGAAGGTCCTCGACAGGGCCAGTTTTGAAGTCGGTGATTACGTCATAGATACGGTCTTCAAAGGCAGCTACATGGCCGTATTGAAGCCGAGATCGCAGGAAAACAAGAGGTGGCGGAAGCTCAAGAAACACCCCGAGTGGATTTATGACCCGCGGCGGTTGACGGAGTTGACCGGGGGGTGCGCTGTTAGGCGGTTATGCCTAGCGGAAGATAAAGATGTTTCGCACTTCACTATATCCCATTTCATAGAGCTTTACTACGCTAAGGATCTGAAAATGATCCTGACGTTGGCGGAAGAAGCGAGCGTGAATAAATACACCGTTCGTCAACTCAAGAAAGCCGTTGATGATCTCAGGGAACATAAAGATGACCATGATCCCGGCAAGGAAATCATCAGGACTCTGGATCAGCCTGTTCCACTCCTGGAAGATCCTGATATCATGGCGCTTTGCACCGATAAGGACCGATACCTGGAAGAACTGAGCAAGGCGGAGCGCAAGAAGATACGGGCGTTGCTCAAGGCTCGGAAAACCGCTTTGGATGAGTCGAAGAAACTCATGGATACCTTTGAGGAGATTCTTTCCGATCTGGAGGACGAGTAGCCCTGTCCGTAGCACTCTGACAGTATTTGTGCAATTCCCCGGACGACCGGGAAATTTTTGACGCGGAAAAAAGTGCTTCGGGATGGTTTCCTATTACCGCGGCGACCATCCCTGCTGCGCTCAACAGCAAAGAACATGCCAGCCTAGTTCGCTGGCCCATCACAAAGGAAGGTGAACAATGTCTGAACAAAGCAAGATCCCGTTTGCCCCTAAACATGTGGAAGTCAAACTTTCCCACGAGGAATCCATAGACAGTCTTTGCCGGAAAGGTTTTCGAAGTCCATACCAAATCTGGTGGCAAACGTGGCTCCTGGAACGATGGGATCACCCGGATGGCCGTTATAAACTCGTCGCATACAAAGGCGGCGGTCTCTATATGTGCGATGACATCAGTGATCCCCAATGGAAGGAGATCATTCGCCTGGTTTATGGTGAAGACGACCTCCCGAGCCTATTTACCTCAGAGAATTGGTTCCAACTGATGATCAACTATGAGCCAACGCAAGATCTCTCCGGGACTCTTGTTCAACAACTGTCTTATGGCGAGACTCCCACAACCTCGGCTGAATGGAAGGAATTCTTGAGAAAGGACAAAGGGATAGTCGTTGAGTTGGGAAGGTGTGAGTTTTCCTTACAGAACGGTCGGTCAGGTGAATCGGTCTTCTCCGATACGCTTGTGAAAGAGCGCGATAATCTGTGAAAGTGGAGTTGCTGGGGAAAAAAGCGGAGGCTCGCTATGAGGTCTTCGGCTCGTGAGAATCAGAGGATCTTCTCCGGCATTTCCCATGGTTAATCCAATGCGTGAAATCAAACACTAACAGTTATTGTCCCCTTCGGGGAATGGGAGAAAAACCCTCGCCTTTAGGCGAAGACTTTAGTAGGCTTGCGGTATCATGGAGCATTACCGCAAAACATCTCACGCCGTCTACGACATCAAGTTCCACATTGTGTGGATCACGAAATACCGCAAGCCGGTCCTTCATGGAGAGGTAGCAGTCCGTGTTAGGGATCTGATCAGGGAGATCTCCAAGGCCATGGATGTCGACATCATCAAGGGTCATGTTTCCAAAGACCACGTGCATATCCTGGTCTCGGTGCCTCCACACGTGTCAGTATCCAGCCTGCTTAAACGCCTCAAGGGCAGGAGTTCCCGGAAGCTTCTGAGTGAATATCGACCCTTAGCCCGTGAATTCTGGGGTCGACATCTGTGGGCCCGCAGATACTTTGCTGCAAGCAGCGGGAACGTCACGGACGAAGTCATCGCTCAATACATAGAGATGCAGGACAAGATGGAGCGGGGCCGCGATGACGACTTCCAGATAGGCGGCGACGGGTGAGGTCGACTTTCAGTCGACACACTGAAGCCACCGCCTTTAGGCGGTTGGAGCCTTCACTTCACTGATAAGGGGCACCTATGACAAACCATGAGTTGAAACAATTAGACTCCTGGCACGCATCAATATCGCCGCTCGACGCTCAAAAGGTGGCCCTTATACTCGGTATTAGCGTCAAAACCGTCCACAAACTTGTCCGGGATGGGAAATTGGCCTGCGTCCAGGTCACAGCACGAGAACGCCGGTTCACACACGAACAGATCCAAGAATATATCCGCTCCCAGAGCACATCAGTACGTGTTGACAAGAAAGACCCCAGGCCGGTAAAATCGCCTACCAGGAAAGGGGGTGCGAAATCGTCTGGGGTTTTTTCTCACAGGCTCTCCTTGAGGAGATGCGTAAATGTCGATAATGACGAGAAGCAACGACCACTACATCTACTTCCGACCGTTTGGAGACGAACTGATTGGCCTCAAGACTACGGCGAAATCCAAACGGGAGGCCAAGGAAATGGAGACCATGCTACTCCGGGCTTGTCGGACAGGAGACTATGGCTCGCTGGATCTCGCGGCCCGGGAGTTGTGCGTGCGGATGTTCCGAAACAAGAAATGGGAAATGCCGACGGGATTGCTCCTGGCCGAAGAAGTGAAGGACGAGTTAACCCTTTGGGATGGGGTGACCTTGCTCCTTAAGCATCCGGAGATCAAAGATAGCTCCGTACGTGAGCGACACGAGCATGGACTGGCGCATTTGCTGGAGAAATGGGGAAAGGACTTTTCGATCAAGCAGGTCTGGATTCCCCAAATAAAGCAGTACCAGATGGAAAGGCTGAGCGAGGGCGCAGCGGCTTCCACTGTCAACAAGGAAAAGGCTGCTTTATCCAAGCTCTTCCAGGTCCTGATAGAACTTCGCCACCTAGATGTTAACCCGGCGAGACTCGTGAAGAATCTGAGTGAGAAGTCCGGCCAGCGGCAAGTGTACATAGGGTTACAAGATTTTCAGGGCCTGCTTGACCACATTCCTGCTTGGTTCTGCGGTTCGTCCAGATGGCCTACTACACGGGGATGCGTCGTGGTGAGATTCAGAAACTGAAGCGGCATCAGGTAAGGCTCGGACAGAGAATGATCCTCATAGGACCGGAAGACACGAAAGAAGGAAACTGGAAACGGATTCCTATTCATGGCCAACTTGTGCCGGTTTACAGGAAATCATGAAGGTTCGGGTACTGGTCGCGATGAGGTTTTCCTGATTGACGGAACTCCGGTAGCAAAAGGAACCGGCAGAAGGGCATGGGAGCATGCTGTGGAAGCGGTAGGGCTGAAACCTGCCCCCCATTTCCATGACCTTCGCCACACATGGAAGACAAATGCGCGGCGCTCAGGAATGGACCCAGAGATCCGAGAATCGATCATGGGCCACTGGTTCAAAGAAAAATCGATCACGGAGCGGTACGGACGGATCGGAGACCAAGAACTCCTTGGGGCCATAGACCAAATGACTTTCGATCACGGCCCATCGGAAATATTCTTGGCGAGTTCCCCAAAACAAAAACCCCAGAAGAGGATGCAGCCTCGACCGGGGAAAAATGTTAACAAGGTGTTAACAACGGGTTCCGGTCCATCGACCGGAGTATGAGTAAGTATTTAATATTGCTGGCGTCCCCAAGGGGATTCGAACCCCTGTCGCCGGCGTGAAAGAGCGGCGCACCAACAAATAATTACAAGGTCTTTCTCTAAAACCCCAACAATTTCAGTCCCTGTCAATCCTTTTCGATCCCTTTCGATCCCTGCCAGTTCCTCCTGGTGAGAGCAAAATGTGAGCATTCGAAAAGCCCGGTATCCGGTTGCTCCATGGTCTTGAGGAGCAATCAGCTACCCAGGGAAATCTCCGGCTCTCACAGCAAAATCCATCCTGAGTGATCCAATAAGTCTCAACAGCGTGCGCCACAAATACCCGCTGGTATCGGCACACAGGCGACGTGCGGATAAATTCCGCCCCAAACGAAAAAGACTTTAGGAGAGATCACACCGATGAAAGAAATACGCATAACCTTGGAACAGTTCGACGCGAAAGCTTTTCTCGACCGCATTGTCGAGTTCCTCAGGATATCGATGTCCTCGGAAGCACACCCCACTTATGGAATTTTCGCCCTTCATAACCTGGGGGACGTTCCCGTCTATGGTCCGGAATCCGGCTGGGACGTTCTCTCGGCCTTTGGAGAAGGTAAACTGGTTTTTCTTCCGTTCGCTTTTATGGATGCCCATGGGACCCTTGCATGCGCAGATGGGAACATTTACGAAACGGTATCCGACACTGAAGGTCCCGAGATTGAAATGCTCATAGGCCTTGAGGATTGTATAGGATTCCTTGTCCAGGTCATTAACGGAGTGGCGATAATCAACTCAGCCATTCATTCTGGTGGAGCCTGCCCCGGTCCCTTACCCTCGGTAGACCTTTGCAGCGGTTGCCGGTCATTGGACGAACCAATGGCCAATTTTATCCAGGGATTCATACTGACTAAGATCAAAAGAAGCGAACGAGTCTCGGAAAAGCACCTGCTCTTAGGGGGGTGGCGACCCCTTAGCCGGGAGATGGCACGCGAGTTTCGCAACGGCGATTTCAGTATTCCCAAGGCCGATGAGATTTTTCTGGTCGATAATAGAGTCGCAGCGATACTTGATTCCAAGCAGCCGGGCACGGACTTATCACATGCGCTGAAACGCGCCGTAAAATCGGCGCTGATCTATGGCCGAAAGAGCGGTAATGCACGACCACTCGCTTTCGTAGAAGACGGGGGCGAATACTATTGTAACAACCTTGCCGCGAATTCCGTTCCATTAAAATTGGGGACTTTTCCCACTCCTACACAATTGCACGAATTTCTTCGACCAAATGTTGAAGAATTCCGAGGATCTCTCCGTCCATATCAGGAAAACGCAGTATCTCAGGTTGTTTTGTGCATTCTCTCGGGTCGCCGCAGGATGTACCTTCAAATGGCCGGAGGCGCCGGAAAGACCATAACCGCTGCGGCGATAATTGCTAAACTGTATTCCACCGGGTTGATAGGGAAGACTTTGTTCTTGGTGGACCGAGAAGCCTTGGCCAACCAGACCGTGACAAAATTTATCAACCACTTGGGAGAGCGCTTCACAGTGGGGCGAGCCCAGGGAGGGGACGAAGATAAGGACAAAGCCATTCTCGTATCTACCATACAGCACCTCGCTACGGGGAACAAATATTCGGGCTATGATCCCGGTCACTTTGGACTGGTGATTGTTGATGAATGCCACAGGTCCTATTTCGGAGCATGGTTACCGGTCCTTGATCACTTTTTTGAGGGGGGCGCTATTATTATCGGCCTTACCGCCACGCCGTCGGATAGTGAGACCGTCAATACCGACGCCTTTTTTACCGACCCCGGGCAATATTTTGGTCCTATCTTCCGTTACACAGAAGATCAGGCGGTAGGGGATCACGATGTTTCGGAGTGGGAACGACTTGCCGAATGTGAATATTACGCCGTCTCCACTGACGCTGATCTGGACTCCGTGGAAGAGATCGGATTTGATTTTGAGCCGGAGCAACTTGGCAGAGCCGTAGATGTTCTTCAACGAAATCAGCTGATCGCACAAACCTACTTTGATTCTGTTCTTAAAGATGGTGAAATCGTGAAGACAATCGTCTTTGCCGCCTCAATTGCTCACGCGAAGAACCTGACTCGTGCGCTCATAACTCAATACAATCGGCGCAACGATCTCCCTGAAGACCATCCTGCCGCGGAGAGATTTATCGTATGTGTCCATCATGAAATGCCGAATGCCTCAGCGATCATCGAGGAATTTCAGAAAATAACGAACGCCGCCGAGCGTCGAGCCATCATAGATCAAGCAATGAAGGATCCGGAAATGAGGCAGCGTCCCTTGGTGCTTGTGGGAGTGGGTATGCTCGATACAGGTATCGATGTTCCTGATTTACAGGCGCTACTCATGGCTCGGCCTACCATGTCAAGAATTCTCTACGCTCAAATGAAGGGCCGCGGAACAAGAAAATGTAAGGAAACCGGCAAAGCGTCCTATAAACTTGTTGACTTCGATAGACCTGCGCAGGAACAAGCAGGTTGTTACCTACCAGACTCTGAGGACGGAAGAAGAAAAGGGAGTGGCAAGGGATTTGAAGCAAGCTCCTATGGGTCCATTCCAAAGGGACGTACCGGGGTCACGTATTTACGTGCCGGATTCGGCGGCATTAACCGGACCGACGACCCCGGAAGTCTTGGGTTTATTGAACCGCCGATTGGACACCCTACTGCAGGAGCGTGTGGCTAAAGAGATTCTGAAATTTCGATTTGCTCATGCGATGCTGACCTGGCGGTACTTCCGCGGAAACTCTCCCGTACAAGGAACGTTTCTGGTTGCAGAGGGCTTCTCGTTGGCCGCGCTTCAAGAGATATATGGTCAGCCCAACGGCTCTTGGGAAGATATAGTGTCCGCGGCAACACGAGAGTTCGGATTACCCACTCTATGACGGGGCTGCGAGGAGTAAGGCTCGTTAGTGAAGATGGACCCCTGAGGGGGGAGGTTTGTGAGCAGAAACACCATAAATCGCTCAGATCGCCTCTCAGGTGCCTTTTCGGCCATTTTTATTTTCGAGAGACACAGGCTCTCGAAAGCCGCAGAGAAAGCCTGACCTGAAATGCCCGTAGAAACTGATAGATACGCTAACTCATATTTATTATTTATTAATCTCGCAAATGGGGTATAACGAACTATTCCCCGATTGAGAAAGTCGCTCAGAATTGTTCTCCGTGCGTTTGAGAACGAATCTCAGGGCAAAGGGAAAGCCTATGGATCGAGATAAACTCGTGGAGGCCTGGAAGCAGTACGGCGCAACCTACAATGTCTTTGCGCCGGACGAGCAACCTACTCCAAAAGGAGAAGGGTGGGACCGTCTCATGCCTGTACCAAGTGATACGGGAACCATCGACCCGCAGCTCATGAAACACTGGAGGTTCTTCACGGCCACGAGGAACTTCTTGCGGCATAGGTACGCAGGGCATGGAATACTCCAAAGTCCCGCCCTGACCTTTGACTGTTTGGTCCCGAAATACCAGAAGCCGATGAAAGCATCGGAGAAGAAGCAAGGGAAACGGAAGAAGAAAGGCGATCCCGAAGAGTGGTACGCCGGGGCGATCAGGATGCTCATGACCGGTGATGGCGAGGTCGGATTCACCTGCCGGTCACGAGAATGCCTACGCACACAATGCAAACTCAATCTTCAGAACCCGAAGCGCAAGAGCTTCGTAGATGTCTTCAGCCTGATACAGATATTCCATGGGTATCGTTCCGTGGCCAAACCCGTGAAGATCGTGGCGGAGGCATTTGAAATCCGAATCGGGAAATTCGAGTTCAAAGACATTGAGGAGAAGCCCCTCATCAGGCGGTATGCCGTGGCCAAGTGGGCAATCCAAGACCTGATTCAGCGTTTCTCCGGAGATGAAGCGGCAGGATATACCGAGGCTTGTGGATGAATCCCTGGAGTTGATCAATACTTCTCAGGTGGTTGAACTGGACCATGGTCGCGTCTTTTCCCATTACTTTGCGTTCCTGTGGCCCCAGATCATCGACAACGAAGTCCTGACACAAAATCAATGGCGCTGCCATCAACTTTACCTGTGGCTGCTGGTCGAGCAAGAGGAGCGAGCACGAAAGAATGAGTTCGCCATGAGGCTCACTGATGCCGACATCGCAGGAAATTCGGCTCTTCAAAGCAGACCGTGGGAAGATATCGGCAGGAACTAGAAAAACTCGGTTTGGTTAAAGTCAAAGGGGACATTTGGACGGTCGGATACACATGCAAATCCCAGTGGAACTCCTAGCAGGTCTTTGATTAATAATATTATCCTGTTGTGGATATCGGTACCAACCTTATAATGTATGGGTAAATGGTATGGTCCCCGCCCTGCCTCCCCTTGGGTTATGGCTCTATAAATAAATAGATACAGGAATCAAGAAGTACAACGGTATTGATAGTCGTATAGCTTCTGATATTCATGACACAAACATAGCCAGAGTTATCAAAGTGAAGCTTGGGATTACGGTTATGGAAATATACACCGATACAGAGCAGATTAAGAGCCTGGGTATGTTCATCCAAGGGGAGCATCCCGTAGCTTTAACACCTCCCTTGATCGCTCAGGATAAAGTTCTGATAGGTCTGTACTGTGAACTGACCGGCCCTGCGTGTATTCACTTAGATGTAAACGAATTTAGGGATCTGAAATCATTTCTTTTCGATCCTCAATGGTTTAGGCTTATGAGTCACGGTATCAAGAAGATTTGGGAGCAGCATGACGTAGGTAACTTGAATACGCATACCCATTTGATCGCTGATACTGAGATAATGGCCTATTTAGTGGATTCCGGTCGAGATGAGCATGAATATTCCCTGAGTTACTCGGCCCGCCGGTATCTCGATATAGATTACCCCAATCGTTCACGTGATATTTATGACAAGGGTTATCCCGATGCTCTATACGGGATTCTTGCCGATGATGCGTATCTGATCTCGGGTTTAGCGGTTGGTACTACTGGATCAGATGGACGCGGATCTTCGATGGTTCTATTTCTATGGAGAGCTGAAGATCGCCCTCATTCTCAATGAGATGAGTCGGCACGGTATTCCTGTGGACGGGGAAGCGGCCGCCCAGATCTACTCGGATATGCTCACATTGATGAAGCAGCTCGCTGAGGAAATCACGAAAGGCGCAGATCTGAACCTGTGGAACGCTTCACACATTTACGCTTTGCTTAAAGACCAACATTCCAAGTCTCTCAGCCGCTCTGTCCACCGCATACAGGAAGTCTCTCATGCAGAGCTGAAGTACATGGCTGCTTCTATCCCTGCGGCGGCCCGTATTCTGGAATGGCGTGATCTTCAAACGGACCTGAATTTCCTGAAGGCGGCGGCGGGGCAGTCCCGCATTCATCCTCGATGGAACTTGATAACGAAGACTTCTAGGATTACGGCATCAAACCCCCAGTGCACAGAACGTCAATAAGTTGCGATGCAGGCCCTTGATGATGAGGCCCCCTTCGGGGTGGACTATGTCAAAGCCGACTACAAACAGATCCAGATGCGGATATTGGCTAATCTCTCCCAAGACCCTGACTTGATTGCAGCATTTCGAGACGGCCGGGACGTGCATTGGCTCACCGTCGAAATGTGCGATATTCAGGGTGCGTCCGATAAGGAAAAAAGAGACAAGGCTAAAGCCGTAAACTACGGGATACTATTCCAGATCACGGCTGACGGTTTGAGTCGTGAATTGGGAACCGATATGAAGACGGCGCACGCTTACATCAAAGCCTTTTGGGCCAAGTATTTGGTCGCAAGGCAATATATGGACAATTTTACCGAGGAACTGAAAAAAGAAAAAACCGGAAGAAAGAGTTATGAACTTGTACCTCGGTCGGATACGACGTTTCGACGGAGAATTCGGACCCACTCAACAACGTAAGGCTAAAGCGACCATGTTACAGCAACAAGAGGCCGACATTTTGAGAATGGCTGTTATGAGGCTTTATGCCGAATTCAGGGACCTCGGTATGCGGAGCCGTGGTACTGACGATCCATGACGCTGTGTACGTAGAAACTCCCAATGAAGAGGCCGGCAAGGCGAGAGATATTCTTAGAACTGAGATGGAGGCAGCGGTGGAGATGCCGTTAGTTCCACTGGAGGTAGATATAGAATCGTAGCCCTCTTGAGACAGGTAGCATGTGCCACGTGTCGGCCCCAGAGGCTGATCGGTTAGTTGGACGCCCGGATAGAAGCCCGCATTCACCACGCGAGACGGATTGAGGCGTCTGTTGAAGGAGAGGCAGATGTGCGGGACATTATAGATAGAGTCATGACAACGGCGATCAGTTTGTCAGTGCCGGTGGAAGTAGATTTAGAATAGGAGCCGCTCATTGACCGATGTTGAATGTGTTTCTGTTAGAGAATTCCGGTAAGGTGATTATGAATGCCGACTACATCTATAAGCAAGGCCAATACTTGGCTTTCATATACTACTATACCAAGATCAACCGTCGCCCTCCGGCGGTGGCGGATATCCAGCGTTATTTCCCGTTGTTTCGCCGCCCTCCGCCCAACAAATGATTCTCAGATTGGAAGAGAAGGGTTCATCAGCCGATACCCGGGAAGGCACGGAGCATCACCGTATTGATCCCCTTCTATCAATTGCCGCCGCTGGAGTAGGCCGGGACACGTAATGCCAAGTTGCGATCAAAAGACTAAACAGCATCGTAGTTATGAAGGGGAAAGGACACAAGTCCTGAACTTCTACGAACGCAACTCCGCATGAAAGTCTTGTTCGGCCTGGTTCACCCCATAGGCGAATTCGTTCCTGGTAGAAAAACGGAGCTTATGAGAATCAACCGGCGGTTGCAGGAAGTTTCTCTTGCTGGCCTCAACCATTTCGCCAGATCCGGCCATGTCCTGGCCTGCATGGGGTCTGAACCAGGCGGGTCGTTTGCCCTTATTTCACTTTAACAATTGATCGAACACGGAAGTGTATGGACCTGCCCAGAAGGGATATCGAAATGTTACCAAACCCTGAATCATATTGGTTCCCGGGTTGTGGCTATGGATCTCGTTACTCGTGCCCCACATGCTTGCGTTGGAAAGATGCCTCCATTGAACCCCTAAGGACATAATTGCGTTCCCACGTACAGATTTTTGCAAGCCGAAGCCTGTCAGCAACAACCAGTTCCAGGCGGAGCCTGCATTCCTATAAGTCTCAGTCAGATAGTCTATGCCCACGCCGCCCTCAACATAGGCGTCCCAAGGAACGGATCTACCGGGAAATGTGAACTGAAGTTTGGGGAGTCCTCCGAGTTCATACCCACTGCTAAAATTACGGTTGTGCGCTCGATCTGAGTCGCTTTCACGATAAATGACATACGAGCCGAGCAAAGCAAACTGAAACTCGGTAAACCACGGCCTCCAAGGGGTCATCATATAATATCTCTTCAACGGGGTACCAACTTCCAGGGTTGCGTAATCCAGTGGAGTGGAAGTTAGGAAAGTCGTGCCATAGGCCAGTTTGACGAGGTACCAGAAAAAGGATACACCACACACGATTCTGACACAAAACTCGCTCCAGGCGCGATGTGGACAGTGCCCATTACGGCTCTCTCCGCATAACCGTCAAAAAGTGGACTGGGCGAGATGTCCCAGCCCGCCGCATTCGAGTAGTTCAGGCAAATGATCAATACGGCTGCCAAACCCAAGAACCGACACAGACTATAAACACGGCCCATGATCACTTCTATGCCTCCAAACAGCAAATCAACGTGAGAAATCAAGGCAGGGCCAACGAAGACAAGTGCGCTCTGGTACAAAAAACACCCCCGAAGACCCGCGGAGATCCACATGCGGCACAAAACGCCCTACTTACACCTTGAGTCGATTTGGGGGGCAGACCGGACAACTCGCACCGAGATTCTCTTGAACTGGCGGACTGATGTAGTATGGCCAGCGCACTTTGTAAAGAGTTAATCAGTATTTATGCGGAAGTATTGCCATTCTTATGTTTTTCCTGCCGTTTCCAAGGCAAACGAAGGTTCCCCTGACCACCGCAAAGGTCCCGTATAGCCTCCCATATAACCGGCAAAGGCAATCTTCGTCATTTAGCGAAGATCCTTTTTTATACTGTTACGAGCGTTCCCCACCCAATGCCCCTCCGCCAATCAGAATTCCGTTGACCGTCACCCGAACTCAGTTTGGTAGTACCCGGGACAAGGAAAAGCCGACACGACATGAATCGGTTACCCCCGACCGTGATACCCGTCTTCTGCTCGTGCGATGCCGCTATTGAGGCGAGAACAGCAGAAATTGATTACGTGTTGGATGAGGCTCAACCAAAAGCCTAACAGGTACGATTACTGTGGGCCGCAGGCGTTGCTTCTCCCTGAAGTTCCGTCTAAGCGACCGGGAGAAACGACAGGCCAAGAATGCCGTGGTACAGATGCTTGAGGCCGATGTATTCAAAATTACCCTGCGGGCGCTCCATCAAACGTTCAAGGCTTTTGGCCTGCCTGTGGAGATGGTCCTGCTCCTACATGACGGCATCTGGTTTACCTGCCCGGAAGAGTGCGCGACTGTCGCGCGTATGAAAGAGGCTATTAAGAAAATAATGGAGAATTCCGTGTCTCTGTCTGTCCCTTTGAAGGTGACCTTTGACTGAACATGACATCCCAGGGGTGGCTCTTTGAGAGAGTTCGCCGCTCACAAGCTCCTCAACGCTCGCCGCGTAGATTTCGCAGTAACGAAGCCTACTTTCCTTCAGCCTACCGATCCGAACGAAAGCCATCTGCCGATGTGTTTGCCGAATAATGAACCGAAAAGGTCCAGCGAAGGACCTGCTGTGATTCGAGTTCTCGCGCAACAGAGAACGCCGTAGACGCGAGTACGGATTTCTTGCATACCACCAGCCGCCCCCGACGAGAACATCGCGCAGGTTGGTTCTCTGCCTCTTACCGGTGGAGGCGCTCGGTGAGAGCATGGCAACGGGGTCAAAGCCGTTCACGAATCGACACGCGCCGGTGGACAGCACGCAAGTGGAGTTCACTCATTACACGCTGTGACAAGCCAGGAGCCAACGGATCACTCGTCCCCTTGACACAACAAGGCCCGGAAGCCGGCTTGCTCGAAATGCCTATCCGGTGTCAGCGCCTCGGTCAGGCAACGTTCCTGCATGATCACGAACGAAACGCAGTCCACAAGGCCCCATTCCTTGTCTGAACGGTCTCGGTAGAGCTGGAATGCCCCATGATAAAGCTCATCGGTCAAAGGAACGATCTCCACTGAAGGGTCCGCCTCCAAGGAAGTCAGAATTCGGGCAGCGGAGGACCGGTAACGCAGCTTGGCCAGGGAATTACCGATTTCCAAGAGCACCGGTCGTGATGTGATGAGGCGCGTTGCTTGCGCTTCCAATTGATCCGCGAGGGACAGCGCCCTTGCATGGAGAAGATCGTTCACGTTGACAAGAGCAAGCGCGAAAGCGGTGTCCAGGAATACTTCAGACCTCATCTTTCGCCTCACCGTATAGGTACGCGTCAACATTGATGGCCAGATCGGGTGGCCCCTCGATGTTTACAGACTTGGCCGTTTGGAGAAAAGATGCCGGAGAACTGTCCTGCGCTTCTAGAGGTTCAATGGTCACGATCACGCGTGTGTTTGGAGCTAGATCAGGGGGCCGTTTCAGGCGCAAGACCTCTCCATCAAACGTGGCTTCAATGGTAATGGTCATGGGTCGCCTCCATGCTTCAGAGATGGCGCCAGTATACCACGAACCGCCGTCTCACAAGGCATCGGGGATTGCTCAGTCCTTTTCAAGATTTACAGCAGGTCGAGTCCCATCTTCTCAAAGTCTCTCTGGTTAAGCTCAGCGGTGAAATGAGGAGAAGAGGCCTGGATGTCCGGATAATTGCCTGCATTCACGACTCAATATGGGTTGGGGCGCCCCTAAACGAAAAGGTGGAGGTCCGTGAGATCATGGAAAGAGTCATGACCACCGGGATTGATCTTTCGGTCCGTGTGTCGGTAGACTTTGAAAAATGATCATAACGGAATAGGCCTGGCCCCATTTCGCTGAGACTAATGATGAAAATACCCTTCCCTTGCAGCATTGAGTTCAGATAAGAAATCCTGGCAGGCGAGGCTTCTAAATTTGCCAAGATCAGTCCTGCCGAACGGAACCGGAAGCCGGTAAGCTTTCAAAATCATTTGCACGGCAATATGCTCTGGATTATCATACATCTGAACTCCAAGTGCATTGAGGATGGCCCTGGCAGTCAATTGATACTTGGGATTAAGAGCAAAGAAATGGATCACCGAAAAATGGACGATACGGATAACATAATCGAGAACCTGCGTCGAGAACTCGCCGAGACTCGTAGTTTACTCGAGGTAAAGAATCCTGCAGAACTTCGATGTAAACATGACAAGAGTTCTCTTGCCATTTCCGAGGCCCGATTCAGACAGGCAGTGATGTTCTCGCCCAATCCCTTGGTAACTTTGGACGCCCAGGGACGGGTGATATTCTGCAACAGAGCGTGCGAAGACCTCATTGGCTATCCTTTGGCTGATGTTGCGGGCAAACCGTTCGGCCCCAGCTTTCTGGAAAGTGTTTCGGCGGATAGAATGGCGGAGGCGGTGGAAAAAGTCTTCCAAGGGGAAACCTGCCTGGAGCTTGAACTGACGATTCGGCGGGAAGACGGCGTACTTCGCCACACGTTGTCACGGGCGTATCCAATTCATTCTGCAGAAGGCAGAATCGAGGAATGTGCGATAGCGAACGCGGACATAACGGAACTCAAGCTTGCGCAGCAAGCCCTCAAGGAAAGCGAAGAACGGTACAGGGCTCTGTCGGATTCGTCATTTGAGGGAATCATGATTACTCGGGATGAAATGATCCTCGATGTGAACGAAAACGCTGTAGCGCTTTCCGGATATGAACTGTCAGAATTGATTGGTATGAGCGTGTGTGACGTCGTTGCCGGTGAGTATCGCCTCGAAGCCTTAAAGCATCTTTCATCGGATAGTATGATGGCGCACGAATCAATTGCAGTGCGGAAGGATGGAACACTCGTGCCGGTGGAAGTTCGCGGTAAGATGATACCTTACAAGGGGAGTACTGCGAAGGTTTCGGCAATCTTGGACATCTCCGAAAGATGGCTCGCTGAGCAGGCTTTCAGGGGGAACTCACAACGGCTCAACGCCATTTTTGAAAGCGCCAGAGACTGCATTTTCACCATGGATCGGGACCGCAGGTACGTTCACGTTAATCCTGCAATGACCAGCCTTTTAAGGCTTGCCACATTTCAAATTATCGGGCGCACATCGGAAGAGGTATTCGGAGAATCCGTCGGCAAACACTTTCGGGACGTAGAGCTTAGAGTGTTGAACGGAGAATCCATCGAAGAAGAGCATACCCGGCCCATAAACGGTGAACCAATGACTTTTCTCGACACGCTGGCGCCTTTGCTCAATCCCAAAGGAGAAGTTGACGGCATCTGCGGGATCTCACGAAACATTACCGAAAGGAAGAGGGTTTCACCGGCTTCGGCGTCCGAGCCCTGGAACTATCAATCCGCCGCCATGAGATCCGTGATTAAAAAGGCCGGTCAAATCGCCTCAAAGGAAGGCATAGTCCTCCTTCTGGGCGAGAGCGGCACAGGCAAGGATCATCTGGCCCGTTGGATTCACGAACATTCAAGACGTTCAGGTAACCCGTTCTTTTCTGTAAACTGCGCGGCTTTGCCGCAGGAACTTGCCGAGTCCGAGCTGTTTGGTCACGAGTCCGGCGCCTTCACCGGAGCGAAAAACCGCAAAAGAGGCCTTCTAGAATTGGCCGAAGGCGGTACCCTACTGTTAAACGAGATCGGGGAGCTTGCGCTGATCCTACAAGCAAAGCTGTTGAGCTTTTTGGACACGCGGTCCTTTCTCAGAGTGGGAGGTGAAAAGAGCGTTCGGGTGGACGCCCGAATCATTGCAGCCACGCACAGGGATTTGGAAAAGGAGGTTGAGGAGGGCAGGTTTCTTCAACCATTGTTTCTACCGTCTAAATGTATTTTCTATAACAGTTCCTCCCCTTAGGGAGAGGTTGGAGGACATCCCGGTCCTTGTTGAAGCGATTGTCTCTCATGTCGCCGAGGAGATGCATCTCACTGAAAGACCTTTCATTGATGGCGCTGCAATGGCGGCCCTTGAGCGCTATGATTGGCCCGGCAACGTGCGGGAACTACGGAATGTCCTCGAACGCGCTCTGATGCTATGGGATACAGGAGACCTTGAGCTACTACCGCCGGTCAGCGATGTGCTTTCGGGCGAGTGGTCTTATCGTGTGCCGACATCCCCAAAGAAAACCCTTCATGAGCTAACCGAGGATTTCCGAAGATCGCTTTGCCTTGAGATGATCAGGCGCTACGGCAACAACAAAAAAGAAGCCGCCCAGGCGCTTGGCATATCCCGGGATTCGATCTACCGTTACATAGGTTCCTGATCGGTGTCAGCCAGTTCTGACACAGATATGGCCAGTGTCGTAATTCTCTGATGCAAAAATTATGTTGCTGGAAGTCGCGTCAGAATATGCTGACACTAACCAGCTCTCCTTTCTAAAGAACCATCCTTCAATCAGAACATCATTTGCTAAATAAATCTATCAAAATAATGCCTTAGCTATTTTCAACAATTCCATGGGAAATTGGCGCCGGTCTTGCCTCTATTCAGGGCAATATTAAACAGGAGGCAACTGTCATGAAAGGAATTCCCTTAGTTTTTATGGTGACATTGTTGACGGTTTTTACGGTCAGCGCCGCATTGGCCGCAGACTACTATGCATTCAAGAATAAGTCCGGCAAAGTGGTTGTTCTCGACTATGTTCCCAGCGCAGGGTGGACGCTTATCAGCGGTCCTTACGCCACTTCCGACGCCGCGAAGCAAGCGTTGGGAATAGGGACCAGCGGGCGCTCGGCCATGAAGGCGTCGCTCCCAATGAGATAGGGCTCTTATCGAGGCTTTGCGCCGGTGACAACAAGTCGGCTATGACTTCTGACAGGAGGGTCACCATGAAAAAACTACTGTTAGTGATAGTTTCTCGTAGCGTTTGCCCCAACCGCTTCGTTCGTCTCTGCAGATCCGAAGGAAGCTATAAGAAACCCTCCCAATGGCTTGCGAGGGATGTGGCGATGTCAACAGGAAGACCAGGCCAAACTGGATAAAATCTTTAAAGCCACCGAGGAACAAGCAGCCAAGTTTCTGCAGCCTGTGGTTGACAGAAAACGGCAATCACCTCGGTCCTTCTGATCGAACGTGCCGGGAAGCCTCTTGGGAAGCTTGATGACTCACGGCTCCGATGAGGCGACCATTGGAGAGAGGGGCCTTCTTTCCACCTCTCTCCAATGAATTGACATGGGGTTTGTCGCTCCGCCTTCGGGTGGAGCAATAGAGTCATGGTCAGGGGGAATGTAATATGGAAAATTTCGGTGTGCTTTTTAGTTTTATAGATTTGGCTGGAGTTTTGGTCATCACAGTCATCTTGTTCGGGCCGTCGCTATATAGTTCCTATGAGAATTGGAACATAAGACGGGGTTTGAAAAGATAGTTTTATTTTATGGTCCAAACCAAAAGATTCCACTTCTCTGGACCGGGTGGCCTGCCCCGAGATTATGTACCAGTTGTTAAGTTAGAGGCCCCCCTACGAGATCGCCTAATTCAGAATCCAAAGGAGACCGTCCAATGTTAAAGATTAGGGAAATCAGGGAAACCATAGATACCAAATTGGATCAATGGGAAGCCGGCGCCATGGCGGCCGAAAGCCTGTTACAACAAACGAAAGACCAAGCTCTCAGTCAATTTGAACTTCGCAAGAAACAGCTTAGCGAAACGTTGGAGGCTTTTAAATCAGAACTAACGAAAGCTAAGGGAATAACGAATGAAAACAAACAGCAAATTCAGGCGAAGTTCGACGAGTTACGGTTTCAACTGGCGCTGGGTAAGGCTGACGCAAAGACTCATTCGAAGCCCAGAGAGAAAAGATCCAATATTCAATTGCGGCGCTTGAAGCCGCCATTGACCGGCAACTGGAGGCTTCAGGTCAAGCTATTCAGGAGTCTTTGAGGAAGGCTGCCAATGCATTCATTGTAGCCGCTATCAAATTGGAGACCGAGATGGAATTCTTGGCAATTCAATTTGAAGTGAAGAAGGATGATTCTTGGGCCAGGTTTACCCATGAGAAAAGGGCGCTGATTCTACAAATCAATCGGTATAGAGACCGGCTTGAGGAACAGAAGCGAGTGTCCAAGGACAAAGTTGCAACGTTTGAAGGTGAATTGTCGACCGGCATAGCCCGGATCAAACATGCTTTCAAAAATCTTTTGGATTGAGATGAAATTTTGGAACCAGGTTAGGTCGGCTGCCGAGCCTTCCGCGACTGCCGAGCTTTCCCTTGAATACGACAAAAGTATGGGAAAAACCCGAGGTTATGTCATGCAAACATCGCATGGGCCAATCATGGTGTTTTTTGTCGTTGCGTTGGCGCTGCTTTGCGGGTGTGACCAGCAGCGGCCACTTCAGGCGCCCCGCGCAGGAAGTGGCCGCTATGACTGTCCGGTCCCAAAAATGTGAGTTAACGACCGAATTACCTGGCCGCACGTCTGCTTGCTCAGTCTCGGAAATCCGACCCCAGGTAAGTGGTACCGATTCAGAAACTCCTGTTTACCGAAGGATCGGATGTCAAAGCGGGTCAACTGTTATACGAAATTAATTCCGAGCCCTTTCACGCGGCGCTCGATAGCGCTAAGGCCGACCTTGAGAAATCAGTGGCTGATCTGGTCACGGCCCAGTCCAAGTTTGAGCGCTACAGTAGATTACTCGCCAAGAATGCGATTAGCCGACTGGATTACGATTGTGAAGAATCCAGACTCAAGCAGACCAAAGCCCATGCCATGTATTGCAAAGCTGCTGTGGAAACTGCCGGCGTCAATATCAAGTACACTCGTATTACTGCTCCAATTTCCGGTCGTATCAGTAAATCCAACGTGAAGACCGGCGATCACGTTGCGGCCTATCAAAACCTGCCTCTGGCCACTATACAGCCGACTGGACCCAATTTACGTCGATGTTCCCCAATCTTCATCTGAACTCCGGCATTTGATGCGCCGGATTGAATCCGGCCACGCCAATGGAAATGGAAGCTTTCGTGAGGCCAGATTACTCCGGGAAGACGGTTCAGAGTATTCACTGAAGTCAAAGTTTCAATTCCGTGAGGTTGCCGTGAATCCGACCGCCGGGTCATTCACCTTAAGGTTCGTTTTTCCAAATCCTCAGGGAGTCCTCTCACCCGGCAAGCTCGTTAGGGTCTCGATTAAAGAAGCTTCAAATGAGCCGGTTATCCTTATTCCTAAGTCAGCGGTCTCACGCGATGCGGAAGGCAATCAGTATACGCTCACAGTGGACACCAAAGGAAAGGTTCAGCTCCGGATGCTCACTATAGACCGGGCCATCGGCGACACATGGTTCGTATCGGCAGGTCTGTCATCCGGTGACCGGGTAATCATCAAGGACATACGGAAAATTCGGCCTGGAGCGTTCGTGAAAGTCGTTCCCTTTCTCCAAGCTCAGAGAAGTGATTTGGCCCAGGAATTCTCACCGATTCGCGGGAAGAACTGAATCAGTGGAATGAGCCCGTGATATGGCGCATTATTTTGACTTTGCCCTGAGCTGTATCGACCAGCATGATTTGACCGACTGTAGGCCGCCAACAATTTGCCGTGGTTGCTACGACATGCCTGCTTGGCGCCAAGCTCATTGAAGGCGGTCCGCATCATATAGTGTGGCGAAGAAATAGGTGTCTGAACCTCATCTCTTTCAACGACTATGGATGCAATGGAAAGGATTGGCAAAATGCCTATTGAACAAGAGATTGATTCTCTTATCGAGGCTGGCTGGATTATTCTTAACAGTGACTTCAGCGAAATTGCAATTCAAAAATGGAGAATCCAGGCGTTGAAATGCCTTATGCTTCTTTGTGAGCCGAACCACCCATATCCTGAGTATTTCAGGAATCAAATATCGGAGGCGAACACTGGAAATGCGCTTGTCGGCGTTGGCGTGCTTGAAGCGGCTAAGGCTTCAATGGCTTTGAGGATACAGGTCACGGCAGAATGTTTCCCTTCGTCACAACGTAATGCCCAAGTTAGCGAAATAGAAGAGGTGTCAGGCTTGTCCCGGTTCGGTTCTCAGGGTAGAATCGATAATTGTGAGATCTTTGGCGTCAGCCGATGAAATTGTTTGTGGGTCACTTAGAGTTTGTAACAGAATTCACCGGCCACTCGGCCAAGAATTGAGGGAGAAAATGGACGAGAACAACGTTTCTCCGAAAATGAGCTTAGCTCCGGCTACGCCGCTGGCTGATTCTCAACATTCTACCGTATCTATTACCGGCGCCCAGGAAGGGTCGTCGCACCATGTTCCCGATGAAAACGTGGCGCCCAGGAAGTCCGCACGAAAGGATAGACGCCTTTGGGTTCTGGTCGCTGCGCTCATTGGGGGCGCGCTGGTAATATTGGCCCTGTGGTTCTTCTTGAGCCCTCCGGCGCTGCTGGTACAGGGCGAAGTAGATGCGACCGAGGTCAAGTTAGCGCCCAAGGTGGTGGGACGTGTCCAAGAACTGTACGTGCATAAAGGAGACGCTGTCAAGAAAGGTCAAGTGCTGGTCAAACTCGAGAGTCTGGACTTACAGGCCAAGCTGGCGCAGGCGAAAGCAGACCTGGATCGTACCAAGCAGGAACTTGATAAAGTAAACCGGGGCTCGCGCGAAGAAGAGATCCGCGCCGCATCGAACAATTGGGCCAAGGCAAGATCGCAGGCCGAACAAGCGGAAAGAGATTTTAATAGATTCAAAGCCTTGCGGGAACAAGAGGCTGTTAGCCAGCAGAAGTTGGAGGACGCCGAGCGGGACTGGAAGGTGGCACGGGATTCGGAAAGGGCCTTGAAGGCTGTCCTGGATCAAGCGGAGGCTGGTTACCGCGAAGAAGACAAGCGTGCGGCCGCAGCGCAATACAGGGCCGCTGAGGAACACGTGGCCGAACTACAGGCTCTCGTGGGCGAATTAACACTTGTGGCTCCAATCAATGGCGAGGTGGTGGATCGCATTGTGGAACCGGGGGAATTGGTCAGCCCGGGCTTTCCGATACTGAGCCTGGTGGACTTAAACGACGTCTGGGTGACCTTCAATCTCCGTGAAGATTTGCTGGCAAAAGTTCGAATGGGCGGCATCTTTACTGCGCGGATTCCAGCTCTGGGCAACAAGGACGTCAAGGTCAAAGTAAATTATATCTCCGCTAGAGGCGATTTTGCCACGTGGCGGGCCACCAGGGCCTCCGGCGATTTTGATTTGAAGACTTTTGAAGTGCGCGGCGTGCCGATTGAGTCCCTGGAAGGCCTTCGGCCCGGTATGAGCGCCCTTGTGACGAAGAAGACTCCGGATTAGGAGAAAGGCTTCTGAACATGAAGAGCCAACTACTATCCAGCTTCGGGAGCGTATTGGAACGAGAGGGGCGGCGCATGCTATCGCGGCCGATTTATTTTGTGCTGATAGTAGTGATGCCGCTGCTCACCATGACGATCCCGCACGCTATTTTTCGGCAGGGCGTGCCACGCAAACTGCCCATAGCCGTGTGCGACCTGGATCATTCTCAACTGTCGCGCCGCCTCTCACGGTCGTTGGACGCCAATCCGTATTTGCGAGTCGCTGATCAGGTCCCCGATGCCGAATCAGGTAGACAACTGATCCTGTCCGGTCGAGTTTACATGCTGGTCGTGCTGCCAAGGGACTTGGAGCGGGATGTGAACCTTGGTCGTTCTCCGAAACTTGCAAGTTTCTACAACAACCAGTGGTTCTCTGTGGGCGGTATCGTCAATCGCGAACTGGGCAACGTTATAAACAGAGAGAGTGAGCGCCTGAAACTCCGCTTCTACATGAGTGGCGGAAAGCTTTCGCTTACCGCCCTGGCGCAAAGCAATCCTATAGCCGTTGACACACACATGCTGTTCAATCCTTTTTTGAATTACGAGAATTTTTTGGCAATGCCGCTGGTACCCGCTTTGCTACAAATTGTGATCACCATGACTACCATTTTCGTCATCGGCTTGGAGCTTAAACAAGGTACCGCCTCTGAATGGCTGGAAGCGGCCGGCGGCAACTTGGACATTGCATTGCTGGGCAAACTTCTGCCATACACCGTTGTCTTTGTGGTCATGGCGGCGACATTCAACGCCTGGCTATTCGGGCTCGTGGAAATGCCTCATCGAGGCAACGCTCTTTTTCTATGGATCGCGACCGTGATGATGGTGTTAGCTTACCAGGCGGTGGGAATTGCTTTCATAGCCGTCTTTGGAGGCCTGCGGTTAAGCCTGAGCATAGCGACCATTTACTGTGGTCCGGCTTTTGCCTTTGGCGGCGTCACTTTTCCCTTACTCGCTTTAACCGTGGGAGGAAAGATTTGGAGCGCTATCCTTCCTCTGCCCTATTTTTTGGAGATTCTCGTTGACCAGGCGATTCGTGGCGCTCCCTGGCGTTATTCGATGCCTGCTCTTGGAGTTTTGTTCGGGTTTTTCCTGCTGGGTACTGTTCTGACTCATCTGCGTCTGGGTCGGGTCTTAGCTGACCCACGTTATCGGGGCAAAACATGAGGCCATTTCTCAGCGTTTGGAAAGAAGAGTTTCTTCTGATCTTCAAAGATCCGGCGACGCTAACGGTCATGGTTTTGGCCGTGTTGTTCTATTCCCTGTTCTATCCCATGCCCTATGGCCGCGAAGTGATAACGAAAGTTCCGGTGGCGGTGGTGGATATGGATCGCACTCCGCTAAGTCGCGAATTGATTCGCATGATCGACGCGACCGAGGAGGTGAGGGTCGCAAGCGCGCCGCGGAGCAGAGGCGAAGCCGAGCGGCTATTCATGGACCGCACGGTATATGGGGTAGTAGTCATTCCCATAGACTTCGAACGAAAGGTCTGGCGGCAAGACCAAGCTACCGTCTCACTGTATGCGGACGCCGGGTATTTTATGCTGAATCGACAAGTGAGCGGTGGGGTTCGCACAGCCGCAGGGACGCTTTCTGCCAGCGTGGAAATCAAGCGCCTGCAGGCGGTCGGACAGAGTCAAACGGAAGCGATGTCCACCAGGAATCCGTTGCAGGTGGTTAGCACAGCCTTGGGAAACCCCACTGGCGGATATCTGGCGTATATAGTGCCGGCCGTGTTTACCCTGATTTTGCAGCAGACATTGCTGATCGGAATCTTGATGATATCCGGAGCGCCCGGCCGCCGCAATGCGCCTGTGTCCGAGCAAAATGGAGTGATCTGTTCGGTCCTGGGTAAGTCCATGGCTTATCTCTCACTCTATTTGGTACAGGCGACCTATTATCTTTTCATCGCGCCATCTTTCTACGGATTCCGGCATGAGGGCGCCGCTGTGGCGGTATTCCTTTTCGTCATCCCCTTCTTCTTGTCGGTGATCTTTCTCGGTTTGAGTCTGGCGAGCCTTTCCCCCGATAGAGAAGCCCCTATGCTCGTGGTCGTTTTCGCTTCTCTTCCATTCCTGTTCTTGAGCGGTTTCTCATGGCCGCGAGAGGCGTTTCCCTTCTGGCTGAGCCTCATTTCCTGGCTGGTTCCGACCACAGCGGCCATTGATGGCCTGCTGCGCATTAATCAACTTGGGGCGGGGCTGAAACATGTTACCGGCGCCTGGCTGATCCTCTGGGGACTGGTCTTACTGTATTTCCCTTTCGCTTGCTGGGGCGAGCGGCGTATTCGAGATCGCAAGGGGTGATCCATACGATCCGGAAAGCCACGATCTCATCTCAATCGCCGAGGCCGAAAAATTCCCTTGACTTGTGCAATAACATGATTCATCTTCTGAATTATATTCAGTGCTGCGCTGAGACGCCATGAGGATAAACTAATGAGCTTTTCACTTTTCTCCAGCCCCAAGCAAACCCCTGAGAACTGTTCACGCTGCGAACCTCTAGATTTCCAACGGCGCAATGAGATTATCATGGCCGCTCTGAGGCTCTTCTCCGAGAAGATTTATCCAAACCTTTCCATGCATGACATCGCGAGAGGAGGGGGTACGGTATCCGAACTGGAGGAATTATCGACATTCAGAAACGTTTTTCTCAAAGGCGTGATGAGAGACGGAAAGGAATTCTTGCGAGGGTACCTATGCGCACATTAAGGTTTGTGTTTCGACATGTATGGACAATAGGGTTGATTGCGGCGCTATGGTGCGTTGCGGGATGCTCCAAGAAAGAACCCTTTGTGAAGCCGCCGGTTCCGGTGAAGATTCATACGGTCACTGACGCCTTGCCGGCGGAGGGTTTGAAGTACCTCCGCCACACTGATCCCTCGGGAACAGGTTAATCTGGCCTTTAAAGTAGGGGGCTATGTAGACGATATCCTCAAGCTCCCTGGACCGGATGGAACGCTCCGGGACGTGCAGAAGGGCGATCGAGTCGAAAAATCAGCAATTCTCGCGAAGATTCGGGACACCGACTACCAAGCCAAGCTTAACCATGCCAATTCTACCCTCGAGGAGGCGAAAGCCTCCTTGGGGCAGGCCGGTTTGGAATTCGAAAGATACGAAAGGTTGTTTAAAGCGGACGCTCTGTCCAAAAACGAATACGATAAGTACCAAAGAAAAGCTGGACGTTGCGCGGGCCCGAGTAACCGGCGCCGAGTCTCAAGTGGAACAAGCAAAGATTGATTTGCAGGATAGTGTCCTGCGATCTCCTCTCGACGCTTTGATGGTGAACCGGCTTGTGGAGCGCGGAACTCTTGTGGCGCAGGGAACGAGGGCTTTTCTCTTGCAGGACCTCAGTTCGGTCAAGGCGGTGCTCGGCGTGCCCGATTATCTTCTCAAAGTGGTTAAGCCCGGAAATAATCTTAGTATCACAGTGGAGGCTCTCGAGAAACAAAGAATTCCATGGAATCATTACTGCGGTTTCTCCGTCCGCAGACCAGAAAAATCGGGTCTTTGACGTGGAAATAACTGTTCCAAATCCGGATCTCGAACTCAAGGACGGCATGATAGCAACCGTGAAGGTGGCGGGGACCGGAAAAGAGGACATTGGACCCGTGATACCGCTTCATGCGATTGTTCGTCCTCCCTTAGATCCTCAGGGGTACATGGTCTTCGTGGTTGAGAAGCGGGGCGACAATTACGTTGCCCGCGGCCGCAAGGTTTCAATCGGCAGAGTTTTCGGAAACAAAGTCGTCATCATTCATGGTCTTGCAACAGGTGAACAAATAGTCACCACGGGGGCCACCATGTTGTCTGACGGACGTCTTTTAAACGTAATCCCATAAAGAGCTATTCACATGACGCACAACAAAGATGAAGACCTGATCGCCAACACCCACAATGTCTCAAGGTTTTCTGTTGAGAACAGGCAGATTACCTGGGTGCTTCTGGTGGCCGTTCTGCTTCTGGGAGTTTACGGTTATTCCCGAATGCCTCAGCGCAAAGACCCTGAAATTCCGGTACGGGTGGCTGTCGCTATGTGCTCGTGGCCTGGAGTGAAAGCGGAAAAGGTCGAAGAGCTGGTCACTCGAAAAATTGAGGCGAAAATAGCGGAAAACGAAAAGATAGAACGTATTGAATCCACATCTAGCACCGGTCTGTCCGTCGTGAAGGTTAAACTGATAGAAGGCCTCAAGTCCACCGGGGAAATCTTTGACGACATCAACTTGAAGCTGTCCGGAATAAAGAATCTCCCGGAAGGGGCCGGGCCGATTGTCTTTATCAAAGACTTCGGTGACACGGCCACGCTCATGCTCACGGTAGCTTCGCCAAAGGTCGGAGAGGTCGAGGTCGACCTTCGCGCGAAAGAACTGGAATCTGTCATCCGTGACCTCCGGTCTCAATCCCCAAAACCCGAAAAAGGCGAGCGAGCCAGCCTAGCGGTGGTTTTCCCAAACCTCCCTGAAGGTAGGTGGGTTGAGCGTAAGGGTGAACTGCTTAGGAAGTCCTGGACACGAAAACAGATTGCCAAAGATGTCCTGTTGTACAACGGTCCCGGATTGGCAGTGTTCGACTTAACTACGACTTTGGATGACGCAGAGCTAATGAGAGAATTGTGGGCGTTTCTCCATGAAGAATTGCACGCCTCGGAATTCAGCCCGGACATCTGGGAGCCGGCGGTCATCGTTCGTGACCCGCAGTCGGCTCGTGTCAAGCTGGCCGAGTCTTCAGGCAGTAAATACAGTTTGCGAGATTTGGAAGCGTTCACGGACGAAATCGCTCGGACACTTAACGCCGTCCCGGTTGTTTCCAAAGTGACTAGATGGGGAGTGCAACGAGAGACGGTCTTTTTGGAATATTCTCAGGAACGGCTTGCTTCCTATGGACTCCAGCCGTCGAAAATAAGGGACGCCCTCGGCGCTCGCAATGTGATCCTCCCTGGGGGGGTGCTTGAATTCGAGGGTAAGAACCTGATCGTAGATCCCTCGGGCGAATTCAAAAGCGAAAGAGAACTGGGCGAAACCATAATAAGCTCTACCAATTCCGGCGCAGGAACCTATCTCCGCGATTTGGTGGAGATGGGTAGAGGATACGAGACTCCCCCTCAGAATCTCAATTACCTGATCCGCCGTGATACCGAGGGAAATTGGCAGCGATTGCGCGCAATTACTCTGGCGGTGAACATGCGCTCCGGGGAGCAGATCGACAGGTTTTCAAAGGATGTGGATTCGGCTCTTGAAAGGGTCAAAGAGCGCCTGCCGGAAGATCTCGTGGTCGAGCGCACTTCCGACCAACCTCTTCAGGTCCAAGAAAACGTAAATCTGTTGATGCGCAGCTTATATGAGGCCGTAGTCTTGGTCGTGATCGTGGCGTTAATAGGATTCCGGGAATGGCGGTCTGCGCTCCTCCTGGCAATATCAATACCGATTACCCTGGCCATGACATTCGGTATGATGCGTTTTTTGAACGTGGATCTCCAACAGATCTCCATCGCTTCCCTTATAATAGCGCTGGGGCTCCTGGTGGACTACCCAGTGGTGGCCAACGATGCGATCAAACAGGAACTCGATCATGGACGGCCGCGTGACGTGGCTTCCTGGGTAGGCCCCACCAAGCTGGCCAAAGCAATTCTATATGCGACCATCACGAACATTGTAGCTTACTTGCCGTACTTGCTGCTGACAGGAGACACAGGCCAATTCCTTTACACTCTGCCGATAGTAATCACGTGCTCTTTGGTGGCGTCCTACATTGTATCCATGACTTTCGTCCCTCTTGTCGCATATTATTTGCTCCGAGCGAATAAGAAACCCCCTTCTTCCATAGAAGAGCTACGGACCAGGGGATTCTACGGAATGTATTACAGAGTGGGCAGTTTCCTGATTGATAACCGCTGGAAAGCTTTTCTGCTTTCTCTGGTGGTTGTCGTCGCCGGTTTTTGGATTCAATCGAGACTTAAGCCCCAGTTCTTTCCCAAAGACCTTTCATACTTGTCCTACGTGGACCTTTGGCTCCCGGAAGACGCATCTATAACGACCACAGACGAAGCCGCCAGGACGGCTGAAGATTTGATTGTCAAAGCGGTCGCAGACCTCGGCGCGAAGCATCCGGACAAGAACGGCAAGCCGGTAGAAGCGCTCAAATGCCTGACTACATTTGTTGGCGGAGGTGGTCCACGATTTTGGTTCTCGGTGGAGCCGGAACTATCTCAAGCGAATTACGCCCAGATACTCATTGAAGTTCGAGACAAGGAGCTGACAAATCTCCTCATGGATCCGCTCCAAAGGGCCTTGATGGCCCGATTGCCCGGAGTGCGGGTTGATATGCGCCAATTGGAAACAGGACCGCCTGTCGGATTACCTGTGCAAATTCGGCTTTCGGGCGAAGATATTAGCACGCTCCGAGCTTCGGCTGAGAGGCTCAAGGAAATTTTTCGCTCCATGTCCAATGCTTATCGTACGAAGGATGATTGGGGATCCGAGATATTCCAAGCCAGGCTTAAGATTAACCCGGACAAAGCCAATCTTGCCGGTGTCACAAACCTCGATGTCGCCCGGTCCTCTTCCACCGCCATGAACGGCTTCGAGATCACGAACCTCCGAGAAGGGCGCTTGACGATTCCCGTGGTGGCCCGTCTGCGTATGGAAGAAAGGGCCAGCATCGGCGACATCGAGAATTTGTACGTGTACGCGGCAGAGGGCAGCCAAAAAGTGCCCTTGGGTCAAATTTCTACCACCGAATACGGGATGGAAACGGAAAAAATCGGGCGTCGCAACCAATTTCGGACAATAACCGTATCGTGTTTTCCGGCTCCGGGGGTTTTGCCTTCTGAGGTGACGAGCGCGCTTATGCCCAAATTGGAAGAGTTCAAGAAATCTCTTCCGCCCGGGTACACCGTCCAGATCGGTGGAGAATATGAAGAACAGGTCAAAGGGTTTGACCAAATGAAAACGATTCTCATGATTTGTATGGTCTCCATTTTCCTGGCGCTGGTGTTCCAATTCAAGAGCGCAATAAAACCCTTTATCGTGTTCTCCGCTCTACCGTATGGTATGACCGGGGCTTTCGCCGCTCTGGCGGTCACAGGTTCGCCATTTGGGTTCATGGCCTTTCTGGGGGTCATTAGCCTTGTTGGAGTTATTGTGAGCCACATTATCGTGTTGTTCGATTTCATCGAGGAAAAGCTTGAAGAAGGCGAAGACCTGCGCACGGCGCTGTTAGACGCGGGTATTATGCGGATTCGGCCGGTAGCAATCACTGTCGCCGCGACCGTGATTGCCCTCGTCCCGCTGGCCACGCACGGAGGCCCCCTTTGGGAGCCGCTCTGTTACGCGCAAATTGGAGGTCTGATGGTCGCTTCCTTTGTGACTCTGTTGATTGTTCCTGTGCTTTACGCAATCGCCGCATTCGACTTGAAGATCTTACAGTGAATCGGATTGTATGGCCACATTTTGCCTACCAATCTATTAAAACGAATGGCCCGGCGTCATGTCGGGCCTCGCTATCATCCGGCGTCCCTCCCGGTAAGCCTGTCGGCCCAATTGGGGTTTTGAAAGGACTATCGGATTCACCTGTTTTCCATAAGACGCTCCCATCCAAAGTTGCGTACCGGCTACTCCAACTAAGGGCCAGCTAGCCAAGAACCGCTTCCTCAGACTCCTCCCGGCCGTCATCTCAAATTTCCTCGATTCTCCATTTGGATTCATTAAATTTATGCACGCGCTCACGCGCCCAGTCTTCATCGGCAGTGATCACAGCTACGCAGCCTTTTCCCGTTCCATATCGTTAACAGGGGCTAGGGTGCATCGGTTCTTAATATGTGTCAGTCAGCTCTGACACTCGAGAGTGTTCATGTCGTAATCCTCTGATACCAAAATTTTGTCTTTGAAAGTCGTGTCAGTATATACGGACACGATCTAGAGCGCCGTCGAAAGCGCCCACCATTACTCACACACTCCTCGATAGATAATCAGGTAAAATTCACCTGTTATCGATCTCAGCTGTTTCCCATCAAATTGGCGCCGATCTTGCCCTTATCCAGTCCAATCGACGAAGAAAGGATAAGCATCATGAAAGGATTTCTTTTCTATCTTGTGCCGGCATTGTTGACAGCATTTATGACCGGCGCTGGAGTGGCCGCCATTACGGTGGAAGCGGGGATGGAGTTCTTGGCGATTCAATTTCGAGTGAACGAAGATGATAGTTGGTCCGGTTTTACCCAGGCGAAAAGGCCACTGAGGCTACAAATCAATCACTATAAAGACCAATTTGAACGAAAGAGCGAATGGCCAAGTATAAATCAGTAATTTTTGAAAGTGACCTCTCGGATGGCAAGATCAGAATCCATAATGTCTCGAAAAAACTCTTTGATTTAGAGAGATCTCAGGAGAAAGTGACTGAGACTAATCAGCCTTCTCATCAGAGAAACAGGGTTCCTAGGAAACAGGAAGGCATCGCCTATCCTGCTGTAGCAGTGAGCGCCCCGCTGCCTTCTTGCAATTAATAACGCTAAGGCAGCGCTACACCGTCACATTCAGATTAGCAGATGGAGGGCATGGACATTGAGATTGCGTTTTACAGAACGGCGGCAGCCTGAGCTCGATGTGATCCGGGCGCTCCCTATCTCTTCGCTTACCCGAGGATCGTCGTCCTCACCAATAAGGTCGTCGCCGGCTCGAATAAATTCCTTGTCCATAGGTCTACCGTTGCTCTTGAGTCTATTTCTGCTCGCATCTTGCGGAACCTCACAGGGAACCGGAAAAATAGCTGCGCCTCCGCCCCCTAATGAGATCAAATTGAGTGTGACGCCGACCGGGCTTGAAGTTTTGTGGAGCGCAGTCCCTGCAGCGAGCCACTACACCGTTTTCTGGGGAACTGAGAAAGGGATATATCGTCGATTGCACGATGTCTCTGAAAATAATGTTCTAATAACCGGTCTGAGGAAAGGCGAATTTAACAACGTCTCCGTTACGGCCTGGAATCAGAGCGGGGAAAGCAATTACGGTCCCGAAGCTATCATATACTATGATGACAGGCTAAGTCGCGAAACGGTTAGTGTGGCGAAGAAGAAAGGTTCTTAATTGGTGTCGGTGAATTCTGCCACGAATGTGTCTTGTGTCCAAATCCTCCGACACGAAAATTGTGTCGCTCAAAGTAACGTCAGAAGTAGCTGACACGACCGGCGCGTCGTTCAGAAAACGAGCCCTCAATCTCAACACTTCGTTTCAAAATAACATTGGAAAATCCTCTTGTTATCTGTTGCGAAACTCTTGCGGCAATTTGGCGCCACTATTGCATTTGTTCAGGGTAATCAACCAAAAGGAGGCATACACGTCATGATCCGGCCCTACAAACTTTTTGTTCTTATTGCCCTCTCAATTCTGCTCTGGTCCTTGCCGACTGATCTGCGCGCATTGACCGCTCAGGAAATCCTTGAGCAGAGTGTGAAGCAAAATTTGGGTGAGAGTTTCCGTATTTCGCTCACTGTCAAGACTTATAAGGCCAAGAAACTTTTGTCCGATCATGTCCTCTGGTTAATGGCTCAGATTCGTAAGGACGGAGCCAAATTGTTCCTGGATTTAGACTCTCCGCAGGATTACAAAAGGATGCGCTTCTTACTGCTCGTGCAGAAGGGCAAAGAGCCGCAAGGACTCATGTGTCTTCCCGCCATCGGCAAGTCTGTTCCTCTGGCTTTAGTTGAGAAATTCGCGAAGATCGGTGGCACAGGGCTCACCACGGACGATATCCAAGCCTTCATAGGCAAGGATGGTGAGACTGCTGAACTCGTTAAAGAGGAAGCGGTGGCCGGCCGAGATTGCTACGTTATCCGAATCAAATCCTCCAGGCAAACTGACGAAACGCTCAAATGGATTTCCAAGAAGAACTTCTTGGTCGTCAAGTCACAGCAGATGGATTCTGCGGGAAAAGTGAAACGGACCTTTCGTGTGGTGGAATTCTTCAAGACCGAGCAAGGTGAAGAATTCCCCAGAGAGGAAGAAATCTTGATTGCGGACAAGGAGATTCGCATACTGCTTAGGCAAGATAGCGCTGTGTTCGGAATAGAAATACCCGATGAAGTTATGAATCCCGAGACGTTCGGGACCTTTAACTGGAGAGTGTGAATATGAGTCCTGAGTTGGGAAGATGGGCCCTGGGCGCACCGGCTTGGGCCCAGTTTAAGCGCCAATTGTAAGCGCTCCTAGGCTTAAGGCGGTTCCTAATGTGAAATGATGCGACACGAAGAAATCTCGGCATATAAAGTAAGGGGCTATGAGGTATGATAAATCGGATTTTGGATCAGTATAGGAGCAAGCTCAAGACCGCGGAAGATGCGGCGAAGCTTGTCAAATCAGGTGACAATGTATACTACAGCCATTTTGTTATGTTTCCGAGGGTTTTGGATGAGGCCCTGGCGAAAAGGGTCGGCGAAGTAAGTGACGTTTCCGTTATTACTGTCTCGGGAATGCATCAAGCCCAAATTGCCGCCTGCGATCCCGATCATAAATCCTTCACCTATTACAGCTCTTTCTTCAGCAAAGCCGACAGGCAACTGAGCAAAAGAGGCCTCTGCTTTTTCTGGCCGAGTAACTATTCCGAAGCTCCGAAACGGATGTATAAAGGGCAGCTCCCCAAGCCGGACGTCGTTTTTCTTAAGACCACCCCCATGGACGACAAAGGTTATTTCAACTTCGGGCCATCCGCATCTTACATGCATGCGTGTCTTGAAATGGCTGACAAGATTGTCGTCGAGGTCAACGAAGGAGTCCCTACCTGTCTCGGTGGATTTGGCGAGAGCGTTCATATTTCCAGAGTCGAGTACGTTGTCGAGACGGAGAAAACGGCGTTACTGACCATCCCGAAAGTGCAAGCGACTGAAGAAGATACTAAAATAGCTTCTTACATATTGGAAGACATCCATGACGGATGCTGCCTGCAGTTGGGCATCGGCGCCATCCCAAACATAATCGGTAGCTTTATCGCGGAATCTGAGGTCAAGGATTTGGGCATCCAAAGCGAAATGATGTCGGATGCAATCATGGGAATTTATTTAAAGGGAAAAGTTACCGGAAAATACAAGTTTAGTGACAAATCCAAAATGACGTACACATTTGGTATGGGTTCCCAGGAGCTCTACGAGTTTGTTGACAAGAATCCTGCTTGCGCCATCTTTCCGGTCGATTATACGAACATGCCGGAACGTATCGCCAGAAATGATAATATGATTAGTATCAACAACACGCTTCAGGTTGACCTGTGGGGACAGGTCTGCTCTGAAGCCCACGGACCAATTCACATATCCGGATCAGGTGGTCAAGTGGATTTCGTGGAGGGGGCTACTAAGTCCAAGGGCGGAAAGGCGTTTCTTTGCGTGAAGTCCACAAGAATGCTCGGGGACAAGCGGATTTCTTCCTTTGTTCCAGATGTGCAGGGGATCGTTTCGGTACCAAGGACAGCTGTTCACTGGATTGTAACGGAATACGGCAAAATCAATCTCAAGCGCAAATCAACTTGGGAAATTGCCGAGGCGGTTATCTCCATAGCCCATCCGGATTTCAGAGACCCGCTTATCAAAGCGGCGGAGGAGAGAGGTATTTGGAGACGAAGAAATAAGATACCCTAACCTGCGTTCCCAAGAATCCGGATCTTCGGTTACTCGAATTGTGAAAAAGTGGTTCCCTTTGGTAGTCAATGTCTTCGCAGGCATATGCTTATCGCGCTCCTTGGGGTCATCGCGTCCCCTGACCATTTTCTTTGCCGCCGCCATGCGGTTAAACGAACAGAATTTCATTCAGCTCATTGAGGTTACCTCGCGGTCGTCCCCTGGTCAAGCTTGCCGTTCCGGTTGCGCCTTGTCCAAATCAAACGCCGGTCTCGTCAGGTTAAGGAATCAGGGGAATATTTTTTGGTGAAGGACAAATTTCTTCTTGACTTCCATCTGATGAGGAGTCGCACTCTGAATATGATTCAGGTTCCGGCTTTTTGGAGAAGAAAATGACGTATTCACTATCTCGCAAGAACGACAATAAACATGAAAACCTTTCACGTCGCCAGCGACTGAATCTTCAGCAGCGAGATGAGATACTCGAGGTTGCGTTGAGGCTCTTTTCGGAAAAGAGTTATTCGAACGTTTCCATGCAGGAGATCGCGAAAGAGGCAGAGTTCGGTATGGGTAGATTGCACAAATTCTTCGACAGTAAGGAGGACTTGTACAAAGCTCTCGTCGTGCTGATGGCGGAAAAGTGGCACCACAATGTTTTACAGGCCCTCGAAAAGGAAAAGAATCCTCTGAGAGCTATCGAAAAGTGTATTAGCGTCCATCGTGAACTGTTTTATGAAAACTTGCAGTTCGTGCACTTGTTCTTCAACGGGGCTTTTTTTCATGTAACCCCCACTTCCGAACCAGATCTTCACAAGTTTCGCGACGAATATCTCGAAAAATTGGCCATTATTTTCGAGAAAGGAATCAAAGCGAAAGTCTTCCACGATGGAGATCCTAATCAAATGGCTCTGGCGCTTTATGGAGTCATTCTCACCTTTCTCTTCCGGATGAATGAAGATCCCGCCGGATTCGAGAAAGGAAACGAATTGTCAACGGTGAGGGATATCTTTCTCTGGGGAGTGATGAGAAACAGGGAGGGTAAGCAAGACGGATAAGCAAAAGGGTGCGATGTCCTTTGGAAGGCTTGGAATGAGATCAATGGTGGCCGCTTAGCGAGTCCGGGTTGAAATACACTGGTAAGCTGGACCACAATGTTGGTATGAGTTTAGCAAGAACGCGCAAATAGGTCACTAGACACGTTGAAGCGTTTCAAAAATCAAATCTATTAGGAGAGACTGCAATGTCAAAGATCAAAGAAATCAGAGAAGCGATAGACACAAAATTGGATAAATGGGAAGCCGGCGCCACAGCGATGGAGACCCAAATGCAAACAACCAAAGAGCAAGCCTTGGAAAAACTTGAGATCCGGAAGCAAGGATTGATCGAGACGATGGAAGGGTTCAAGTCCGAGATCGCAAAGGCCAAAGAGCTTGCCGATGAAAAGAAAACCGAGATTCAGGCCAAGTTCGACGAGTTGCGGGTCCAATTGGCGTTGGGTAAGGCTGAGGCGAGAGATTCGCTGGAAGCTCAGAGGAAAAGCATCCAACATTCAATCGCTGCGCTGGAGGCAGCGGTTGATCGTGAGTATGATGCAGCAGGCCAATCTATGAATGAATCCTTACGAACGGCCGCCAATAAATTTGTTGAGGCCGATGTTATATTGGAGGCTGAGATGGAAGCATTGGCCGTCCAATTTGAAGTGAAAAAGGAAGGCGCCAGGGCCAAGTTTGAGAATGATAAAAGAGCCCTCATTGAACAAATCGAACGCTATAAACAGCAGCTTGAGGAAAAGAAGCTAATGGCCAGGGATAAAGCCGCAACCTTTGAAAATGAACTGTCGAACGGCATATCCCAGATCAAGCAGGCGTTTAAGAAGCTTTTTCAGTGATCAAATTCTAACGAGTTTTAAGGTTGTAATGTGTGCGAAAATACTGCAATGATGATAGTAAGTTGAATAAGTAGTCCGCCTTGAAAATTGCGGTTTCTTTGGCGGGGTTCAAATCGCAGAATTTTCATTGCGAGCGAAGCGAAGCAATCTCCAGCCCCAGCGAATCGGGATTGCTTCGTGGCTTCGCTCCTCGCAATGACATCGTGAAATTCTTGGATCCTTACAATAATGCCTGATATGTTCCGCTGTCCTCAACGAGGACCACTATAAACAGTCAGGCACGGTTATCGAAACGAAAATTCTATGGAGGGGTGACCATGCTGCACGTGGGAATATCTGAAATCGGTTACAAATTCGGCGCCATAATACGCAATGGACTGTGGGTTCTTGTCTGTATCGCGCTCCTCTGGCTTTCCGCGTGCAGCAAGGAACAACCGGCGGCTATACCGCCGCCGGTTGTAGAGGTCGCGGAGGTTGTCCAGAAAGACGTCCCGATCGTGCACGAGTGGGTAGGCATTACCGACGGCCTGACTAATGCCATTATTCGGGCGCAGGTCACGGGCTACCTGATCAGACAGGATTACAAACAAGGGGACTCGGTCAAGAAGGGTCAGTTGCTCTTCGAAATCGATCCCCGTCTTTTCCAGGCCGCCCTGGACCAAGCGCAGGCCGCCCTTTCCCAGGCGGAGGCCCGCTATGCGGAGGCCCATGCCAACCTACTACGGGACAAGCCCCTCTTTGATCAGAATGTGCTGAGCAAGAAAAATCTGGATGCTACCGTCGCAGCCGATAGATCCGCCGAGGCGCAAGAGCTTGCGGCCAAGGCTGCCCTAGAGAAGGCCCGGCTCGACCTGGAGTTCACGAAAATCACTTCCCCCATAGATGGTGTGGCCGGCTTTGTCAAGGCGCAGGTAGGTGACCTTGTCGGTCCCGCCACTCAGAGTGGAGAACTGACAACAGTTTCTACCATAGACCCGATAAAAGTGAACTTCGCTATTAATGAGCGGACTTACATCGACTACATGAAACGATTCTCCGCCGATTTCGCTTCTGGTCGTGAAGAAGCGCAACATCTGCAGATCGAACTGATCTTGGAAGACGGATCGCTCTATCCTCACAAAGGAAGGTTCTACGCAGTTGACCGGCAGGTGGACGTGAGGACTGGTACACTGCGGGTTGAGGCGCTCATGCCGAATCCTGACTACTTGCTCCGTCCAGGCCAGTTCGCCAAAGTCCGCGTTTTGATGGACACCAAAAAGGGGGTGCTGCTCGTACCCCAGAGGGCCGTAATCGAACTCCAGGGTATGTACCAGGTGGCCGTGTTGGACACCGGAAATAAGATCGATATCCGAAATGTCAAGCCCGGAGAGCGTTATGGCTCTCTTTGGGAAATCGAAAAAGGACTCAAGCCTGGCGAACGCGTCGTAGCTGAAGGGGTCCAGAAGGTAAAACAAGGGATGCCGGTGAATCCGAAACCATTTGCCCCCCCCTCGCCCGTGGCAGTTCCAGAAGCTAGTGCAAAGCCGGAAAACCCGCCGGCGACAGAAGGGAGATAACGATAATGTACCGGTTTTTTATCAGACGCCCTATCGTTGCAGTGGTAATCGCTATCGTAATGGTCATAGTTGGCTTGGTCGCGATGGCGGGGCTACCGGTGGCCCAGTATCCCAATATTATTCCGCCCGAAATTCTCGCGCAGGCGTTTTATGTGGGCGCCGACGCCTTGACAATCGAGCAGTCTGTGGCCACCCCCCTCGAGCAGAAAATGAGCGGCGTAGACAACATGAACTATATGTATTCTCTTAACGCCAACAACGGCCAAATGCAGCTGACTGTAAATTTCGACGTGAACACAGACCCCAACACCGACCAGATATTAACGCAACAGAGAGAGTCCCAGGCAGAGAGCCAGTTCCCTGCCGAGGTGAGAAACTACGGGGTTACAGTTCAAAAGTCGCTTACTACGCCGCTCATGCTCTTTGCGCTCTATTCGCCTGAAGGAAGCCATGATGAGACTTTCCTTGCGAATTACGCGTACATCAACATTGTCGACCAATTGACGCGGGTAAGAGGGATCGCCAGGGTGACGGTCTTCGGCGCAGGGCAGTACGCCCTTCGCTGCTGGGTGCACCCGGATCGGTTAGCGAAGCTCAATATTACCGTCCCCGAGATCATAGACGCCGTGCAGAAACAAAATACGGTAAATCCTGCGGGACAGATTGCGGGAGAGCCGAGTCCTCGCGGACAAGAGTTCACTTATACGATCCAGGCCCAGGGAAGACTAGTCTCGCCGGAAGAGTTCGGACGCATCGTTCTGCGGGCCAATCCTGACGGTACCCTCGTGCGACTGAGTGATGTTGCCCGTCTCGAATTGGGAGCCCAAACCTACAATATTGAGGGACGCTTCAAAGGCAAGCCTACTGCAATCTTGGCGCTCTTTCAACTTCCGGGCACGAACGCCCTGGAAGCGGCAAACGGCGCCAAAAAGGTGATGGCCAAAATCAAGGAATCCTTTCCAGGCGACCTCGATTATGAAATCGCATTGGACACGACGCTTTCCGTCACTGAAGGAATAAAAGAGATTATCTTGACCCTGTTCATTTCAATATTCCTCGTCATCATCGTAGTGTTCGTATTCCTCCAGGGGTGGCGGGCCACACTTATTCCCATTATCGCTGTGCCTGTGTCGCTCATCGGAACTTTCGCTTTTTTCCCCCTCCTGAATTTCTCGATAAATCCGATTGCCCTCATGGGATTGGTAGTTGCAATAGGGTTGGTAGTCGACGACGCCATTGTCGTCGTAGAGGCGGTGCAACACCATATAGAGAATGGAATGACGCCTAAGGATGCGGCCCTTAAAGCAATGGAGGAGGTTGCCGGCCCAGTTATGGCAATCGCGCTCGTCCTGGCGGCCGTGTTTCTTCCGACGGTATTCATCCCTGGGATTACCGGCAGGCTGTACACCCAATTTGCTGTCACAATTGCGATCTCGGTAATTCTTTCCGCTTTCAACGCCTTGACTTTGAGCCCTGCGCTTTGTTCAATTCTTCTTCGCCCCAAAAAGGAGGCGTGGGGCCCGCTAAATTGGTTTTATAACGGCTTTAACAGGATGCTCGGCCGTGGAACCGATGGTTATATTAACGTGTCGAGAGGCATTATCCGAAAGGCGATTATTGGATTTGTCATTCTCGCTATCGTGAGCGTCGGGATCGTTTTGCTCGGTAAGAAGATACCAGGCGGGTTTCTGCCGGAAGAGGATCTGGGTTACGTATTCGCCGTTATTCAACTGCCCAATGCCGCCTCGCTTCAACGCACCTCGGAAGCAGGCAGGCAAGTGGAGCAGATTATCATGAACACTCCCGGCGTGGAAAACTGCACCACAGTTATCGGGTTCAATCTCTTAAGCCTTATACAAAACACCTACAGCGGCTTCTTCTTCATCAAGCTCAAAGACTGGTCCAAGAGGGAGCGTGACGAAGAAAAGGCGCCGGCCATCATCGCCCACCTCAACCGCGAACTCAGCCAACTGCCGCAGGGAATCGCGTTGGCCTTTCCCCCGCCGGCAATCCAGGGAATCGGCACTGCGGGAGGGGTAACCTTTATTCTCGAAGACCGTGCGGGCAGAGACATCGGGTTCCTGGCGGAGAACACTCGGAAATTCATTGAAGCGGCCCAGAAGAGGCCTGAACTGGCGCAAATATTTACAACCCTTCTTGCAGACGTGCCACGGTACTCCGTTGATGTGGACCGCGACAAGGTGTTGAGCCAGGGGGTGGATTTGGGGCAGGTTTATGGGACGCTGCAGGCGTTTATGGGAGGGCAGTTCGTAAACTATTTCAACCGCTTCGGCAGACAGTGGCAGGTATATGTGGAAGCCGAAGGGGACTACCGAACAGACGTCAAGTACCTGAACCAATTCTACGTAAAGAACTCCATGGGCGATCCGGTTCCGTTATCGGCGGTTACACGGACGGAGCGGCGCTCGGGTCCCGAGTTTACCATGCGCTATAACCTCTACCGCTCGGCGCAGATAAACGCCGCGGCCGCGCCGGGTTATAGCACATTGCAGGCAATGAATGCCCTGGAGGAGGTTTTTAAGGAAACCATGCCTTCAGATATGGGCTTCGATTATATGGGCATGTCATTCCAGGAGCAAGTGGCGCAGCAAGGGATCTCACCCGCCGCCATATTTGCGCTCTCAATACTGTTCGTCTTTCTCATACTCGCTGCGCTTTATGAGAGTTGGACGCTGCCCTTCAGCGTACTGCTCAGCACACCCGTTGCTGTGTTCGGAGCGTTTGCGGCGCTTATGGGACGCGAAATGGTTTTCAACGTTTACGCGCAGATCGGGTTGATAGTCTTGATAGGGCTGGCTGCGAAGAATGCCATACTGATCGTCGAATTTGCGAAAAGCGAGTACCGAGGGGGGCAAAGATCTGATGGACGCGACACTTTCCGGAGCAAGGCTGAGGCTCCGTCCGATTCTGATGACGTCCTTCGCGTTTATCCTCGGTTGTGTTCCACTAGCCATTGCCAGCGGAGCCGGCGCCATGGCCAGACAGGTGATGGGGACTGCCGTTATCGGTGGCATGCTCGCGGCAACCGGGATCGCGATCTTCCTCATCCCTATGTTGTTTTACATCATCGAAAAGATCGGTAAAGCAAGGGGTGGGAGCGAGTCACAAGGCTAACCATATAGCATGGAGTACGGAATTATATTCGTGCTGAAAGGTTGCCACCAAAACGGCTTTGGGACAGGCTTGAACAGCCTAACAGAGCGGAGGGCGTAACCATGACTACTGCTGCCAAGTATATCGAGTCAGGGCTTGTGAACACCAGGGACATGTTCACGAAAGCCATGGAGGGGCGGTACACCATCCCGGCGTACAACTTTAATAACATGGAGCAACTTCAGGCGATCCTCATGGGCTGCTCTGAATCAAGGTCTCCGGTGATTCTGCAATGTTCGGGCGGTGCCATAAAATACATGAATTCGACGCTGCTGAGATGGATGGTCAAAGGGGCAGTGGCTATGCTAACCGGTCTGAGCGGCCCAGTGCCGACGGCCCTGCACCTCGACCACGGGGACTCTTTTGAGCTTTGTCAGTCGTGCATAGACTCCGGATTTTCATCCGTAATGATAGACGGCTCCCACCACTCGTTCGACGAAAACATTGAGCTGACCAGAAAGGTGGTGGATTATGCCCATCAGCATGACGTCACCGTTGAAGGAGAACTCGGAGTATTGTCAGGCGTGGAGGATGCCGTGTCATCCGAGGTTTCCCACTACACGAAACCCTCTGAGGTCGAGGAATTTGTGAGAAAGACCAACGTTGACAGTCTGGCCATCTCAATTGGCACTTCTCACGGGGCCTACAAGTTCAAGCTCAAACCTGGCGAAGCCCCCCCTTCTCTCCGATTCGACATCTTAGAGGAAGTCGAGCGTAGAATTCCGGGTTTTCCAATAGTGCTCCATGGGGCTTCATCGGTGATGCCGGAATACGTTGCGATGATCAACAAGTTCGGGGGCTCGATGGAGGAAGCGGTGGGCATTCCGGAGGAGCAGCTAAGGCGGGCCGCAAGATCAGCAGTCTGTAAAATCAACATCGACAGTGACGGCAGGCTCGCCATGACCGCCACGATCCGCAAGGTATTTGCAGAGAAACCAGGTGAGTTCGATCCACGAAAGTATCTCGGGCCGGCGCGTGACGAGGTGATAAGAATGGTGAAATACAAAAACGAGCATGTCCTGGGAAGCGCGGGTCACGCATGAGGAACTTAATCGGACAGGTTACGGAAGTAATGAAGTTCTCATCAATTTAAGGGGTCCCTTCTAATGGCAGAATTGAATTGTTCTGATTTCGAAATACAAAGACTGGGCGAATGCAGGATTCCGTCTCCCATGGCAACCACCCAGTTCGTGAGTGCCGACGAACGTGTTCCTCTATCACGGGACCCTCGCGGAAATTCAGGGATACCTGAGTTCCGGTCAACAGCCGCCCTCCTTCGAAATGGCGGGGCCTCGGCGGCTGATATTCTTCGATCCCTCGAAGCTCAAGTGCGGAATAGTAACCTGTGGTGGATTGTGCCCAGGCCTTAACGATGTGATACGGGCCATAACGCTTTGTCTGTTTCACCATTACGGAGTTCGCACAGTGTTCGGCTTCCCGTACGGATATGAAGGACTGCTGGTACAGGTACGGACACCAGCCCATTGAACTCACCCCAGACCTCGTTGCCGACATTCAGGAAAGAGGCGGCACAATTCTCGGATCTTCCCGCGGGCCGCAGGATGTCGGAGAGATGGTCGACACGCTCGAACGCATGAATGTGGGCGTATTGTTCGCCATTGGTGGAGATGGAACGCTTCGAGGAGCCGGGGCCATAGCGCAAGAGGTCGGCAGGCGCAATTTGAAGATATCTGTTATCGGAGTCCCGAAAACCATCGACAACGACATCTCCGCCGTGGACATGTCCTTCGGTTTTGTCACCGCGGTCAGCGAAGCGAGAGCGTCTATCTATGCAGCTCATACGGAAGCCATGGGAGCGAGAAACGGCGTCGGCCTTGTGAAACTTGATGGGGAGGGATTCCGGCTTTATTGCAGCCTACGCGTCCCTTGCTACGAACCATGTGAATTTCTGTTTGGTTCCCGAGGTCAGGTTTACTGCGGAAGCATTCCTTCAAGCGCTGGAAGAAAGGCTGAAGAGTCGTGGCCATGCGGTGGTTGTTGTGGCTGAAGGAGCAGGGCAAGATCTTGTTCAGGCCACAGGAGAAAAGGATGCATCGGGAAATGTCCGGTTCAGTGACGTGGGATGTATCTCAAGGACCACATTATTAAGCATTTCAAAAAGGTCGGCACGGAGCTTAACCTGAAATATATTGACCCGAGCTACACGATTCGGAGCATGCCCGCAAGTCCCTACGACTCGGCTTTTTGCTTGATGCTGGGGCACAACGCTGTTCATGCGGCCATGGCAGGGAGGACCAATATGGTAGTTGGCGACTGGCAGCGTCGAGTTCACACATGTGCCCATTGCCATGGCAGTCGCGGCTCGGAGAAAGATAGAGAGCGAGGGGAAGCTCTGGAGTACCGTAATGTCCTGCACGGGTCAACAATATCCGATGACATAGGTCGATGGTCAAAACTAGACTTAAAGTTTCTGCCTTGTTTATAGGCAGAGCAACAGTTTCAAACGGCTCGACTCAGCGTAATGCTTTCTAGGATAAGTATAACTTTACATTCCAGGTCATGTGAGGGGTTTTGTGATGGGGAAGAAAGGCGACAAACAGGAAGAAAATTAGACCAGTGGGGAAGTCGTCGGGGACTGGCCATTGCGCGCTCGAGCGTGGTTTCGAGGATCATCTGAGATACTCTCAAGGAAAAATTCCGGCAATAGCGACACTAAACGATAATTACATGGCTGTCGCCTACACTGTAAAAGATCGGTTGCTTCATCGCTGGGTTCGAAGCGGCGAAACTTACCTTAAAGGGGAGTACCTTCGTGCGGTAAGCTACCTTTCCGCCGAGTTCCTCCTGGGGCCGCAGCTTGCGAATAATTTGATCAATTTGGGAATTTATGAATAGGTAAAGCGGTCGAGGAAGCAGGAGAAGATTGGAACGCCCTTCTGGAGCACGAACCGGAACCGGGGTTGGGAAATGGGGGGCTTGGGCGACTTGCAGCCTGTTTTTTGGACTCTCTCGCCACTCTGGAGATTCCCTCGATAGGTTATGGAATACGTTATGAATTCGGCATCTTTTCCCAGAGTATCGAGGACGGAAGACAGATCGAAACCACTGATAAATGGTTATATTTGGGGAATCCATGGGAAAGTCATAGACCGGAAATCGCCTATGAAGTTAAGTTCGGCGGTCATACCGAGCATTTCAATCAGGATGACGGACCTCTTCAGGTCCGATGGATTCCGGATCGAGTGGTCAGAGGAGTTGCTTACGATACGCCTGTTTGGGATACAAGGTGAACACCTGTAGCACCTTGAGGCTTTGGAAAGCCGAAGCAACGGAATCTTTCGACTTCCAGGCATTCAATGTCGGGGATTATTACGGCGCTGTCGATCAGAAGATCCATTCGGAAAACATTACGAAAGTGCTATATCCCAACGACGAACCGGCCCAGGGAAAACAGCTCAGGTTGGAACAGCAGTATCTTCTTGTTTCCTGTTCATTACAGGATATGCTCAATATATTGTCTATCGGTGATTTAGTTCCGAAGGACTTTCATAAACTCTTTTCAGTCCAACTCAATGACACCCATCCTGCTTTGGCCATACCTGAATTAATGCGCCTTCTCATTGACGAACACGGTTTGGGATGGGACGAGGCATGGGACGTGACGCAAAAAACCTTCGGTTACACAAATCATACCCTATTGCCCGAAGCTCTGGAGACCTGGCCCCTGCCGTTATTCCAATCGCTTTTCCCCAGGCTCTTGGAAATTATGTTCGAGATAAACCAAAGATTCTTGAACAGGTTCGAGCACAGTACCCGGGAGATGAGGACCGCGTAGCCAGAATGTCTTTAATTGAAGAAGCAGGAGAAAAATATGTTCGCATGTCAAATCTTGCCTGCGTAGGAAGCTTCGCAATCAACGGAGTTGCAGAGTTGCATACTGAGCTACTTAAGACCCACGTCTTAAAAGACTTCTATGAATTATTTCCGGAGAAGTTCAGCAATAAAACAAATGGCGTAACTCCGCGTCGGTTTATTGTGTCCAGCAATCCTAGGCTGACGAACTTGATTACCAGCCGAATCGGAGACGGCTGGATCCAAGACCTGGATCAACTCCGCAATCTGGAAAGCTTTCTGGATGATAACGACTTCAAAACCCAGTGGAGTCGTATCAAGAAAATGAATAAAGAGGATTTGGCTGGAGTTATCCGAAATCTTACGGGGATCACCATCGATCCGGACTCGATGTTCGATATACAAGTTAAGCGGTTTCATGAATATAAACGACAGCACTTGAACGTGCTGCACATTCTGACCTTGTACAACCGGCTAAAGCGGAACCCAAACGTGGAGATTGTACCCCGAACTTTCATTTTTGGAGGGAAGGCGGCCCCCGGGTATTTCACGGCAAAGCTAATCATCAGGCTAATCAACGCAGTAGCGAACATATGAATTACGATCCGGACGTTCGAGAACGGTTGAAGGTGGTGTTGTTTCCCAACTTCAACGTGAAGAACTCAAAGTTCATATACCCTGCTGCGGATCTCTCCGAACAAATCTCGACTGCGGGCAAGGAAGCCTCTGGAACGGGTAACATGAAATTCTCGATGAATGGAGCGCTCACAATAGGCACTTTGGACGGCGCAAATGTGGAAATCAGGGAAGAAGTCGGACCCGAGAATTTCTTCCTCTTCGGACTCACTGCCGAGGAGGTGTACGATCTGAAGTCTAGGGGGTATCGAGCGTGTGATCTTTATGAGGCAAATCATGAGCTGAAAGAAGTCATCGACCTTATTTCCTCAGGACGTCTTTCTCCAGGGGATACCGAAGTGTTCAAGCCTTTGGTTGATTCTCTAATCCATCATGACGAATATCTGTTATTCGCCGATTATCAATCGTACATAGACTGTCAGGACCGTGTCAGCCAAACCTATCGGGATCGAGATTCCTGGACACGAATGTCGATACTCAATGCGGCCCGGATGGGCAAGTTTTCATCTGATCGAACGATTCGACAATATAGCGACGAAACCTGGAAGGTAAGACCCGTACCAGTCAGCCTGGAAGAACCTGAGGATGAGGAAGCATGAAAGACCACTCTGCTACCATCGCAAAGGGGTCATTTCAGCAGCGACGATGTGCGTTTACTTTCCCCGGGTTCCGCGACAGCCTCGGGGATCTGTCCCGAGGTCAAACCCAATTGAGATGTCCATTCCTATTGAGAAGAAGAAATGCGTTCTTTGCGTTCAGTTGATGAATTGAACGAGTAGAGGGACTCCCGTGGCCCCTCGGCGCAACTTGGGTGGAATCCCGACGAGAGTACAACTTTGCCCTCTATTCGCGTCACGCAAGTAACGTTACTCTGCTACTTTACCGCGAGCACGATCCCGCCAAGCCGATTCGCGTCTATGAGCTTGACCCTATCCTCAA
>CAVVHK010000086.1:0-96011 GCA_963747865.1 uncultured delta proteobacterium | reverse complement strand
TGTCGAGGTTGTCTATGAATCTAAGGTCCCTGTTCGTGAGGATGCCTTTGAGAAACCCATTTACGGTCACTGGCACACCTGAGATATGATATTTCTTCATGATATTCAGGGCGTCCGATATTCTCTGATCAGGATTGATTGTAATGGGGTCCACAATCATGCCTGATTCGGACCGTTTCACTCGATCCACTTCTCTCGCCTGGTCTTTGATGGAGAGATTCCTGTGTATGAATCCGATTCCTCCCTGGCGGGCCAAACTGATCGCCATCTCCGACTCGGTAACGGTATCCATAGCCGCGCTTACCAGGGGAATACTGAGGCTTATTTCCCTGGTCAATTTGGTTTGGACATCCACCTGAGTCGGCAGGATATCGGAATAACAAGGCTCTAGAAGCACGTCGTCAAAAGTAAGAGATTCTCTAATTACCATCAAATCAACTCCAGTTTTAGAGGAACCCTTGCGTGTTATTTCAAGGGTCGATAGTGTCAGTGGGATTATATAGTAGTAGCCGGAACTTCTGTTCTGCTATCGGGAACGACGACTATGAAAAGCTGGAATGCCCGGTCCGCCTCCAATTGGCGCAATAGACAATGTTTGTGGCGCGGCGCCGGGTTCGGCTCCGCGCTTCACAGCGCATATTCACCGCACAATCGGGGAAGCGGGCGGAAGAGATCGAACTTGATCGGCGGCCTTCGTGACGGCCCCGACCGCTGATTCCATGAACAGGTCCATCACGTTATCCCATTTTTTCTTAGGGTATACCAGATCAGGCTCCGTCTTGATATTGCCCAAATCCTGGGCGATCTTCACGGCGTCGTAGAAATTGCCTATATCGTCCACTAGGCCCATACTTTTGGCCCGCTCACCGGTAAAGAATCGTCCATCCGCTATGGTGCGCAGGCTGTCTTTTTCGATTTTTCCTTTGCGCCCAGCCGCCACGTCCGAAATGAATTGTTCATGAATTTCCGAAGCAAATGTATCCAATATTTCTTTTTCTTCGCTGGTCATCTCCCGAAAGCTTGAGCCTATATCTTTAAATTTACCCGCTTTTATCACGCTGACGTTGACGCCGATCTTATCTATCACTTTGTGCAGATCAGGCAGCATCATTATTACGCCGATACTTCCCGTGATTGTGCCCTGGGAGCAGACAATTCTATCGGCGCTGCTGGAAATGTAATAAGCCGCGGACGCCGCTACGGTTTCCATGGAGACCACCACGGGTTTCTTTTGCTTTGTCTTAAGGATCTCCCGATATATTTCTTGGGCCGGGGCGACGGTCCCCCCGGGAGAGTTTATTCGCAACACTATGGCCTTTACGGAAGGCCGTTTCTTAAATTTTCTCAACTGCTTCAATATTTCGTCGGATGTGGTGATCGTGCCTTCGATGGTTACCACTCCGATCTTGTTGCCGAAATCCAGGAATTCAGTCCAAGCGGAAGCATCTTTATCGGATTCCGAAACGAGAGAAACACCAATTAGAATAACAATAAGAATGGCTACCAATATCGCTACAATCAAGACTGCCAAACCGGTCCTTGACTTCCTCATACGTGGACTCCTCATTCAGCTTGAGCCGGAACCAGGCGCTGTGACTTTATGTTAATTTTTGAATGTAACAGAATTATCGCGTTGCCGCAAGACAACGAACCCCAAAAATGGTATTCATTGAGTTATCCGGGCGCGGAGATTTCGTGTGGAGCATTGGCCATCGCTGTGATGTCTTCACGAAATTATGTCGCACACCCATTTTCGGAGTCTTATATGCCCAATAAATTAGCTGTGGCGATTGTTGCGCTTTTAGCTTTAACTGCGCTGACCTATTGGAAATACATTAGGGTCCCTCCGGAACAAAAAGATAGGATTTTCGTTAGCGGCAACATCGAGACCACCGAAGTCGATTTGTCTTTCAGAATAGCGGGTCAAATAAGCACTTTGCCCATTGAAGAAGGTGATAGGCTCAAACAAGGCCAGGTTATAGCCACGTTGGACACGGACACTCTTGCGGCTCAGCAAGGGGCTTCGGAATCCGAAATCAAGAATGCCAAAGCCGTGTTGGACGAATTGGAGGAAGGCAGTAGGGTTGAGCAAATTGAGGCCGCCCGAGCCTCTTCAAAGGCTGCCGAAAGCCGAAAGAAGAACGCTCAGGACGAATATGACCGATATCTACCGCTTTATCAGGAGAAAGCTATTTCCGCATCAACATTTGACTCCAAGTCAACGGCGCTCAAGGTGGCGGTGGAAGACTATAATAACGCCGCTCAACGCCTGGAAGAGCTTGTCAAGGGTCCCAGAGAACAGCAAATACGGGCTGCTAGAGCCAGATTGGATCAGGCTCAGTGGAATCTGAAAAGGATCCAGCTCGATATTGAGCACTCCCGGATTGAAACGCCCGTATCAGGTGTGGTGCTGATCAAAGCCAACGAAATTGGTGAGGTCATTTTGCCGGGGGCCACTGTGGCCACTGTTGCGGCGATCGATGAAGTATGGCTAAAGGGTTATGTGGGAGAGGATAGGCTCGGCCAGGTTAAGCTGGGTCAAAGGGCGGAAATTACGACCGATACCTATCCGAACAAAATATACCCTGGGATCGTGACCTTCATATCCTCGCGGGCCGAATTTACTCCCAAGAACGTTCAAACTAAAGAGGAAAGGGTTAAGCAGGTCTACAGAGTCAAGATAACGATAAAAAACCCTGACCAGGAGCTTAAGATAGGGATGCCCGCAGAAGGGTACATACTGACTAATGGTAGCCCAGCGAAATAATCGCTTACAAACCCGGAGATAAGGGCGGCAATTTTTGGGTGATAGTTCACCGGGAGACCCCTATTTGCACAATGGATTATGCGCTTAGCTCCGTATGGGAACCATACACTGACATGGTTTCCAGGTCAGTGTGCGCTTACTCGTGGCCAGTCTGAGCCTCGATGGACCGATTTGCGAGCGAAAGGAACAGTCCATTGCACAAAAAAGTTTCCTCCCGGCGCGGCTTACCGATTTCTCCTGGCAAGTGAGGGTTGTATCCATGACCAAATCCGTATCTCCCACAAGTAGTCGTAACGGACTTTCAGGGGCTGACTCTGTAATTGTCGCCAAGGGCCTTTGCCGCGATTTCGGAGCCGTAAGAGCGGTCCGTGATCTCACATTCGAAGTGTCCAGAGGGGAGTTGTTCGGCATGGTGGGGCCGGACGGAGCAGGAAAAACCACGACCATGAGGATCCTTGCCGGCGTCCTCGATCCGTCGGCGGGCGACGCGTGGATTGACGGCATATCGGTTCGAGACCAACCGGAGTTGATCAAAGAGCACATCGCTTATATGCCGCAAAGATTCGGATTGTATCAGGATCTCACTGTGATCGAGAATCTGGTCTTTTACGCCGATTTGTTCGGCGTGCCCAGGAAAGAAAGACCCGCCAGGATCGAAAGGCTCTTTGGCTTCAGCCGCTTGCGTCCGTTTCAAGACAGGCCCGCGGGGGCGTTATCCGGTGGAATGAAGCAAAAACTGGGGCTCGCTTGCGCTCTGATTCACGAACCCAGGTTGTTGCTCCTGGACGAGCCCACCAACGGAGTGGATCCGGTTTCGAGGCGAGATTTCTGGAAGATTCTCCACGACCTGTTGAAAGAGGGCATTTCGGTGCTTGTGACCACGGCCTATTTGGACGAGGCCGAGCGGTCGAATCGTGTGGCTTTGATGAATCACGGCTCGATCATAGAGATGGGAACGCCTCAGCAGCTCAAAGGCAAGGTTCAAGGGATCATGATGGAGCTGGTCACGCAAGACGCCGAAAAGACGCGCGAGCTCATAACAGGACTCCCCGGTATATTGGATGTGAACGTTTTCGGCGAAGGGCTTCATGTCAGGTTGGCCGGCCAGAAGTCCGCGGAAGCTGTCGAATCGAGGCTCCGTGAGATGGAAATTGAGGTTGAATTCTTCAAGAGAATAGATCCTTCTATGGAAGACGCTTTCTTATCTCTGATACCAAAATAGCGGAGAACGCTTTGTGTGAAAAGGAAATCGCCGTCTACGCGGAAAATTTGACCAAAGTTTTCGGCGGCTTTGTCGCTGTGGACAATATAAATTTCCATGTGGAAAAGGGCGAAATTTTCGGGTTCTTGGGTCCCAATGGGGCCGGAAAAACCACGACGATAAAGATACTCTGCGGGCTTTTGACGCCTACTTCCGGTGTCGGAAAGGTTTCCGGTTGGGACGTTTCCACGCAATACGAAGAAATCAAGAAACACATAGGTTACATGTCGCAGAAGTTCTCTCTCTACGACGACTTGACGGTGCAAGAAAACCTGGATTTCTTCGGAGGCGTTTACAGCATTCCAAGAGCGAAGAAAGTCGAACGGCAATCATGGGCATTGGAAATGGCCGGCCTGAAGGACAAACGAGATGTGCTGACCAGAGAATTGGCTCTGGGCTGGAAGCAAAGGCTCGCCTTGGGCTGCGCCGTGCTCCATGAGCCGCCGGTCTTGTTTCTCGATGAACCGACCTCCGGTGTCGACCCTTTGTCCAGGAGAAGCTTCTGGGACCTCATCCATAGCATGGCGCGACAGGGTGTAACCATATTCGTAACGACTCATTACATGGAAGAAGCGGAATACTGCAATAGATTGGCTCTCATGAGCCGAGGCAGGATTATCGCGTTGGGAACCCCCCGCGAGCTGAAAAGAGGCGGGATGAAAGAAGCCGTCCTGAAACTGGACTGTGACCAGGTTATGGCTGCGACCGAGCTTTTGGAAGCGGACCCTAACTTCAAGGAGGTGGCCGTTTTCGGAAATTCCGTGCATCTGGTCGTCGATGATGCCGAAGAGGCTAAGAAAGTGGCGATTGAGAGGCTCACAGCTTCAGGAATAAAAGTCCAAACCATACAAACCATTCTTCCCAGTCTGGAAGACGTTTTTGTCACCCTGACCGCCAAAGATGACGAAGTTCCGAGGTAATAGTTTCAGCGGGAAACCTTTTTCTTGCACAAAAAGTTTCCTCCCGGCGCCGCTTACGAAAAATGAAACACTTGACCAATGCCGGATGTCATAGTAGACGCGATAATCAGTGTGATAGAGTTGTTTAGAGGAGTATGACCTATGCCACAGATGAAACGGATTGATGGCGAAGCGGTATCGTTTAAGGCGAAACCAAGAGAAGAAAGCAAAATGACTGAGGAGGAACACGAAGATCATCTGGACTACTGTGCCGCCGTAGAAGCGATAGATGAAGCCTTAGAAAAGGGTGGAATGCAGAGAACCAGGGATTTTGCCAAAGAACTCGGCTTCGACATCTGACAGTGTGTTACGAGTCTTATATACTGCCGGGCGCACAGCGGGACATAAAGAAACTCCCATCCAAAGAAATTCAAGAATCAATTTTCAAAACAGGTACTGACATGCTGGAGGAGAACCCTCGCCCTTACGGATATGAACGGGTAAAAGGGGTGAAGGGGGACACCGATCTTTCTATTCCGATTGCAGGAAATTCCGAATAATATACGGCATTGAAGAAGATCTCCGAGCAGTCATAATAGTGGCTATTAGACGTAGAAACGAAGGCACTTACAAAGACGCCCCCACTAAAAGCCTTTCAGCCAAAATTAAAGCAATTGCTCATGAATTGAAGGAATCGGCTACGTTCATTAGGCATCTGGCTGACGCAATGGGCATAGAATGGGTGTCCGAACTGAATGACAGTCAGATCAGGCGCCTGGACATCGGGATTAAGGCAGTTAAAGATGGTCGAAGCTCAGTTAGATCGATTGCTGAGAAACTCAATGTTACCAACAAAATGGACGAAAATGCCACGACGATTGCGAGAGACATCAAACGTCTTTTGCAAAAACTCCCATAGCCACATGCGCCAAACCCAAAAGGAATGTTGGAGCCGGTGACGCAATCCCTCTCGGGTCCGTTCCGGAGCCGCTGCGCCGCGCGGAGAATCTACCGAATGAGTCGTCGAATTCGGCGGAGCTCTGGAGTTGTTTGTAATAATAAGAGTTTTTGAGGAGGGGGCCTGGGAGGGGCTTCTTTGAAAAAGACCCTCTCCGGGGAGCATTCAGAAAGCTCTTAGTGGCGCGGCCGCTCCTAGTGAGCACTCTTTGCGGCGGACGCCGGAATCAGTTTGTCCTGATTCGGATGCTCGCCCATCCAGCTCACCTTTCCCGTGTCCAGTTGATAGTAAGCGCCCAATACCTTTAATTTGTTGTTCTTGACCCTGTCCGCTATAATCGGGCTCTTCTTGAAGATATCTTCAATCGCCTGCCAAACATTGGCTTTGACCGCCAAATCCACCAGGCTTTCGCCCGAAGCGTTCGGGTCTTTCTTCTTCACAGCTTCTACCGCGGGAATGATGCCCTTGATCAGGTACGGAATGTTACCGTGCGCTTCTTCGTTCTTCACTACGGCTGTCACAGCGCCGCATTGGCTATGGCCTAGAACGACTAACAGGGGAACGTTCAGATGGTCCGTCCCGTATTCCAACGACGCTATCTCATCAACATTCGCAACATTTCCCGCAACGCGAATAACAAAGATGTCTCCTATGCCGCGATCAAATAGAATTTCTACGGGCACTCTGGAGTCCGAGCAGGAAAGCACGCAAGCAAACGGCGCTTGCCCCTTTGCGGAAGTTTGGGTCCTGGCGGTGAAACCCTGGTCGGGGTGGTCTACCGTGTTCCTAGTGAAGCGGCCGTTTCCCTCTTTAAGCATCGTCAGAGCTTGATCCGAAGTCAGGGCGGTCCCGTTGCCCGATGCGAACACAGGCGCACAGAGCAGTAAAAGGATCGAACACAAACATGCGATTAATCTCATCAACAAGATACCTCCTCAGGTGATTTCAGGCTTGGGCTAAGCGTTTCTCACGGCTTAATCGATGGTCATAAAAGTGGTCACTAGTTGATGCCGGTTTGTGACATCGCAGGCGGCGTCAGGCCGCATTCATGAGATTTTGTCTCGTTTCCGGGCTCCAAGTTCGGAAACAAACGCCAGAAGGCTTGGTGTTCTATGGCGCAAATGCGATGACGTATTCATGATCAAAGCCTCGGTCAGGCGCACGTTACATAGGATGCGGTTCCAGTTTGGCGCCGCATCCTATAAGAATTCGTAACCGAAATTGTGCCATAGCGCACTTAGCCTCTATTTGGGAATCAGAGCCCAACTAGCGATAGAGCGCCTACGGCCTGGTAGCTTTAAAGAGTGAAATTCCCGCCATATCTTCTTCGGTCATATCCGACAAATATGTGAAGCCCAATCCGATGGCAAAATCCGACAGTCCGAGGCTTTGAACCAGGTCGTTGTGTCGGTCTATGGCAAAGACGTAAGCCTTGCGCAAGATGTTCTCCAGCACACTCTCCGGTTTTTTGGGGGCAAATTCCGCGCAGAGTATGCCGGCGTCGCCTCCGGTCGGACCGGCTGGGGTGTCGGTCGCGGAAAAGTAGTCGGGACACGAGTCATAGCTGTCGAGCAGTTTACCGCACTTGTAAAACCGATATATAAGGATGTCGTCATCGTGATTGAGGACCGCCAACGCCGGGCAATCAAACTTTGAGGATAAATCCGCGGACAAGCTCTCCAACAGTGTGATGTCCTGAGATTCACATTGCTCGTCCAATACGACCGTGAGCCCATTTATTGTCGGGGAGACGCTTGCCGACCGTTTGAGCGAAGAGAGATACTCCAGTACTTGTTCCTGCTGTGGACCCTTCAAAGTGATGTTGGTATAGAAATTCCCCATGACATACCCCTTTCAGGTTACCCGGCGAGGCGCCGAACATCCTTGTTGTTTGAGTTTTACCCGTATCAAGAGGAAAGCCTGGTCCTTAAGCGTGTTTCTTCTTGTTCCCATCTACGACTCCGAATCGCAAGTATCTGAATCTACGTTGATCTTCGGGGTCCACTCTTTCTCCCACCCTGATCATCATAATGTTCTCAGCTCTCAAGGCAATATTGGGTTCGTTGGTGTAAACCTCACGGAAACCGAAGGGGCTGTACAGTTCCATCATCATTTTTCGATACTGAACAGCCGTAAGTCCGCTGCCCTCCAAATCCCAGTGCCAGGAGTATCCGTTCATGTAGGCTATCTTATCACCGAAGAAATCATCATCGAGAGTAAGTCCAAGCAAGCGGCCGCCAATTCGGAGATTTCGGAAGTTTCTGCTTACCTCGATGGCCGCCATTTCGTACATGAGTTCTCCCAAAGCGCTCCATCGCTCGTCACTAGCTGGATACCAGCACACATTGTACCCAACCACAAGGCGCTGTTTCATGAGCGCAAGGGTTACCTTTCCTCCTCTCTTCGCCGCGACGGCTTCAAATGCCTCAATTTTTTGAATGATGGATGAATAGGCGGCAAAACGCCCTAATCCCGGATCGAAAGTCAGTCCGTCAAAGAATCCCGTAGGACAATTTGAATGTATTTCCAAGTCTCCTTTCGGAGTCCCGTGGATAGCGGTTTTGTGTATAAAGTCGGAATTGTCTCCGGAATCTGCTGTCAAAAGTCACCCCATTCACGGTGCAGATTTCTGACCATGATGATCAGATCCCGGTTATTGCCTTCGCGGTCTTTTACGTAATCCTTCAGGACCGCTTCCTGCTGGAAATCCATTTTTCGAGCGGCATTGATGGCGGGTTCCTCTTTCCCCGCGATGAATTCCGCCACCACCTTTTCGATTCCCAGATCCATAGCCAGTTTTATGCTATCCAGGATCATCCAGCTACCCACTTTCAGGTGGCGGTACGCCGGCGCAACCATGATCCTAATGTGAGCCAGATGGCGCAAAGATTTGTAATGCGACCGATAGAGTCTCAGGTTGGCGATTATTTGTCCGTCGTCTTCTTTGACGGCGATTATGGGAAGAATTTGGTCATAGTCCACAGTTTCCAGCCACTGGTGAAGCAACTCGGGATCCGTCAATTTTTCTCTCAAAAACCACTGTTCTTCCACAGGAATTTCAGAAAAAAACTTGTTCAAAGCCATTTCGTCGGCTTTGGTCGCCGGCCGAAGCAAAACGGACGTGCCGTCTTTTGTGACGATGGCTTTGGGATAATCTTTAATCATGAGGGCTCCTGATCTCAGACGGGGCTTCGGATTCTATCATCAATATCAAATCCTGATGAGCGGTTCAATTCCAAAAGGGACAAATTACAGTTTCTAATCGGTCCGTTTCTTGAATAAAACCGAAGCCCATCCAACATAAACCACGGCCATGAAAACCAGCGGCACGATCTGGGGCCAAAGAATGTCCCACCCGACGCCCTTCAAGAACACACCCCTCACTATGGTTATGAAGTAACGCAACGGGTTCAGATATGTGACATATTGAACGATTTTGGGCATGTTCTCAATTGGAAACGCGTACCCCGACAGAAGCACGGCAGGTTGCATGAACATGAAGGAACTCAGGACCGCCTGTTGCTGCGTTTTGCAGAATGCCGATATAGTCATTCCGACTCCTGAAGTGGAAACAAGGAAAATTAGGCAGGTCCCGAAGAAGAAAATGAAGGAGCCCCGGAACGGGATATCGTAGATTGCGAAGGCCAAGGGCATTATGGCCAATAGAGTGACTATCTCTATAAGAAAACAAGGAATGATCTTCCCGAGTATGAGTTCCAGCCTTGTTATAGGGGTCACCATCAGTTGTTCGATGGTTCCTACTTCTTTTTCCCGCACGATAACCGATGAGGTCAAAATAGTCGTCAAAGCAAGCAGTATCAACACAAGGACTCCGGGCACGAAGAAGTCTTTAGAATTCAAATTGGGATTGAACCAGGCCCGTGAGGCGTCATAAACAAGGGGCACGATCAGACGCGGCGTGTCAGTGTCATAGAGCAATCCTTGCATCCGGTTGATTCTCTTGTTCAGAATGTCTTTAGACACTTGCTCGATAATTGACTGAGCGTAACCGCTGACGGTCCCGGCGGTGGTCGTATTGACGCCGTCAATGAGAATGCCCACCTTTGCCGTAGCGCCTGATTTAACAAGCCTTTCCAAATCGGGAGGGATTAGAATCGCCATGGAAGCTTGCTCGCTGTCCAGGTATTTGTCCGCGTCGTCATAGCTCGGTATTATCTTTACGATCTGAAAGTAACCGGATTGGGAAAAAGCCTGAATTATTTCTCTACTCGTGGCGCTGCGATCCATATCGGCGATGACCATGGTAACGTCTTGAACGTCCAGGCGACTGGCATGTCCGAAAATGAAAAGTTGGATTAAAGGAGCAACAAGAAGTATGGCAAAATTCTGCCTGTTTCTACGTATTTGTATGAATTCCTTCCTGATTAGGCTGGCGATTCTCCTCAAACTTTTCAGGAAATCGGATGCGGAGTCCTCTGGAGGTTTTGTTTGTTCCACTGATTTACGCTTTTCCAAACGACCCTCACATGACGGTTTTCTTCAGCTTCCTGGTCGCCGCAAAGGTGATCAGAAACGCGAAAATCAGGAGCATCAGCACCGGTATCGCAATGGCCTCCAGGCCCACTCCTTTAAGATAAATGGCTCTCAGCACCGTCACGAAGTGTCTCGCCGGAATGACATAAGTTATTGCCTGGAGGACTGCCGGCATATTTGACACCGGAAAAACAAAACCGGACAAAAGGAATGACGGCAGGAACGTCCCCAAAAGGGCCAACTGGGTGGCAAAGAACTGGTTGGACGCGACCACGGAAATTAGAAATCCTATCGAGAGGGCTCCGATAAGAAACAGGCTTGAAACCAGGAACATCAGCAAAAGACTGCCCCTGAAAGGCACTTCAAAGACATACTGCCCCATCAGGTAAACCATCAACAAATCAACATAGCCCAGCGCAAAATAAGGTATGAGCTTCCCCACTATGAGTTTGTACGGTTTAACGGGAGTGGAAATTAGTTGTTCCATAGTCCCGGTCTCTCGCTCTCGGACAATGGTCAGGGAAGTGAGCAGCGCGGCGATTACCATCATTATAATGGCTATAAGACCGGGTATTATGTTGTTGCGGCTCTTAAGTTCAGGGTTGTACAAGTAATCTGATTCTCGGCTCCAACGGCTGAGCTATTCGGCTTCTTACGGCTTGCCTAGTGAGTTCACGCGTCTGGTGGTCCAGGGAAAAGCCCCCAATTATAGTTTCCAGATACACTATTGCGATACCGGCCCTTGTGGAGTCGGAACCGTCCACAATCGCCTGAATATATGTGGTCTTTCCCTTCTTAATTCTTCGGCTGAAGTCATACGGAATGACCAACGCTACGTTTACCAGGTTTTGATCGATCCCCCTTATCATCGGCTTGGTGGATTGGGCTCCGGAAACCAGAGTGAAATACCCGGATGCGGTCAATTGGCTCACAATTTCCCTGGATTCCGGTGTGTTGGCCTGATCCCACACGGAGAGAGGAATATTGTCCACATCTAACGATAGCGCGTATCCGAACAAAACCATCAGTAATAAGGGAATTCCCAGCGCCAAGTACAGCGACCGGGAATCCCTCACTATTTGCCGGGCTTCTTTACGAGCTACAGCAAGGGTTCTAGAAATATTCATTGGGGCCCGTATGTAGAGCCATAGGAGGCGTCGGCGCAAGCATTATTTCTCACCGGGTGGGGCGCAGGCTTCACAAGACTTGTCCTAGGCCGTGAGAGTTCGCCGGGAAGAAAATTTTTGAGACAAAAGGGGGCCGGGTCAACCATTAGCCCAAGCCGCCGATCTTCTCGGTCCTCACGGTTTTTCTGACTCTGCAGCTCAGTTTTGTCACCCTTTCAATAGCCTCGGGCGCCACGGCCCCCATGGTGAGATCCACAAAAGCGTTCGGTCCTTGTTCTAGAAACAATCTAGTTAACCAGCCGATCGGCAAAGCGTTGAGAGCGGTTACGGCAAAAGAGGCTTCCTTTACGGCCCAATCGTTTCCGTTGAATGACATAGCCAATCCGCCCGCCGCCTTAACCATGCGGAAGGCTTCAATGTCGGTTATGCTGTCACCTACATAGATAACGTCTTCCAATTCCGCTTCTTCATGATCGATAATTTTGAGCACAGCCGCGGCTTTTTCTTTGCCGCCCACTGGGTTGACCTCTTCAATTAGCCGATGAATCTCCATTTCAGGCAGTATTTTCCAAAAAATCTCGTCGTATTGATAAACCGTCCTGCGGTCTTCATCGCCTAAATCATCCGAAGAGTTCGCCTCCCGAGGAATAACAAATTCCGGCAGACCCAGTATTCTCTGATGCAATTCTTTGATCGCCTTGTTCTCAGTCGGGGAAAGCTCGTAATCGTCGAGATTCACAACCGTCGAGTAAGTGTTGGCAAATGGAAATCCAAGGACTTCGCAGACGGCGGAGATGTATTGAGAGTAACTGGTGCTGACAATATACGCGGGCAAGGCCCCGTTGAGCTCGCGCAGCACTCGATCCGCTTGAGGTATGATCTGAATGTTCCGTCGTGAAAATCTGGCCATGCTGCGCTCATCAAGACCAAAAGCCTTATAGAACGGGAGAATGAGACGTAGTGTGTCCCCGGCTTTGTAACCGGGTCTCCGGGCAACTTCGGCGAGATAATCGTCATAAAGGCTTATTTTAGTGAAGAATTCGTGCCCTCTGGGAATGAAGGCGTCAGCAAGTTCCGCGGCGTTATCGTTCTTGGTTATAGGACCTTCACAATCAGTAATAAAAACCCGTGAGGGATTCTCTTTCATAGTGGCCTCCACAAAAAGGGTCAATATTCGTCATACCGTTCGTGGTCTTTAGTCGGGTGATTTTCAGGGTCTAAAAAACTGTATTATTCATCGCTTACCTTAATGGATTTCAGGTATCCAGAGCCGGTTGCAATGATGAGAGTTTTTGGGGAGGCACCCGAAGAGGGACCCTTTGCAAAAAAATCCTTCCCCGGAGTTTCTTCCCAAAACTCCTTTGTGTTGCTCCGGCTTCTAAGCTCGGCCGAGGGTCCGTTCAACGAAAGCGCGATCCGGATACGCTTCTCTTCCGTACCCTTCTATGCTTCTGGAAGCCGCCGCCGCCGCCAGATACAGGCAAAGTTCGAGGTCTCCGGACAACTCCCATGCCGCAAGAAAACCGGCAGCCGCAACATCGCCCGCTCCGGTCCTGTCCACTATTTTTCCGGGCATTATGGCAGGCTGATGGAGAGTCTTTTTTTCAGTGAAAAGAGTGATGCCGTCAAGTCCTTTTTTCAGCGCTATCATCGGGACGCCCGTATCCTGCAAAGCCGAAACGCCTCGCTCAACTGAGGTCAATCCGGTGAGTTCCGACAATTCCTCTATAGTTATAAAAAGAAGCGTCGTCCGTTTGAGAATCGGGGCGACGTCCTCAGCGCGCATGTTGCAATATATGCTGCCGGGATCAAAACTAATTCTAACCCCAGGGGGTAAATTCTCCGCAAGTCTAATTTGCGATTCCAAAGGGCCTTTGGAAACAAAGGAAGTCAAATGGACCCAGCGGCATTTTGCAAAATACTCGAAGTCCAAGCTTTGGGTCCCAACCGTGTCATTCGCATTTGGAGAGACAACCAGCGCACGGTCTTTGGCGGCGTCATCCTTCTGAATCAGGCTCAAACATCTTCCGCTGGGCAAATCCGTGATGTTTATCTTCAGGTCCTCGGGTTCGCCCAGATCCGAGAGTCTCACGTCCGTCAGATCATCTCTTCCGGCTGCGCCGTAATAGCCGGTCCTGAACCCCATTTTTCTAAGCGCGGCTATTGTGTTTGCAGCGGACCCGCCGGGGTCGCTGGCCATTTTCTTGCCGGCAAGGGCCAATCCGGGATATATTTCCGAAAACCACTTGAGGTCTCTGACGTATTCCGAACCCGGACAAAGTTCCGCGGCTTCGAGAAATTTTCCGGGGACTTCCCAAAATTCGTCCAGATTGAGCGATCCGAAGCCCACAAAGTCAATCTTCAATTTGTCCTCCCGGCGGTACAAGGAATTGCGTTGAGCGCCTTCCGGTCCAATGACGCGTCAAGTTGAAAGCAGCACGCGTCCGTTGTAAGATGCGCCGATGGCGGCGTCCGTCTCAGAGTACCGCTCGGCGCGTCAAGCAACACGGGATCGGCATGGAATTAGAGCCCTTGCGTGCTTACGAAATCGTGCGGGGCAGGGGGCTTAGCGCCCGTTTTCACGAACACGGTTACACTTGTTTCTCGTGTTACCCGGTTTCGTAGGATGCAACGCCTGAAGTAGAGCGCCTCTGTCGAGAAAAACGTCGAACGATGCGGTTCGCTAAGCTCACCGTATCCTACAAAAATCCGCGATCGCAATCATGAAAATCCGCGCTTAGCGAAGAGCGCTCGCCATGTTCAACATTAGAAAAGCACACTGGTTCCGGCTGGGTATATATGGCTGACCATCCCATAAATGTTTCCGAAAAGGACGCTGGCTCCGGTTTCAGCGCAGGCGCCACTCCAAGAGGAGTCGCCGCCGCCACAGCTCAAATCGCTCCATCAGCGAAATCGTCGCCATTTTGTCAGATTGAAGAAATATTACAAGGATTCTCTACAAAGCGAAAAGTTATCGCCGTATTCTGCTTTGCGTTCATTGAATTTGCCCTGATAGTTAACGGTTCGTGGAACGCTTCGCCTGACAGCGCTCTGTATCTATCGCTCGGGCAATCTCTTGCCGCCGGAAAGGGTTACCTGTTCAACGGCGAGCCTCACACTTACGTTGCGCCGGGCTTTCCATTCCTTATATGCGTAACCACGAACATTTTGGGCGTGGGGTTCTTCGGCTATCGTTTGATGATGGCTTTGATGGGATTCCTGAACGTTCCGGCGAGCTATGTTCTATTCAGAACCGTGGCGGGCAAAAACACAGCCCTGCTATTGGGGGCAGTGGTAGCGGTCAACTATGCGCTCGTAAACAATTCCACCCTGGTGCTTGCCGACATCCCCTTTGCGCTGTTCTCTACGATGGCTTGTTTGAGCTTATTTTGGGCGGCGCAAAAGGATCCCGGAATCATCGTCGCCTGTATTACGGGCTTGGCCTTTGGGGTTCTACCACTAATTAGGATCAATGGAATGGGTTTCGGACCGGCCGCGGCCATGTTCTTGTTTCTTGCTTGGAAAAGAAAGGGCTGGGCAAAATGCCTGTTCTATTTGGGCCTCGTGCTGGTTCTCGCGTATTTACCCATCGGAGTTTGGACTGCCTGGAAGTGGTCATTCCCCGCTTCCGCGTCCGAAGGCACTTACTACAATGCCGTTATGGGACGCCATTGGAGCGACCAGGTCCACATAATCCTCACAGCCTTCATATCGTATTTTCAGGAAACGACGCTGGCTCTGACCGGCCTGAATCTGAAGACAGGGTTCCTGGAATTAATCCTCCCGTTGCTTGCCGCCCTGGGAGCAGTTCAGGCATTCCGGAATGGTGAGCGATTTTTCGTTCCACTTGCCGTAATCCAGTTTTCAGGACTGTTACTGTCAACCGCCGGTGAGCGCTATCTGCTCTTTCTGCTCCCTGCTCTGTATCTGTTTCTTGCCCAAGGTTACCTGAGCCTGAGCCAATGGGTGTCAGGAAAGCTCCGCTTCGAGTTGAACCGACGAACCGCTATAACTTACTTCTTTGGCTTTTTGATGTTGACCAACTGCGCCCACGACCTCGCCCCCGTAATTCACGCAAGGAACGCCATGGAAAAGGGCGGCCCTGAAACGCACAGAAGCAGGCCTTATTTCAAGGCGTCCAATTGGCTGAAGGACAATGACCCAAAGGCCAAGGCGCTTACCACCCATTCCCGAATCATCCATTTCCTCTCCGGCTGCCCCACCATCACCCTGGTGAGGTCAGGAGTCCCCGAACAGGACACATGGGTCGAGGATCGGAGCCGGATTCAGGAGATGGTTGGCCGGACCTGCCCGAAATACTTGTTCACCGACGAAAAAGAACTCAAGTTTGTATGACCAAGTTGGGGCCGCCCTTCGCGACCTGGGTATGGAATTGAGGGAAATCCCGGAAGCCTCCAGTCCACCGAGATTCAGGCTGTTCGAGATAACCGGCGGCAGTTGCGGCCCGGCCTCGGCTTCCCGGTAGATCATCATGATGAGGCCGGTCAAGTTTTTCTCACACCGATGAATACGCCAGGTAGCAAACCACCCATTCCGAATCGGCTGCTAAAACTACTAATTAAAGTTGAGCGTCATCATGATGTCACTGTAATTCTCGAAAGTTTAGCCAACTAGCGCAATTTTTGTGAAAAAGTGTTGACAACAATTTCTAAATGAGCTTTAAGTCCCTTCGGGGATGGATATGGGTTCCGGCTCTGCCGGTCACAAGACGCCACTGAATTCCGTAGGTCTTACAGATATAGATGCCTAAAAGCACGAAAACGGCATCTAAATGGCCGTTTTGCGTGTGTTCCACTGGGATGGAAAAGTATGTTGAGAAGTGCACACCCTCTTATCACATTGTGTCGCACTGTCAAGAGAAATCTATCCGGGACCGTAGGAATTCGCTTGCGCTCAAAGGGTCGCTTCGCGAGCGGAGATGCGTTAACGTATCACTGGGTGGCGTGAAACCAAGAAGCAATCAGGTTGCGCCGCATGCGAGGAGGAATCGCTTAGGGGTGGAATTCATTCATTCGGTTGGACTGCGGCTTCACTCCCGTTGAGGAAATTTATCCGCTTCTGTATCCTACGCAGATCATTCAATTTCTCGTCCAGTTTCTTCTCAAGTGCCTTAATTTCCAGATTCTTTTCAAAAATGCTTTGAAATTTGGAACGGCCGTATGGAGACTTCTCCAGAGCTTTGTACGCGTCGCGTTCAATCTGAAGACGAAACTGGATCTGTCTCGCCTCAGCTTCCACCCTGTCGGCGTCACGACTTAAATCATCTTGTGAATAGGGTTGATATAAGGCCACCACGGGGACCGCGTTGTCTTGTTCCAATTTCTTCTTGGTTATAGACCCGGCTGTAGCCTGAAATTCCCTGACCGGCGCTGTAATTCTCATCAGATGCCAACCAAACACGCTTAAGACCAAAACCAGAACCGTGAGCACGATTGTGCTGGCCTTTACACTGGAGGGCAACAGGCTCGAACTCTCGGGGCGCTGGTCACGGCGGAAGAAAGGAGCGAATTCGAAATCATGCTCCGCTCGGCTGTTGGGCACATTCTCGGCTTGATGCTCCTCCGCCAGGCACATAGCTCCGATTGACGCCAGCACGCTTCTGAGTCTTTCTGCTTTGTCTTTGGTCAAGCCCAATTTTACAGTCACGGGCGCCTTGTCGTAGTAGTCTTCCGCTTCTCTGTAGTCAATCCCCAAGACCGCGGCTAAGTCCCCACAGAACGCGCTGCGATCTCGAGTAGTTTTGCCGTACAGTTTCAGAGACCATAGGGCGCCCTGCGCTCCGCTCCCTGTCTGAGGAGAGTCGCCAAGGAAATACCCTCCGCCGACCGCCTGGCGCTCGTCATCCCGGAAGGGGCCGGAATCCGGAGAATCATGGGGCGCTTTCCACTCAGGATGTTCTAACTCGGTCGGAGAAGGGGCGAAGGAGGGGTCAGGATCTTCCTCTAAACGTTGAGCCTCAGGTTCCTTGGAACCAGGTAATAAGGAGTCCAGCTCATGAGCGTCGAGGGCCTTCATTGCCACCAGTTGATGCAGAAGTCTGCTCAGTCTGGCCGGGGTCAGATTGTATTTCTCCCCCAACTGGGCCTGCGTCATCCCAGACCTAATATCTCCGAGTATTTCTTTTGCGCTGAATTTTTTTGTTGGTCTTACCATGGCTTAGCTTATCCACATCTGAGTCGAGCGACATTATCTTACCTGGCCGGGAAGCGGCAGTCCCGCAAACCTTCCGACGAAGGGAAACAGTTAATGGAGCACTATGGCTGCGACTGACCACTATTGCTTTGCCGTTCCTCTTCCTCAGATGAGGCGTTTCCTCTAAGGATCGAGTCAAGGCGCTTCCGATAGCTCCGCAGCTCTTTGGTCTTACTAGTCAATTCATACATCATGCCCCGTATCTCGCCGTCTTTTTCTATCTGCTCCTGAACCGTGGAGTGTGATTTAATCAGCGTTTCCAGAGCAGACCGCGCCTCAAAAATCCTCGATTCCAGTTGGTTGATCTCACCTTCCAATCGATCGATTTCCGATAGTACATAGTTCTGGACATCTTCGGGGCTTCGGGTCTCATGTTTAATCGTTCCTCGCGCTTCCTGCAATTTTTGGGTGACCCCGCCGGTCGTCATCTGCTCTTCACGCAATGGGGCTGTTTTGTTTATCAAATACATACCCATTATGCACAGGATGAGCACAGCGCCGGCCATGACTATTGTGCTGAGGCGCAATTTGCTGGGGAGCAATCCCTCACGTTTCGAAATTTACCCCGTGGTGGAAAGAATGCGAGCTCCGAGTTCGTTTTCTCGGCTCCGGATGTTTTCGCGGACGGCTCTTGCTCCTCGATCAGGCACAGAGCGCCTATGGAGGCGAGGATACTGGATAAACGCTCCGCCTTCTCCTTTGTCAACCCTGATTTTATGATCACAGGCGCTTGATCGAGGAATTCACCCGCTGTCCTGACATCAATAGCCAAAATGGAGGCCAAGTCCCTGCTAAACTTCTCCCTGCTTCCAAGGGTTTTTGAGTAAAGCTTAAGAGCCCAGAGTGAAGAGCGTTGGCCGCCTCCCTGGTCGGCCCCGACTTCGAACAACCCCGCCCGCTGCTCATCATTCACAATCGAGTACGTCGGTCCGTCTCGAGGACCCGAGGCCTGGTATCTAGTCAGCTCATCATCCTGCCCCAAAGAATGGGGCGCAGGGCTTGCGCTGGAGCCTTGGCCGGACCGGCTCGTTTGGCGTCCCCCATTAGATGTGGTGGCTTGCCGTATCAAAACGTCAACTTCGTCTGACGTGAGCAGTTGCAGTTCAAGGCATTTGGTTAGTATTTTTGAAAGCCTATGCTCAGAGAGGTCGTATTTTGCGATAAGCGCAGGTCCGTCCAGACCGGATTTCACATCCTGGACGAAAGTCTTGGCGCTAATTTTTTGGGGCTGACTCATTAGCGGGTACCATGGATTCAATTCTTCTATCCATAATAAGCCAACCGTAGCAGAATATAAAGAATTTTGCTAGGGTACGGCCTTTTGTAAACCAGGTTTACAGTGAACAAAACCCACTAAAACAGACCCTTATATTCCATCCCTAAATTCCGCGACCAACGCTGTCACTACGACAATCATTATCATTACGCCGTCGGTATCCGTCAATCTGTAAGACATAGTGATCGCTAAACAACCCATGTATGGCACAGTTCTTGATACAAATACCGGTAAACTGACTCCCTCCATGCGTCCTATATGGATTTGAGTCAGGCCCGGAGCGCCCTCGACAAAAGCGCTTGAAGAGAGGTTTCGCCGGCCCGCAAAAAGGAAAGATCCATATGCGCAGAGCCAATTATCGACTGCTGATCACTGCCCCGCAAGGCTCTGCAAAAGGGGAGCTGCAAATGTCTATCGGTTTTAGCCGTTGTTCCATCTTTTCCGCAAAGGGCTTCAGTTTGTTGCTGAGCTTTTTGGTTGTTTTGACTATTGCCGGCATGGCGCCGGCCCAGTCTACAAGCCCGTCTACCTATGTCGGCTCGGGTCAAAATGTGGCCAACACGTTGGCGTCGCTCGCAGCAAGCCCCATGAGCCGCATCCTCCACAAGTATACCGCTCTGCGTTATTCAATCCTAGGCCCGTATACACTTCAAAAGGTGACTACGACTCAACTGACTTTCGTGTCGTTTCCTGAAAAGCCCGATGGAACGACAATGAGTCTGGCCGGCAAGAATGTGGCGGTAAAGACCGAAGGCGGGCATGAATCCAGTTTTGCAGACCTTTTGCCTGGGACGCGCGTGCTGATCTGCCAGAAGGATAATGATGTGATAGTTTTCTTGATTTCCACCGCGACCAGCTCTTCGTCGAATAAGTAGGGATCATCGCTAAGTTACGGATAAATCAACATTCATACGGAAGTCTACTACCAAGAACAGGAAATCGCATATTCGAAATCGGTTTATCAGAGGAAGGAGCCCGGTAATGTTCGGTAAAACAGGAAATGCAAAGCTTATCATATCGCTCAATATTCTGTTCATGTTATTCGCCGGAGCAAATGCGCTGGGCGACCCCTGGAGCGTTAGCGTCCTCCCTCCTCAGATAACTTCGGCGCAGCTGCCCAACGTGCTGTTGGTCATGGACTACTCGGGAAGTATGCAGGAGCCCGCCTATTGTGCGATGCCCAACTTCACCGGCAACTACTCGGCAGCGAGTGTGGGATACGATGACTCCACCGCCTACAGTAATCTATCGACGTTCCCTACCGTTAACGCTTGGACTTACGACTACACCCAAACCTATTACGGACCTTTTACCAGCACTAGCTACTATAAGTACGATGATGTCAATGGCTGGTTTTACGCGATAGACCCCACGACAGCCCCGACTGACGGCAAAGGAACTTTTGCCACTGGCGTGTACGGCAACATTCTGAATTGGTTAACGGTTTCCCGGATAGACGGAGGGCGGCAAGCATTGATCGGGGGATTCGCGGTTAACAGCAGTGGAAACGAGTGTTCGGACACCGATACCGATTGCTATGTAAGGATGCAGGGCGCCCGGCGTGTGGGAAGCGCTACGATTCAGATAAAACCTGGTACCGCGGCTAAGACGGCAGACCCTTCGCAACTCTATATTAGACCCTCGACTTGGACCTCCGGGGACGTGGCCACTGGGATTTCCGACACTTGGAAGTCCAGCACCGCTTCGCAAGCCCTTCCATACCTTGACCTGGTGATGACCTCCATGGGCCAGTACGGGGGCACGATAAGCGGCGGCGCCCACACGTGGACCAGTAACTCCAGTTACTATGACCTCTGGACTTTCACGATTAACGTCGCCACAAAGGTAGATCTTTCCTTTTCCTGGGACACGTCGTCGACCGGAACAACATACGGATGCTATCTCGGCATTATGAGCGCCAATACCCCAGGCACATGGGCGAATTCAGGGGCTGCGAAAAGCACTAGCACGAATACCGCTTCCGTCACCCTCTCGGCGAACCTGAGCGCAGGCACATATTACGTCTTTGCCGGACCGTACAAGGCAAGCAGCACCGGCAATTTTTGCTCTTCGACAGGTTGTGTATGCAAGACCACCGGGGCCTGCGACTACGCGTTGAAAGCCAACGTCACGCTCCAGCCCGTTTCTCCCACCACCGGCATTGACAGCAGAACCAATCAAACCGCCATTGTCCCCACAATCGGCGGAATAGCCAACGCGAGGGTGCGGGTGAAGATAGCGTCCAGCCAACGAAGGGGGGCCGTCCAGACTACTTGGAGCCAGGCACGCTGGGGCTTCATGTACTTTAAGGCTTCAGACAGCAACGCGGACTCGAGCAGCAGAAATGGTGTGCTTCTTGTCAGATGTGGTGAACTCTCCGATTGGTCGCAATTCTGCGGCTATATGGATGGGAGCAAAACATCCAATGGCGACCCGTTCCCCTATGGCGGCACAACCACCGGAGAAGCCCTGGATGAGGCCGCAGACTATTTCTCTCAAAAAACGTGTTACGGCAAAGGGATAAACAGCAGCCTGTTCACCCCGCTAGGGCAATACGACCCGTACTACACGTCGTATCAGAAAAATGGGGCATATCTTCCCGTGCCCTGTAGGCAGAGTTTTGTGATCCTGATGTCGGACGGTGTATGGAACGGCAGCGTTGACCCGATAAACCCGGCCTATGCGATGCACATGACCGACCTGCGGACTGAGAGCACGTTGCCGGGCAAACAAAATGTGTCGGTATTCTCGCTGTTCGCGTTCAATACTCCGGGGACCAGCGATTACACTACGGGGTCAAACGCCATGATGTGGACAGCCTTTTTTGGCGGTTTCACCGATTTGCCCTCATCCACTTGCAAAGTTGGTTATCCTTACCCTCTAACCACTAATTGTACCGCAGGGAGCGGCTGCACTTTACCCAAACTCGGCGGCACATGCATTGGCAGCAGTAGTTCTTCCAACAGCGGTAATGTGACCTTCTGGAATCCAACCACCAAGACCGGGGCGTTCACCGCCACATGTCAAAAGTGGACTTCCGGGTTGTTCACCCCTGACGCATGCTGCAAGGAATGGAACACTAGATACGATATGTACGCAGCCGGCGATGGATTAGGTCAGGGTGTCCCGGACAATTATTACGACTGCCGATATGCGAGCCAGCTTCAGGTGGCCATTCAAGGTATTGTGACCAGAATAACGCAACAAACCGCTTCATCCTCCGCTGTCGCCACGATATCCCAACAAACCGGTGAAGGTGACACCATCATAAGAGGTGTATACGAAGCAAACCCGCCATCCGGTTGGCCCCAGGGAAACTACCTGTGGTTCGGACATCTTGAGAACTATTGGCCCAACTCGCAGGGCCAGTATGGCTTCGAATTGGATACGACCGACGTGCTGTGCAAAAATATAATAAATAACAAAGGCAGCTCGGTCGCGAACTGCTGGGACGCCGCCCTAAGCACTTCTACGGTCCCCAAGGGCCCATGGCCTGCGCCTGGATCCCGAAACGTCTTCACAATGGTGAACGGGACCCAGACTGCGTTTAACACTACGAACATTACCGCGGCATTATTGGGGGTCGCTTCCTCACCTACCACAGTAGCAAGCGGTCTTGTTAGCTGGGTACTGGGCACGGACGGCTCCCTCAGATCACGCACAAACACCACAGCCAACGACGGGCCTTACGTGCTGGGTGACATCATTTACTCTACCCCCGTCATAGTTGGCCCGCCCACCCTCGGGGCGGTCTCTCAGAATCTGAAGGCCATATTGAGCAATCAGGAAATCAATGTGGTATCCCCGAACTCGGCAGCTACCGCTGTGGGATTTCAGCGAAATTACCTTACATGGAGGCAAATTTCCGCTACAAGTCATTCAAACCCGGATATCAAGTACAGGGACAAATTCGCCTATGTGGGAGGCAACGACGGCATGTTGCACGCCTTCCTGGTCGCCCAGTGGGACTATACAGCGAAGCAGTACGTCACGACCGGAACAGGTATAGGACAAGAAATATGGGCGTACATCCCATCTAACTTCCTGGATCAATTGCATAACATCGCCGATCCAAGCTATGGTGAATCGGGATCGACGACGGCTATTCAGCACCAATTTATGGTCGACCTGGCGCCTTCCGCGTATACAGTGTTCTTCGACTCACAAATCAGATCAGATTCCTCTACGCCCAGTACAGACCAACTTAAACGACACTACCCTGAAGACCTGGCCGTGGAGGACCGTGATTATCGGCGGGGAGCGTGGCGGCGGAGACACATATTTCGCCATAGACGTCACGGATCCCTATAATCCGGTGGTCCTGTGGGAGTACTCGGTGCTCCAGAACATGATAGCGAATTTCAATATGTCGGACGCCGTCGCATCCTTCATGAGCGCCTGCGTTAACGGAGCGACGACTTTGACTCCGGGCGTCACACCGTCGCCCCCATGTAACGGCCCGACCATAGCCGCCTCCACTTGCTCGACCACCTCGGCCTGCCTGAGCTATCTAAATGGTCTGAACCTGGGCACGTCGGTGTGGAAGCCATTTGCCGATACCACCACATACAATATGCTGAAGGTTTACCCCATGACGTGGTCGAGACCCGCCTTGGGTCGAGTAGGCTTGCCGCAGGGTTACACACCCAACGTGTGTGATCCCACAGGGTCCAGCGGGACGGGTCATTCGTGTTCCCCACCCAGCTCATGCACAACCACGCCGACAATCAGCGGCATCCGGAACTTGGTCTTTGCCGGTGGGGGACTCAGGGTGTTCGATAAGGGAATAACGCTTTTCCCTTCGACTTGGGCTTACCAAGGGTTCTATCAAGACGGTTTCAGGCGTTCGGTCATAAGCCCGTATTTCCTAGCGCTGGATATTGAGACCGGAAAAAACGTGCTTCAATATGTTTGGCCTGATGTTCTCCAAGCGACCGCTACCTTGTTTCCGGATAAATTAACCGGATGCGACTCCAATGGCCTAAATTGCGCCAAAAGAGTGCCGTATTCCATGTCGGACCCTGTAGTCCTCGATCTTTGGGACAGGACCAATAACCAAATCGGAGACGACGGTTATGCCGACACTATTTATATAGGAGACATGAACGGACTCTTATACGGTATTAAGATGAATATGAGCCCCACAGCGGGAGTGAGCGGCGACACGGGATTTTACGTCGATATTTGGAATACAAAGCCTATCCCGGCCAACACCAGCACAACTCAAGATTTGGCCTCAAACATTTTCCGATCGGACCATCAGCCCTTGACGACACAACCGGCGGCCAGCGTCGAGAGGGTCGGCACAACTCCGTTAGGACTGCGCGTGGTCGTAGCCGGCGGAAAACACGAGAACGTCGTCGGTGACAAGACCGACGCGACGGATGTAGCCAAGATGTCGTTGTACAACTTGCGGGACAGTATCTACCTGCCCACCAATGCCAATTTTACCGGAACGCCACCGTCAGGGACCTCGGTGGGCGGCACTCCCGGAACCCTTATCAAAGGCTCCTGCGCTGATACCGGCGGTAAGATCGGTTACTGGGTAAGGAGAAACTGCGGGAGCAACACGTTCCGTTGCACGGGCTCCACCTCTGATTCCGGGTGCGGTTATTCGGTTAACAACGCCACTACTTCTACGGGCGCCGCGTCCAGTGGCACCACAAGCCAGAGCGGTTGCCAATGGACCATCCCCGGCTCCGGCAACTCGGTCACTCCGGACTGCTGCGAATCCAACTGCAACAGCACCAGCCCTACTCCTTGCTGGAGTTGCATTTACGATCTCCAGCAAACAGGTGAAAAAATCATCAACAAACCGCTGATCGCAGGCGGAGTTGTGTTCGTAACCTCATTTGTGCCGATCAGCTCGGCCTCGGACGTGTGCGGGGTGGGCGGCGCCGGATACCTGTATGCGTTCGATTACATGTGCCAGGCCTTTCCCCCTGGGTTTAACCCAATTCCGGATGGGAACAACATGGTCACTTTCGGGGGCGGTTCAGGCGGAGGTTCAACGGCGGGAATATACGGAACAAGGGTGGATCTGGGCCTTGGTGTCCCGAGTCAGCCGGTTTTGGATTCAAGCGGGCAATACGTCATAGTCCAAACCAGCTCCGGACAGCTCAGTCGTGTCGGAGTGAATCTGCTTAGTCCGCCGGCGAACCTGAAGGGATGGAAAGAGAGCAATTAGCGCGATTCGGACGCCCGAGAAAGGTTTCTCCCATTTGAAATGTTCTTACTCCGCCCGCCGAGAGATGGGGCTTTAACGCCCTCTCTTCCGGCGTGAGCGGGAAGGAAAGGCAGGAAGTCAAAAACGCGGCAGAGGCCGATTTGGCAAATGTGTGATTCAGATTTAATTTATATATGGTCTTCGATACTTACGGATACCAAGGGACCGGCAGGATTTCAGGCATACCGTTGGTTACCCAAGAATATTGTCGATTTTTCCAACGTTTGTCTACCAAGTAGATTCAATACGTTACAGGCGAACGAGAAATGAGAAAAAAATCTGCGTCGAACCAGGAAGGTTTCAGCCTAGTCGAATTAATGGTCGCCATAGCCCTGCTGACCATCGGCACGTTGGTTATATCTACCATGTTGAAAACATCCAGCGAACTAGCGGGGCGTTCAGTCCAGAACATCGTGGGTGACGCAATAGCCCTGGAACTGGTCGAAGCGGTAAAATCCCAAGTTGCGGTGCATTCTTTTAGTGACATCAGCAGCGGGACCCTCAATCTCGGTATTCAGAAGTTGGCGCCCGGCTCCACCACCATCTACGAATATCAGGACTCCAACGCCCTACCCACTACGGGCACAAGCACCACGATTACTACAAACGATACGAAGTTCGTGGAGAACTTTGGGGTCGGTCGCGGATATGTATACAAATGGCATGTGGAAAACCAGACGAATTCGAGTTGGCCGCCCAACATATTGAAACTCGACGTTACCGTAGGCTGGTCCGAAGGCCGGTCCCAGGGCAATCCTCTACCTACCGATCCCAACAAATGCCTCTTTAAGACCAGACTCACTACTTTCATTCTTGTTAACACCACCTAGTCGGACTGGAGACGGATGTGAGAAATTCAAAAGGCTTCACCGTAATAGAATTGATGGTAGGGTCAGTAGTTCTGCTAATAGTTCTCGTTATTGCGACTTCGTTCTTCAGAGTGCAGAGCAAGTTCGGCAGCCAGCTGGTAAAGGACTCAGGAACCAGAGAATCGATAAACACGGCTCTAATGCTGATCAGACAGGACATAATGCAAGCAGGAAGGGGATTGGGCGACACCCATCAATTGGCGTTTTGGCCCGCCGCGTATTCAAGCATGGCGTTTCATGAGATCTATGCGAACTGCGCGCTTTTTATGACCAACTCTCTGAGCGACACTTCGCACAACGTCTTTACCACTAGAGCGAGCTTCACGGGAGCAAGCCCGCTGGTCCTGCCCAATGTTCTTCCCCAGGATGTGTATGGAATCATGACTTTCAATTCCACGAGCAACGCTCGTCAGGTACTGCAAACTACCCCTACTGCGGGAAGCGGGAGCACAAGCTTCGCGTGGATCGGGAGCACCGGCGGCTTGCCCTACACACCGGTTATATTTTGGCAACTGGTTGATCCGTCGAATAATAATGACGTTCCTCCATACTCCACCACGCAACCGGAGTTGCGCAGGAACGGCCTTTGTATTGCGGGGGGGACCCTCGACCACAACCTGAGATTACAGAATTTCGGTATCCGGTGCCAGTTCATTGATTCCAGCGGCAATGAAATCTGGATTCCTTCCTCAATGAGCGGCGTGGATTTTAATTCTCAAGCGTTCGATAACCTTAAGGTCATCGAGGTTCAACTGCAGTTTCAGACCCTGAAAGCCGGGGAAGACGAATCCAAGGCATATAATTGGATGAGCCAGAAGACGAAAATCATGAACGTTACATGTAGAAACATATTCATTATGGCTAACAGCAGATAGATGAAACTCAACCTAGACGCAAGGAGTCGGACTGTGCGAAACGAGAGAGGAAGTATAATAGCGATTGTTTTACTGATCCTTTCAGTGATCACCTTAGCGGCGATAGGTTCGTTGATGGTGACTCGCTACGACATGAGGTATACAAAAGCCGCCAAAAGTTACGATAGAGGTTTTAACCTCGCCGACGGAGCCGCAGTAACTGGTTTTCAGGACCTAAAGACTCATGATCGCGAACAGAGCACGTCCTTCACGGACCCGACCAATCCACCTCCGCCGTTTATAATAGGCTGTGCCTGCGGCGACTGGACCCAGTGCGCTAACGCGTCAACAAGGAAGACTTGTACCAGGTGTATTGATTCCACCGTGGGCGATTATCTGATTCAGTTGCAGTTAATGGGATACAGCACACAGCCGCAGCAGTCCGCCGGGTGGGACACAGGAACCTATTTTGACGAATATTGGAGCGGTTACGGAACGGCCAACCCCACAAGCAGCACGGCTTACAGCGCTGGAGTAGAAAACGACGTGCAAAAGACCAAGGCGAAATAGTAAGCGTTCACCGGGAAAGAACTTTTTTGTCCAAAAAAGTTCTTTCCCGGACCCTCCTTCAAAAAACTCTAACAATTCCGGCAACATTAGGGCCTCCTTCCGATAGTCCATGGCGAGACCTTATTACTCCATGTCATAAATACGTTCGAGGCCCTTTCTCGACAGACGCGGTTCGCTTCGCTCACCACATCCTATGGCAAGGCATGACCGTATTTACGAAAACCTGTACTTAGGAGCCCACGGTGTTAAAATTGCGGCGTTTTTCACTCGGGTGGAGCCGCAAAGTTGTCATTGGGAGCGTAACGAAGCAATCCCTGTTTTTTGCGATTAGAGATCGCTTCGTCGCTTCGCTCCTCGCAATGACATCGTTAGGCTTCTCACCTTTAAGGCACCACTTTAAGTCCCCACGAAGCTCAACCAGGACGACTATAGTTTACCGCGCCTACCGCGACAGAGTGCTGTTAAGCCCAGTCCTTGCGGGGAGTAAAGATGCAAAGCCGGAGGCGTTAGGCGATTTCTTCTCGTTTAAGTGAGCGCTTGTGTCAGCACTGCGAGGCATTACGTCGCTGTCCGGAATACGGCAGGTTGTTTTCTTAAATGTAAGGTTAGGTCACGACTATAAAAAAAGTTTATAGTCATCACCTCGCTGTAAAGTCACTTGACGCCAGTGTCGTTACAAAAAACAACGCCTTACGGAAATGGCCTTGGTTTGTGACCAATAATGGCGCCTGCTCATCCTTTCCGTCGAAACCCCCTCGGTTCTTTCCGAAGACTATAACTCACCGATATGTCTCTACATACATAGTGTAATCCGAACTTGGCACGATTATTGGATTAGCAACAGACCGTAAATCCCCGACAGGGGCGCGGCCATTCGTATCCGCTGAAAGATAGCTGCAAACAGGACTTTCCGGTGTCTCAGCGGTGAGCGAAGCGACGGGCCGACCCCCGCAGTTTGCGGTCTGTACTCGACCTGCTTTCCGGGGAATTAGAGAGTCTTATCTTTAGGCTCGTCATACAAAAATAATTCCGATCATTTATCACGTTTTCAGGGGGCGCCCATGAGAAGCGAAGCTTTCCGTGTCGTCAGGTTCCGGTCTTGTGTCATTTTAGGCCTATCTATTTGTTTTGTAATGCTGTTTGCCGGTCTTGGCAATGCGCAAACCGGCGCTCCGTCCACGGCGGTCCGCTCCTCGGCAGTCGGGTCTGCAGCTCAGGCAGCGTCGGCTCTATACGACTCCACGCTCAAGGGAACAGTCGAATACTGGACGTCACTCCACTACTCTGTAATTCGTCCCAATAAGGTCGAAAAAGTTTCCGGTTCCACTCTATTTTTTCCGAAATTTCCGGGAAGGGCCCAAAATCCCAAGATCGATCTGAAAGGGAAGACCATCACCGTGAAAACCCAAGCGGGTCAGGTCGTCAGTTTCGCTGACGTCAAAGCCGACTCGAGTGTGATGATTTGCGAGAGAGACAACGCTGTCGTCATCATAATCATGAACTCAACATCCTCTGTTTTCCAGGAGACCACCCATGCCCAATAAAATCTTGCGTTCAGCGGTCCTGGCCGTGTTTACGGTTGCGCTTTTGTTTGCGCAATGCGCAGTGGCGCTCTCCGACGACAGCGCCACCAACGTTTATAGTCCGTGCAAGGTTCCCCCGCAGATATCGGCTTCCCAGCTTCCCAACTGCCTTCTTCTCATGGACTTTTCGGGAAGTATGCAGTCTCCGGCTTATTGTACGGTGAGCTCCACGTCCGGATACTCGAACTCGGGAGTGCTCAACGGCACATCCACCGACACCTGGACGTATGATTACACCCAGGACTATTATGGGCCGTTCGATACCGGCTTGTATTATAAGTATAACGACAGCGAGGGATACTTCCAGTCGGTCGGGGATAAGACCACGGCCGGAACGGATGACGGAAAGGGCAATTTTGATATAGGAGTCTACGGCAATATACTGAACTGGATACTGGTGTCACGGACTGACGCCAGCATGAAGGCCATGATCGGCGGGAAAGCTTATAACGCTTCCGGCGTCCAGTGTTCGGATTCGGATGTAGACTGTTATGTGAAAATGGAAGGCGCCAAAAGGACCGGAAACCTCACTATAAAGATAAAGCCCGGGACCACCGTGCAAACCGCAGATCCCGCGGTGGCTTACATCAGGCCGTCAACGTGGACGAGCTCGGATCTTTACTCCGACAATTGGCAATCTTCATTGAGCACGGAGTCCTTTCACTTTTTGGACATCATGCTGACTTCCACGGGCCAATACGTCTCGACCATGAAATCTACAGATTCTCAATATAACAGCAAAAGCTATCAGCTATGGAGCTTTACTTTAAACGTCAAGACTCGGGTGAATTTTAATTTCATGCTGAGCTCGGGCAAGAATTTCGTAGGGATCATAAAGAATAACAGTTCGGCCCCTGCAACGGGTTTCCTCACCTCGGCCACAAGCAGTTCCGGGACAGCGGCCAGCATAAGCAATTATGACCTGGATGCCGGCACCTGGTATGTGATGGTGGCGCCCAACGATACGACCCCTACTTACCCGAAAGATTATACCTTAAAGGCGAATGTGACCCTTACGCCGATATCGCCGAACACCGGGACGGACAGCCGGTCCAATCAAACTACATATTGCCCCACCATAGGTGGCATCGCGAACGCCAGATGCAGAGTGAAGATCAACGCAGGAGACCGCATCGGCGCAATTCAGAAATCGTGGGACAAGGCCCGATGGGGGTTCATGTTCTTTAACGGCGATAGCTCTAATAACATAGGGCGTCTACTGGTGCGCTGCGGAGAGCTGACTTCCAAAAGCGAGTTCTGCAGTTGGATGTCGGGCGATAAAACGTCCGATCACACCCCCTGGCCCGTAAATGGAACCCCCATGGGCGAGGCTTTTAAAGAGGTAAAGAACTACTTCAAGCAGTCGGGCGGAATCAACAGCGCTATGTTCACGCCCAAAGGCCAATATGACCCATATTACACTTCGGAAAAAATCAACGGGGCCTATCAACCGGTCCCGTGTCGGCAGAGCAACCTGATCCTGGTATCAGACGGCAACTGGAGCCACAACTCGGGGGGGTACACCACGGACCCCGCGCCCATAGCCTACGATATTCACTGGAACGATCTACGGACCGACTTGGGGCCGACGGACACGTCGAAACAGACTGTCAACGTATTTACGATCTTTGCCTTCAGCACGCCGACTTCGGCCTATCCCAACGACGATTGCGGATGGGGCGAAAACGCTATGCAGTGGATCGCTATGTACGGGGGTTTTTCGGATTTGCCCTCGAGCACGTGCAAAACGAATTGGCCATATCCGCAGACCAGCACGTATTTCAGCGGCAGCACCAAAAGCACCGATGTGCGATTCAGCACGGCCTTCACGGGCACCTGCCAAAAGGCGATTCCGGACCCATGTTGCGAGGAATGGGACGCCAACCCCGACATGTTGCCTGGTGACGGACTGGGCAAGGGCGTCCCCGACAATTACTTCTATGTGAAAAACGGCGCTCAGATCAAGACGGCCATAGAAAAAATCGTATCCTTGATCGATCAGCAGACGGCCTCTTCGTCCGCTGTGGCCACTTTGGCCCAAAAAACGGGTGAGGGCGATATCGTTATCAGGGCCATGTACGAGGCCACTCCACCGGCCTGCCTGGGCGGAGACAAAGGATCGTTCCTGTGGTATGGCCACCTCGAGGCCTATTGGCCCAATCCGAATGGCAGCTACGACTTCGAGTTGTACCCCACGGAAATCATGTGCAAGACCGCCATCAAGAACCGAGGTTCCTCGGCTGACTGTTGGGACGCCGCCCGGTCCGTTGATCTGAGCCCGACAGGACCATGGAAGCACTATGACAAGAGGACTGTGTTCACGTACGCCAAGGATGCAAGCGGCAACCTTACAAAACAGACCTTCACGGACAGCAACGCATTGATCACCGCTGCAGCCCTCGGCATAACCGGAGCCACTACAGACCCAAATAGAACTGAGCTTATAAACTGGGTTTTAGGGAAGGAGGTAACAACATCCTCGACCTCTTTCACCTACAGGTCACGCACTTACCCCTCTACCTGCAGCGCGACTGACGCCGGCACCACATGGGTACTCGGTGATATCGTCTATTCAACGCCCGTTGTGTCAGGACCTCCTACGCTGGGTGGAGTATCCCAGAACACTAAGGCTATACTCCTGGGAAATGAGATAAATGTCGTCGCCCCCAATGACCCGGCCGACGGCCTGGGGTTCAAGAGATATTTTCTCCAATGGAGACAGATAACGTCCTCAGACACCTCCTATCCGCTCACGCATCCGAATATCAAGTATAGGGACAAGGTGGTGTATGTCGGAGGAAACGACGGCATGCTCCACGCTTTTCTGATCGCAAGGTGGGACAACACGCAACAAAAGTACCTGACCAAGCCCACCGAATGCTCTGACATAGGCACGGAACTTTGGGCTTACATTCCATCCAATTACCTGGATCAATTGAGGAATCTAGCCGCCTCCACATATGGCTCGCAAGCTGTCGGGGCATGTTCACACAGATTCATGGTCGACTTGGCCCCCAGAACCTATGAGATTTGTCTTGATTCGAAGATTTCCACCGACGGCACAGCGCCCGGCACCGCCGACCTGACTCCGGCGAAACTACAGGATTGGCCCTGGAGAACCGTTGTCATAGGTGGCGAGAGAGGCGGCGGAGATATGTACTTCGCCCTGGACGTGACCGACCCCTATAATCCGCAAATTCTTTGGGAATATTCCGTGATGCGGGATATGGTTACGAAATTCAATTTTGATGACACCCTGTCGACGTTCTGATACGAATTGTTTCGATGGGACTACGATCGCCCTCGGGGAAACCAGGACCTGCGCGGGGCCCACACTGACCGCCTCCTGGTTCACGTCCGGAAACCACTGCAACAAGTGCCCGTGTAAAGGTGGCACGGACTGCACAGCTAAAGCCGTCAACGCCGACGGGACCCCTGATTATTCCGCATGCCGGACGCAGTTGAACGGTCTCGGTTTGTCAGACACATATTTTAAGCCATTTGACAACGACACGCTTTACAAGACCATGAAGATGTTCCCTGTTTCCTGGTCCCGACCTGCGCTCGGAAGGGTCGGCTTGCCTCAGGGGATCAATCTCAACGTGTGCGACCCGGCGGGCGGTTCTTGCGCCCCATGCTCCGGCGGTACCAGCGGCACTCCCGATCCAGTCATGCTCAACGGGATCCGTAATCTTATATTCATAGGAGGAGGAGTAAGGGTCTACAATCCAAACCTGGTTCTTTTCCCCACCGATAATTCTGTAACTCCTCACTGGTCGCAGTTTTTCACGGACGGCTTCCTGCATTCCATGTTCGATCCTTTTGTGCTGGCCCTTGACCTTGAGACCGGCAAGAACGCGTTCCGATACGTTTGGCCGGATGTCTTTAAGACTGCCAAGACCTATTTCCCGGACAAATTTACAGGCTGCGATTCCTCCGGTAAATCATGTTCAAAGCGGATTCCTTACGCCATGTCGGATACGTTGGTCCTTGATCTTTGGAATAGAAAAAAGAAGGTTCAACCAGACGGAAAAGTTGTGGATGACAGCGAAATGGGAGAAGACGGGTACGCCGATTATCTCTACATTGGCGATGTGAACGGAACGTTTCTACGGAATGAAGTTCAATTTTGACCCCACAACCGGCCCTACTACCGACACGGGATTCTATATAGACCTATGGAAGACGAAACCGATTCCGGTAAACGCCACTACCACCAAAGACCTTGCTTCGAACATTTACCGCTCGGACAGGCAGGCCATAACCACGCAACCTGTGGCGAGCCTGGAGAGGCAGGGGACCACGACTCCGGGAGTACGTGTCATCTTCGGCGCAGGAAAGCATGAAGATGTGGACGGCGATTGGAACGACAACACCGACGTGGCTAAGACGTCCCTTTACAACTTGAGAGACGACATTTATCTGGCGAAGCAAACCAATTTTAGTGGAACTAATATGGTGTCCGGGACCTGTACCAACGCGCCTGCCATAAACTTTAAGGTCAGGTCCAACTGCGAAAGCACGACCTACAGGTGCACGGGGTCCTCAACCGACGGTGGATGCACCTACGGAACCGCAGGGGCCGCCACATCCGAGACCGGTTGCCATTGGGCTATCCCCCAGGGAGACGGCACGGCGGTCGGCGACTGCTGCGAGAATAGCTGTGCGCAGACATCCAACGGTCCCTGTTGGGATTGCGTTTTCGACCTGATCGATACGGGCGAGAAGGTGATAAACAAGCCTTTGATTGCGGGCGGTGTCGTCTTTTTCACCACGTTCATACCAATAGCCAAAGACACCGATCAGTGCTCGGCGGGCGGTAACGGCTACCTCTACGCGTTTGATTACATGTGCGGAGTTTTTCCTCCGGGCTTTAACCCCATAGCCGAATTGGGAACGAACATCATTACAATGCCTGGTGGAAGTGGGACCAGCGGATCTTCGCCCCCCATTTACGGCGCCAGGGTAGACCTTGGGGCCGGCGTACCAAGCCAACCGGTGTTGGATTCAAGCGGCAAATTCCTGATAGTTCAAAGCAGCGTAGGATCGTTGCAGCGGGTGAAAGTCAACTTGCTTACCCCGCCCTCCTTGGTAAAAGGCTGGAAGGAGAAATAAGTTATGCGCTTGACGCCGACGCTTAGGCGATAGACGATGGAAAACACATAACATTCATGGCCAAAGTGTGCTAGGATGACGCCATGGACGTGATCCGGCCTGTCTCTCTATGATAGGCCGGACGCCACATGAGTTGAGATGAGGCTGTTGTTGGGCGTTCGATTCCCCGTATTCTTTTTCTCTCGTCCGGGGAGCGGGTTTTAACCCACTCGATGAGAGGGGAGGGTAAGAACGATGCTTCCGACTAAATGAAAGTTGAAGTTGGGCGGACTTTCCAGCCTGCGGCCAATTTGGTTGTGAAATCAGCGAGCTGGTAGCCTGCCCAAATGGGAAATTCGACGAGGAACCCTTAAGTCGCCGGCATTGAGGTCAGGAGAAGTTGAAGACAGCCTGCAACGACCAAGTTTCACTCGGTATCTCTAGGATAAGGGCTGGATGGCTGTGCGCCGGGCGCCGAACATTATCGGTCGGTCGGCGGATCGATATCAAATCGTCCGTTTCAAGATAGGCGCCGCGCCTTGTTAGTGAACCGAATTGTTATCGACAAACGCTGTCCTGACCAGGGGAGTGCGCCGTGAAATCCTCCAAAGGTTTTACAATTATCGAGATGGTTGTCGTAGTGGGTCTGATAGGCGTCCTAGCCGTAACGGCGATTTGGTATGGATCAAGATGGCGCTATCAGTGGAAATTCAGTAACCTTTACAATTCGGCCCAGGCAACGATTAAGATGACCAGGATGTACGCAATGTCTGTGGGCACGGACACGACTCTCTATTTTACAAGTTCATGGGTAGATCCGACAACCCACATTGCGAGCAGCACCACAAGATATACCTCCGGTGATTACGCCCAAATGGGACCATGGCTGGTGGGCACGGACAGGAGAGCTTATTTCTTGTACAATACGATCATTTATTCTTTTACGCCGACAGAGACTCAGTTCGTTTTTAACAGCCGGGGCTTCCCCAAGAATTATCAGCCCCAGACTGTGACTTTAACGTCCCCGCGGCTCAAAAAGTCATTCACCATAAATGTTACCGCAGTGGGTAAGATTCAGTGACGCCCAGCGTAGTTTGGTCGCCGCTCAGCCGAGGTAGCCATGAAAAGCCTATCGAACGATAAAGGTTTTAGTCTTGTCGAGGTCATGGTGGGGGTCACCTTGCTGACAATCGGCATGTTGGCCATTTCTTCCATGATCATGCGTTCCAGCGAAAACTCAAGGTATTCGGGTCAGGCGAGGGCGGGTGACGCCATAGCTCTGGAGCTGATGGAAGAAATAAAAAAGGCGGCCATATCCAGGACCTTCGCCGACTTGTCCAACCTTCAACTTTCAAAGCTCTATCCGGGGTCGACCTCCAAATATGAATATCTTGATGGAGCTCTACCGACTCCCCTGGTGCTGACCACCGGGCTGACCCAATATTTTGAACATCTCGGTCAAGGTCAAGGTTTCATTTACAAATGGCGGGTCGAAGACCAAACCGGCGAAAAATGGCCCAAAGGTCTTCTGAAAGTAGAAGTCACGGTCGGATGGCGCAATTGCGATCCCATGACGCCGGATCCCACAAAATGCACGTACAAATCCACGATCACCAGCTTCATCCTCCAGGCGACAACTTGATTCAGGAGCTATTAACCATGCGAAATTCAAAAGGGTTCACTCTAATAGAGATGATGGTGGGGTCAATTGTCCTCCTGGCGGTGATTCTCATTACGACCTCTTTCTTCAGGGCCCAGAGCGAGGCCGGTGGCCAACTGGTCAAGGACACGGGCTCACGGGAGGCCATGAGCCAATTGAGCGCGATTCTGCGCAGGGATATCATGCACGCGGGCAACGGCCTACAAAACCAACCGGAACTTGGTTTGTGGGCGGACGCCTATTCGACCGACACCAATTCCTTTCACAGATTGTACGTAAACTGCGCCTATTACACCTCTACGTATCCGACAAAAGACTGGAACGTATATTCCTACACGAATAACAAGGCGGCTATTTTTCAGGGAGTTTCATCATTCACTCTGCCTCTCATGAGGCCGGAAGACATTTACGGGGTCGTCACTTACGCGGCCACCACAAAATTGCGGGAGTTCATCAAGACTGACGCATCGTATGATATCTCTACGGACCAAACCACGTATACCTTGAAAAGTACCGCCGGAGGGTTGCCTTTTACCCCTGTGATTTACTATAGCCTTATGGATCCCGCCACGTCCACCGATAGTCCGCCATATCTCAGCACCAACATGGACAACCTTGAGCTGCGAAGGAACGGGTTGGGCTTAATAGGTGGAGCCAAGGACCCTCTGATTAAAATAACGGATTTCAGCATAAGATGCCAATTCATTAACGCTTTGGGAACGCCGGTTTGGCTGCCGACAATCACGGAAAGCACGTTCCAATCGGAGCCTTATAGCACCCTGCGCACGATTGAGATCCAGATCAAGTTCAAAACCTTGAGGGCCGGATCAGATTCCCGCAAGACCCAGAACTGGCGGCAACAAATCAAACTCCTGTCCATCAGCCCGCGAAATCTTGTTTTCGCAGCCTACGACCAATGATTCCTAATCGGCGCACATTCGGTTTAAGGCTCGGTTATTTAATGAGGAGCAAACGTCCATGCTATAGTGCCGCGCATTGTGATTGCGTGTAAAAAAGAGCGCGACTTTTTTCCAGACATTTGGTATGTCCCTGCCATCGATTGATGGGAGGGAACGGCAATGCCCAAGCGTGGATTGAGGCTTGAACTGGATGATTACAATGACATTGTTCGCCATCGCTATCTTGCCAGGAAGAGGAAAGATTTTCAGGCAAGGGTACGTCTGAGAGCGATTTTGCTGGTTCACGAAGGAAAGACCCTTGAACAAGTTGGTCAAATTCTAGAAGTGGCTCGGAGTACGGTGGAGCGCTGGGTAGACAGGTACAGATCCAGAGGCGTGACGGGCTTGCTTGTACGAGGACCGTATCAGGGCAAAAAGCCCAGGCTGAGTCTGGACCAAAAACGAGAACTAGCTATAACGGTTCGACAAGGGCCTGAAGTCAGTGGCCTAGACACTGGAGTCTGGACGGCCCCGATCATTGCAGATCTGGTACATCGGCGGTTCAATATTAAATATAGTCCCTCTCAGATTCGCAGGCTTCTGCACGAGCTGGGGTTTTCACTTCAATATCCCAGACAAGAGCCCTCTGAAGCCGATAAAAAGCGGCAGGCCACATGGCTTGAAGAGGAAGTGCCTGAGATTAAAAAAAAGTCCAAGAAGACGAAGGCATCCTGATGTATCAAGATGAAGTGAGCTTTAAGCAAGCGGGCTCCATTTTCCGACATTGGGCTTTGAAGGGGATCGGATGCGTGGTGAAGAGTCCACCCACAAGGAAATCCTTGAAAGTGATGGGAGCGGTAACGGTCGGCCCTTATCCCAAATTCCACTTCCGCTTCGTCAACTGGTTCAACACTCACAGTTTTCTGGCCTTCTTGGATCAGCTCATCTCCAGGGTACAGGGGTCGCAAGATACACATGATCCTGGACAACGCCAAGTACCACAAGGGTCCCAAAGTACGGGAGTGGCTCAAAGACAAACAAGACCGTATTGAACTCCACTATCTGCCGCCGTATTCTCCGAAACTCAATGCGGCCGAATACGTCTGGAAGGAAACCAGGAGAAAAACCACTCACAATCGATTCTTCAAAACCTTGGCTGAATTCAGGGAGCGACTTTTCAGAAGATTCAACCGCTTTCAGGGAAATCCTGCGTCGCTGAGAAGCGTCCTGGCATCTTTTGCTTAGGACTCATTCTCTCCGCGCATCACTATAAACGAGAGAGGAAACGTCATAGCCGTCGTCTTATTGCTGTTGGCCGTGGTAAGCTTGGTGGGCGCAGGAGCGCTCATGGTGTCCAGATCAGACCTGAAATTCACCTCTGCGTCAAAAAACTATGATCGCACTTTTAACGTGGCGGATGGAGCGGCCACCAGCGCGTGGCGGTACCTCGGCATCAACGACGCGGAAGACAAGTTCAAATTCACCGACCCCAATAATCCCCCTAATCCCATTACAATAGGCTGCCACTGTCAGGGCTCCTTCAACTCCCCAACCTTGTGCACAGGTACGACACGTTCGACTTGCACAAGATGCATCGACAAGTCCCAGGGTGATTTTGACGTGAAAGTGCAACTCTTGGGATATAATACGTCAACCAAGCCGGGGTGGGAATCGCCGGCTTATTATGAGCAGGTACTGGGACGGCACGGGAACCTCGACGCCCACTTTTACCAAGAACTATATATCCAACATAGAGGTCTCGGTAGAAAAAACGATGCCATCGACACGATGATCAAGCGGATCCGCATAGGGGGAAGTGGGCTCGCCGAAGGGCTGCGGCAACCTCGGCCAGGCCCGGGATTGATTGCGACAAGAGAGTTGTTGGGCAGTGACGCAGGACAACGTTGTGGACATTAGTGACGGCGGAGGCCACACGCTTCCCAACCCTTCGCCCGCCGCAGATCCTTTGGAAGCTGAGACTATAAACAGGCGGCGCTATGAAGGACTCGATTTTCCTCAAATTAGCGGCAATCAACGAGTGGGGAGGTATTTTTTGGGAAAGACTCCCATCGCTGGGCGCATCACCGGTCGCCATGTTGGAAGATCTGGAAGAAAGGCCTGGAAAGGAACTTCTTTCAACAAACTTCTCTCTGAGCGCATCCTCACCTAGGGAAGCCGCTACACCTCAAGCCCTCACGTTTTGCGGCCGGTATTAGGGAGTCCTGTCGGGGGGAAACGTCAGTTACTCGTCTGCCAATCGTTTATCTTGCCTATGTATTCCGTCGGAAATTGCCAGAATATAGCCGCCTCAAGAATTTTCTGCTTGTATTCTCTAGTGGGCCATATGTCTCGTCTGCCGTCCCGGTTAGGTTTTGCCCTGTAGACCCACGCATAAACCATGGCCCCATTGTCGGACCGCTTTACTGCAATCCTGTTTTCGCCTCTAGAGTAATAATTTGGGTGACCTTCTTTCTTGTCAAATGCGGCCAAGGCGCTGTCTTCGACCTCTAAGAGGAGCCCGTGCACGCGAGCGTTCTCCCGCCGCTCGAGATTCACTGCTCCGCCTTTTCTTGACGGCGAGAAGTAATTCCATGCGTAATCGTAGTCTTCCAGAATCGCGGGAACCGCGTCGAATATGAGCGATTCGTCAAAGTTGTTCGCTGCTAGCCACTTTAGCAGCTCCTGGTGGTTCATTTCGGCGCCATAAACAAAGATGTAGTAAGTCGGCGCGTCAGGTATCGGAGATCCAACGGATTTCTCCGGCACAGAGGTATATTCGCCGCCGACCGGGTTTGTTGAGGGAGCAAGACTGGCCAACCGTTTTTCTCTTGAGGCCTTTTCTTCGGAAGCGGCGCCCTTAACAGGGGTCTCGGACTGAGGAACGCTCCCTCCAACAAGAGCGTCCGCTCCACCTGAGGCCTTCACAAATTTGGGTTCGTCATTGGATTTGGGCGTCTTGGGGGTTTCCATCTTCTTCTTGGTAGTAAGAATAGGCTTAGTGGAGAACAGCGCGTCCCCTTCATTTCGCTTTGGAGTGCTACTGCGCTTTAACGGAGGCGATACATCCTCATCATTCTCAGTAAGTCCGTCAGGGTCTTCATCCGCCTGTATCACTGGACGCGCCGCCATTTGCTTACGTGGTTTTTGTTTCGGAGCAATCTTTGCCGCCACCTGGGCCTTGGGGACAGAATTGCTCTCCACGGTGGAGCCGGCCAAGGTGGGCACCCCGGCTACCTTCTTTGAATGAGCGATTCCCTTGGCGCCTGAATCATCAGACCCAAACGCTGCGGCTAATACCGAAACCCAGCCTTCTCGGCTTTGGTCAAGGACTCGACACGTCTTGTCCGGGTCCGAAGCGGACAGATGGGACTGCAACTTGTCCTTTGAAATTCTCTTTATCACCAAAAACGGCTCAGGTTGGTCCTGATCTATTTTCCAAACATATTGTTTGAGGTCCAGGATGTCTCCCAGATCTTCATAGCAGGTGAACCACCACTCGGCGTTTTTTCTATCGTGACAGATTTTTAACTTTTTAATATTCTGACTTTTTTGCGCTAACTCGACGCCGATCTCTTTAACTCGCTCTCGCTCGGAAAAAGACTTCTTTTTTCCCTGTCCGAGGGAAAGACTAGAGGAATTTACATTTGCCGGAGCATATTTGGGCGTTGTCGTTCGTGATGAATCGAAGTTGTCAAGACCAGGGGTTATAGCGATTTCCGTATGGGCTTGAGGCTTGGCGGCGTCTGCGCTTATTGCCGCGCTTTCGGGGGAAAGAGATACCTTCACTGCCGAATCCTGCGACGCGCCGAAGCATCCGCCCAGTAGGAACACGGCAAGGACTGTGATTAGTCTCGATAGTTTCATAGACCTGGCCACATTTTTCATCAACACTTCAACCTTATTTCGCAGTAAGGCTGATTTGGGACGCCCGCGCCGGGAAACCCTCCCGGAGCCTATGTCCAGGGCGGCGCTCGTATGATTATCGCACTGTCCGCCTCGACCGGCACGGTCGATCCCCGCGCATGCCAAAAGACGCTAATGCCTTAAATCGCATTAGTCGGGATACCAACGGGGTTGGAATCATGTCCGCCGAACTGGTTCAGCCGGGATTCCCTCCCCTTAAATGGGGTAGGCCGTCAAGGTCGCTGAAAAAGTTCTTGGCGTCTGTGTTGTTCGGTACATACGAGCTATTGTGATTATATCACCTGAGACCGAGGTTAAGTCAAGGTAAAAAGAGAGTTTTTGCAGGTATTCGGCCATGGAGCGGCTTTGTCGAAGCATATGGGCGTGAGGCGACAAGGCGTTTTCTTCGAGCAAAGGGCTCCGATTGTCCGCCAGCTCGAAAAGTCAGCGGATTGCGAAATAGCGCTGGTCCGAAGACCTTTTTTTCATCAGGAATTCTTGAGGGGTTGTGCGGAGGGGAACTTCTTTCAAGAAATTTCCCTCCGGCGCTAATTTCATAAGAATGGATTACGCCGCAAGCCTGCGCGGGTTTGTCGAGATGAGTCGTCCGTTGGAATTACCCGAATCTGCGCAAAATGTCGAAGAACGGCTCAGACAACTATTATTGAAAGACGCTCAGGGCCGTGGACTCCAACTGTTAGAGTCAATTCTATATCCGCTGTTCTGCTCGGACCTGTCTCAAAAGTGATGTTTGTCGGCGGATCGGCGCCTAACGAAGTGAAAAACTGTTCCACGGATTCAAATATGTTTTGCTCGGACAGGATCGCCACGTGGTGAGTCGGCAACAAATTGGCCTGAACCTCTTTGCCTCTTGCGCTGGTGGAAATAATACTGCCTGTCTCAGCTACCGCGCCAAAGACCTCTTCCACACAAAAGGTGGCGTCAACATAGTTGTTCGTCAAGCGATCTTGCGGCATAACAAGCGATTTGTCTCTATCGGTGTCCTGAGCCCGGTAAATAGACCCCTCAGAGCCGAGAATTTCAGCTAACGCCTTGTCGAAATCTTCAGCAGAGCCTACATGAAAGACTTCGGCCGCAGCCTTCTTCGCATTCTCGATAAAAGTCCTGACCACATTTGTTTGAGTCACAAAATCCTCCGGAGGTTAAGACTAAACGTCGCGTTGGTCGGCCACAGTAATCATCTCGGCAGACTCTCGGCCAGCACAGTAGCAATGTGCTTCACTTCAACGGAACTACGCCTCCTTTTCAAGGCGTCTGTAATGTTCATCAGACATCCGTGGTCGCATCCCGTTACAGTTCCCGCCCCGGACTCTACAATAGTCCCGGCCTTTTCGTCAGCGATCGCCATGGATATTTCCGGAGACTTGGCCATAAAGACACCGCCGAAGCCGCAACATCGATCAGAATTCTGCAGAGGGACAAAATCCAAACCTTTGACGGCTTGTAGGAGGACTAATGGCTCCTCCCGCACCCCAAGCTCGCGGGTCAACTGGCAGGAGGCATGATACGTCACCTTTCCGCTCCCTCTGAAAGCTCCGGATTGATCCGCCTTAAGCACATGGACCAAGAACTGGGTGAGCTCATACACTCGGCCGCCGACTTGTTCGGCTTTCGCTTTCATCGCTGCGTTATCCTTAAACAGTTCGGGATAGTGGTTCTTGACCATAGAAGCGCAAGATCCGGAAGGGACAATGATTGGATCAGAGCCATTGAATATCGAAATGAAATGTTCGGCCGCCTTCCGGGACTCCTTGACATAACCGCCGCTGTTGGCGGGCTTTCCGCAACAAGTTTGCCCATGGGGGATTTCCACGCCCACGCCGAAATGTTTGAGCAATTTAATCGTGGCCTCTCCGGTTTCCGGATAAAACGTATCCACCAGGCAAGTACCGAACAATTGAACACGCATGCGCTTCACCTCGAGTCTTACAAAGCTCGTAAGGCGGGAGAATAACAGAAAAACGAACCTGAGAAAAGCTTTTGGACAGGCGTGTTGGAATTGGATCCCAGGGTCGGTTTTCGTAACTGACGTGCCAAAGGGCGCTACCACCAGTTGTTTGGTCAATTGTTTTCAGGGCCGGGACTGCGCCTTAGCCAAAAAAACGATGAATTAAGCCTTGACAAGCGGGTGGATTTGAGCCACAATACACGTTCGTTGAGAGACTAGACGGTAGTCTGGTTTCGGCGGCCCAATTCCCCGATAGCTCAATCGGCAGAGCGGGTGGCTGTTAACCACTAGGTTGTAGGTTCGAGTCCTACTCGGGGAGCCAAAAAATCCAAGCCAGGCGTAACGCCCGGCTTTTTTTGTCATGGAAACCTGGGTCTATATTCTGCAGAGTCAGAGCACTGGCCGCTATTATTGTGGCCAGTCCACAAACCCGCAACAGCGCCTCAGACAACATAATGACCCCGAATACCAATTGACAAAGACGACCAAGAGGTTTCGAGGACCTTGGGTACTCAACTGGAAACACGAATGCCCTAACCGCAGCGAGGCAATGAATCTGGAGAAGAAGATCAAGAAACGCGGCATGGCTCGCTTCCTAGACGACGTTCAATCGGCAGAGTCCCGCCATCGGCGGGATTAACCACTAGGTTGTATCGGTTGAGGCTTCAGCCGAAATCCCGCGCGACGGGGGACTACTCGGGGAGTCAAAAAATCCAAGCCAGGCGTAACGCCCGGCTTTTTTGTTGTGAGATTACGAATCCGCATTTGTTAAGACAAGAGCCTGGGCCGCTCCAGCCTGGTAACGCGCAAACCTCGTCCCAATACCCTGGTATATAAAACCTGTGTTTTAACGATTTGCGCTTGCTTGCGCCTCCAACGGCATGCCAGCCGGCAACTCCCATTAGCGGACATCCCAATCACAACACAACTGCAGCATTTAATTGATCGTAAGTGTTCGCTCAGATGACGGAGAATACTGAGCTGAGCTCGCGAAGACAAGCGCAACGGCATCGCGAAGAGTTATACTTGACGTAGATTTTGGATTAACCGGGCGCTTGACTCATAGTATAATAGAAATATTTTCCGGTTATGGATCTTGTCGGGATGGCGTCACGCAGAAACGGCGGTTGACCCGACGAGAAACGGGGGGATTGTTTCATTAGGTGTAGCAAGCCGAACGGGCAAGTCAAAGCACGCGGTCATTGAGCGCCGAAGGTTGCGCACGCGTGCGTCTGGGCTAAAGAGTTACAAACGTAGAGCCGGCGTCGGGATTTGGTCTGCCGGGACTATTCGGGGAGATCCAAAAGATGAAGCGTTCCACTAGTTTTTCCAGCGGTTCCGGCGTAAAGGCGAGGTCTTGGGGAATGTTGTTCATCCCCCTGATTTTCACTTTGGCGCATGGCCCTTTCACCATGGGAGCCGATGATCAGATTTCAAAGGCCCTGCGACGAACTACTCGGGAGTCCGGACAAAGGATAGCATTGGTTATCGGGAACAGTGACTACGTGGAAGCTCCTTTGCGGAATCCAGTCCACGACGCGAACGGCATGGCCGCTGTCTTGCGCGAGCTGGGATTTTCTGTGACAACAAAGCTCAACGTTAACCAGCAGCAATTCGAGGATGCTGTTCGGGAATTTGGAAGCAGTGTCCGTCCGGGGGACACAAGCCTGTTTTATTTCAGTGGCCATGGGGTCCAGGTTGACGGCGTTAACTATCTTGTCCCGATAGGAGCCGATATTCAGCGTGAATACGAAATCAAATATAAGGCGGTGAACCCGCAACTTATCCTTGAAGAATTGCAGCACGCTCGAAGCAGCTTCAATGTAGTTATTCTGGACGCCTGCAGAAACAACCCTTTCAGACGGGTCCGTTCACTGCGCCGTGGGCTGGCGACTATGTCCGCGCCCTTGGATGCCGAGGCGCAAGGCGGGACGCTAATCGCATACGCCACAGCGCCGGACAACGTTGCTCAGGATGGGAGTGGGAACAACAGCCCGTACGCCCTGTCTCTCATGAAGACGATGAATGTCCCCGGACTTGAGATAGAGCAAGTGTTCAGACAGGTTCGTGTGGCGGTCATGGCGGAAACGAGAAACCAGCAGGTGCCATGGGAATATTCATCCGTAACGCGGCCGTTTTATTTTAAGCCAAGCGTAGCGCCTCAACCGGTATTGGATCTTCCGCCACTGCCCAAGCCCGTGGCCACTCTAGCGCTTACTACTTCCCCTCCGGGAGCGAAAGTGCAAATCGGAGGGCGCGACGCCGGACTGTCAGGTGAGAATGGGCTGTTGGTCGTCAAAGAAGCTGATGTCGGGAGAAGCCTTGATATCCTCGTCCAGAAAGACAATTTCAAAGAGAGCAGGCTGTCCCTGACGATACCAAGCTCCTATGAAGGGCGCGTTTACACGTACGGGGAAATACGACTTGAACCGGCGCAGGATGAGCGATTCGTAGCCTTCCGGTCGGCTTTTCCCGAATTCGGCAAACCCGAATTTGATTTAGCAAAAGACGACCTGTACCCGGACTGGAAGAAGAACCTTTCTCCCGGAGGAACCTGGTCGGAATTCCTCGGCGCATACAAGAAATTCGTGCAATGGTTCACCGACATGGGCTCTCCGGCTGAACCCGGTATGAAGCTGTGGAAGCGGTATCTGGCGTCCTCACAGCGTCCATCTATTGACGCTGAATCGATTCGACCATTGCTGACACGACGGTCCAAGGAATATCACGAGCGCTTTGTTGCGGCGGACAGGGACGAAATGATGGAATACTACGATTTCCCGATCAAGTTCTATGACCGTGGATATCGGGATCGGTCTTTCGTAGATCAAGAGTGGGAGAAATATTTCTCTCGGTGGAAGGACCGCGAGTCGGACATAAAGTCTGTCGAACTGCAAAGCGATTCGTTGACTCCAGGAGAAATAACTGTCCGGCTTGCGTATTCGTACCGTTGGACGAATTGGCGGGAAGACGCAATTACAGGCTCGGCCACAAGCTTTATCACGTGGAAAAAAGGGGGCGACGATTGGAAGATCAAAGGATTGGATGAAAAGCGAGGGATCCAAGAGAAGCCAAGGGATGATTCCACAGACGCCCAGCCATCTTGGCGCCGGGCCGTGGTGGCGGATCCCGACGGATCCGCTTGTCTTCGAAAGGGGAAAGGCACGAACTTCGAATGCCTTGCCCAAGTCCCGTACGGAGAGGAGGTTTCCGCAGAGCAATCTGAAGACAAATGGCTTCGAGTGAAAAGATCTGACGGCCAGGAGGGATTCATGCACGTCAACGGACTAACAATGCTGCCCGAATAGGTCTCCTCCCCCGACCTGATGGGGCGTCGCATGGCCATTTTAGGAATTCTTAAGGGCGGGTCCGGAGCGGGCCCGCTTGCAAGAATTTCTTCTCCAGCGGCGCTTTCACAGGAAGGCGTCTTCGGCGCCGAAACCGCACACATTCTTCACAAACTCTCCTCATCCCCGCCATTATCATTGCACAAGGACATGTCATGATCGCCGTAATGGAGCGACAGGGGGGGCTACGCTTCGATGCGACGCGTAATTACGACTCGAATGGCCGTGCAATTCAAGGCTGAAGAAAATACAGGCTTATGCGATACAAGGAGATTTGTGCGATGACCACAAAGAATTCTACTTTTCTCGAGCTGATCGTAGGATTGCTGTCGATCATGCTGGTCCTTGTCTCGGCTGTTTCATCGGCCGTCGCCGGAGCCGACAACGCAACCCAGGACTTAATACAAGCTGTCATCCGAGGTAACCTGGATAGGGTCAAAAGCTTGTTGGATGGTGGAGCTGATGTGAACGCAAAGCTCAAAGACGGCTCAACGGCAATGTGGGGGGCTGCCTCTGCGGGCAAGACCGATATGGCGAAACTCCTCAAAGCCCACGGAGCTAAGATGACGTTACCCGTTGCGGCCATGCTGGGTGACGAAGAAGAAATTCGACGACTTCTTGCAGCAGGAGCCGATATCAACGCAAGGGAGGACCACCCCATGGGCAACACCGCTCTCATAAGGGCTGTCATGAGTCATTCTGTCGGTATTCTCAAACTCCTAATAGATCGAGGTGTGGATCTAAGCGTGAGGAACAACCGAGGCGATACTGCTATGAAAATGGCTCTATTTTTCAGTGTTACCATGGAAGAAGAAAAGGAACGGAATCCATCTGAGGGCGCCAAGGAGGCAGATTTGGCTGAGATTGTGAATCTGCTGTTGGATAAGGGCGCAGAGGTCGACGTTAATGACAATCTGACCGGAAAGATGGCTCTCATTTGGGCAGCGCGGAACGAACGCCTGGATGTGGCAAAGTTAGTTTTGGATAAGGGATTTGATGTCAAGACGGACCCCAACATTCTGATATTGGCAGCGGATATCGGCCACTCCGAGGTCGTCAACCTACTTCTGGAAAGGGGAGCCGACATTAATTCGACCGCCAACACGCTGGGCGGTGGCCCGCTGATGACGGCTGCCGAAAAAGGGCGTTTGGAAGTGGTGAAACTCCTGCTGGCCAAGGGAGCGGATGTTAATGAGGGAGGGCGGATGGGCTTTACGCCGCTGATGGCCGCCTCTGAGAAGGGGCAACTGGACATAGTGAAGGAGCTATTGGATAAAGGCGCTGACATCAATGCGAGGAGCCAGTGTATGGGCTCTACAGCGCTTAGTATCGCCAGAGACTATGGCCAAAACGACGTGGAAAAATTTCTTAGGGCGCACGGCGCTAAAGAATAGCGTTTGGACCACTTTATGACAGCCACTTCCACAATCTTGGGGGCCATAGCTTCCGTCCTGGTTCTATGTCAGTGGATCGTGTTTCAATCCATCCGGAAGTATTTGTTCCAGAAGCGAGAACCAATACGGCGGAGAACGGCTTATCCCGTGCTGATCGGCTTCGGTCTGGTTACCATTCTTGCGGCCAGACTCGAATTCGGCTCCGAGATATTTACTCCTGGAACGTATGAGCGCCAATTGGCTTGCGCTATTGTTTTCTCGTATCTGGGATGGAGCCTTGTTCTTGCGTTGTTCTTTATCGGCCTTGCGGCAATCGACTCGTTGATCGTCTTCAAGAATGCCGTGTTCGAACCGATCATGGCAAAGGTCGTGCGGGTTTTTAGGGACAAAACTAAAAGACAAAGCGGCTGCTTGGAGACTATGCGCACTGGCGGTCAGAACAAGCGGCAGGGTGAGCGACAAACTCCGGAAATCCGGCACTCACCTGAGGCCGCGGCTGGAACAAGCGGTCCGACAGATTTCCGCCATTTCACACGGAGAGGGTTTTTCAAAACAGCGGCCGCTTCGGGTATTGTGGTAGCGACCGGTCTGGGAATTGAGGGACTCGCAGAAGCATACGGACAGGCGAAAGTCGAAGAATATGAGCTGTTCCATCATCTGCTGAACGGAGCGGCAAAGCCTGTTACTCTGCTTCACGTAACGGATTGCCATTTCGGCTGGTTTCTGGGGCCTCGGGAACTCCTCAATCTAGCGCAGATTCTGAATTCGCTCGAGGGGGACGCCTTATGCTTAACGGGTGATGTGTTTCATTCACGCCGCACGGTGGTTGAACAAGCCACCTCGATTTTGAGGACCCTCAGACCTCGCCCTCTGGGAAACTTTGCGGTTATGGGTAATCATGACTTCTACGCGGGCGAAACCCGGTCTACTCAAAGCCTGGAGGCAGCGGGCTTCACTATTCTGCGGAATCGGTGGATGAGCTTCAAAATCGACGATTCGACAATCCATTTTGGGGGTGTGGACGATCCTGAGGGGCATCCGGCGGCAGAAGATCAGTTTCCGGGATTAAACGGCCTCATAGAAGCTGCGTCACGAGAAGCGGGGTTCCGTATACTGCTATCCCACAGGCCCGGCGTGTTTCCACAGGCCGCCAAAAGCGGAATTGATCTGACACTTGCGGGTCACCTGCACGGCGGCCAAATCGTCATGCCGGTTCCGGGTCGTGAAACAGGGATAAGTGTGGCGGATGCGCTTTCAGAATACACTTACGGATGGTACAAAAAGGACGCCGCTTCGATGTACGTCAGCCGCGGAGTGGGAATGGCGTTTCTCCCCTGGAGGATATGCTGTTCTCCCGAGATCGCGGTGATCCGGCTCCGTCCTGCTCAAGAAGGCGCTTCAAATGTTCTTTCCCGACGGATCAGATGATATGGATGCGTGAGGACGTTTTGCTATCACGGCTCCTTGTTGTACAGGTCGTCCATCAGCCGTACCAGCAGAAAGAGAGAGCCATAGGTGAGCTTAACTGCGCTACGACGTTCCCGTTTGAACGAAGCATAGCGGTCCACTTCTCCATCGAGATAGCGTAGTATTTCGATTTGACCACCTGACTCAATGATCCGCCGGGAGAATCGTCGCCGCAGGCGTGTCCGGAATGCTTCGTTCATTGGTATATCATCACACAATGCCTTCAGTTCCGATTCAAGTAGGGTCAAGGAATCGAACGCCCATTTTTGTCCTCCAGAGGTTCTTGGCGGCTTTCCGAACGCCGTACGGTAAACCCAGATTACGTCGAAACATAACTCAAGGAAGAGATTCGCCATCTCACGATTATTTTCCGCAATGTCGTCTGAAGGTTCTCCATAGATCAATTCGTATATTTCCGGATGTTCTTTTTGAAACTCGTCTAGAATAATCGTGATTTCCCGATCAGACAGCAATTTTCCTTGCTCCAGTATTAGGTCAATATCTTCCCTAGATAGGGATCTCATCTGATTAGGCCCCTCGCAGCTTTTTATTGGGGACAAAGGCTTCTCATTTCCAATCCGCCCAGAAATCTCCCCGTAAGTAATAGCATTATGCAAAAATCGAAGCAATTTTCGACTCCGATTCTAGGCTTGAGCCTGAACACGAAAGGCATGTAAAGCTGTGACGACCAATCGCAGGGGCGTCAACCGCTATCAGGACATCCCTTAAGCCGACGCCACATCTCCTGATATTTTTTCAGACGCTCTACGTCCCTTTCAGTCAAAGAGCCAAGCCTCCGAATGTCCATATTGTCTTCAATGTCCGCAATCTTGACCTTCCTCGACACAGGATTGGCCTGCGTCCGCTCAATGAATTCCTCATAACCTTCGTCTTTCGTCTTGGTGAGGCAGTCAACTGCCCGAGTAATCTCTTCGGAAAACCCCATATCCGTGAGGTCGCTCAACGTCACTTCAGAATCTTCCACCACGTCGTGTAACACGGCCGCAATCATCTCCGTTTCACACTCCATCTTAAGCATCATCCTCAGGGGATGAAGCACATAGGGCATTCCGGCTTTGTCCAGCTGCCCCTTGTGAGCCTTCACAGCCAGCTCTATGGCTTTCTCCAGGTCGGCTTTCATATATTCTCGCTTCTTTTCTTCGCATTTGGAAACTTTTTGTAATAGTTCACCGGGGAGAAACTTTTTTGTGGACAAAAGTCTCCTCCCGGGCCTGCCTCTCTTCTTCCGGCGTCATGAACTTCGAAGGCAAATCCGGCGCCGGTCTTCCCAAAGTCATATACTTTGCAATGCCCATGGGATTGTACGGAAGGAGCCATACCTGTTTCGCTCCGAAAGATCGTAATAGGGCCGCGATCGCCGAGAGATTGTCATTGACGGCGGTGATCCCCGGGACCAGCGGAACGCGTGGGTGAATCTCCACCTTTCCGTCTTTGATGAGACGCTGAAGATTGCGCAGAATAATCGTGTTCGGCCTGCCGCAATACTTCTTGTGGGCTTCGTTGTCGGCAAGCTTTACGTCGAAATAAATCAGGTCCAGGTAAGGGTAGATCTTCCGGCGAAAAGTATCATAGCTGAAATATCCCGAAGTCTCCAAAACCACGTGAATTCCTGCGGCCTTGAGGCCCTTGAGGAGAGCTTCGAGGTACTGGGGAACATCGTACACTCCCCTCCGGAGAGGGTCGCGCCGCCTCCCGATTGGCGGTAATACTCCACGTCACGGAGAAGAATTTCGATGAGCGCTCCCACTTTATAGGATTTGCCCACCAGCCTCAAACCGTCGCCCGGGCAGGCGTCCACGCACTTGCCGCAAGCGTCGCACTTCTCTCTATGGATTCGTTCCGGAAACGCCATGTCCAAAGCCCCAACCGAGCACGCCGCAGCGCACGCCCCGCATTTGAGGCAATGATCGGCCGAAAAGGCGATTTCAGGCCCAGGCTTCTGCGACTCTGGATTATGGCAGAACACGCACCTGAGCGGGCACCCTTTGAAAAACACCACGCTGCGGATGCCGGGACCGTCTTCAAACCTGTATCTCTTAATGTCGATTATCAAAGGTGAGGGAGTCACGTTAGTTCCTGTGAAAATGAGCCCGGAGGTAAACTTCTTGAAACCCCGCGAAACGCGGGGTCCGGACCCCCTTCAAGAACTTCTGATAGGGGCTGATCATAGCCGGCACGCCCCAATGCCCAAGTTATTGGCGGTGTGAAAGCGTATCCGCATAAGATGAAAAGGCCTCGAACGATGCGGTTCGCAAAGCTCACAGCATGCTACAAGAATACGTGACTGGGCTTGCGCCATACTACACTTAGCCGACGTCGTTGGACAACAGTTTGCAATGATTAGAAGTTTTTGTGGAGGGGTCCGGGGAGGCCCCTTTTTCAAGAAGGGCCTCCCTGACGACTTGATCGATCTCACCCCAGACCCAGTCTCGCTTTGAGGTCTCTGGCCATGAAACCGAACTTGTAAAGATGGTTCACATTGCCGTAAAGCTCGACATCATTTGCCAGCAGAGATTCAAGAATATCCTGACCACCGGAAAAAATGAACCTCCAGAACGCGTCGATGTCCTTGAAAGTCACATTGAGGTCCCATTTATCCGGAGCGCTCTCTTCCACCTGCATTTTACCGTCTGCAAAAACGGCCGTGGCTCGAACGTCCCCCTTCATGGTTCCGAAGGCATAGACCGCTTCAAATCCTTCTATATTCTTATCGTAGCCCTCTAGTCCGAGCGCATGACCCACGATAGAATCGGAAGCGTCGAAGGCTAATCTCATCACGTGCAATAAATCCTCTAAAGTCCAGTCTGTGATCGTGTCGCTCAAGGCGACTATCAACTTCGGAAGATCAACCGTATCTGTTGTCATAGCGCTCCTCCCGTTCCGGAAATGTCCCGGCGTTGTCGGAAAATGCTATCGGAGATTCTCCAATCGTCGTGTCGTTGCAAGGTCACAAATCCACCGGCCCTGGCTGGGCTTTACCGGTGGAAAGATTATACTCGGTGCGTTCCATGATCTCCTTCTGCATTTGCGGATTAAGGTCGATGAAATATGCGGTATATCCGGAAACTCGCACGAGAAGTTCGGTATAATCCTGCGGGTTCCGTATGGCGTCCTCAAACGTTTTGCGAGACACGATATTGAACTGGATTTCAAACCCGCCATCAGGGCTCCTGGGCGGATAGCGGGTGAAAAAGGCTTTGACGGTCGCCGCAAAATGATCTCGCATGAGAATCGGGTCCGCTTCGGGGGTGTACTTGATGTTCAGGGCCACTCCGCTTGCAAGCGCCTGCGCCGGCAACTTTGCCACGGAATGAAGCGCATTGAGAAGATCCGGCGTAGCTCCGGAAACGGGAGTGATCCCGCTGGAAAAGTTCTCGAGGGCTTTGCGGCCGTTGGGCAGGCTCCGCATAAGTTTACCAAAAGCCGCATGGATGGTCATAGTCCAGTACCCGACACGGTATTTGCCGCCGCGATAGTTTTCTTTCTTGCGCAGGGCTTGGTCCAGAGTCTCGACAATTCGGGCGGCGATGTCATCCGCGGCTTTATTATCATTGCCGAATTTGGGAGTCTTTGCAGGGTTCTTCAATCGGGCCAGGTAGGCGTCGTACCCGACGAAATCCGCGTTCAGGGCGGCCAGCAGTTCCGCAAAAGAGATGATCTTCGTGTTGAAGACGTGCTCCTGTATGGCGCTGAGCGAATCAACTACATCCGCAAATCCTATTATGGAGGCCCCGGAAGAGTTGATGGCGGCTCCGCCCCGGGCAAGATCCAAACCCTTGTCCATCGGGCCCTCGAAAAGGGCCGACAGAATGGGAGTGGGACAGAAATCCTGATGGGTTTTGCCGAAGTGATTGTTGAGAGTGGTCGCCCGATCAATAAGCCATAGAGCCTGCGTTTGGAAGGCCCTCCAGAACTGATCGAAGGACGTGAAATCCTGAGGATCGCCCGTCTTGGGGCTGATTTGCCTGGCTCCGGTGTGCCGGTGTTTGCCGTTGTACAACGCCAGCTCCAGGGCCGAAGCGAGATTCAGGAGTATCGCGGCGTTGTGTCCGTAGGTCCTCCCGGCGCTTACCGGCTCCACGCACCCGACGATGCCGTAATCCCGGGCCTGCTCCTCTGAATCCCCTTTGGACATAAGGGCCTTGATGACCGCCTTGTCGTTGTGGATGGCAGGGGTAGCGCCCGTGCGGATGTTCACGTCGCCGACCCAATTGAGGTACTCGTCGGGATTTTTGTCGAGATGATACCTGGCGTTGAGGTTGGGGTCTCTCAGTTTCATCAATTCAGTGGCCTTGAGTATCACGTACGTCAGATCGTTGACTGCGTCTTCGCCGCTCTTATCCACCCCGCCTATGGTAATCGCCTGGTTGGAGCCGGTTCCGCCGAACAACTGCTCTGCGGTTTCAGACATGGTGGGCACATGGTCCCCAATCTTGAGCCAAAAATAGCAGACGAGTTCCACTGCGTTCTTAGCCTCATCGTTCGCCGGCAGGGACCCCGTCTCCAGATCTTTCTTGTAAAACGGATAGAGCAACTGATCCAGACGCCCGAGGCTCAAGCCGACGTTGGGGTTTTCGAGATGAACCGCGGTCCAGCATATCCAAACGGTGGTCAGGGCTTCCCGGAAGGTCCGGGCCGGCGATTCCGGAACTCTCTCGTATGTTGCTGCAATCTCTTCCAGTCTGCGTTTCTCCGGCAGGCGAGTTGCAAGCGCCGCAAGCCGCCTTGCTTCACGAGCAAGCCTCTTGGAGTAAGTTATGATTCCGGTAAGCGCTTCGATGACAGCGTCGTAGAACTCAATTTTCGAGGTGTCTGAGGTTAGACTTTTTTTGTCTTCGGCTTCCTTGATCACACCGGCCAAGCCCACATTCAGGGCTTTCGAGAAATCGGGTACGGTGTGGGAAATGCACAACGGTTTACTCGTTAGGAAAAAGACCATGTTCTGAAAAAGCTTGATTTCATCCGGAAAATCCGTGTTAACGGCTCCGCTGAACTGCCCCTTGTAATCACGGAGCCTTGTGATTTCCAACACGTTTTTCTTCATCCAGTGAGGGAAAACCTTCAGGTTCAGAGTCTCCGCGTCGTCCGGAGTAATGTGAAACGGGTTTGGCCTACGCTCGGGCATGCTCCTCAATTCAGGCCAAAGAATCAATCCGATCAGCTCAGGGTAAATAGGGACGCCTTTGAACTTGCTCGTGGTCGAACCCGCAAAGGGCGAACTGTCCTTCACCTCAAACTCGTCCATATCCTGATCACGGGCGCTGGAGTGGAAAACCACAGGCTTGCGGTGCTCCAGAAAATGGCGATACGCCTTGGCCTTGTCGAGAATAGAAATGCTATCCCGGGACAACAGGTTGTTTTGTAAATGGAATTCAGTAAGCAGGCGAGGTCTTTCGATGCAGACTTCGGGAACCGCATTGAAGTACGCTTCTCTCAGCTTTTCGAGGTGTGGGAAATCTTGAAGCTCGATCTTGCGTAGAGATTCAAAGTCGAGTGTAACCTTGGGCATCCGTGTTTCCCTCCTTCCGGAAGCGCACGCTTGTTTGGTCCCCTCTGAAGGGGGACAGCTACAACGTGCGCAGGCGCAGGTTCTATGGATCTAGCGAATTCTGACCCTTACTATTATATATAGCCTTTGTCGGAGGTCCCACCCGATCGACGCGTCCGCACGTGTCGGATGGCCATCCAGCGCTGCATAATATTTGGAGTTCTTGAAGGGGAACTTCGGAGCGATACTTTTTGAAAGAAGCTCCCCTCCAGCTACATTTTCATAGAAAGTCTCTCCGGCGGCGCCTCGTCCGAAAGATCCTCACGGTGTCACTATATTGAACCACAAATCGAATTCGTCCATCAATGAAAACAGCTCTTTAAGCTTGGAGCCGTCCCCGACAACCTTGATCTCCCCCGAAACAAGTTTTTCCTCAAGCTTGGCTTCTCCAACAATGATCTCATTTAGAGTTTTTCTCGTCAACGTAATCGAGCAATCCGGGTTCGGGTCCTGTTTGTTCGGCGTGTGGTTCAAAGCGCCATTCTCAAGGTTCAATACGTATTGCTCGTTGGTGTCCGTAAAGTCCCAATTGATTGCCATGATCCGGCCTGCCGCTTTGGGACCGTTGAGCCGTATGCCGAGATAGTCGAAGAACAGGTCGAGAGGCATGGCGCGGATTGAATCCGGACTCGCCGAGCCGGACTCGGTTATCCTCTTAACACCTTCGCGAAGCTCTTGAGCGGCGCTCAGATAGAAATTGCGCCACGGCCCTGATTCGGCTTGGTAGCCGAGTTGCTCCAGAGTGTCCGCCTGAAGTTCCCGGGCGGCCTTGTTCTTGGGATCAGCGAAGACCACGTGATTGATCGCTTCCGCAACCCATCTATACTCGCCTTTATCATAATATTCCCGAGCCTTTGCGATTACCGATTCAGCTCCGCCCATGAACTCCACATATCTTACTGCGGCTTCCACGGGCGGCAGAGGATGCAAGTTCGCGGGGTTTCCATCGAACCATCCCAGGTATTTCACATAGACCGACTTCACATCATGGCTCAAGCTGCCGTAATAGCCTCGGTTGTGCCATTCTTTTCGAAAGTGTTTCGGGCAGTTCGAGCATTTCGGCTATTTCCAGCATGGTATAGCCCTGGTTGGCCAATCTGAGAGCCTGATCGTGAATGTAACGATACATGTCGCGTTGTCTCTTGACACGGTCGATGATCCTTTGATTTCCCCAAACGGGCCAGTGGTGCACGTTAAGCAAAACCTCAGATTTGTCGCCCCAGCGCTCAAGAGCCTCGTTCAGGTACTTGGACCAGGCCAGGGCGTCACGAATTTTCGCCCCACGGAGGGTATACACATTATGCAATGTGTGCGTGCAATTCTCAGCCGTGCAGAGCACTTTCAATTGAGGCAGGTAGAAATGCATCTCCGCAGGAGCTTCGGTGTCGGGCACAACCTGGAACTCGAATTTCAGTCCGTCGATAGTCATCTCTTCGCCGGTCCTGGTGATATTGTCGGTGGGAGGAATCAAGGTAATGGTTCCCGAGGAAGTCGTAATTCCCAGGCCTGCTCCCAGGGTTCCCTTCGGGCCGGGAGCAACGAGGTTCCCGTACCATGTAACCCGCTCGGCGGCTCATGGCGTTTCCAGCCATAACGTTCTCATCCAAAGCAGCCTTCAGGAAACCGTCCGGCGCAATGATGCGAACTCTCCCGTTCTCTACGTCAGCCTCCGACACTACACCTCTGACTCCACCGTAATGATCGATGTGGCTGTGCGTGTGTATAACGGCCACCACAGGCTTCTTGGGTCTGTGCTGGTAGAAGAGCTCCAGGCAAGCCTTGGCTGTTTCCGCGGTAATGAGAGGATCGACCACAATCACACCCGAATCCCCTTCGATGAAGGTGATGTTCGAGAGATCAGCGCTTCGGACCTGGTAAATGCGGTCCGTAACCTTGAACAAGCCCGCGTGCATGAGGAGCTGAGCCTGTCTCCACAAGCTGGGATTAACGGTATCAGGAGCCTCTGAGCCCTGTTCGATGAAAGCGTATTTGCTCAAGTCCCATGAGATCCAGCCGTCTTTGCCGCGAATCACTCCACCGTCCGGAAGCGGGGCGATGAATCCGCGTTGGGCGTCCTCAAAATCTTGTTTATCTTGAAAGGGGAGCTCTCTCTGAATTCCGGAGTTGGTCTTCTTGGTTTCGTTTGAAGCGTCTTTGGGATTTGTAGCATCGCCGGCCGTAGATTTAACCATTGCAACGACCAACATCAGCGCCGCCGACAAGACTGCGCTCAAGTCCAGGGCCGTATACATCATGGAATCCTCCTTCGTAAAAGCGGTCTCCGTGGTGAGGCGCTATGTGGAGATATGAGCTCGTCCACGGGAAATACCTTTTCTACCCGAACTTAGGCCTACGTTTACTCTTTTGCAGATACTCCGACCCCTTGACCGATAACCAGTCCATCCCCTCGCCGAGCCGTATTACCCGAGATTGCCGAAAGCCAAATCGGCGGCTTCGGGCCTGCAGAAAATGGTCCTAGATCATTTTGAAACATAACCCATGGTTCCGCACATAGTCAACCTTGATCTTGGCGACTGCGGAAAGGCGGTACTTCATATGAAGAGGCGGCTGGAAGGAAACTTTTTGAAAGAAGTTTCTCTCTAGGCCTCCCTTTCAGAGCTTCTAAGGTGACGACATCACGCGTCCCTATTCTTAAACTTAAGGGCGCTACGAAAAAGTCACAGCTCTTTTATCTCCAGTTGCGATCCGGCGGTTCATGGGAGCCGGTGTGAGTCATGAGGGGCTTGGAGCCTATACTATGGAATTGAAAGCGATGATGAAGAGGCCATGGCGGGGGAATAGTCGCAGAGAATGCGGACGCTGGACCGTTCAATGGGCCACAGCGACCCTACGGCTTCGCCCGATTGAACCCCCAGCGTTCCGTTCCGCTACTGAGATAAGAATTGGCGACCGGGTGAAGCGGTAAACGAAATTTATTCAGCGTCGAGGTCAATAAAATGAGCAATTAGTCATTAACCGCGGATTCTATCTGTTCCCACTCGGTTATGCCCATGATGTCTTTGTAAAAGGGACACGTTGCTCTACATTTTGCGATTTTGGATTCATAGGACGGTTGTCTTTCTCCCCTGCACAATGTTCCCGTGACCGCGAAACACGCTCTGCCGTGGTCGGGGTAGGCGGGACAAGTCTTTTCTTTACCGCATCCTCTATGCTCCCAACAATTCTGCGGATTCATGGCAACCTCCGAATAGGGTATACGTTTTTCTCATCGGACTATGTAATGTTAACAGACAGTTCGGGTAAAGGCAAGGTTCTTGAGAAAAAAACTCAAGTATAGTCAGGAATGAAACAGGGTGATATTTGGGTGGCTGGAGCAGGGCGAAATGACCCATGGTTCAGCCTTCCCAAAATCTACACACAAGGGATTTCAGGATTTGTCTCTGAACCGATGAATGCCTAACGCCGGACCAAGCGCATGTGTGACGGAACAGAAGCCTCGCGACGGCACAATACGTGGGCGGACTGTGCCCGCCGGGCCTACATTTTTACAGATTGTCGGAAATTCATACATAAGCCTACCAACACTAATCTCTTGGCCGGCGGCGGGGTTCTTGTCGCTGCAAAACAACAGGCATTTTGTTGGGGATTCAGAGAGAGGAAATTCGAGAGCAAAACCGCGGGGCCTTTTTGGGTTCCCGGCAGACCCGTGGCCCTGTCAAAAAACTAATGGGACGATTATCCAATTATTAACGGGTAGGTAGCTCAGACAAATTGCTGCTTTCACGGGATCGACACGGATTCGCTACCAGTTGGCGCCCACGTCGCTTTTGCTGGAACCTGAATTAGTACATTGCGAGCGCATGGGGTTCAGTGCCGTCCCATTTGTTCCTTGGTGAATGACCCTGACACGGCGATTACAAAATAGGCCTTAGGCCACATCCCATTGTCGCAGCCGACTGAGGTATTCTTCGGGAAACCCCCAGAATGTGGCGGCCTCGACCAGAATCCGCTTGTAGTCCCGCGTGGGCCTTATATCCTTCATCCCGATCTTGTTGGCGTTGCCCTTATACAACCAAGCGAGGACATTCTTTCCGTCCGAGAGTCTTTGGACGGGTATCTTGACTTCTCCTCTGGAGTAGATCGCCGGATGTCCGTGAAATCTGTCAAAGGCTTTCAGTAATTGTTGTTCGATTTCATACAGTACTCCATATACTACTGAGCTTTCACGCGGTTCCAGATTCGCCAGACCGCCGCCGCGGTAACGGGAGTAATGGTTCCAGACAAAATCATAGCCATTCAACTTGGCCGGTTCCATGCTTACTATGAGTGAGGAATTATAGCCGTTGGCCTCCAGCCAAGACCGTATTTCCGATCTGTTCATAAGAGAATCGTAAGCGAAAACGAAATCAGTCTGCATCGGGATGCTCCGTTGGTTGGAAGTCGGAATCCGAAAGTCCGGCGCGGCCCCTCACCGGATACGCCGTGTCCGAGAAACAACCATGTCGACTTATACATATTCTAGAGCCAAGAACGAACTACAGGCGCAACAGGTCTATCAATGCAACTCGTGAGGGCGGCACGTGAAGACCGCGTCTATAATACTCTCTCAACTAATGTCTTGACTTGCAAGCGTTTTGGAATCCGGGAGCTCAAATGAACGAAAAAACCGCAGCTTCCTTTCGCCATTCAAGGAGTTTTTTGGTGGAGGCCCAGGAGAAAAATTATCGCTGGAAGTCTTACTCTTTGATATTCGCAGGATATTTAAAGTACTTTTGGATATCCCCCTCCCGCGGACATGTAATTGCGAGGAGAGCCGCGACGAAGCAATCTCAGCCTGAGTGACTCATGCGGTCGCAACGGTCTGCCGCCGCCCTGGCAGTGCCGGTCTTCGACTTTGTGCGGGTCGAAGTCCCCGCGATTTTCAGTGCGGAAGACCACAGCGCCGAGATATCTGCTCAAAGCAGGTTTGTGACCACTCAAAAGACCAACATGTCAAGAGTTTTTGGAGAGGTGTCCGGGAAACCACCTTTTGCGGAAAGGGATTTCCCGGTGAATTACTACAGATTAAGACATCGGTATTAGCGGCGAGGTCGAACCGGGGCAGCTAGTGAACGGTCCAAGCGTCGAACCATCTGATGCTCTCTTAGGCTTTCAGCTCACTCAACAATTCCTTTGTAAGCCTGTCGGATACTCTGTTTGCCCATGAAGCGTAGTAAATGGCTATCCCCCAACACACGAAGAACTGGGACAAGGCGAACACGTAGCCGAAATTCATATGCCCCGCGATTCGATATTTGAAAACTTCAGGGAAATAGGAAGCGCCAACGGGAAGAAGAAAATAGTAAAGAGTTGAGAAAATCCACCAGCCAAAAAGGAACATGGTCTTCCGGCTGCGGAGCTCTCTAAACTTCGGGTTTTTCGCAATCGCCGCCCAACCCTCCTGACTCGAAGGCGCCGTTCCTGTGCTTTGACTCTCTTGTGACATTTTCCGGTCTCCTTTCTTGCTGGGAATTCTCGATATTATTCACTACGGAAATGGTTTAGCAATGGGCGCATCCTGGAGTGGATGTTCGTTAATCGGGGATGGGGAGCGTCGTTGGAAAATTACTGATATAGATGAGCCTGCCAAAAGAGCCGGCGAGTACGCGCCTTGGATGGCATTGGCTCGGAAACATGATTTAGCCGGTTTTGAATCGACAAACAGAAGTTGCCTGAGAAAGGAGCATACCACAGCGGCGCTGAGCGCGGATACACGACACAGAGAGCGGCCATTCGCCAATATAGGCGGAAAGCGGCTAACGGACACGCTATTCCCGTAACGAGAGGCGCCGTCAGTTTGCGTACATAATGGCTGTTGACTTCCTCTCTGGCTTAAAACCACTTTGATATTTCTCCTTATGCCCGTCGACGGATAAATATGGATTCAAAGCAGTTGAAGGCTCCGGGGTGGAGCGTACGAAAATCAATGCCTCTTTAAGATCGGCAGGTCTATATAAGTCTACATGGTCTCCATAGTCTAGGCAAAGTGGTCGGGATTATCCGAGAGCTCACCTAATATGGAGACACGCGAGGGGTTTGTCAACACGAAAGTGCGGACGATACTTAATCCTTCACTCATGAGCCGCCTTTTCCGGATTGACTAGCCTCTTCATCCGCAAGTTCTTTCCTTCGAAAGGTTTTGCAAAGAGAACTTGCGAATGAAACTGAAAACTGTCATTATAGCCGCTCATCCAATCTTTCAAAGTCGGTCTTTCGGCCGCTGAAGATATAAATAGTCCAGTCGGGCCTTTCGGCCACAATTCATAACTTCTCAAAGCTAAATACGATCTTTTTCAGTAAGGTCGAGACATAAGAATTCAGTCATCGCTCAAACAAGGTCACAATGGGAGCTAATTCCCGACTGATCCCAATTGATGCAGTGTGAGAATTTGGCGTAACTCGAAGCGGCTCTTGTCGACCCGAGTGGGTCGTCTGAACCGGATCCGTGGACAGCTCGCGTCATCTTCGTGGCTTAGTATGCCTTTGATCGGGACTCATCAGCTTTCCCGTTGATGGGTCGATTTCGAATACGTATGGGGGTACATATGAAGTACCGAAGAAGCGTTTAGGGAATCAATAGAACATCCTGACACTTTCTGGGGACGAGCGGCAGAGGAAATCCACTGGGACAAAAAGTGGGACAAAGTGCTGGATGATTCTAATGCTCCCTTCTATCGATGGTTCACTGGCGGCGTCCTCAACTCCTGTTTCAATGCCGTCGATTACCATGTGCAAAATGGTCGAGGAGATCAAAATGCCATAATCTACGACAGCCCTGTTACAAACACCGTCAGCAAGATTACGTATTCCGAACTCAAGGACCGAGTTTCAAAGGTAGCCGGTTTTCTCAAGGACATGGGGCTCACGAAAGGCGACACAGCGATCATTTATATGCCGATGATACCTGAGGCCGCGATAGCTATGTTGGCTTGCGCTAGGCTTGGAGCCATTCACTCCGTGGTCTTCGGAGGATTCGCGCCGAGGGAGCTGGCGATTCGTATCGATGACGCCAAACCCAAGCTAGTGATTTCCGCGTCGTGCGGTATAGAAGTTCAAAGAGTCATACCCTACAAGCCCCTTTTGGACGAAGCTATCGAGATTGCCGCTCACAAACCCGAGAAGTGCGTACCTCTTCCAGCGCCCCCAGGCAATAGCCGACTTGATAGCCGGCCGCGACTTCGATTGGGCCGAGTTGGAAGCAAAGGCTCAACCCGCGGATTGCGTCCCGGTGCTGGCCACCGATCCCCTATACATTTTGTACACATCAGGAACGACAGGTCGACCCAAAGGAGTTGTCCGGGACAACGGCGGTCACGCTGTAGCGTTGAAATGGAGCATGAAGCACATTTACAACATAGGGCCGGGCGATGTCTATTGGGCCGCTTCGGACGTGGGCTGGGTCGTAGGGCATTCCTACATTGTTTACGGACCCCTCTTCATGGGCGCGACCAGCATACTGTATGAAGGAAAACCCGTTGGCACCCCCGATCCCGGAGCCTTTTGGCGGGTCATTTCCCAACACAAGGTTAAAGCGCTTTTTACTGCTCCCACAGCAATAAGGGCAATAAAGCGAGAGGATTCCACCGGGGAATTCTTGAAGAAATGGGACATATCCGATTTTGAGACATTGTTCCTCGCCGGTGAGCGCCTTGACCCCGACACTTACTTCTGGGCTACTGACCTGCTCCAAAAACCGGTAGTGGATCACTGGTGGCAAACTGAAACCGGTTGGGCGATAGCCGGTAATTTCCGAGGCTTGGAATTCTTCCCCATTAAGCCGGGCTCGGCCACCAAGTCAATGCCTGGTTATAACGTCACTATCCTGGACGCCACAACGATGGAAGTTATGCCTCCCGGAGTTAACGGCGTGATCACGGTCAAATTACCCTTACCTCCCGGCAACTTGCCCACTCTGTGGAACGACGATCAAAGGTTCTTGGAATCCTACATGAATCCTTTCCCGGGTTACTACCTGACTGGAGATGGAGGATATATGGACGAAGAGAACTACGTCTTCGTCATGGGCCGTATTGACGACGTCATCAATGTGGCAGGGCATCGACTTTCCACAGGCGGCATGGAAGAAGTGCTGGCTACGCATCCATGTGTCGCCGAATGCGCGGTAATCGGGGCCGCCGATAACCTGAAAGGCCAGGTCCCTGTCGGCTTCCTGGTGCTCAAGGCGGGAGTAACGAAATCCCCTGAAGATGTTGTCGCTGAAGTGATCCAAATGGTTCGAAAGGAAATAGGACCCGTAGCGGCTTTCAAGCAAGCCGTGGTAGTTAAGCGCTTGCCGAAAACGCGATCCGGAAAAGTTCTGAGAGGCACCATGCGTAAGATCGCAGACCGTGAAAAATACCAGGTGCCGTCCACCATAGATGACCCCGCAGTTTTGACTGAAATATCCGAAGCTTTGACGACAATCGGATATTCCGAGAAATAGGGATCTGCAAATGGTGTAGTTTGAACAGGCCTTAGAATGTATGGGGTAGCAGGATCAGGCTGGCAGCTCATGCTGGGAGCCTGGACACCGCTGCCCTTTTCGTTTTGACCTTGCAGGTTAGAATACAGGATGAAAATGCTTTGACTTGTTTGTTGCGCCCTTAAGTTTGAGAATGACCACCCGTCATGTCGCCATCTTAGAAGTTCTTGAAGGGTGGTCCGGACCCCGCGTTTCGCGGGGTTTCAAGAAGTTCCCCTCCGGAAAAATTTTCATGAGAAGCTTTTAGGAGGCTGCCGGATGAATGGTAATCGTGGAACGGCGTCGGGTATTTCAGGCCGTTACTCGTTGGACATCGGAGCATATCGTCGATTCTACAAGATGTCGATGGAGCGCCCCGAAGAGTTCTGGGCTACCTGGGCTCGTTCGAGCCTCACGTGGCTTAAGGAATGGGAAACGGTTTGCAGACAGAACATCGATGGAGCGAAGGTCGAGTGGTTTCCCGGCGCCACGCTCAATGCGGCTTACAACTCCCTGGATCGGCATCTTGACACCAAAAGGGACAGGGTCGCCTTCCACATAGAAAGCGAGGATCCGGAGCATTCAGCGACGGTCACCTACGGCGAACTGGCCCACAAAGTGGCCGATTTCGCTAGGGTCCTAAATGGGCTGGGCGTTGCGCCGAATGACAGAGTAATCATTCACCTGCAGGACTCCGTTGAACTCGTCGTCGCCGTCCTGGCCTGCGCGAAGTTAGGGGCCGTCTACTCTGTGGCGCACTCCGCCTACGGTGGAGAAGCGCTGGCTTATCGCATTTCGACCTGTGGGGCCAAGCTGGTGATCACCTCAGACGGCCACATCCACGCGGGGAAAGCGGTTCCTTTGAAACCCAAAGTGGATTTCGCGATTTCGCAGTGCCCCACGGTTGAAAGAGTCGTGTTCTTTGACAAATGCGGCTTAAAAATCAATCCCGTCAGCCAACGGGACATCGTGTTCAATGAAGATTTGATCGCCGGCTTTCCGGAAGTAAGCCACAACGAGCGTGGCTCCGAAGACCCGCTTTTCATCGCATACGCCGCGCCGGCCATAGGAAAGCCCCGGGCCTTGGTTCACACCCACGGGGGATACCTGTTGTGGGCCGCCATGACCGCGGGTTTCATGTTTGACCTCCACGACGATGATGTTTTATGGGTTACGTCGGATTTAGCGCGAACCTGCGGACACACGCTGGGTCTCTATGGCGTCCTTCTGAACGGGATTACGGGGGTGCTCTATGAGGGCTCGCTGGACTCCGCCGATCCAAAGCGGTATGGGAGATAATTGAAAAGCGCAGGGTGACCAAGTTCTGCACAGGAGCAGGAGTCATTAGAAGCCTTGAACATCGAGGCGCAGAGCCGACTGAAGGACACGACCTCTCGTCGCTTAAGATCGTGGGAGCGGCAGGGCAGGTTTGCTTACCCGAAGATTGGCGGTGGCTCTCCGATAAGGTGGGTCAAGGCAAATGTCGGGTAATAAGCCTTTGGGGACAGGCTGAAACGGGAGGCCCTATGATCAGCGGACTGCCGAGCCTTTCTCCCTGCGCGCCTGGATCGGTTCCTTTTCCCTTTTTTGGCGTGGAGCCGGTGATTATTGATCTCGATACCGGAGAGGAGACAAAGTTCCCCAATCAAGAAGGCGCTCTCTTCATCGGAAGGCCTTGGCCCGCGATGGCGAGAACGATTTTCGAGGATCATGACGCTTACAGGGAAGCTTATCTCTCCCCTTTCCAAGGTCGATTCATCACTGGAGAAGGGGCGAGAAGAGACGAACAAGGCGCATATTGGATTACGGGCCGAATCGACGACGTGATAAACGTCGCAGGTCACAGAATGGGAGCCTGGGAATTGGAAGCGGCGCTCTGTTCGCATGATTCGGTCGCCGAGGCGACCGCCGTGGGCTATCCCCATAAGATTAAGGGTCAGGGAATATACGCGTTTGTCAAACTGGAGCAGGGCGCGTCAAGAAGCGATGAATTGCGGCAGGACTTGGCCGATTGGATAAGGGCAAAAATCGGGTCAATCGCAGTTCCGGACCGAATTCAGTGGGCGGACTCCCTCCCCAAGACGCGCAGCGGCAAGGTCTTGCGCCGGGTGCTCCAGAAAATAGCCGCGGGCCTGACGGATCTCGGGGACCTTGCTACTGTCGCTGACCCAAAAGCGGTAGGGGACCTCATACGAGACAGAGTCAAAGGGCAGTAGCGCCGCTGGAGGGCGCAGTCTTCCTATGAAAGATGCCTCCGGAGGGCAACTTCTTGAAAGAAGTTTCCCTCCGGACCTCCGTTCAAGAATTTTCAATATGCCGGCGCCACGGGGAGTCATTTCCGAACATGCGGACAGCGCCTGATAAAAAAGGCGTTTTCATAAATACGGTCACGCATTGGCGTGGGTCTCAATTTAGAACTGCTTCGGATGCCGAAATTCCTCTCACCCTAGCCTCCCCTGCTAGGGGAGAGGATCTTAGCGCCCCTCCCTTGACGGCAATGCTTGTGACTTAAGGAATATCTCGCTAACGACTTCGCGTGGCGCCGTCGCCCCCGCGAAAGCGGGGGTCCAGGAAACTCCGGGAAAGAACTGGGATCCCGCTTTCGCGGGAACGACGGATAATGACCTCTCCGTGGTCGAGACGGCCGTTTTTCATCCTTAAGTCACAAGTATTAGGGGCTGGGGGAGGGTGAAACCGTGGTTCAGTAAAGCGTCTTATCGCACCAAAATACGCGACCGTATTTACGAAACAGTGTGCTTGGCTCCGCAAACAGCGACGGTCTCTTTTGATCAACATCAACACTGACCTGGAACCCAGGTCAGCGTATTGGTCTCATGCGGAGCAAAAGATATAGCCCGTTTCACGAAATAGCTTCCTCCCGCCGACCTATTCCTTCAACGGCTTGCGAAGCAATACGCAATCCTGGTACCCGTGGCCCCTTACCATGATTTCCAGCACGTCAAAAAAACGTCCCCAAGTCTCATAAATATAAGCCGTATCGTGAAAGACATTGACGTTATACAGCCTGCTGAGGGTATGCCTGAACACTGTTTTGGGCTTCGGCATGGGATCGCGGAGAAGCTCAGAAGTCACGTTATATACTTCAATGTGGGGGGCGGAATTCATGAATTCCTGCTCGAGGGTTGCCGGCATGGCTTTCCAAGTGTGCTCGCTGTGTATTGTGAGATAGGCGAACCCTCCGGGTTTGAGGATGCGCCTTAGCTCGGCCAACCATGCCGTTTCGAATTCATCGATATGGGTGAACACCGAAAACGCGTAGACAAGAGAAAGGGAATTATCCGCTAGGGGCAGGAAGGGCAGGGTTGCGCACTGGAAAACTCTGAGCTTGCCGGGAAGATTCCGTCTTATCCACTCGATTTCCCTGCCGTTGATATCTGCTCCCCAGAGGCCCAGGCCTTCTTCCTGGCAGGCAAAGTGCCTGAGGACACGACCGGTGGAGCAGCCAAAATCCAACACTTGGGAATGCTCGGTAAGCTCAAGTCCATGACGGCCGAGCGAATGGATTATTTGTAGATAATCTCTCAGGCCGCTTAGCCAGTAATCGTAATGTCGGTCCCCTTCATAGCCCTGCCTGTCTTCCGTCGTCGGCAAAGGATAAGTGTCTCTCTCCAGATAGATTTTGAGATCGCGCTGCAGCAGTCCTTCGGAAAATTGTACGGTCGGTTTGGCTTCTGAATAGTGGAGCGGAGGATGCAGAAGCTTGAAGCTCTCTTCCGCCGCATTCTTGGGCCTTATGGAGACCTGCTCGATGAAATCCACTGATCCCCAGGAACTGCGCCGTCTCAAAATCAGGTCAAAAGGCGCCAACACGCCGTCCAGTATGCGGACCAGCCATCTCGGGGCCATAAATGCTCCTCCAATTCACGAGAGTGGATGCAAAATTTAGGAGCTTTCGGAAAAGTAGCCGGTGAGGGCCTTTTGCAAAAAGGCCCTCACCGGCCCCCTCCCTAAAAACTCTAATTATTGCAACCAACTCCAGACCTAGTCCGATTCAAGGGACAACCGTGTTCACTTACCCACGCGGTTCGAATGGCTTTGAAACGGACCCAAAGAGGGGTTGCAACCAACTCCGGACTCGACAGGCCCCAACATCAACCTTACCCAGGGGCAAGGAGAGATAATCCGGAATTGCTGCGTGGTTCACAGGTTCAGGGACATTGTTCGTTCACGCTCTCCTGAATCGACAAACCTGAAGCCTATGTTTTTATAAAGCTTGATAGCCCTGAAATTCAAGGCTTCAACGGTGAGCCAGATGGATTTCAGGCCGAGTTCGCCGCCTCTGCGGACGGCCAATTCAGTGAGCACCGTGCCGACGCCTCTGTTCCTAACTCTGTGGTCAACGAATATTACATACTCGCCGTCATTTCGTTCTCGATCCAAAATCAGAGAAGCGTGGCCAATCACCTTGCCCTGGCGCCAGGCAATAAAGTTCAGGCCGGAACTGAGCAATCCCTGTACCCAAGATTGACGGACCTTTTCCGGGGCGGGCGGAAGCCCCTGCGTAACGGCTTTCGGTTCAAATTCATCGTACATCGCCAGGAGCGCCGGCTTGTCTTCATCTGTGACTTCGGTAAGAACAACCGTGTCCCCAGTTTTGTCTACCCGGGAGACACGGTTCTCATCAGACTTCTTCTCAATAATCACAAAAAAAATCAGCATATGTAGGACTCATTTTTTTGGTCTTTTAAAAATATCAGGCACGGCGCCAAAATGGAACTAAAATTATGTTGCGAATGCGAGCAAAGAATCTTGAGTTAAGCATGGAGGAGAAACGCCGGCGGAAAACTTTAGGCCGCGTCCCGATCCATGTGATGCGACAATGGCCCATGAAGTAAGCGCATGAATGCCGCTCCGGTTATTTGACAATTGTATTCGCGCCTAAGATGTCCCCATTATTCGACGCTAGGCGAGAAATAAGCCCTGGTTTCCACAATATCTTGTATAATGAGGACACTATATATCCGTCCTGAAAACGTCCGGGATTTTCCGTGAAAGAAGTTCTGATCCTCGTTTGAGGGTCTCTACGCCATAGCAAACGGAGTTGGCGGCCTCAAATGCGCGGTAAGAGTGGACCTTGCTACACCTATATTTGGAACTCTTGAATGGTGCTCCGGAATGAAACTCTTTTTAAGAAGCTTCCCTCCATGGTCATCTTCATAGGAAGGTCTTCCCCGACAACTCTTACTAAAGTCCTTATCACAACGGACAACAACGCATGATCGAAAGCCCATTCTCCACCACCCCCAACGTGATTCTGGACCTTCTCAAAAAGATTAGGCCATTCAGCGACCTGGACCCCGGAGTCCTTGAACGTCTCGCCTCGATGTGCGTCATAGATTTCTTCCCCAAGGGAACGATCATCGTGGAGAGAGGAGCAAAAGAGTCCAGATATTTTCATTTCGTGCAAAAGGGAGCTATCAAGAGGTACGCGGCTCTTAACGGCCACGAAATCATTGCTGAAATCTCAGGTGAAGGCTGCGCCTTCGACGCTCCTTCGATCATCAGACGTCAGAAACCGGACTTCACAATTGAAACCATCGAGGACACCTTTTGTTTTCTCTTGCAGAGAGAGGATTTCTTGAACCTGGCGCACTCGTGTCCGAGTATCGTGCGCTATTACCTCGACGCCTTCTCAAATGAGAGGCTACGCTGCGCATACCACGAGCTGAAGTCTGAAAAAATGAGAGCCAGAAAGCCGGAGTCTTTCTTTCTCTTTAATCAGCGGCTTCAGGACATGATAATATCCCTTCCGGAGACTATCTCTTCCTCGCTAACGATAAAGGACGCCGCATTGCGTATGGCAGCCTTGGATTCAAGTTCCTTGCTGGTCGAAGACGATTCAAAAAGCGTTGTCGGAATCATCACCGACCAGGATCTTAGAAGCAAAGTGATAGCCCTCGGCGTGGATGCCTCCGCCAATGTGCGCGTGGGAATGACTTCCCCGGTTCCCATCATCAATTCCAATCTGACTTGCTTTGACGCATTGATGGAAATAATGATGGAAGATGTGGATCATTTGGCGGTGGAGGACCGGGGCAGGATAATAGGCGTTGTGAGCGCGAGGGAAATCATGGCCGCGCAAGGAGCATCCCCGCTTCTATTATTCAGGGAAGTCTCAAACCAAAGGGATGCTCGTGGATTGAACGAAATATCGAGAAGAATCCCTCTCGTAGTCAGGAACCTCGTAGAAGGCGACGCAAGGGCGCCGGACATATATAAAATAATCACGGCGCTGACTGATCGAATTCTAATCAAGCTTTTAGAGCTGGCTCAACTGGCGGTAGAGCCGGCCCCTGAGCCCTTTTCGTGGATAACCTTCGGTCCTGAAGGAAGATGCGAACAGGATTTCGAAACGGAGCATTACCATGCATTCATTTATCGAGATCCGCAGGATGAAGAAGGGGCTCAAACCGCGGATAGATACTTTGCCCAATTGGCCGATATGCCCATTGCCCGTCTTTTCGGCTGGGGCAAAGTCCTGAGCGGAGATAGCCGTTTGTCGGTTGACGGCCGTTGGCGCAAACCTTATTCCGTATTGCGTGGCTATTTTGACTCGTGGATTGCGGAACCGGCCCCGAAGCAGGCTGTTTCCAAGGCAATCTTTTTCGACTACAGAGTGATATGCGGAGACTGTGATTTGGCGGAATCTCTGCGTGAATACATATTCCTTGCGATTCAGCGACACCCGGGTTTTCTCCGAGGTCTTGCCGAAGATTTTGTGACAAGCCAACCGCCGTTATCGTTTTTTCGAGATCTAGTGGTTGAAAAAACAGGCGATAGGCAGCGAGGATTGAATTTGAAACTGCGCGGAATAAAACCTATTGTGGACTTTGCTCGAATACTGTCGCTGAAACACGGAATCAAACACACAAACACCCTTGCCCGATTGCGTAGCTTGTGCGACGCTGAAGTTATTCAAGGCGATTTCTTTGCGGAAATCAAAGAATCATATGAATTCCAAATGCAGATGGTTTTGATTCATCAGCTTGAGAAAGTGGAATCCGGGTCGCTCCCTAACGATTTTGTTTTCGTGGCGAATCTTCTGGAATTGGAGAAACACACGTTGAAGGAGACATTTCGGCTCATCAACGAAATGATCGCATTCATTAGGAGCTCCAAATGGCTGTAGATATCGTAGCGAAGCCGGCGGACAAGGACGCTGCGCTGGACTTTCTCAGGAGCCGACTCCCCTTCCGTGAGCTTGATCCAGAAAGACTCCAGGAGCTTGCAGGGCAATTCACCGTAGACTTCTTTCCTAAAGACACTTTGGTGATAGAGCAAGAGGTAACCGAGGTGGAGCATCTCTATCTTATCCATCGGGGGGGAGTGAAGGTTTTTTTGACGGACGCCGATGGCGCAGTTACTCTCAAAGATTTCCGAGGGGAAGGCGGCTATTTCGGAGCCTTGAGCATAATCGCCGGTTCAAAGGCTAATTTGAGTGTCGCCACCGTTGAAGATACTTTCTGTTTTCTCCTGGACAAGAATGCTTTCTTGGCCTTGGTCCAAAGCAACCCAAGAGTCTCGCAATTCTACCTGAAACGGTTTTCCGAAGACCTGGTCAACAGGGCGTACGCGGAATTGCGCTCCAGGAAATGCAAGACAAGCCCACAGCAGGACGCTTTCTATCTTTTCAGCGTTAGGGTGTCGGACGTAGTCAAGAGACCTGCGGAAGTCGTAGAAGGATCGGAAACCATCCAGAACGCCGCCGCCCGCATGACTAGGCTGGGGATAGGCTCTTTGCTCGTAAGGGATCAGTCCGAGAACATCCTCGGGATGATAACGGACAAAGATCTCCGGGCCAAAGTTGTCGCCATGGGGTTGGATTACACGACTCCCGTAGCGACTATCATGTCGTCTCCTGTTCACAAAATTCCGACGCAGGCGGTTTGTTTCGACGCATTGTTGCAGATGATGAACGAACAGGTGCATCATCTTGCCGTGCAGCGCAACGACGAGGTCGTTGGAGTGATAACCGCTCACGACATAATGGTCAATCAGGGCGCCTCGCCACTTTATCTTTTCCGGGAAATAGGGGCTCAACGCAAGATTGAGGGCCTGTTCTCTTTGGCGGAGAAGGCGCCTCAGGTGGTGAGAGCCCTGGTGGAAGAAGGCGCCAAAGCCAATAACGTCACTCGAATGATCACAGTGCTCAATGACCATATTGCCCAAAAGGTCATTTCCTTATTGCACGAGGAGATGGGACCGGCGCCATACAAGTTTTGCTGGATGACTCTGGGCAGCGAGGGACGGAAGGAGCAGACGTTCAAAACCGATCAGGACAATGCCCTGATATATGAAACCCCGCCTGATAATTGGGACAGCGTCAAGGAAGGAAAGCTATATTTCAGGAGATTTGGGAACAAAGCCATCGAGTATCTGGAAAAGTGCGGTTATCCGCTCTGCCCTGGTGAGATAATGGCCTCCAACCCAAAATGGCGCAAACCTTATGCCGTGTGGAAGGACTACTTTGACAACTGGATGAACGCCCCTGAACCACAAGAGGTCCTGAACGCGACGATATTCTTCGATTTCAGGCCGGGATACGGCGCCACGCAACTGGCTGAGAGGCTACGGGACTACCTGTGCTTACAGGCCCCGAATAAAGGGATCTTCCTAATGCATCTGGCAAAGGATTGCATTCAGGGTAGGCCGCCTCTCACATTCTTTAGGAATTTCATTGTGGAAAAAGACGGAAAGTATAAGAATCGTCTGGACCTGAAAACAAGAGGGCTGACGCCGTTCGTGGACTTTGCGCGTCTTATGGCGCTCAAACACGGCATAAGAGAAACCAACACGCTGGCGAGGATTCAGACCTTGGCGGACGCAGATCACATCCCGAGGGACTTGTTTGCAGAGACGCGAGAAGCCTACGAGTTTCAGATGCAACTGAGACTGATCCACCAAATGAGGATGATTGAGGCGGGGCAGACGCCCAACAACTATTTGGACCCCGCTGACCTGACTGACCTGGAAAAACAAACCCTTAAAGAGGCGTTTGCGGTGATAGATCGCATACGGGGCTTCGTGAAAGACGAATTCAGAGTGGTGGAGTAGGCGGGGAGGTAGAAGTTTGGGAACAGATATCGTGGAGGGACTTTTTGCAAAATGTCCCTCCACGAGCCCCATGGGCGCTAACTTTTGACCTTGTCGGACGTGATTTCAAATAGTTAACGCCGGCAGAATTACGTCGGGCCCGCGAAAGCGGGGGTCCAGAGGGTATTGAAAACACTGGATTTCCGCTTGCGCGGGAATGACGGCTTGGGTCAAAACCAATACTTAAGTTAGCGCTAATGTCCCCGAGCCCTTGCCCAAAAACTCTTGATAATTGCGCAGGTGCCATGGACGCTGCAACGTGCGGTAAGTTTCCCTCGTTCCCAGGCTCCAGCCTGAGAACGCCTGTCGGGAGGCTCCGCCTCCTACTCGAGCCCGGCGCCTAAGTCCTCAAACGCAGCTCTTAGCGCGTGATGGCGCAAATACGGCGCCTCAGCGAAAATCTTTCGGGTCACAGTGGCCTGTGGGGCTACAGGATCGTCAACATGGTCGGCTCATGAATCTTAGAAAGCTGTGGCTCTGGGCTCGCAAGAAAAGCGATCCGGTCCTCCTGGAAAATGAAGCTGCGTTCTCGGACTTCGATCAGGACCGACCCATCGATAGCTACGAGTTTGTGTCGTTTGATACCGAACTTACAGGGTTGAATCCCAAACGCGATCGAATAATATCCATCGGAGCAGTCCGTATTAGGAATCTGCGTATTGTGGCGGGAGACAATTTCTTCGCTTACATCAAACCCGATAGAGATCTGCCCAAAGAAAGCACGCTAATCCACGGGATCACACCGGAACAACTGGAACTGGCGCCTCCACCTGAAATAATGTTGCCTCAATTTGTCAAATACTGCGGAAAAGCCTTGCTGGTAGGTCACTACGTGGAGCTGGACATGGCGTTTGTCAACCGGGCCTGCAGACGGATACTGGGAGGGCCTCTTCGAAACCCTTGTGTGGATTCAATGAAGTTGGCTCAAGCGTTCCAGGAATACCAAAGAAAAAGCCACTTGGGGTTTAATCCGGCGGTGGCCTATAATCTGCACAATCTAGCCCGAGAATACGACCTCCCGCTGTTCATGCAACACGACGCTCTGGAGGACGCACTTCAGGCGGCGTATTTGTTCGTGTTCCTGGTAAAAAGCATGCAGAAGGCCGGATTCGCGACACTTCGAGATTTCAACAACGCGGACAGAACCGGTCCCAAGGTTTGTGTATAGAAGGGTTCGCTTCTCATCCACACTTCATAATTGGAACTGTAGCATTTTGCTATATGATAATAAGCGGTTGGCGTTCGCCTTTTGTGATCCTGTCACCCACCGATGTTCCGCAGTAGGCGCAAAAGTACTCGTATTTGTCGCCTTCGGGCAGGACCAGCAGCAGCCGCTCCCTTACAGGCATGCTCCGTTTGCACCTCGGGCAATAGAGCTCAGTGGCCTTTAACCCTTCAAACTGCCTGTTTTGGCTTGGTTGCTTGGCGGACGCCGTTCGATATTTAGGTTTAGAAATATTCTGCATAGAATCCTCCCGAATCAAACGCATGAGGTAATTTCGAGCTCGTTGCGCCCTCAATGCGCAATCTAGCAATGAATACCCCAAACGTCAAATCGCGGTGGGGCGGTGTACAAATCAGAAGAGCCGACCGAGATCCCATTGGTAAAATCGGGAATTCGGTCGGCTCCGCGAATGACACAAACCGTGATAACCTCCTCTTCCTAGGGCGGACATACCGCCGGACCCGGCTCCCAATCTCCTTGTTGAGATCTAGGGCAATTCCGGGGCCGACCTGAAAGATCAGACTATCTCGGTTTTCTATAAGGTTCTACTACAACCCTTTCTGCACATTAAAAAATCAGCATAAAACGTAAAAAAATAGTCCTTTGGATCCGACTTCCCCAAGTCCCCCAACCAATTGACCCTGTATGTTGTATATCGTCAGGTAGATTAGTCACGCCCTTACAATAATATGCAGATCTTTATACCTTCTTGGCTGATTTCCTGGCTGTCTTCAGTTTGCACGGAGTTCTCTTCTTGTGATGCTTGGACTTCAAACCGGCATATTTCCTGGTATGCTTTTTCGTGGAAGCGAAATGTTTCGTGCTCTTACTCTTTCGCGTAAAAGTTGAATGCTTGCCTTTCTTCTTGTCCGAGGTGAACTTCTTGTCCGAAGAGCTTTTCTTGTTGGCCGTTTTCAAGAGACTCGCCAGGCCGTCGCTCGGTCCCTTGAATTGCTTGTAGGTGTCTGTGGAATCCCCGGAAGCTCCCGCATTTACGTGTCCCGCGGAGGAAGCCAGAAAGATGGTTGCCAAAAAGAATACAAATACCAGCATCCTTGGCATGATTCGATTCTCCTGATTGTGATGGTTTAATTTACGTTACCGAATTGACGTGATTTTGTCAAGGGATATCTTAATTTCCAAGCTTCTACATCGGGATGGCCCCAAAAATCCTGGGCAGGGCCAAGACGATAGTGATGACTATAATTACAACTACTGAGATTACCACAAGAATATCAGGCACGATAGAAAAAACAGCTTCGCCCCTGTTAATGTGACGCCTCACGTTGACAAATCGCACACCTGAAAAGAGTATAGTGAATCCAGCCAAGAAGAACGAAAAGAGGCTAAGATACATAATGTGTTTCGAGGGCGGAGTCTTAATGGTCCCTTCACTTAACGCCAGCAAGTGTCTCAGAAAGATGTCAAATCTCTCTATCACGAAACCGAAGGCCAGCATCGAAATGCTGGTACGGGCCCAGGCCAGAAAGGTTCGCTCATTTGCCATATGGCTCCGTTGCCAGGCGAGAAAAATTCTATCGTCCGACATGATATCCGGGGCTCTGCACTTCACTACACCTTCAGTTTTGTCAACGGCGGTTTGCTTAGCGTCCATAATCCATGCCCTCCGTTTTCATGCCGACGAGACAGCTTACGTCGCGAAACTTCAGAATAAAGTCAAGTCTTACCATTTATGTGATGCCCTACAGGCCATACTCGTGCGCGATCCGGCACACGGTATCCATGTCCGGTTGGAAGGGATTCCTGTGCGGCTCCGGTATTTTTAACTGATGTGAGGCGAGGAAAGGAGTTTCGGCAAGTTTCAGATTATAAGCCATGGCCAACAATACTTCCAGGTTTACGGCGTCCAAGACGTTGTAAGCCAGCAGCGTTTGGAGAGCCTTTTCGTTGCCGTTCTTCCAATAGTCGCTCCAGAGCAGCACGGCAAAGTACCCGTTCACTCCGTCCAATTCTCGGCGGTCCAGGCCAAGCGAACGCTCGCAACCCTCGAGGCCGCCCTTCAACCCCAGGCTTGTCAGTATCCATCGCAAATCGATTTGTCCCTGGGTCAGCTTAATCCCAAAAGAGTTCTCGATGAAAGGTATGTCAAAGCAGCTCCCATTGTAAGTGACTATGATGTTATACCTTCGGATGTCGTCAACAAAGTCGGTCAGATTGTCCCCGGTCACGTAATGGAACAGACTGTGGCCGTCGTACATTGCGATAGTAGTTATATAATTGTCGTCCGGCGCCCCGCTGGTCTCTATGTCCAGATAGGCTACCGAGTGGCTGAATTCGGGAAAAACTCGCCATTGTTCGGCACGGGGCAGTTTCCGGCAAAAATATTCGGAATTCCCGAGTTCCAACTCGTCTAGGGACTCGATAATCCCCTTTCGCAAGAAAGTACTGTTGATGTTCGGTAACCTGTGGAAGTTGCTCAAAGCGTCTTCCCAATTTAGGATGCCGTGGGACCAGAGTCTCTGCTCGGATTTCTGCTTGATGCCCGGGATGTGGCAAAATGTATTCTTCAGCATTATTTACTCGGTTCCTTTTACAACCACAAGCAACATTTTAAAGCGCTTCTCCGCGTGCAGCGAATGCGGAACCCCCGCGGGCATGGCCACAACTTGACCTGAAGTGAGCAGTATTTCCTTCTCGCCGATGGTAATGTTGGCCTCTCCGTCGAGGATGTGCACAAATGCGTCGCCTGCCGCAGTGTGTGAACTCAAGCCCTCTCCTGCGTCAAAAGCGAACAATGTCAAGCTCATTATCTTATTCTGGGCCAGAGTACGGCTAACTACTTGTCCGCTCTGGTAGGTCACCAAATCCAAAGCCGCAAGCGGCTCCGCAAAAGGAATATTTTTGAGAAATGCCTCTGGAGCCATGAATATTCTCCTTTCGGAAGGTTATACACTAGCGGACCTTTCAGGCGTCCGCACGCTCTATTATCAATATATATCATTTGAATACAATTAGCTTTGGCGCAACATGACGAGCCGAGCCGCTTTCGCGGACGAGACGGGCCGCGCAATTGTGTCTGTTTCAAATGGCTCTGAGATAAAGGCTTTTCAAAGTGGCGCCTTTGCCGAAGGACCCGTTTCGGGACAGGTTTTCTGCGGTACGGGTGAAAGATTGGACATCGAAGGTCCACTCCACAACGCTCGTAAACTGCCGTACCGAAAAGGATTGTGAGAAGGTGAGGCAGACCGACATAAGTTTAATAATTACGGGTAAAAACAGGATCGGTAGGAACGACGTGAAACCGAGCGCAATCTCGTAGAGCGCCATTTAATACTGAGAATAGTGGCAGGTGGTTCGATTGATGTTGTTGGGAATTGTCCCGGATTCCTGACCTCAGCCTGATTCCGGGCAGTCTGATGACACGCCCATCAGATTCCATCCTTGCTCTCTATCAAAATCATTGCCATTCCCGTTGCTTCTACTGTGTAATGCTTGCACTTACCTATTAGGTCGCCCTCTTTGAAAAGCTTCTGACCTTCTTCGGTACCTAGATCACAACCAGTCAGGTCTTTGCAGTTGGTTGACCCAAATTTGGTTTCAAACATCTCCAACAGTCTTCTTACTGCCACGTACGCTTCCAGGGCAGGCTCGGTGGAAGAATTTCTTCCATGAAACAAGTTAATTGCCATAACGGCGCCGCTCACGGCCCCGCAGATGCCACATGTCCTCGAAAGACCGCCGCAAAAGCCGGTTGCAATCTTAGGAATGAGGTCTGACTGTATCCCTTTAGTCTCGGATATGGCGAGAAGAACGCTTTCAGCGCAGTAAAATCCGGACTGAAAGAGTTCGCCGCTTCTTTGCGAGGCTTTATCGATCACGTGTATTTCTCCTTTGCGCCGTCCCGAAGTCTCATGAAGCTGCCGTCAGCACAAGGGCTGAGGGACCTGTTTGAAGCACGGTTACGAACTTTTAGCCGGACAATATATTGGAACGCTTTAGGGAAGGGTCCTGCGACCTTTTCCTTGTAATAATCACAACGACCTAGCACAGGCTATAGCAACCGATCAAAATGCCTTCATTAGATCGATGAGTTCGCATGTTCTTGCACGACAACTCATTGTATCGTCATTTTAAAAGTTCTTAAAGTGAGGTCTGGATGGAGTTTTCATTCAAGAAACTTCCCTCCGGCCGACTTTCCATAGGAAGGAGTTTCCCGTGAATTACAATTTTCACCCACGACACGTAGAATCTCTCTCTGCATCAGGTTCGATGACGCAGCAGCACGACGAGCTTGTCCGGCCGAGCGCTGCGTTGACAACCGCCGCTGCGCAGCCAACTCCGGCGCGCACAGCAATTGCAGAGGTAGGGCAATTACGGGCGCACGCTCCGCATTCCATACACGCGTCGAGGGTTTCGATGCGGACTTTTCCGTTCTGGCGGGCCAGCACCGCATGAGGGCACACTTCAAGGCACATGCCGCATCCGGTGCATTTCTCCTGGTCCAGAGTGAGCGTCACGACGTCTTTGAGATAGATGAAATCGTTGGTCGCCATTAGAAGCCTCCTTATAGGCTAAACAGAGATACAAGCCAAGCCCCGACGCCGGCTACAGCGGTAGCTATTTGGAACGGAATAGCCCAGCGCATCTCCTTTCTAACTCCGGACAGCGAGGTATAGGTCGAAGCGCCGGTGAAGTTCATGGAAAGGTAGGTGGTTAAGCTGGGAATTAGCAAAAGCCATGACGCCGTCTCGATGGCGCCGGGCCAAGTCCCCCATAAATGGGCACGAGCCGCAAGAAGAGCCGTCGCGACCACAAGCCCGGGAATGACCCCTTTTAGGGCAAACGCTCGGCCGGGCAGCCAGGGCAACAGAATAGGAGTAATAATCGCTCCGGCGACTATTGACGACAGAAGAGCGCAAACCGCAAAAGTCCCGTAGCTCAGCGCATTGGACCAGAATCCTTCAGGGCCTCCAAAGCCGGCAAGCAAGAATAAGATGGGCGAAATGATAGCCGCGGCTTTCAGCGCTTCCACAAGCTCCACCGGGACCAGTATTGTCCTTTCCAACGCCGTGAAAGTTTTGCGCCTCATCTCGGCGGTGGCCTTAAATCCATCGTCTATGTAACGCCCCAAGTCCGCGGACAGAATCGGACCATACACCACTTTGAATCCTGACAGCTCGCGAGCCTTGTGGGCCGCGACTCCAGGCGCAGCCAACTGTGGCAGGACCAATCGACGGTGAGATACCATCCGGTCCAACCCGCTGGATTCTATACGCCGGACGAGTTCCTCGGTGCTGAACGTCCCTTTTCCGGCCGCGCACCACACGTTTATCCCCTGAGTATCAAGCACGAGAATCCAGAGATTTCTCCCGCCCAGCTCTTTGCGCAGGCTGTCGAAGGTCATTTTGTAATTGGCCGTCACCAGAACAGGGGAATTCGCGTCCGGCCGACCCACAGCGTATAGGCCGGGATCTACTGCGTAATTCATTCTTCCCACGTTCCACCGGGCCATAAACGTGCCCCAGTGGTCAGCCCAGGTCAACTCCACGGCTACCCGCGGAACCTTTCCCACCGGTGTTGCGATAGAACCAATCACGAAGGGTTGGTCCAGTCTTGGAAGGCTCAACACCGCCCTGCGAGCCTGTGGGCCGCAGCAGCTCTTAGCTTCCTGTAGTCCCCCGCATGCCCTATCAATAGGTTCTTCGCCCCGGTTACTGCCGGCTGAATTACAGGCGACCGTGACTCTTTGGATGATCATTGCCGTGCTCCAATCAAAATAGATCTGCCTTCGTCGTTTACAGACTCTGTGGCCAAGGACTCTGTTTGAATGATTTTTGCGCCAAGCCGATTCGTTTTCAAGCGAGTAAGTTCCGTTTTCTCGCGTCAGACAGGCGCCTTCTCCAATAGCGCTGAGCGCTACATGTTCGGTCGCGCGTCCCTATCAGGCCAATTTCTCTGCAAATGGATACGCTCTTTTCGCGTCTTGCGGTGTCCCGTGCCCCCGCCTGCCGACCTCTGCTGAAATATGACGCACTTCGAGAAGCGATGTCACCTTCTTGTACACTGCAGTTACTATTCGCGGACACCGTGATGAGACGTTTGCCGGGTCATCTTCTGTGATTTCACGGCGCCGTATTCCGCCGTGCCGACCTCCATACTTTTGCGAGAACGAGTCGACCAACTCTTGGATCATTATTCTCATCTCGGGGTTCTCATCTTCATCCGACCTGCCACGGCCTGCGCAAAGACTCACCAGACAAGCGCCCCCGGTAAGGGCGCCACAGACCTCACCCGAAAAACCGATTCCGCCCGCCAGAGCTGAAACCGAGCGTATCAAATCGGGGTTCTCTTGTCCCAGGGCATCGAGCCCCATGAAAACCAGGACTTCACTGCAATGAAAACCCTGTCCGGCCAGTTCGAGCATTCGAAGCCGCTCATCGGTCGATGCTTTCATTTCCGTCGTCTGTTGCGCTGTCATGGGTGTCAGTCCTGCTTTCACAAGTTTCAAGCTTATGCGTCTCTGTTGCGCCAAAAAAACTATTGGTCACGACACGGGATACCGGCGCATTTGAGTCACGCTGCGGTGAGCAGCAGGGAGTCTCTGCCTTCTCGGCCGCCGCCGGGTCGCGATCCCAATCCTGATTCTTCCGTAAGGGCTCATCCTGTAAGAGTCCTTCAGGAAATCGGCCGGCCAGCAAGTCCCCAAGGGACCGTACGGCATCCGCATCCATCCAGCATTCGATGTTTTTGCCGCGTCTCGCCACCATGATCAGGCCGGCGTTTCGAAGCTCCTTGATGTGATGGGACACGGTGGAAGCAGCCACGCTGACTTCTTCGGCAAGTTGGCCCACATAGCGCTTGGCCTCCGAATCCCAGTTGCACCTCGTGCCCGGTGGGCAACACGAAATGAGCCTCAAGAAAATGTGCAGGCGGTGCGGGTTCGAGAGAGCTTTGAACATCTCGGCGAATCGCAGCATCTCTTTGCTTCTAGTATTCGACATGTTTCGAAGTATAAGACAGCGCTCTCCTTCTGTCAATAAGAAAATCGAAGAAATCGTAACCCTTCACTCATGAGCGGCAAGTTTGTAGATTGTTTTGTCGTTTCACTGCTCACAATGGCATTTGCGCCTGTCTTTGCGAGGGCAGCGAACCAATTTCCCTTGCATAAGTGAAAGCTCGCAGGAAATCGCGGCTTCCCGTTGAAGGAAAAATCTATGTGGCTTAAGATAGGAGGGAGGATTCCAGGCCCGACAATATGAGTAATAAGCCTTTGATTGGAACTAGGAGTCTATGGACGGAAGCTTGGCGGCGACTATAACGTGGCAAAGGGATAGGTCGCGCCTCCGCGGCCGAATGTAAAGGGCATTCATTTCGGCAATTGCCGTAAACCAAGGATCGTTGCGACACAACCATGGAAATAAGAGAATTAATTAGTGGAGACTCAAGAACCGGAAGCGGCGGGGTAGCTCAGCATATCTTTGATAATGGCGCAAAAATAACCCGAATAACGACATTCTGTCCTGATTTCATCGGCCCTGGGCCTACTCATCTGTATCTGATCGATCATTCCGGCGCGCTCGTGCTCGTAGATACGGGAATTCCCACCGATCTGGCCAAATCGTTCTTCTACGAGTGGCGAAATCAGCCTATGCCCGATTTCGTCAGATCTATGCCTGCGGATCATAGCCACAGAGAGTTCCTGAATGGTTTGCGGTCGGCGGGATATTCCGCAGGGGACATAGACCTTGTTGTCTTGTCGCATGGGCATCCGGATCATTTCCTGATGACCAACGCTATCCTCTCGGGAAACAAGATCCCAGTGTCCATGCATATTCTGGATACAGCTCAGGTGTGCAATCCCTGGGGAATTTTCAGCAATTGGATGTCCAGGTTGAATCAAATGGCGGGCGCGGGAATGCCTGCTCCTTGGTCGCTTCAGGACCCAGTCCTGGGAAAAATCTTCAAAGGACTGGATTTGGATTCATTGGGCCTGGCCGTAAAGATCACTGATCCCATCTTTATTGACGGGCCGCTGACAATAGCGGGCTCCGCTGTTGACGACATTTCCGTAAAGAGCCTTCCGGGCCACTCGCAAGGTGGAATAGGTCTGGTGATCGAAATAGGGGAGGGCGAAAAGACTCTGATATGTGGTGACGTGCTGCTAAATCCCATAACTCCTCATCCTGACAACCTACTGATCTATCTCCGGACTCTGCGAGGGCTGCAGAGTCAGCCGGACATTCGCACGGCCCTGCCGGGCCACGGAGAATTCATTCCAGATGTCGGAGCTCGGGTCAGGTCCATTGAGGGCCATCACAAGTCCCGCCTATTGGCGACTTACAAGGCGTTCGACAGCCCAAAATCAGTTTGGGACATAGCTACAATGCCCGGCTATTTCGACGCTTACGTCGCTCCCGAGAAATTCAATCTGTTGGCCGCTCTGGAAGCGTTGGTTCATATCGAGTTACTGAACATGGCAAACGGCCTCAAGAGAACGGACACGGGAAATCCGACGCAGCGTTTCCGGGCCGACGGAGAGCCTTTTGACGCGGTCTATTCGCGAATCTTGGCGCTGCTTGAAGCGGATGGATATCATCCCTTCATGAGATATTGAACCGACACATAAGGAATACAAGCTCTTGACCGAAGATGTTGAACACAGCCCACAAGCATTGAATCCGATGATTTTGACCGCCGTCGTTGTCATGGGCTCCTGCATTGTCTTGCCGGCCCTTACGGGAGACATCGGTTTCCAGGGGGATGATTGGTGGATTCTGAGCAGGCCTTACTGGCACAATTTTCTCTCGGCGCTACTGGTGTACGCCAAGGATTCCTCAAGACCGATTGAAGGATTGTATTGGATTTCCATATTCGAAACGTTCGGCCTTAACCGCATAGCGTTTCATTATTTTTCATTGATACTTTTGGCTCTTGACGCTATTTGGTTGGGAGTCTGCGTTAGAAAAGCCTTTCCCGAAAATCAGGGCCTTGCGATTTATACGAGCTTCTTTTCCTTTGTGCTGCCCACGATTGCGCCTCTTAGCTACCTAATTCATACCGACAATTCGAGGGTGGCTATCCTGTTCTTCTGGCTCTGCGTATATCTATTTCAAAGGTGGGCTGACACCCCAAAATCGTGGATCCGCCTGATCCCGCCCGTCGTGGCCTATTGCGTGGGCTCACTGACCTACGAATGCGCCACGTTTCTGATCTTTACCGTCCCCTTATGGGTATGGCCGGTGCATTTGCGCTCGCGCGGCGAGCTGAGTCTGTTCAGTTTTGGTTCTCGTCTGAGCCTGGGGATGATCGCAGGATTCGCATCGTTCGTAATCGTGAGATTTGCAGTGTTTTCGGGAGGAGCGGTAGAGCAAAAATCGTTGTTGCCCGATCCGGGACTCTTTCTTACATATATCGGCATCTTCGGGGAGTATTTGAAGACGCCTTTCGTCGCTCCCGCCGGCGATCCGTGGTCCTGGCTTTGGGGACTCCTGCCCGCGGCTTCAGCGGTTTTGCTCGCTACGAAATACGGAAACGTAAATGCGGGCGACAAGCTCCCCAGGTCACGATTCACGGATAGCCCTTTGTATGCAATGGGGCTTGGCCTCGCAACCTTTGCATTGGGGGTTTTCCCCTACTTATTAGCAGGTTATGACGCGGTCATCGGTTTTACAAGCCAAAGCCGCGTTTACTCATCCGCTAGCTACGGATTCGCTCTGTTCCTGGCGGCCCTTGCAACGGCTCCCCGCAAGCCCGCCCTTCGAACGGCGGCTCACCTGCTTGCAGCGGTGTTTATTCTATTCCAAGCGGCCTTTTTTGCCGGTCTTGGTCCTGACTGGCAAGAGGCTGCGAGAATAAGGACCTCGATCTGTTCAGGAATTCTAAGACAGGCCCCGAACGTCAAAGATGGAACGAGATTCCTTTTGTATGACGTTCAATCCTACATTTCAAATAGAGCGGTAGTATTTCAGGGGGTGTACGGTATCAACGATTTTATCAAGATGCTCTACAACAATAAAACCCTTGAAGCCTATTTTCTGTACCCCCGCGAAGTGCGGGACGACCCTAAGGGCAAGTCCGCTTGCGCCTCGCTTGACGGCTTGACCCCGAGAGGGTGTGTAGGCGGCGCTATTCCGCCCGATAAAATGTTGATTTTCGCCAAACATGGCGACAAAGTGGAATTATTGGACTCAATAAGGTCAGACCAAGGATTGGCGGCAATAGAGTGGGGCGGTCTCCCGGAAATCAAATCCAATAGAGCCTTGATTTTGTCGGGTCCTCCACCCGCCGGCGGCATTGGGGATGTGTGTAGCGGCAATTAGGTAATATTCTCCGGGAAACCCCTTTTTAGCAAAAAGGGGTTTCCCGGACCCTTCCCTAAAAACTCCTAATATATAGGTCTGTTAAGGTGGCCCAACCGTGCTTTGAACAGAAACCTGGGCGCTTGTCGCTGACATAAGTCTCATCGGCCATGGGGATAGCGCAATGGAGCGCTCCCGCATGTATGCCCCACGCCTAAAGTTTTTTGAAGGACGATCAGGAGCTATGCTTGCGACTGGTTTCGTTGCCAGGCTCCAGCCCGGGAACGCATGCCGGGAGGCTCCTCTTCAGCGGCGTAGAGGCGGGGTTTATCCCCGCCAGACATCAACTAACCCAGCGCGTGCCGGGTTATGCCGGATATATTTGCGACTGTGTTCAGGGATTCCTCCTTTCGCAGGGCATGGTCATGGAAGTTGCGACGGGGCGGGTATAAAACCCGCCCCCACAGGGTCAATGCCTGCGCCGTATCCCAGTTAGAATCGTGACCGTATTTATGAAAGGCTGTACTTAGCTCTACAACCGCAGCCGGCGCATTAATGTTTCTTCAGCCGTGGGGGAGCTAGAACCAGCAAGGACTTTACTATTTCCTCGAAAGCCTGAGCTGAAGGCGAATCCGGATATTCCAGCACAAAGGGCTTACCCTCGTCCGCAGCTACTACCATTCTCGGGTCCAGAGGGATTCTCCCCAGGAAGCGGAAACCGGTCTCTCTCGCAAGCTTTTCGCCTCCACCGGTTTTGAAGATTTTATGTTCCGAGCCGCAGTCAGGGCATACAAAAGAACCCATGTTCTCGATGACGCCGAATATAGGCATCTCCAACTGATGGCAGAAGCGGATGGATTTCTTCACGTCTTTGATCGCGACAGCTTGTGGAGTCGTTACAATAATGGCTTGAGACCGTGGAGGAGCCATCTGGCAAATGGAAAGCGGCTCATCTCCCGTTCCCGGAGGGGCGTCTACGATCAGGAAATCCAGATTTCCCCAATCAACTTCGGCCACAAACTGGTGTATCATCCTGTGCTTCATGGGCCCACGCCAAATTACGGCTTCGTCGGCCTGATAAGGGACCACAAACTCTATGGACATCACTTTCAGGTTATCATTGTAACGAACCGGCACAAGGCCGCGCTCATTTGTCCCTCTGACTCGGGCGCCTTCCAGCCTGAGCATGGTCGGTACGCTCGGCCCATGGAGATCTATATCCAAGAGACCCACTTGTCGATCAGACGCGGCCAGCGCCGCAGCAAGGTTAACCGCGACGGTGCTCTTGCCCACGCCGCCCTTTCCCGACAAAATCATCAGGGTGTTTTCGATACGGGTTAGCGTGTCCGCTTCCATTAGATCTTCCCGGAGTCGTTCCAATTCTTCCTTCGACAGTAGTTTCTTATTTTTTTCTTCCGACATGATTCGCCTAAACAACTTTGAGTTAGGAGCCTTAAGCCAGGCGTGCGCTACCCCTTCGCTGCGGCTAATGTGACTTAGCCTAATCAGTCGCGAGACCCTCGGCTATTGATTGTAGGCCCGGCGGGGACGCCGGGCCAATCTATATCATCCGTTATTGTTGGCTAAATGGTGTGAAGCGCTCCGGAAGGTCCCTTGTGCGGGAGATCCGCTCCGGGCAGGTTCGGGGAGAGTTGCGGAGTTCGGCCAAGGGCCGCCCGGTGGGGAGAGGCGATGTCGAAGACCTGCCAGGTCGGCGCCGTCAGCCGTCCATTTATTCTGTTGGAGCCGCAGCCTCTTCTCCGGTCTCCTCGGCCTTCTTGGGGGACAGCAAGGTCCCGAGGGGCGCGGTGGGCTCGTGGAGGGCCTTGACACCTTCCGGCAGAGTTATTTCTCCAACATGAATGGAATGGCCCAAATCCAGGTGGGTCACGTCAACGGTGATCTTTTGAGGGACGCTTGCGGGCAGCGCCTCAATCTTGAGTTCGCGCAGGATCGCCTGGAAGTTTCCGCCTTTGTCTACCCCTATGGGCTCACCCACATACTCGATGGGAACGGTTACTTCAATGGCTTCTTCCATAGAAATCTGCAAGAAATCCAAATGAACCAGCGAGCCGTCTACCGGCCGAACCTGACGCTCCTTGAGCAGCGCCATGCGAGATGTTATCTCTTTGCCGGTGTTGATTTGCAGGTCGAATATAGGGTTGGAACGAGCCTGTTCCACCAGTTTTCTGAAATCATGATCATTTACCGCCAAGTTGATTGGCTCCATCTTTTGACCGTACAATATCGCCGGCACTTTTCCGTCCATCCTCAACCGCCGGGCCGGCCCCTTCCCGGTTTCAAATCGCTGATCCACTTCTAAAGTAATTTTCTGCATGAAGTTCCTCCATTAGATGAAAAGCTCCGATACGGATACTTCTCTGTGGATCCTGCTTATTGCTTCTCCCAAGAGCGGGGCCACGGATTCAACTTGCAACTTTGGACATTTAGCTACTTTGACATCAGTGGGTATCGTATCCGTAATATAGAGTTTTTTGATTGCTGATTCGTTTATCTTGTCCACTGCGGAACCGGACAACACGGGGTGGGTGCAGCATGCGTATATATTTCTGGCCCCGGCGTTTTGCAGCGCGTTTGCGGCCCTGACCAGGGTCCCTGCAGTATCCACCATGTCGTCCAATAAGACCGCGTCTTTTCCGGTCACGTCCCCAATGACGTTCATGACTTCCGATTCATTGGGCTTGGAGCGTCTCTTATCTATTATGGCGAGATTGCTTCCCAAGCGTTTGGCAAACGATCTGGCTCGTTCCACGCCTCCCGCGTCGGGGGAGACTACCACGCATTCGCCGGGACGATGATCGCCTTTGATAGCTTCCGCCATAATAGGTCCGGCGTACAGGTGATCCACTGGAATATCAAAAAAACCCTGAATTTGTCCGGCATGCAGGTCCAGGGTCAAGACTCGGTCCGCCCCGGCGGCGGTGATTATATCCGCGATAAGTTTGGCGGTGATGGGGGCGCGGCTGGCGACCTTTCGATCTTGGCGGGCATAACCATAGTATGGCATCACAGCCGTTACTCTGCTAGCGGAAGCCCTTTTTAGAGCGTCAATCATTATCAACAGCTCTGCCAGACTGTCGTTTACCGGCTGGCAGGTGGATTGAATGACGAATACGTCCATTCCCCGAACATTTTCTCTGAACTCCACTTGGATCTCTCCGTCGCTGAAAGAACCGACGAAGGCGGCGCCGAGTGGAATCCCCATGTATCGAGTGATGGATTGGGCGAGTTTAGGATTGGAGTTACCGGTGAATATTTTTAGACCGACCCGCATGGAGGTTTCCTCTAGTTTTTGTTGAATTATAAATCATAGCTCCAGCGTCACCCTCTGTCAACGCTTTTCTGGTCTGATGGGTATCCATTCACATACGCGAGAAAGATTGCTTCGGCGCCCTCGCAAAGACAAACTCAAATGTCATTGCGAGGAGTGAAATCCCGCGTTCCGCGGGAAAGCAATCACAAATTTGCCGCTTCTGATTGAATGGTTCAGTGTGGGTGGACACATTCATGTATATTCGGAGGTTGTTCCACGGTCGGGCTCTTCGCAAAGACATTGGAGACGCGTCATAGCGAGGCGCGCCGCGGCTATCTCCCTTCGTAAGCCAACAACCTCGGTCCAGTGCAAGTCGAAGTTGATTTCTTTAACTTAGTCTGCTATAATAACTAAGAATCACCGCCACATACAAAGGGGACAGCGTAGATGAGCTCTCGAAAGCTGGTCTTTATAACCTTAATAACCTTGTGCTTTTCAGCAATGTCCTTGTCTGTTTTCTCAGCCGAAAGCACCGTGAAAAGAGGGAATCGGTACACTGTTTACAATACAACTGCAAAATGCCAAATGGTCTGCAAGGCCCCAAAACCGGCTCTAGCCATACTCGAAGACGGATTGGCTTATGTGCTGGATGTGCCTCTGGCAATATTGAGCCCCATTACATGTCCCATAGTAAGGCCTATACTGGATAGGGTTGATCCAGTGGAAAAGAGGACCTATCGCAGGAAATAGCCATGAGCGGGCTGCCAATCCACCCTGTTGACGAGCTTTCCGCGTCGGAAAAATGCCGAATCTACTATAGCAGGGTGGTTGATCTTGCGGTAGCCCAGGAGCTGCTTGATCCGGATCCGGACACGGAAATCGGCCACTTCGCGTTCTCAAGATATTACGTTGAAGGCAAAGAATTGGATTTGGGCCTCCGTAGCCGAATTCAAAGGTTTGAGGCCAACCATCCGGACATCGTGACCGCTCGCAGACGAGAGTTGAACGAACGGTTGTTGGGCGCGGTCGACGAATTCCGCAAATCCGATAACGAAGAAAAGATCAGGTTTCTCATAATTGTGGGGGCTTCCTACTGCGTTTGGCCCACCGGAACATCTTTCACGCTCGAATATCCATGGAGCCTGGATGGAGAGGGTCGCTCCGTGCGTTTCCGAAAGGACTTATCTGACTTCACGAAACGACGGATAATAACGAGTCTAAAGAAAAGCGGCAAATTCCGGAATCCGAATATATTCTCCCGATAAATTATATTTGGCTACTGCCGCGCTTGACAAATAAAGTGGCTAATTCTGGAGGGAGGCGGCGCCTATACCGGAGCCCCCTTTGTTGAAAAAACAGCAACGCACGATGCGTTGCGCCGGCTCACGGCTTGGGACTGAATATGGAAAAGCAGGGAACTCCAAGAGCTCTATTTGAGGAGCCAACACTTCTCGCCTTCGGCCACGTTCTTAAGTTTAAATTCCACTTGCTGAGGCGTTACCCCTTTGTCCTGGAAAACCGGCGACCATTCCTTATTCTTGGAATCCCAATTGTAACGAATCATTGAAGTCTTTTTGCCTCTCTCCGTGAAAACCAGCATATACCATCCGTTTGAGTCATGGCACGTTTTCATGTGCTTCACCCCCCGGATACTGTTCACCTGGACAAAATCCAAGGCCGCTTGATTGACCGCAGCGAGTTCACCTGGGTCCACTCTCGATTGCATCGATTTGTCGGTTTCGGACTGTCTCGTCGGAGAGTATTGGGGCTCGTCCGATTTCGCGCACGTCTGATTCTCCCCCTGGGAGGCGGCGTTGTCGGCTGCCTTCGGCGCACTGGATTTGTCGGTTTTAGGCGCCCCGTCATTATTAAGTGTGGCTGCGCTTAGCCCGCCTAAAGAGCCATACAGGACTAGAGGCACTATCAAGGCTCCAATGAAAATTGATCTAGACATAATTCCGACCCCGAGTTGGTAAACTGATTTATTAGAAACCTAACGGAGCATGGCATAAGAACGCATGTTTTGCATAGTGCAGCCGTCCATGGGCTAAAATAAATCCCTAGGACGACGTCACCGGAGGGGCGGTTCCTGAAAGAAGTCGACAGCCGATCCGCCTCTGAAGAAGTTTCAGCCCTGTGCTTGTGAAAATCAGCAGTAAGTCCCTGATAAATCTATTGGAGAATAAAACACTTCTCTCCAACGACTTCGCCCTTAAGTTCAAATTCCAGTTGCTGAGGGGTGATCTCCTTGTTTCTGGGACTGCGGCTCCCATTCCTTGGTCTTGGGATTCCAACCAAAATTTTGCATTGAGGCTTTTTTGCCCCTTTCAGTGTAGATCAGCATGTACCATCCGCCATAGAGTTTTGAATAACAGGTTTTCATATGCTTTAGGCCACGAATATTGTTCGCATGTATATAGTCCAGGGCCGCCTGATTGACTTCGGCGCGTTCTTTTGAATCCACTCCGGGTTGCAGCAATTTGTCGGTATCGGACGGGCCGGGTGGATTGTATTTCGGTTCCTCGGTCTGCGCGGAGGCTTGATCCGCAGCCTTTGAGCTTACGTTATCGGACGCCGCAGGTTTGGACGAGTCCTGTGCTTTGGCCGCCTTGTCCACGGTGGGCTTAGCGGAGCGGAAGAGACCGGAGCAGCCTAGCAGGACTAGAGGCAGTATCAAAGCTCCAAGCAGAATTGATTTGGACATGATTCGGATCCCGATTTAATAAACTAATTTCTCAGAAAACGGACGGAGGATACCACAAAAACGGGAGTTTTACATAACGCAATCTTGCCGTGTCTATAAATAAATCGGCAGGAAACGCTTGTAAGCGTTCAGCGGGAGGAATCTCTTTTGTGCAAAGATGTGTCCTCCGGGACCCTCCTTCAAAAAGCTCCAACGTTGCCTCAACATGTCAGGCGACTGCCAAGGGGGGGGTCCAAAGGCCGATGAGGCCCGCTGCGTTGAAGTGTTACAGACCGCATTTTATACCGTTTCCATCAATTCTACCTGATTCACGCATATTTTCCAATAGTTGTCTGAGAATCCGATTTTCTCCAAGAATGCCTCTGAAAAAACGGAAGGTATTATGCTATAAGATAAATATGAGCAGAATCAGACCAAAAACATTAGTTGCGCTAGTGGGCCGTCCCAATGTGGGCAAATCTACCATCTTCAACATGCTCACCCGCTCCAGGATGGCCATTGTAGAGGACACCCCGGGGCTTACGCGGGATCGAAATTACGGCGAAGTCGGTACTGAGGGATAAGTCGTTCATCATAGTAGATACCGGCGGATTCGAGCCCACCAGTGAAGACGTCATGCTGTCCCAGATGCGGACACAAACCATGGTGGCCATAGAGCAGGCCGAAATCGTTCTGTTTGTAGGCGACAGCAAGATCGGGATCACCCCTTCCGATCATGAAATTGTGAGGCTGCTGCAAACCACGGACAAAAAGGTTTTCTACCTGGTAAACAAGATTGATTCCGAAAAGCAGGAGAATCAGTACGTAGATTTTTACGATTTGGGGGTGGAGAAGATCTACCCTGTCAGCGCCATGACTGGCTACGGCATGGACGAATTCATTGATGATTTCCTGGAGGAGATCCCGCCGGAGCCTGAAACTGAGCTTATTCCCTATGACGCGATCAAAGTGGCGGTTGTCGGGCGCCCCAATGTGGGCAAATCCACGCTGATCAACCTTCTTCTGGGGCAGGAGCGCCTTGTCGCCAACCCCGAGCCCGGCACCACCAGGGACTCGATAGATACCATCGTGCGAAGAGAGGGAAAGGATTACCTGTTCATCGACACCGCAGGCATAAGGCGACGTTCCCGGATAGTGGACCGATTGGAAAAATTCAGCGTTATAAAAGCTTTCCGGAGCATTGATCGAGCGGATATCGTCATTCTGATGTTGGATTCCAGGGAAATAGTAACGGATCAGGACGCGAGAATCGCCGGATACGCGTTTGAAAAGGGTAGAGGAGTGATAATAGCCCTTAACAAATGGGATCTTATAGAAAAAGACACTAATACCATAAATAAATACATAGAGAAGGTTAAAGAATCGCTAAAATATTTGGATCATTCTCCGATTCTGACGGTGTCCGCCCTGGAGGGAACCAGGGCGTCAAAGCTTTTCGGATTGATAGAAAATCTGTACGCGAGATACAAGAAAAGGGTCAACACAGCGGAACTCAACAAATTTCTGGAAGAGGTCACGAACTCCCATCCACCGGGCATGCACAGGGCGAAGCGGATAAAGATTTATTATCTAACCCAAATAAAGGCCGGTCCGCCCACATTCATGTTCTTTTGCAATTATCCTGAGTCGATTCACTTTTCCTATCACAGATTTCTGGAGAACAGGATTAGAGAGAAATTTGATTTCGGCGCGTCGCCCATAAGGTTGGTTTTCAGAAAAAGGCAGAGCAAGAGTTTGGAACCAAAGGGCTCCTCCCATGGTCGTGTTAAATAATGGGAAAAAAGGCGTCGAAACAATCGGGGCAAATAAATAACGGCCCGTAAGGCCGCAAACGCTGGTTCATACTGCGGTCACATTGGGAGTTCGGACTGACCGGTGGACCAATATCCGGTCTGATTTCATAGTTCCCACCAAACGCGGCGGCGCCCCGACACTAATGGAATCATAAATGAACACGGACGGAAAAAAATCGGTTATCCGCATAGGCGAAATTCAGGACATGGTTAGGTCCTACTATCCCGACGCGGACTTGGATATGATCAGAGCAGCTTATGTCTATTCGGCTCAAGTGCATGAAGGGCAGACCAGGAGATCCGGTGAGCCATATTTGGTCCATCCTTTGGCGGTGGCTATGATCCTTGCCCTGATGAAGCTGGATGAAGCGTCGGTCGTAACCGGCCTGCTGCATGACACGGTCGAAGACACTCTCACCACGGTCGAAGATCTGGAGCGCTATTTCGGCAGTGAAATATCGGCTCTGGTAGACGGTGTCACAAAAATCAGCAAAATCGAGTTCCAATCCAAAGAGGAGAGGCAAGCCGAATCTTTCCGGAAGATGATCCTTGCCATGAGCCGCGATATACGGGTTCTCCTAGTGAAGCTTGCCGATAGACTGCACAACATGCGGACTCTGGCCCATATGCCTCCGGAGGCTCGGAAGAGAATCGCTCGCGAGACCATGGAGATCTACACTCCTCTGGCCGCCAGGCTGGGAATCTACTGGATGCGGACCGAGTTGGAGGACCTTTCGTTTCAGTACCTGGATACCGAGCGATACCAGGAAATCAGGAGCAAACTTGAAGAAAACATCAAAAGGAATGAAGAATACGTAAACAATGTTCTGCACGTAATAAAGGACAAACTGGTTCAATATAGCATTCAGGCCGAAACCAAAGGGCGAACCAAGGAGATTTACAGCATCCACAAGAAGATGCTTGCGCAAAGGCTTGAATTGGAACAAGTCCACGATATCACGGCGTTCCGGATTGTGCTGGGCACGGTCAGCGAATGCTACGCGGTCCTGGGCTTGATTCACAGCCTTTGGAGACCAGTCCCGGGGAGATTTAAAGATTATATAGCGATGCCGAAAAGCAACGGCTATCAATCCTTGCATACCACGGTCATTGGGCCCCAGGGCAACAGAATCGAGATCCAGATTAGAACCAAAGAGATGGACTCGATTGCCGAAGAAGGAATAGCGGCTCATTGGTCCTATAAGGAAGGCAGGGTCGTCGAACCCGAGGATGTCAAAGTTGTAAGCTGGCTTCGGCAAATGATGGAATGGCAGCAAGAACTGGATGATCCTCGAGAGTTCTTTGAAAATGTTCGAGTGGATTTGTATCCCGACGAAGTTTACGTATTTACCCCGAAGGGCGAAGTGAAAGTCTTCCCCAAGGCCGCCACTCCACTGGATTTCGCGTACTCGATCCATACTGAAGTTGGACACCGATGCATGGGCGCTAAAGTCAACGGCAGAATGGTGTCATTGAAGTATCAGCTTCAAACCGGCGACAGTGTCGAGATTATTACTTCGGTTCACCAGAAGCCCAGCAAAGATTGGCTCAAGTTTGTAAAGACCGGCCGTGCTAAAACCAAGATAAAGCATTACGTGCTGGCAGAAGAAAGAGAACGGTCCATACAAATGGGCCGGGACAGCGTTGAAAGGGAACTCAAAAAGTGGCGGCTCGAATTGAGCCGGGTCGAGAAGGACAATGAAATAATCAAACTCTCTCAAGAGTTGGGGTTCAAGGCGGAAGAGGATTTCTATGCAGCGGTCGGCTACGGCAGAGTCTCCCCCAAGACTATCGTCACAAGGCTCGTACCGCCCCAGGAGAGAGAAAAGGCGAAGGGGACCTATTCGGAAGAGAAGCCCTTTAGATCTGAATCCGGCACTAAGAAAAGCGGGGTCAAGGTTCAAGGGTTAATCAACGTGATGGTGAACTTCGCAAAATGCTGCAATCCTCTTCCAGGAGATCCCATTAAAGGATTTGTCACGAGAGGCCGCGGCGTAACCGTTCACAAGGCGGATTGCGTGAACCTTCAGGCCACTGATTCCTTGAGAATTGTCGATGTTAGCTGGGATGAAGGCGAGTCATTGACTAGGGTGGTCAGGTTGGGTATTACAGCGATAAATCGTACCGGCTTACTGGCTCAGATTAGCAAAGTCTTTGCCAACAACGAGTCCGACATAGTTCAAGTTAACATACGCACCGTAAACGATGACCAAGAGGCCTCCGGCGTCTTTATGATCTCCGTCAAGAACCTCGATCACCTGACTCGTATCATGAACGCCCTTAAGAGCCTGAAAGAGGTGGAAAAGGTAGAGCGGATAAGCACCGTGTGATTGAGGATGATGCCCACAAGCCGCGGACATCTCCCTCGTGATCGACAACAATAATGTTCATAAGCTGTTCTTAGGCGCTGCCCCCGGTTTCTCAGGGAGCTTTTGATACCATGTTGGAGCGAATACAGCGAGTGCAAACCTTTAGTCTTTTGACTTGGCCGGTGCGCTGAAGTACGCGCACTTTCTGTAGGTTGGGAAAAGAAACTTTCTTGGTCCTGTTGTGGGCATGGCTCACGTTGTATCCATGCAGCGGCCCTTTGCCGCAGATTTCACATACACGCATAAGAATTACTCCTTGCTGATAATCTTGGCCTCATCCCTTATTTCGACGCTTCGACAAAAGCCATGCGCAATTGGAATAAGGTCTCTTTTAATATCTTCTGTTCCTGCTCGGTGAGGTTACCTTTGGTTTTTTCTTCGAGCAGAGCCATAAGGTCAATTATTTGTCTGGCTGCCGGAAGATCCTTCTGGACCTCCGAATCCTGAAGCTTGAGAAATCCCATGTGGAAGAGAGCGTTATTTGCCAGGCTAAGCACAAAGCTTGAGAAGTCCACAGGAGGAATCTGACGCTGCTCTTTGCTTGCCGACTCGCTCGGTTCGCCCTCGGGTGCTTCGTTCACTGGAGCGGCCTCGCTTCCGGCTTCAGGTTCCTGTTCCTTCGCGGGTTCGCTTTCCTCTTTGGCTTGCGCCTCAGTTGTAAACCGCCTCTTGTCTCGAACTACGAACTCTTCTTTGCCCTCAGTCTCCTCCATGAGGTCCCTCCCAGTCCAAGAAATGTTGAGTCACCATGAACTCCGCTACAGTCCTTCTCGCAGTCTTACGGGATTAAGTCTGTCGAATTCCGTTATCAGATCTTTGGATGACGCATTGACCTTGTCCGGGATCACTATACGCGTCGAGATAAAGAAATCACCTCGGCGGTCATTCTTCAGAGAAGGGAACCCCTTGCCCCTGAATCTGAAACTAGTCCCCGATTGTGTCCCCGCCGGCACTTTGAGCGCCAATCGACCTTCGGGGCCAGGCGCTTCCACTCTTGCGCCCAGGATTGCTTCCTTTAGGGAAATAGGGACTTCCAGGTGAATGTCCAGCCCGTCTCTGCGGAAGATGCGATGCTGAGCCACGGCTATGTTTATGAAAAGATCTCCGGATTCCCCGCCTCTCGACCCAGGGGCTCCTTGACCCGGAACCCTGACTACCGATCCGGTGTCCACCCCCGGTGGAATACGAACAGTTATCCGCCGGTCAAGAACTCTTACATCAGCGGAAACGCCGAAATAGGCCTGCTCGAACTCGATGGAGAGGTCGTATTCCAAATTGTCGCCTTTTCTCGGCACGTTTCTTCTACTATTGCGACGCCCCTCTGTCCTGAAAAACTCCGAAAAAACATCGTCAAACATGCCGAACCCGCCATTACCGTAGTTCCCGAAGTTAAAATTACGGCCTGAAGGTCCCTGTGCATTGAACGGATTTTCCCGGGAGAAACCGTAGGCGCCGAAGTTGTGCCCGTCTCCCTCAGGCCCATAGGTGTCAAAATTGCGCCTCTTTTCCTGATCGCCAAGAATTTCGTAGGCTTCTGAAATCTCCTTGAATCGTGCCTCAGCAAATTTGCTGTTGTTGTTGCGGTCCGGATGATGCTGTTTGGCTAATCTGCGAAAAGCTTTCTTTATCTCGTCGTCAGTCGCGGATTTTCCCACGCCCAGCACTTTATAAGGATCCTGCTTCATCATTCGTCAACTTCCGTCCCTGATAATCCAGACGACTCTCACCGCTGCGCTTTGCGGATAACAGAGGTCCGCCCCGGGCGCGCCTTCACAAATGAAAGCCAATTTTGACATAAGCTATTGAGGGCGCATCACCTTAATGCTTCTCTCCTGCTCTTCCTGAGCCTTAGGAACGATTACTTCCAGAATGCCATCGTCATAATTGGCTTGAGCCCTATCAACATCAATCAATCTCGGAAGATTAAAGGTCCGCTCGAAAAAACCGTAGACGCGTTCGCAACTGTGATAAGTGGCCATGCTGTCCTGAGCAGGATGACGGCGTTCACCCGAGATCTTCAGCCTGTTCCCGCGAACTTCTATGTTGATATTCTCGCGGCCCACACCTGGCAAATCAGCCCTAAAAACAAAAGCCTCCGGAGTCTCCAGAATATCCACTACGGGACACCAACACGCTGACCGCTTGAGCAATCCTTCGCCACAACTGGATGTCACCGCCCTGTGCATCCTGTCCTGAAAATTGAGCAAGTCTTTTAAGGGGTCCCATCGATTGAGTGTCATTTCGCGCTCCGTAATGTCCTACAATTACCACATCTTTCTGATTATGGCTCAGGTTAAGACTTTTCCAAACGAGAGTCAAGCGCAATCACCGGCGCTTTGCCGGCCCTCAATTACTCGAAGCGCGCCGTTTCGCCGGGATCGAGATCTATCATCGCCTGCGAAAGCCATCGGGG